>JAZUKJ010000108.1:0-11376 GCA_045643225.1 Treponema sp. | reverse complement strand
TTACATCTGGGACTGCTGTGCCGGAACAGGAAATTTGCTGAAAGGTCTTTCCAACAAACGGAATGTTTTTGCCTCGACTTTGGACAAGGGCGATGTTGGAATAATGCAGGAGCTTGCCGACCAGAACGTTCTGCCACTTTTTGAGAACAACATTTTCCAGTTTGATTTTTTGAACGACGACCTGCAGAGCGAAAAAGTTCCGGAAGCTTTGAGAAAAATCCTTGCAGATGAAAATGAAAAAAAAAAGCTTGTGATCTATATAAATCCTCCGTATGCGGAAGCGGCAACCGCAACTACAGTGACTGGCTCTGGTGAAAATAAAACAAATGTTTCAAATACAAATAAGACTTGGAATGATTATATAAATTTACTAGGCAAATCTGGTAGAGAATTATTTGTCCAATTCTTTATTCGAATCTATTATGAAATTCCAGGTTGCATTATAGGAGAGTTTTCTAAGGTTAAGCATATTCAGTCTCCAAATTTTAATGATTTTAGAAATATTTTCAAAGCAAAATTGGAAAAAATGTTTATTGTTCCTGGATATACTTTTGATAATGTTAAAGGAAAATTCCCGATAGGATTTTTTGTTTGGAACACAAATGAAAACTGTATTTTTAATAAAACAATTTCTGATGTATACGATGAAAATGGAATTATTCTGAAACCGAAAACATTCTTTGATTATTCTGATTATAAAACAATAAATGATTGGTTTAAGCTGTTTGTAGATAAATGTGAAAAAGAATTATCTGCAATGTGTTGCATCGGGACAGATTTTCAGCATCAAAATTATGTCAATATTGATTTTAAGGATTGTATCAAAGGTGTAGGAAATGCAAAAGGAATAGCAAAATTTGGAATTACTAAAAATAATATCCTTGTTTCTTGTATTTATTTAAGTGTAAGACATTGTATTGCTCAAGAATGGCTCAACGACCGAGACCAGTTTCTCTATCCAAACGACGGCTGGAAAACAGACCTTGAATTCCAGTCAGATTGTCTTGCATACACTTTGCTTCATGGTCAGAACAGAATCTCTGCATCCCATGGCACAAACCACTGGATTCCTTTCACAGAATCCGAAGTAAACGCAAAGCAGGCATTTGAATCAACATTCATGACAGACTTCATGAAAGGACGATTGAAAAAGCAGGACACAGGCGAATTTGAATCCATGAAAACAGAAAGCACAGTATACGACGGCTCCCAGAAAATTGTGTTTTCAGAGGAAGCAAAAGCCGTCCTTGAAGCAGGAAAAGAACTTTACAAATATTACTATTCAAAACCGCACGTTACAAAAGAGGCGAACAACGCATCTTTTTACGATATCCGTGCGGCCTTTCAAGGAATGGGTCCAAGCGGAAAAATGAACAATTCTTCTACCGACGAAAAATATAATGAACTTATTGCAGATTTGCGGGCAAAACAAAAAATCCTAGCAAAAAAGATTGAAGCAAAAGTTTATGAATATGAATTTTTAAAGTAGAAAGTTTTCGCGTTAGGGATTGTAGGGGCGCAAATCGGCAACCGCAGGTTGCGAAACCATTTCCAATGTCCGAGTTTTGATGTTTTTTTTGCAAAGCAAAAAAATGCGAACCTCGTGAGCAAGGCAAAACCCGTTAGCAACCGCAGGTTGCGAAACCATTTCCAATGTGCGAGTTTTGCTGTTTTTTTTGCAAAGCAAAAATGGGAGCCTCCTGCGACCAAGACAAAACTCGTTAGCAACCGAAGGTTGCGAAACCATTTCCAATGTCCGAGTTTTGACGTTTTTTTGCGAAGCAAAAAATGGGAGCCTCCTGCGACCAAGACAAAACTCGTTAGCAACCGAAGGTTGCGAAACCATTTCCAATGTCCGAGTTTTGATGTTTTTTTTGCAAAGCAAAAAAATGCGAACCTCGTGAGCAAGGCAAAACTCGTTAGCAACCGAAGGTTGCGACTTGCGACTTGCGCCCTCCACTGCAAGATTTGCAAAAACTGTTACAAATCTTGCAGTCCAGTGCAAGATTTGCTTGAACAAATGCAAATCTTGCAGTAAACTAGGCATTGGGACATAAGTATGATAAAAAGAGAAAAATATATAAAAAAAATTCGACCGTTTTATAATTCAGATTTGATAAAAATCATCACAGGAATTCGCCGTTGTGGAAAATCAATTGTTCTACAGCAGGTTCGAGATGAAATAGCTCGACAAACGGATAACATAATCTTCTTAGAATTTGAAAACCGTCGTATAAAAAATCAGATTCCTGATATTGATTCTCTTTTAGACTATGTAGATGCCAACAAAAAAGAAGGCAAATGTTTTATTTTTTTAGATGAGATACAAAATCTTGAAAATTGGCAAGAAGCTTGTAAAACTTTGCGACTGGAAAACAATTCTGTTTTTATAACAGGCTCCAATTCAAAACTGCTTTCCAAAGAATTTACAAAGGAATTAAGCGGCAGGTATGTGTCTTTCAGAATCAGACCTTTTGTTTACAAAGAAATTCTTGAATATGCAAAGGAATTAAAAAAAGAAATTTCAATTACAGATTATCTTGTGTGGGGCGGTTTTCCTAAACGACTGGAGTTTGACAACGACGCCATGAAAGATTATCTATTTGATTTGGATGAAACAATTATTCATAACGACATAATGATGCGATACAACATTCAGAAAGAAAGTTTGTTTAGGAGTGTTTGCAATTTTGTATTCCGTTCAAATTCAAGAATAATATCCTCAAAATCAATTGCAGATTATTTAAGCGCCAACAATGAAAAATGCTCAGTGCATACGGTCTCAAATTATATTAAATATATTGAAGAAGCTTTTGGTATTGATATGATAAAGCCATTTTCCACCAGAACAAAAAACGAGCTTTCTTATTATAATAAAATTTATAACGCAGATGTGTCTTTGAATTCATTGCGTTGTACTGATTCACGTTTTGATTTGGACCACAATTTGGAAAATGTTGTTTACAATGAACTGCTTTACATGGGTTATAATCTAAAAGTGTTTAACAATCTTGAAAGTGAAGTTGATTTTGTTGCAGAAAAGGAAGGAAAAAAATATTTTATACAAGTTGCATTCAGTGTCCAAAATGAAAAAGCTTATGAACGAGAATTCAGGGCATTTTCAAATCTTGACAATCTTTCACAAAAGATTCTCATAACCACAGACGAATTGGATTATTCAACCAGTGTTGTGCGTCACATAAAATTAAAAGATTTTTTGCTGATGGAAGATTTAAGTTAACGGGTAGCATTTGTTTTATTCGACCAAAGCAAAACCCGTTAGCAATAGCAACCGAAGGTTGCGACTTGCGACTTGACCCAGAGAACCGTATACATTATATTGTGATACAGGAGGTGCTATATGGCTACATTTAGTGTCAGAGTTGACAATCAGACAAAATCAGCATTTGACAAATTCTGTGAAGCATCAGGACTAACCCTTTCTTGTGCAATCAATATTTTTATGAAAGCGGTTGTCAGGGAAAACAGGATTCCTTTTGCCGTTGAGGGAGACAACAAAATCAGTGATGACAAGTTTTGGACAGAACAAAATGTGGCTCACCTAAAAGAGTCGGTTAATCAACTACAAAAAGGAAGCATATCCGAGCATGAACTAATTGAGGTTGAATAGTGAAAAAAACTTGGACCGATATTGCATGGCAAGATTATTTGACATTGCAGCAAGATAAAAAATTGCTAAAAAAGACAAATGATCTTCTGAAGGATATTGAGCGTTCTCCGTATGATGGACTTGGAAAACCGGAACCATTGAAAGGAGATTTGTCAGGTTATTGGAGCAGAAGAATAGACAAGGAAAATCGAATTGTTTATAGAGTAGAAAATAAAACAATTATAATAGTTTACTGTGGTACTCATTATCATAAATAAATTCCATATCTATGTGCGAGTTTTGACGTTTTTTTGCGAAGCAAAAAATGGGAGCCTTCCGCGACCAAGTCAAAACTCGTTAGCAACCGCAGGTTGCGTCCTGTTTTTTTTGCAAAGCAAAAAAATGCGAACCTCGTGAGCAAAGCAAAACTCGGAAAGCAACCGAAGGTTGCGAATTTTTTTTGCAAAGCAAAAAATGGGAGCCTCCTGCGACCAAGACAAAACTCGTTAGCAATAGCAACCATAGGTTGCGATTCTTATTTCTTAAAAACTTTTCTATTCCAGGTTTTCTTTCCGCAGTTAGGACAATCCATTTTGCGAGTCCATCCCATATGTGGCGCCAAGAAAACCTGTTTATATTTTGGTGTAAAGGTTGTTCCGCATTCTTTACACTTGTAATATCCGGTTTCAGATTCAATCCGAATTGCATAAAAAGAAAATGCTAAAATTATTAAAATCCCAATGATGTTTGCCAATAACAATTTTGAAGGAAATAATTTTCCGACAATTATATTAGCAGCAACAATCATAACGACCAGCAAAGTGGTAACAATAAGTTCAAGACTCAAAAGACGCTTCGAGGTTGTCTCATTGATTTTTGATAATCCAACAATTGTTTCTTCAGCTTTTGATTCATAGTTTTCCATAGTAATTCTTTCCCCCTGTAACAATTCGTTTACGTTGATTTTAAGCAGAGAACAAAGCTCCACCATAATGCCTGCATCTGGCAGACATTTTCCTGTTTCCCATTTGCTTACGGCTCTGTCAGAAATACCAAAGTGTTCTGCCAGATTACTTTGCGTAAGATTCTGTGCTTTTCTACATTCAGCAATGAATCTTCCAATTTTTACCTGATCCATTTCTTATCCTCCTATAAAAAGTCAATGAGGAAATATCAATTTCCGATTTGACTTTTTAAGCACATCCGCAATGAAATAAGGATGTGCAGTTGATATAAAAGTTTGCGACGCAAACTTCAGGTAGATAAAGGATTCCTTATTTAGGAAGACTTTATCTTACACTCCTTGTTTTTATGGTTTCAGATTACTACGGCAGAGCAAATTATAACACGAACTGTTGGTTGAGTCAGAAAAAAGCCTTGCAGAGCGGGTGTTGTACACAAAAATCATATAGTCAATTTTCTTATTTTGATATATATTTTAGAAAGTTAATGAGCTTTGTTTAGATTGCATAATGGATTTATGTCAGGGCAAAAGACTGCTGAATCTACCAGAAACTCATTAGCCACCGCAAATTTGCAAATGCGTTTTTTACAGGAGATTAGGATGAAAAAATTTTTGACTATTTTAACAATTCTTGGGTTCGCAAGTCTGTCACTTTTTGCAAAACCAAAGGTAAGCGAATCAACAAAAGCTACTTTGCAGCAGTGTGCAAAAGCCACCCAAACAATGCTTCCATTGACCGTAGACGAGGCAACAATTTTCTGGGGAATCACCAGCGAAGACGACACTTTGATTTACTACTATGCGGTCAAATATACAGCGGACAATTTTGAGGACGGCGTATTTGAATCCCTGTTAAAACCAACCCTTGTGAATAACATAAAAAATGTAAATGATGCTACAATTATTGCATTGAAACAATTGAACACAACATTCGAACACCGTTACTACGGAAAAGACGGACAGTTAATTAGCGCAATCAGAATTACACCAAAGGATTATAATTAATTTGCGCACATAAAAATCTGTTTTTATATTATCCAACAATAAAACAATAATTTATTACCCATCTTTGTATTTAAAGATGGGTATTTTTTTGGACCTGTGTTATAATTATATCAACCAAAGCCTTTCAATAAAGCAGATCTAAAATTTGCGATTTCTAGAGATTCGCAGCACTTTATGAACGTCTTTGCTTTTCAGATAAATCTAATTATCAAAGGAAAAATTAATGGGAAGATTTAAAAGTCTTGCAATCACCCTTGCTACATTTTTTATTGGTCTTGGATTGACAAGCACTGCATTTTCCAACAGAGCGGAATATTCCGTTGGAAGTTTTCTTTTCACTTTGATTACCGGATTTCTTATGCTTTTTGGCAGTGCAGTATTTTTCGCGAAATTATGTATCCCTGCCTGGAACAACAAGGAAAAATCATTAAAAGATGAAGTAAATGAATTCATTAAAGCAGATCAAAAAGGCGACGAAGATGCCGACGAATACGATTCTTTAATCACGGACTTCAGAAAAAGTTTCCAGGATTTTTTTAGAGGAGACAACAGTCGCATTAACAGTTCCCTGCAGCACACCTCCACACAACTTTACTGGCACATTCTTTCTTTACAAAAAACGCGGATGAAAAAACTGGGAGTTCAAATGGGACTCAGCGTTGAACGAAGAAAATATGACGGCGTTTCCATTACAAAGGATTCCTATTTCGATGGAAAGTATGTCATCACCGAAGCGAAAGAAAGAATCCAGGCGGAAAGGACCTACAGTTTCAACAACATCACGTTTGTAAAAAAATATAACGAAGTCGCAAACTACAACATTTTGAACGCGAAAGAGAATTTTGAAAACAAAACCATAATTTGTCCAAACTGCGGAAACCCTGCCAGCAAAGAAAATCTTGTGGACGGCTGCGATTACTGTGACACAAAATTCTGTCTGGAAGATTTGGGAACAAAAGTCAGCAACTTCGCTTTCCGCCGTGACCATGAAATCGAATATGCAAAATACAAGGACAGAAGAAAATTCTATATCCGGAAAGCCTTTACCATTTGCTCTATCCCTATTTTTATTATTTCATTCATCTCAATACTGTTCGTTTCAAAAGGCGATGCCGATATTGCAATGAGAATTACAGGAGCCTTTTTTGGAGCCGCTTTCATGGGTGGCGCATTGGGATATCTGGGAAGCGTTTTTTTTGCATTCTTTATCTTCCCGTTCATCCAGCTAAAGAACTCTGTTGTATACGAAAGCAAAAGTTTCTTAAAAAAGGCCAGAAGCCATGAAAAAGAAAACCAGCAAATTATTGATGCATTAAAACAAAAGGACCCTCTGTTTTCCAGAGAATTCTTTTACAGCAACATCCAGAACAAATTGGCAGCCATCCACTATGCTGATTCAAATGATATGGTATCAGTATTTTCGGAACTTGAGTTGGGCAACCTGCTAAAAAATTATTCCTCAACAGTCGATATGGATGTCATTGACATAGACATGAAGAGCGCAACTTTTGGTCCTGACTTTACGAACATAGTTTTGCAGATGACATTGTCTTTAACAAACCTTGTCGCTTCAAGGTTCGTGGAATCAAAAGAAACTGTCCAGCTGGTTCTAGAAAAATCAGCGGACTGCAAAACAAAAACCATTTGCGAGCCATCCGCTTTTAGATGCAAAGGATGCGGCGCACCAATTTCTTTGCTGACCGGTGGCCACTGTGAATACTGCGGAGCAACACTGAATTTAAAAAACTTTGATTGGGTTATAAAAGAATATAGAACTGTCTAATAAGTTTAGACCATGGTGGCCATTGAACTGTCGAAGCGACAATCACAGTAAATGTGGTGGTTTCGACAAGCTCAACCACCACAAAATATACTTTTAGGACAGCCTCAGAATATTAATACTCTATGGAGGAAAATTATGTCAATTAAAAAGCTAGGATTCGGTCTTATGCGTCTTCCCTATGCCCAGAACGAGGCGATGGGAAACATCGACATGGAAAAAACAAAGGAAATGATAGACGCATACATGGCGGAAGGTTTCACTTATTTTGACACGGCCTGGGTTTATCACGGCGGTCACAGTGAAGAAGCTTTTGGTCAGCTTGTGGCTAAACGTTATCCAAGGGAACAGTTCCAGGTGGTTTCAAAAATGCCATTGTGGAACATGACAGACCCTTCAAAACTGGATGAAATTTTTAACAAGCAGCTTGAGAAATGTTGCGTCGAATATTTTGATTACTATTTCCTCCACGCCCTCAACAAAGAAGTTTTCCAGACCGCCGAAAATATGAAGGCCTTTGAATGGATGCAGGAAATGAAAAAGGCTGGAAAAATTTTGCACCCTGGATTTTCATTCCACGATTCCGCCGAAGTTCTTGAAGAAATTTTAACCGCCCATCCTGAAGTGGAATTGGTTCAGCTTCAGATTAACTATGTGGACTGGGAAAGCGACAACGTTCAATCAAGAAAATGCTACGAGATCTGCAAAAAGCATGGAGTCCTTGTTTCAATCATGGAACCAATCAAGGGCGGAAGTCTTGCAAATATTATGGCCGACGCAAAAAAAATCTTCACTGATTATAATCCAAACGCCAGCCTTGCAAACTGGGCCATAAGATATTGCGCAAGTCTTGATAACATCCTTGTGGTCCTTAGCGGAATGTCAAACATGGATCAGCTAAAAGACAACATGTCCTTCATGAAAGATTTTGTTCCGTTAAGCAAGGATGAACAGGACTGCATCGACAAGGCCACAAACCTGATTAAATCAACGATCGCCATTCCTTGCACCGCCTGCCGTTACTGCACAGACGGCTGTCCAATGAAAATCAACATTCCTCGCTATTTTGAAATCTACAATGAATCAAAAAGATACGGAGTTGAAAATTATGTCTGGCACTACAACGAAGAAAAAAAGAAAAGCGGATCCCCTGCCGACTGTGTTGAATGTGGAGCCTGCCAGGGACACTGCCCGCAAAAACTCAGCATAATTGAATTACTGAAAACCATCGCCGAAACTTTTGAAAAATAATCGGCATCGGCACAACAAAAAATTCTCCATCCCCTTTTACCGCACAAAAGTAGAAGGGGATTTTTTTTGTCAATTATGTTCATTCATTTTCCGTTAAGCTGATTGTAATCATCATTTGAAAGAACCGTCGAATACAAACCAATATTTTCTCCGGCGTGTTTATCAATTCCGGTGTAGGACAAACTGGAATCCTCGTAACGCTTGAACTTGTAAACCGCATCGTTCATCAGGCTTTCGTTAAAAATGTTCAGGCTCACAAGAAGATTAAAATCCTTCACCGTCAAACCAGTGACCCTCTTAAAAAGCTCCGGCTCCAGTTCCTGAATTACGTCCCTCAAACAATATTCCCGGTAATCGCTCAAATACATGAACACCGGAATCCGGGTCGCGAATTTAATCAGCTTTTCCTGAATCCTTTTCCGCATGGATTTAATTTCTTTTTCCTCTTCCGACAGTTCCCTTTTTTCAGCCTGGGAAAGTTTTTCCTCTTTTTCGGTTTTCGTTTTTTTGATTGACTCCGACTTGTTGATAATAGTTTCGATTTCATTATTCAGGGAACGGAACCCGACAATTTTATTGACAGCATCCAGCGCCTCCTGATTTGCCATCAACTTTTTTAGAGTCTCGTTATCCACGTTAACCAGCAGCGCACTTTCCCATCTTTTTGCCAGCATAGTTGCGGTGGTTCCCGACATGGCGATATCAAGAATTTCTCCGGCATCCACCTGACGCATACTTGAGCCATCGTAGGCAAGCACCGGCAAAAATTTTATAAACTCCGCCACCTTGTTTTCAGGGTTGCCGCCCTTCGTATCCAGGTTCCGGGAATAATCGGAAATCTGCTTCAACGCCCTGTTCAACGCAAAGTCAAAAACGTAGCACTCCTTTTTTACGATAATCGATTTTCCGGTTTCATCATGAACTTCCCAAGGCGACTGAACCCGGAAGGCTGACTGGAAATAAGTTTCAGGGCTTCTCAGATTCCTGAGCATAAAGATTCCTGTCCAGGGTTTAACAGTTACACCGGTAGTCAACTTTCCGCAGCTTAAAGTGATAGTCTTTGACTCCAGAGGATTTCCCATTGAATCCAAAACCGGCTGCAAGGCTTCAACACCGATTCCCGCTTTTGTTCCGGCGCACACATTCACTTTGTAGTCATGATAAAAAACGTTCTGCCGTTGAGCAAGAAGATTGGCCATGGCAAAACAACTGGCCACGTTTGGCAAAAACCACAAAGTATGGGAAAGCACATTCAGCAGCTGACCTTTACTGAACGGCATTGGAGGTCTTGCGCCGCCCAGCTTTAAATCGTCCAAAGTCATTGGCATGTAGGAACCGCGAATCAGGTCCAGCCACTTTTGCACATAACTTTCGTGAACAAATTTCGCCTCGCCTCCTTTACCGGTTGCGGAAAAAAATTCGTTCAAATCAAATTCATCATACTGACCGCCCTGGGCAACACTTTGAATTGCGTCAGGAATTTTATAAGTAAGCATCACAATCCGCGGCAAAGCTTCGTAAGGATTTTTTCCTTCCCTGCTATCCCACTCTTCTTTCGCTTTTTGCTCGTCACTGTAAGTCCAGGGAAAAATCTGCTCCTCAATAAACTCACCGTTGAACAAAGCACGGAAAGGAGTTCCGCTCAAATACAAATAATATTTCGTGGTAATCGGAAGCCAGCTTTCATCAATCGCATTGGACACAACCGAGGCCTTGTCCGCATCAGAAATTTCTTCATCGTAAAGCCGGTCCTCATCCTCATTTTCAAAAAGTTTTTTCGCACTGTCACGCCACGCACCAAAATGATATTCATCAAAAATAACCAAATCCCAGTCGGTGGTGTGAACCCATTCGTTCTTCGCTTTTATTCCACCGTTTTCGTTAGTCCCAAGAAAATCCTGAAAACTTCCAAAACAGACAATCGGCTTTGATTTATCCGCCGCCTCGTACTGCTCTTCAATGTTCGGTTCACCGGAAAACTTTGGACGCGAAATAAATTGCCATCCCTCAAAATCCACATGATGCAGCAAATCATCTTTCCACGCAGACTGGACAGCCGGCTTAAAAGTCAAAACCAGCACCCGCTTGAAATCCATTTTTTTTGCCAGCTGATACGAAGTAAAAGTTTTACCGAAACGCATCTTTGCATTCCATAAAAATTTCGGTGCTTTTTCCGGTTGCTCTTTTTTTGCCGAAACAAAATAATCAAAAGTCTTTTCCACCGCACGACGCTGTTCCGGTCTCATCCCAAAAGTCTGCGTCCTGTTTTCCACATTGTCGGTGTGATTTTTAACCGCAACAATGGCGGCCCTCACATCCTCCACCGAACATTTAAACCATTCAGTCTTTTTGTCATCGGAACCCTTGATTGCCCTGAACCCTTTTTTCTCCAGCATCCGGTGGACATCGTGATCCATAAAGGAACCGCCGTCGCAATACATGGCACTTTCCGTCAACTCAATTTTATAAGGAGCCGCAGTCCCAGGCCTGAGAGTTGGATAATGTTCACGCATCCTCTCCTCGACCCTTCGCGTTGTGTACCCCACCTTCAGCATCCCCGGATAAGTTGGGTCCGAATAAGCGTAAATAACCGGTTTTGATTCCGGCCTCTGCGGAAAAAGATTTTTATTTTGGTTAGACATAAATTGACTCCTGATAATGTGGGGCGCTTAACGGGTGTTCCAGCCTTCGCTGCCGCTCATCCTCCTCACTTCGTTGCGGTGGACCACTGCGTGGGGCTTCCATACCCTGCGCTGAAAACTGTTT
>JAZUKJ010000107.1:0-11131 GCA_045643225.1 Treponema sp. | reverse complement strand
TTTATATTTTCTTGAACACTACTTGTACTTGCTGAAATGTATGTGATACCATAAACTTTATCCGCCTTCCCATCCGGGTCCACATAGTTGACAGGATTGTTGCCGAAGGCATGGAACAAATTGGCGTTTGTCTGCGCAACTTACACGAAATCCATCCAAACCACTATACTTTTAACAGAAACTCACGGTTCAGTCCAGTGTTTTTAGAAAATTTTCCATCAACAGCGGTCGATTTTGGCCTTGTTTATGGAAGAAAACAGTGAATTTTCTCCATTTTTGGGCCAAAATCTAGGCTGCTCCTAACAATCCGCCATTGATTGGAATAACGAATTTCCAAACTGTAGATGAATATTATACCCAGGGCTAGAGGGAAACTAATTTTTAAAAATATATAGTAGCTTCAATGCTCAGTCCATTTTTATCAATTAGAATTAAAAACATTGTTCCGTTTTCATTTGTGTACACAATTTTTGTTTCATCTATAATCTTTACTCCTATAGAATCTTTTTTATAGACAACAATCATATTATTTTCATCTTCTATGACTCTGCTGAAATAGTATCCTTCTTGTTTTATTCCAAGTGCCTCTACTAAACTGTCTGTCATTTTTATTACGAATTCTTTTGATTTAGAAGCCTCTTCCAAAATATCTGTCATTTTTCCATATTGTTGTACTTCGTTCTTGACAATCGAAAGCAGAAGTTTATCAGTTTCGTCGGCGAAGATAAAATTTTTTGCAACAAAAAGTATTAAAATGAATAATATAAAATTTTTTTTCATGATCACTTCCTCACTTTGTAATGGTCCTTTTTTCCTAAATTTGCATCAACATTAGTACGCCGACGTTCCTTTGCATTTACATCACTTGGAATTAACTTATTTTCTATTGACTCAATTATACCAACTGAGTTCCAATAATAATCCCCGGTTGGAATGTATTTTAATAATTTTCCACCCGGTGTAACAAGATATGATACAAGATTGGATTTTTGAGCGTTTGCTAAATCAGAATTTTCCTCTCCAAAAGAAAAGAACTCTGAAAGCATTCTAGAACCATAACTGCCATGCGTATGAACTATAGCAACTATTGTCTTATCCTTGCTATCAATTGTATGCTGTACTCTTTGTTTTTCATTATCTGTATATGGAGTCTCGTAGTAAAATTTGTTATCACGGGTTACATGAATCAAGGTTCCTATTTCAATTTCATTCCGAATCGAATCGTCATTATAAGATATTGCAAAATCTTCGGCCGCTTCATCCATTGTTTTAAATATTTGCCAAGCCGCCCTCCCATCCGGGTCCACATACCTTACCGGATTGTTCCCCATGGCACTGAACAAATTGGCGTTTGTCTGAACAACTCAGCCAATTTGCATCCAAACCACTATACTTTTAACAGAAACTCGCGGTTCCGTCCAGTGTTTTTAGCAAATTTTCCATCAACAGCGGTCGATTTTGGCCTTGTTCATGGAAGAAAACAGTGAATTTTCTCCATTTTTGGGCCAAAATCTAGGCTGCTCCTAACAATCCGCCATTGATGGGAATAAGTCTTGGGGATCTGTTATCATGGTATAATGAATAGTTTCTAGATTCTATATTATAAATTTCGGAGAAAAAGTTTATATAAATGTGATGGATATGATTCCTCACATTTTACTATGTATTCCATTTCCTGAACATATTCTCGATTATCCAATGAATATTCTGCGACCATTTTAACCGGAAATTCCGAACCAATTTTCGGATGAGTCCATTTAAACAGATCATAAAAATTTACCCAGCAATATTTAAAATTCATAAAGGGTGCAAATATTGTTTTCTTATATCCATTGATGATTTTGCCTTCAACATTGTATTGAACAGTTTCTATAAAATTTGGATTTTCGAAATCCAAATCATATGAAATATTGCGCTTAAATATTTTTTCTCTTCCATCGTAAACAACTTTAATGGTTTTGATTTTAAAAGTCTTAAAATCATTTAGAGAAAATATATCAAAACTAAGACTATTTCTCTTAATATACATTACATCGCAAGGAACTATTGCAAGGATTGAATCCGATTTATCCAAACCTTTTAGTTGCTCGTCTGTAAAATAGGTTGTAGAACTTCCCTTTGTATCACAGAACTCATAAACTTTTCGCGTTCGAAAAAGAATAAAACACACAACACAGATTATGATTAATATAATATATCTTGCTTTAAAATACTTACTGTTAGACTTCATTTCTTCATCCTACCTTGAATTAAATCCATAGTTTGAACCAACCTTCATTGACCAATACCAAGGTTGTGTACCCATTTTCCTATAAAATGGTTTTATGTCATATTGTCCATGACTGCTTCCTAATGCAATACAATACGGATTCAAATTAGCTACATATCCATAATTATATGTAGCGGCATCATGACCTGTAGAAATATAATTTCCTTGGGCATCAAAAATGGCTTCTCGACCATCCTTGTTGCAGAATTTTATATTTCTTCCACCATTTTGATTTTCCTGATGTTCGTTGTCCCCAAGATATGGAATCATCTGAAACCATCCAACTTCTTTTTCTTTAACATCTTTTAATGAATAATGATTTACCCCATCTGAATTCAAGTTTAAGAAATTCCTTAAATCCTCATTCATAAATTTCTCATCACCGGAATAACTAAAAAAGAGGTCATGCAACTTCATTGCACCTTTTAATTGTGTTCGCATAAATCTGGCTTTTGCTCCAGCAGAACTTGTACCAACAGTAACACTATTAACTTCAGTTTTTAAAAATGCCAATTGATCTTTTGTATTCATTCTTTTGAAATCATTAATTTCCTGCTTTGTATATCCATTTTCCTCATCATAACATCCTGCAGGATCTGTATACTTAATTGGGTTATTGCCGAAGGCATGGAACAAATTGGCGTTTGTCTGCGCAACTCAGCCGAAATCCATCCAAACCACTATACTTTTAACAGAAACCAGCGGTTCCGTCCAGTGTTTTTAGCAAATTTTCCATCAACAGCGGTCGATTTTGGCCTTATTTATGGAAGGAAACGGTAAATTTCCTTCATTTTTGGGCCAAAATCTAGGCTGCTCCCAACAATCCGCCATTGATGGGAATAAGGGGGGGCGGGAAATTTTGTTATATCTTGTCGATGATGCATAACGGAATTATAATCAAAACAAGTTCAACTTATTTTATTTTTTCGCTGATTATTTTTTTTATCTCTTTGCTTATAGTATCCCTTTTAATAAAAACATCATAAAGTTTATTTGAAATTAAGATATATTTTTCGTCATGAAGGTAAATCATATTTTCCACTTCATTAGGAATTTTATCTGAAGGTGTTAAAAATAAAAAAACGAATCCATTTACAGCATTCAGAATTATTTTTCCATCAACAACAATTGATACAAATAATTTTCCATCCTTAGAAGCATAATATTGATGTCCGAAGCTTGCTTTTTTAAAATCCTCTTTTAACGTAAACACTTGTGTATCTTCATCAAATTTATCAATTTCAGAAAAATCTATTTTAATGTACTCATGAAATTCTTTGACGCAATCCGTGTAGGATGTGGATTCCAAATATTCGAGAGATAAGTCCGGATTGTAATCCCAAAAAATTATACAATTATCTTTCTTACCATTTGCGCAGGTCATTGTAACTCCCATAAAAAAAATAGTCAAAATTATCAGAACTGTTTTTCTAAAATCCTTCATATTTAAAATCTCCATGTTTTGTTTGTGGATTGTACGTATCCTTATAATGCTTCAATAATTTCTCTGCAAATTCTGGTGCCGTAAGCAATTTATTCCTGTTTTCATTTTTATAGAAAGGTATAAACGCAAAATTCTCAATTGGATTACCCTGTGAATCATATCCAGAGTAGATATCAGATTTTTTTAAGTACGAGATATCATTCAAGGGTTCCTGAAAATCCAGCCACTGAGAAAATTTTGACAAACCTGAGTAGGGTCCTTCATGATTATAAATTGGATCGACTACATAATTTTCACCGTCAATTTCTACGCAGGCAGCTATATGGTAGGCGAAGTATCCGTCACCGCCTGGCATTTTTGGATGGTTTGCATACGCATAATTAACCTTGAATCCTTTTTCCCTTAAATAATTTGCAATTATGCTTGCCCGAGCAAAGCATCCGTCGCTAGCATACCCTTTAAAATATATATGCTGATTTCCGGCCATATCGCTGGACTTAATTTCCCTCGCCAGAGTTCGTAACTCTGAGAGGTTATTGTTGTAAGTTTTAGGTAGCGGCCCTCTGCCCCCATCATCAGGATAGTTTGCTAAATTTGGAAGGCGACTGTCTATCCTCCCATCCGGGTCCACATAGTTGACAGGATTGTTGCCGAAGGCATGGAACAAATTAGCGTTTGTCTGCGCAACTTACACGAAATCCATCCAAACCACTATACTTTTAACAGAAACTCGCGGTTCCGTCCAGTGTTTTTAGAAAGTTTTCCATCAACAGCGGTCGATTTTGGCCTTATTTATGGAAGGAAACGGTGAATTTTCTCCATTTTTGGGCCAAAATCTAGGCTGCTCCTAACAATCCGCCATTGATGGGAATAACTTTGCTGTAACATCAACTATTGTCCGGAATAACTTGAGGCGAAAATTTAGCTATACAAAAAAATTAATGTATAGTGCAGCTATAAGTTTGATTCATCTTCCGTTGTTGTATTTTTCTTTTAATATATGGAATCTTCCATCCTGATAAACGCTATCTGCTGTTAATCCTCCTCCAAACCAACTAACATATATCTCATAATGCTCAAAATTTTTGTAGTTGATAAAATTTTCTTCTAAATCACTCATTATGGTAATTAGACCTTCTGAGTTTTCTATACTCGTAACTTTTGCAGGGGGTATGTTTTTACCGACTTCAATTCTTTTTATTTTGCCAACCTTTCCATTGTTATGATCTAATTGAACATATAAAGTATTGTTTACGATATAAGCATTTTTTAGAACATTTCCCTTATAGTTGTTTCCTGTGCATGAAATAGCTTCCAAAAATAAAATTACTATGAACAATGAAACTAAAATCTTTCTTGAGCCCATATTACTGCCTCCGTGTTAAATCCCGAATTTTTTAATATTTCAGCCATTTGTTTCAATTCCTTTCCGTAACTTAATTCGTTTAGATATCGAACTTTATAATACATTTCTGCAAAATCTCCGACAAACTCTGCCCTGGATTCATAAAACGGAAGATCTTTCAAAGACGTATATTTTGACAAATTGTCCGTATCATAATTATACACATAGTTCATAACAGGATTTCCGTCATAAATCTTTTTTATTGATGTTCCAATAAAATTATTTGCAGAAGTATATTCGTACCCTAAGAAAACTCCGTTCTTTGCTACATCCTCATTAATAAAAAATTCCTTGATTAAATTTGGAAACGCACACAAGTCTGTACAATATTGTACCTGATGATATATTTCATGAATAAATGTATTTATACCTCTTTCTCCGGAATTCATAGGATCATCATAGACGTCCTTGGAATAGAAAATTACACCTTGCATTATAGGAAATGACCCGGAACGTCCCTCAGGAACAGATATGTATAGAGTTTTCTCATACACATCCAACCATTTTTCGCCAAGCACTTCCTGAACAAACTGCTTCTCAAAAATGGAATTCAAAACCCTTCCATCCGGGTCCACATAGTTGACAGGATTGTTCCCCATGGCACAGAACAAATTGGCGTTTGTTTGACCAACCCAATCCCGTCAGCACAAAACCACTATACTTTTAACAGAAACTCGCGGTTCAGTCCAGTGTTTTTAGAAAATTTTCCATCAACAGCGGTCGATTTTGGCCTTATTTATGGAAGGAAACATCAAATTTCCTCCGTTTTTGGGCCAAAATCTAGGCTGCTCCCAACAATCCGCCATTGATGGGAATAAGCTCCATTGATATGGAAATTGAGAGAAAGCTAAAAAAGGCTACTTAATCTTATTGTTTAATTCTCTGGCTTCCATAAGTTTATTATAAGACTCTCTTATAACATCATCAAACTCGTTTCTTGGAATTTCTATACTTTTTACATTTTCAATAGTATGTGTTTCCACTGGCATTTGAAAACCAATTAATTTTACATTCCTTTCATCTCTAAACATTAACATAAAACTGCAATCGTCAAATGCTTGTTCCGTGTACCACCTAAAATCAAAAAAGCTAGTGCGAAAAGATTCCTTTGAAATTCCTAAATAGTTGTCTGATAATAAATCGTCTCCTTCAAAAGTTACCATTTGATATGTGCTAGCTATTTCATAATCCGTATAAGACTTAAAAATGTTTGGAACAATAACATTTTCTTCCATCAACTTTTTTAATCCGACCGCTATCATATAAAATGTAGTTGAATGCGATCCCTCGTATCCGTAAGCAAAATTATTGACATACATACGAAATGAACCGGAAGCAATAAAATTGTCATCATAAAATTCATCAAACTTCATTTCTATTGCAAATCTTTTTTTGTCGCCAATTAGCATTAAAAATCTCCTTTTGGCATGAATCGTATGACAAATCCTTGAGGCCATAGCCATGTTCATTAAGGTATTTTTATAGTATTGGAAAATGACCTCAAATCTTCCATCCGGATCCACATACCGAATCGGATTGTTGCCCATGGCACAGAACAAATTGGCGTTTGTCTGCGCAACTTACCCGAAATCCATCCAAACCACTATACTTTTAACAGAAACCCACAAATCAGTCCAGTGTTCTAGCAATTTTTCCAACAATCCGCCATTGATGGGAATAGATGGGAGGGATAGAGATTCCTTTATACCGATAGGATAATCAGGCTAAATGCTTACAACTTTTTTCTGCGATTACTCGAACCAGAAAAATTGAAAATCACCAAAGATTCTATCAATTGCACTGTGTTATTCAAAATACCATTTTGAAATTCTTTGTTTCCATTCGTCGACGGTAATTGCGTTGCTGTACTCCTCGTCTATTTTGCAAAATCCAATTATTTTGTAGTCAGAAACATTTTCAGAAGGATATAGTTCAGAATCACTTTTTATGATTGCTCTCCAATTATTGTCTAGCAGTATAAAAATGTAAAGGTCCGGTTCCACATAGAAATCTCTTCTGCCATTTTGTAAAAGTTTTGAAATATTTGTTTTTGTTGAATATCCTTCGGCGGTTTTAAAATCATCATCATAGGTAATAATAATTTTTAACTGAGAATCCTTAAACACAATAGAATAGTCAACAGAATTCAAGCAAATATTTTTTGCCAATTCCTTATGACTCTCCGACACTGATACATAGGTAATATCTTTCAAAAGTTCATAATCTACTTCATTCAGAAAATTATATATAGATTCTTCTACTCTAAAATTTTTGTTATATTGATTGCAGCTTGTTAGCATCATTATAATTAAAAAATTAATTATTAAGTTCGTCCCAAATTTCATAAAAATCTCCCCTATTGTATGACGGAATTTCTTGTACTATTACATTTTCTGGTCTTATATAAAAGGAATCGGTCAACCTATTTATTTTATATAAAAATAATCTTGTCTTAGTAACGTTGCCATTAGCGTCTGCAAATACCTTATTTCCCATGGACTCTTTGACAAGTACTTGATTGGATTGTCTGTCAAAAAATATAACCTCAGCAGAATGAATTATGTCTCCGTTTTCATTTCTTTGAATCATTATATTTCCGGGAGATGGTGTCCATACTGATTTATATCCATCTCCCTTCAATATTTTTTCAACTTCGGTATTGTCAATCCAAAAAAGCCCATATGTAAATGTACTGCCATGACAGTCTGAATTTTCACCAATACAGATATCCCTATTTGGCTTGTATCGAACTTTTATCTTTGTTCCATCATTTGCTATGATGAGACCGTAAACATAGCGAATTTTTTTACCATACAAAAGAGAGTCTTCTGTTCGATAAATAGTTGTTCCATCCGAATATACTTCTGGCAAAAATACATAACTGCCATCATCAGTAATTGTAAGCCTTCCATCCGGATCCACATACCGAATCGGATTGTTCCCCATGGCACAGAACAAATTGGCGTTTGTCTGAACAACTCAGCCAATTTGCATCCAAACCACTATACTTTTAACAGAAACTCGCGGTTCAGTCCAGTGTTTTTAGAAAATTTTCCATCAACAGCGGTCGATTTTGGCCTTATTTATGGATGAAAACAGTGAATTTTCTCCATTTTTGGGCCAAAATCTGGACTGCTCCCAACAATCCGCCATTGCTGTGTGTGGGAGGAAACAAAAGTGAAAGATTGTTAAACAGAAAATTTGTAGTAAATCAATTTGTTTGCTTGACTTTTTCGTGAAAAATGTTATCATTTTCTTGAAAGTAAAGAATCTTTACTTTATAGTAGGAGGTTCTGTATGGCTGTAGCGGAAAAAAAACGTGTGTCAATTTCCAGCAAGCACCAGATTACAATTCCACAATATTTTTTCTCAATGTTCAACTTTCAGGACGAGGCGGAATTTTCTGTTGAAAGTGGAAATCTGGTTCTGAAGCCCGTCAAGAATGTTTACAACGATGATGAATTTCTGGCGGGACTAAACGACGGTGTTTCAGGGCATCCAACTATCGGTTTGGCAGATGGGAAATATCCAAAGCTAGAGAATATCAACCTTTTAGATTCTGAGGTTGCAGATTTGTTCGGTGAAAGATTATGAAAATCCTTTTGGACACCCACATTCTGATTTGGCTGCACACGAATGATCCTCAACTAACCGATAAGGCCAGAAAGATTTTGCTTGATCCGCTTAACACGGTCTATTACAGCACAATAAACATTTGGGAAATACAGATGAAGCATCTGAAATCTCCGGAGACATTCCCATACGAACCGGAAGTCATTATGGACCTTAATCAGCAGGCAAATCTTAAGTGCGTTCCCTTGTTGCCCAGACATACACTCGCGCTTGCTACTTTGAACTATCCAGACAACTGCCAGATTCACAAAGACCCTTTTGACAGGATTCTCATCTGCCAGGCAAAAACAGAAAACATGATGCTTATGACCCACGACAGCCTGATTCCAAACTATGGAGAGCCGTGTGTACTGTCGGTTTAAGATTTTTTGTAATTCCACTAAATTTTGATTTTGGTTAAACTGGTGCCCTTTTTAGATTACGCAACTTTCACCATAATCAAGACTAAACAAGATTTTTATTTCTTCCTGGGTCAATGGAAAAATCATCGAGAACTTTATGGAATCGTATGTCCCGATATTTTTTGTGACAATTATTTTTGTTGTTATAATTGATTTTACGTTTTTTATTTTTATTGCCTTTTTTTTGCCGGATTCCTTATACATGTACAAAAAATTTTCGACCAAGTTGTATGATGCAAAATATCCATTCCTTTTGTATTTGGATACAATTTTTTTTAAGAATGATTCTTTGAAGAAATCTTTTTTTATCAAGGCGACAACTATGTCACATTTTATTGGTGCCTGGTTCCGTAATAATTTTAAATCAATTCTCATTGTCAGTCTCCTTTTCCATTTTCATGCAATGTCCATATTCAACCTCCAGGAGTTTTTCAAACAGATTTTCATTGAAAGAAAATTCTACGACAAAACTGTATGAATCAATTCGTTTGCTTAGAAATGTATGTTTTATATTTCCAATATATTGCAAAATTTTTACATCGCTAATAGAAATATCTTTGAACCGCTTGTCATGGGATTTGAAAAAGAAAATATTTCCCAAAGCATTTTCAAATTTGTATTCAAATTGGTTCATCACAAAAAAAACATGATTGGAAAGGTCCTCCAGATTTTGTTCTGGATTTAAATATGCGACTAAAACATACTGCATTTCTTCCTCATGCACCATTGTCCTAGATTTTTTTTTCCATATCTGTTTCAAAGTTTTTTCGTCAACAAATTGTGAAAACAGTCTAACAATTTTTTTCATTTTCAATCCCGAAATGTTCCTGCGAAATTTTGAATCTGAGTCAATATCATAAAAAGATCCTTATCTTCGTTTGTTCTGTATGGAATACTGATTATTAGTTCTGACACATAGTTCATAACATCTCCTAGGACTTTACCACCGCCACTTTTTTTCATGTTTGAAAAAATCGTTGAAATTACAGCAGGATTACCAAAGTTTTTACAATATTCTATACAATTATTTGCAAGGGTTACAGCTGATTCTGGATATCTTTTTCCAATTTCGAAAAAGACCTCGGCAATTCTTTTATCAATATCAAGGACAGACGAAAGTTGATTTACTGCTTGTAAATTTACATCAGTTCTTGTTCCCCTTGCCGCATTATTTGTAAGCCCTGCTTCAGGGGAAAGAATCCTGTCAATTGCCCAAATATCAAAAAACGCTTCCGCACATGCATCCAGAAAATGTATCGTTGCATTAAAGTATCTGCCTTCTGCAAAATCGTTTTCCGCCTCAAGCATGAAGTCGGCACCGAAATCGCCATTAAAAGTCTGCAGAGCTTCCCGACCGGCATACTTTAGTTCCGCCTTCCAGTCAAGTCTTCCATCCGATAATACTGTTCAATATTGTATATGCAACACCATTTTCAGAACCTTCAAAAATCCTAATTAATTCTTGTATCAAGAAAGATTATACATTCTTCACCATTTATAATTTTACTTAGTTTCCATAACTTATTATTTAATCTAAAATATAATTTGTAATATTCTGTAGCAGATTTTTTATATATTATACCTAAAAGATTTGTGTTTAAGTCAAAGTAGGAATCAGGTTCTCCAAACTCTTTATGAATTTCAGACCATGAAGTCCCTATTTTTAATTCTTCAATATTTTTCATATTATTTTCCGCGAATATAAAAGTATTTACAAATACCAATATACTCAAAATTACTATTCGTTTATTCCACATTTTCCTACCTCAAAATATCCTACAAATATTGTATATGTTATTTAACCACTAGTTCTATCAGCAGTTTTCGGATCTGTTATAATATTACCAGCTCCATCCAGATTTGTTACAGGCCATGCCCCTGGTTTATGCGACCATGTACCTCCTTCATTCAATCTGTACCAATGATAATCATAGATTCCATTTTTATTAGTTGGTGCTATAACTAGAGCTACTTTCCAG
>JAZUKJ010000106.1:0-3672 GCA_045643225.1 Treponema sp. | reverse complement strand
TTAACATCCCAAATACGCAATGGTCATGGCATCAAGTCCAATGTTTTTTACGATTGCGTATTCGTTTGGCTGGTGGCAGGTTTCGTCCAGTGTTGACCAGACTACGCAGTTGAATCCCAGGTTCCTCATTCCTGCTGCAACTGTTCCGCCTCCGATTCCAATTGTTTTTGGTTCAAGGCCGTGAACGGTTTTGATTGCCTCTGACAGTTCCAGAACAACAGGTGCGTCTGTTGGGGTTGCTATTGATTCCTCTGCCTGGGCTTCCGTTGTTTCAATCTTCACGCCGTATTTTTCTTCCACCGCCGTAACTCTTTTTGTCAGTTCCTCTCTGACCTGTGCCAAAGAATATTCCGGATTGATTCTGCAGTCGGCGCAAAAAACATCGTCGCCGGGTATCATGTTTATGCCTTCCACATTCTGCAGCTGCATGGTTGGCTGGAAAGTTGAGTAGGGTGGGTCGAACAAAGGGTTCTGATGATTGAAAAAGTTTTCCATATCGTTCACCCGCAAAGCCAAATCCGCCGCCGCAAGTTTTGCATTTTTTCCTAGGTCCGGTCTTGAACCGTGGGACTGTTTTCCGATGGTGTGGAACTTGAACCAGGCAATATTTTTTTCCGCCACCTCAATTGTTTTGCCTTCCGGGTCGCCACCGTCTGGAATCAATATGCGGTCCTCTTTTTTGAACAGATTCAAATGTTCTTTCAAAAGATAATTCATTCCGTAGGTTGAACCAACTTCCTCGTCCGCCATGAACAAAAGTTTGATTGTGTGTTCAGGGACGATTCCAAGTTTTATGAAAGCCAGCGCCGCCAGAACTCCGGAACAAAGTCCCTGCTGATTGTCCTCGACACCGCGTCCAATTATTTTTCCATCTTTTTCAACAACAGTCCAAGGGTCGTTTTCCCAAAGAGAAAGTTCGCCAACAGGGACCACGTCCAGATGTGCGCAAATCCAGATTCTGTAATCATCAGATTTTCCGTTGATTGTGGCGACAAGGTTTGGCCTTTTTCCGCTGGAGACTCTTGAATCAGGAGCGTCGTAGTGTTCAAGGCTTGTTATGCCATTTTTTATAAGCCATTTTTCCAGGGCGTCACATTTTTTTTGCTCACCGTCGCCGCCATTTTCTGGAGCCAGGGCTGGAATGGATGTCAAAAGACTTTCCAGTTCCACCATGTCATGGGTATGTTCTTCAATCCAGTTCTTCAGTTTGTTGAAATTTTCTTTCATTGAATCCTCTCGATTTTTTGCTGATGATTAAAATCTATTGTTCAAAAAAAAACTGAATCCACCGAAACAGTCCGGCGAATCCAGTTTCATAGGTCAATCCAGAATCAAAATTATGAGTTGTGCTTCAGGTATGCTTCCCAGGTTGTGCGAACCAGGGTATCAACGTCAGAATACTTTGGTTCCCATCCAATAAGGTCCTTTGCCAGTTTGCTTGATGTGTAAAGGCTTGCAGGGTCTCCTTCGCGTCGTGGCGCTGATTCGGCAGGGATTTCTTTTCCTGTAATCTTTCTTGCCGCGTCAATCAACTCTTTGACTGTTGTTCCCTTTTCTGTTCCAAGATTCAGCATCAGGCTCTTGTTGTTCTTTTCGATGTATTCCAAAGCCAGGACATGAGCTTTTGCAAGGTCCGTTACATGGACATAGTCGCGGATACAGGTTCCGTCCCTTGTGTCATAATCGGTTCCAAAAATCTTAAGCTGGCGCTGACCAAGGGCGGCTTCCATTATTCTTGGCAAAAGGTTTTCCGGTTTCTGTTCCAGTCCTGCCACTACTCCGTCAGGGTCATATCCTGCTGCGTTGAAATATCTGAGGGCCGCAAACTTCAATCCCTTCAGCTGGTCGTACCAGGTCATGAACTCTTCAATCTTGAGCTTCGTGAATCCGTAATAGTTGATTGGATTCTGCGGATGTTTTTCATCCATCGGAAGGTACTGTGGTTCACCGAATGTGGCTGCCGATGAACTGAAAATCATTTTAAGACAACCATACTTGACGGCTGCGTTCATTATGTTCAAGGTTCCAGTGATATTGTTGACTGAATATTTTTCAGGTTTGACCATTGATTCTCCTGCCGCCTTGAAGGCCGCGAGATGGGCAAAGGCGTCAAAACCCTGGGAGAACGCTGCGTCCAGATCTTCCTGAATCAAAATGTTTCCATAAATAAAATCATTTTCTGGGAAAAGATTGCATCTGAGCCCGCTGGAAAGATTGTCGAACACTGTCACCTTGTGTCCTTTTGCCATCAACTCTTTTACGACATGGCTTCCAATATATCCGGCTCCACCAATAACTAAAACTTTCATGTTAATCTCCCGTAAAAATCTAGTATGCCATTATATTAAATCATAATGAGTGTTTTGTTCAACACATTTGGACTCTCACTCCGTTTCCAGTAAAAACCTGTCAGAGAAATATTCATTAGGGAACCTCCAAAAATTGCAATTTTTAGAGGTAACTTTGAAAACGCGATGTTTTAATTCATTGTATTTCAAGAATTAAAACTCGCAGGCATCTCTAAAAAGTATTTTTTATAGATGCCCGTTACAAAAAAAGTCCCCCGAAACCGTATTCAGTTCCGGGGGACCCGTATTAGATTTCATGGTCAGAACGGGGTTATCCCGGGCGTCCTGCACCGAAGCTTGTTATTTTACCTGAATCTTGTTCAAGTGCCAGATGTCACGGACGTAATCCTCGATTGTACGGTCGCTGGAGAACTTTCCGCTGTTGGCGATGTTAATCAAAGTCTTCTTTGCCCAACCCTTCTTGTCGGCATAGGCTGCTGCAACTTCTTCCTGAGCGCGAACATAGTCATCGAAGTCTGCCAAGAGGTAGTAAACGTCAGGTCTCTGTCCTTCAACTCCGAACAACAAAGAGTCATGGAGTTCGCGGAAGAGGTGACCAGTCTTGTCGTAGGTCTTTCCGTCAACAAGCTGTTCAACAACCTGCGCCAGGTATGGATTGCGGTCCAGATATTTCTGTGGGTTGTAGCTGTGCTCGGTGTTGATCTTGATGATTTCATCAGAAGTGAGACCGAAAATAAATGCGTTCTCTTTTCCTGCTGATTCAACAATCTCAATGTTTGCTCCGTCCAATGTTCCCAAAGTCAAGGCCCCGTTCATCATGAACTTCATGTTTGATGTACCGGATGCCTCGTATCCTGCTGTGGAAATCTGCTCTGAAACATCTGATGCCGGGATAATCTTTTCCGCCAAAGAAACGCGGTAGTTTTCTACGAACACAACGTTCAACTTGCCACGTACTCTGCGGTCACTTACGATCTTTTCTGCAACTGTGTTGATAAGCTTGATGATTGACTTTGCGCGGCGGTATCCTGAAGCAGCCTTTGCACCAAAGATAAATGTACGGGCAGGTGGGTTGAAGTTTGGATCCTCAACGATTCTGTTGTACAGATACATGATGTGGAAAATGTTCAAAAGCTGTCTCTTGTACTCGTGGAGACGTTTTACCTGTGTATCAAAAATTGTCTCTGAGTCGATGAGAACATTCTGTGTGTGCTTGAGGTAATCAGCCAGCTTGTCCTTGTTGTTCTGCTTAATCTGGATGAGTGCGTTGAGAGATTCCTCGTCATCAGCAAACTTTTCCAGTTCCTTGAGCTTTGTCAAATCTGTTTCCCAACCGTGGCCGATTCTCTTTGTGATGAACTCT
>JAZUKJ010000105.1:0-11814 GCA_045643225.1 Treponema sp. | reverse complement strand
GGAGCTCGCTTCTGAGTAGGGCTTCCGCCTCCCTCCTTGCTGCCCCATGTCCGAACATGAAAAGGACCTTGAAGGCGCAGCCTTCAAAAAACGAATAAGCGTAGCTTAAACAGTCCAACGCAGTTGAAAAAGTTCCCAAAGACAACGTCTTTGAAAAAAGGATAGGCGTAGGCCAACGCGTAGCGGCTGGACATCCGAACAATTATTTTCAAAAGATTATTGCATTTATTTTTCTGCTTTCAAAATAAAAATGGAAAAATATTTTTCACTCCATGATTAATTCAATTTCTGTGACGCAATTTCATTTGATTTTTTTAGTGACAACAGCCCAGTTATAGATTTTTAATTTCCTGAGCTTTCCATCAGGATAAAACTTTTTCGAGTACGTCAAATAATATCTCGTACCAAAATTATTCAGCTGGCTGTAAATTATATTATCATACCTGTCGTTGACAAGTACTTCCGTTGTGTCACCTGTCCTGATTATAAATTTTTCTATTTTATCTGGTTCGTCACTAAAATATGTGTACTCGACGACCGAATCATTATTAATCCTTTTTGATTTCATTCCGTCGCTGTTATATTCGTAGATTGTTTCTTCTCCGTCAGATTTTTTTTCCATAACAAGTTTATTGTCTTCATAAAAATAGGACACTTCTCTTCCGTCCGGCAATATCTCTTTTTCAAGCAATCCATTTTCAGAATATTCATAAACCCTGATTCCATCATTCAATATCGCTTTAATTTTTTGACCCGCGCCGTTATATTCGAAACTTATTTTGTTATTGTCCTTCGTATATCTGATTGCAGTCAATTCATTTTTATCATTGTAATCATAAAAAGTGTAATCAACATTCTTCTCGAAAACCGTTTTAATATAATCCAGATTTTTATTTTCATCATAAAAACGAAATTCCTCAGTTGAATCCTGCCGGGAGTAAACCAAGTCTCCATTTTCGTTATATTCATACACTTCACAATTTTTGATTACCTTAAAAATTTTATTGATAGAAAAAAGAGCAAATAAAACAAAAACTGAAATCAGTACAATGAAAAACTTTTTCATGCAGCTCCTCTCTTGGAAAAATTTTCGTCAATCGATGAACGAACCCCAACGCAAGCGCTATTTTTTCCACGAATCCAGCAGATAAAAAAATGGAAACGTTCCAAGCCGCGCAAAGCCTAGTTTGATTTTTTTTCTATCTTCATTTCTTATTGGAAAGGGCGACCGCAATGCCACCAGGGAAGCCAAATCATCCTCCGACAGTTCCTTGTTCAGCCCCCAGGACAGAGGATAGGCAATCAAAAGCACCACCGGAACAAAAACCACGAACAAAGGATTCGCCCGGTAGAATCCATATCCGAGCAGGCAACAGAACGCCAGACTGTTTAAGACTGAAATTATGCGGTGCAGGATTTTTATTCCGCTTGTAAATTTATAAAGAATAAACAACGCCAGATTAATGCCAACGTAAATAAATATCAGCAGTATAAAAGTTTTTTCTGTCATGTCATTTCCTTTGCATCGAATACATGGACCACTCCAAGGATTGCAATTTATGGAGGTCCACATATAAAAAATCCCGGCCACAAAAAAGTAACCGGGACTCATAAAGTCAAGCTTTATATTTCAAATCGATTAAGCCTGTCCAGCTGAACCGAATGCCTTACAAAGATCGATAACCTTTGCTGTGATTGCATCGAAACCTGGCTTCAAGAGCTTGCGTGGATCGTATCCCTTTCCTTCCTGATCTTTTCCAGCTTCGATATACTTGCGTGTTGCAGCAGCGAACTCAAGCTGAAGTTCTGTATTGATGTTTACCTTTGAAACACCAAGTGTAACAGCCTTGTGAACCTGATCGAAAGGAATACCTGAACCTCCGTGGAGAACAAGTGGCTTTCCTTCTACAGCGTTGTTGATTTTGTCAAGCTGATCAAAGTTAAGTCCCTTCCAGTTTGCTGGGTACTTTCCGTGGATATTTCCGATTCCAGCTGCGAGGAAGTCTACTCCGAGAGATGCAATGTTCTTACATTCTTCTGGATTTGCAAGTTCACCTTCTGAAGCAACACCGTCTTCTTCACCACCGATTCCACCAACTTCACACTCAACAGACATTCCCTTTGCGTGTGCCAATTCGATGATTTCCTTTGACTTTGCAACATTTTCGTCGAAATCAAAGTGTGATCCGTCGAACATTACTGATGTATAACCAGCTTCGATAACCTTCTTTGCTCCTTCGTATGTTCCGTGGTCAAGGTGAAGAGCTACTGGAACTGTGATTCCCATTGAAACATAAAGATCGTTGACCATATCAACAACAACCTTGTATCCGCCCATGTACTTTGCAGCACCTTCACTTGTCTGAATGATAGCAGGTGACTTTGCTTCCTGGATACCAGCGAGAATAGACTTTGTCCATTCCAGGTTATTTGTGTTAAATGCAGGAATTGCGTAGTGGCCTTCCTTAGCCTTCTTTACCATCTCAACAGCTGAAACTAATGCCATTTTAGTACCTCTGAAAATATTAAAATAATCGTGCGGATTTTTCCTTCACGAACATCCAGTTCTACCAGATGCCCAGTATTCTATCATATTTTTCCAGTATTGAAAATACCCTAGCCCCACCGCAAACTCCATTTTTTGTGCGCCATGCCAAAATTCGTCAGCAGATATTTATCATATATATGGAAGAATATTTATCAAAACGGGGGCTAATTTGTAATGGATTCTGCCCTTTCCAATTGTTCCTTAAAAATCTAGTTCATTTCATTTTCAATCCAGGATAAAAATTTATCCAGGGTCTTGTTTTGCTCCCTTGTTTCAAGGAACATTCCGGCGGTATACCAGGAATGAGTATTTTTCTTGTCCTCAACGGAATACAGTTCGCATTTATTTCCAAGTTCCTTTGCACGGTTGCAAAAATGCTCCGCACAGGAATAATCGATTACACCATCGTGCCTGCTTTGAATCAGGAACATGGGAACGGAGCTTTTTGTCATAAGGGAACAAGGCTCGCCCTGGGTCCGGTCGTAAATTTTTTTGAACAGCTGATTCAGGAGCATCTTAAGAGAAATGCAAGTCTTTGCGGAAAAACTATATGGACCTCCTACACCAATAAATCCAATGACCCCACTTAAATCTACGCCCATCCTTTTCTGGACCTGGGAATCATACACAAGGATGGAAGACAGATGGGCACCAGCGGACGGTCCGGAGATTACAATTTTTGATGCATCGATATTTTTTTCTTTAAGCGTTTTGATGGCGGCATTGTACCCACTGCACACATCCTCAATCTGGCAGGGATATTTATTTTTGGGGGAAAGCCTGTATCCCAGGGAGAAAAATCTGTAACCGTATCCTGCCATTGCCTGACCAACAAAATCAAAAAATTTAGGCGAACCTGCATTCCATCCACCGCCATGAATCCAGACAATTACTTTATCGCTGGTCACTTCCTTTGGTTCGTAATACAAGATGTATTGATCCTTATGTTCCCCAAAGGAAATTTTTTCAGGGGTTATGGATTTTTTTGCAGACAACATTTTTTTATACAACCCAAAATAACTTAAATTTTCTCGTAATGAATCGTTCATGTCCAATCTCCTATAAAAAGTTTGCAACTCAAACTTCATGTAACCAGAATTAGCAATTACTTTGATTTCCTGTTTTTCACTATCCCCTTTTTCAAGGCGCCAATGCAGATGGTAATTCCATTCATAAACTCCGTTTGCAATTCGCCAAGGGATTTTTTTGACAAATCCACGTGACCCAAAAATTCCAGATTGTATCCTTCCACAACCCACTTAACTATTTTTGCAACAAAGGTTTTATCAACATTGAACTGGCCGGCATCAACATCTTTCAGGAGTTCCTCATAAATGTTTTCACTTTTTTCCTGAAACCGTTCCGACCTTTTTCTTACAAACTCCCTGTCCGTTTCCTTTGCGACTGTAATTACAAATTTCCCTTTAAGCGGATTTTTTATATACCAGCCGGTTTCCCATACCGAATAGTCAATTATCTTTTGAAAAAGCTCCGAAGAAAAATTATTGATATTGAATGCCAGGTCCTTTAGCATTTCGTTTGCGACCTGCTCAAAAAGATAAAAACACAATTCATCCTTCGTCTCAAAATATTTGAAAAGACTTCCCTTGCTGATGCCACAGTTTTTTACAATAGAATTTGTGGAGGCATTTATTACACCGTTTTCAGCAAATTCCTTTAGCGCAGCGTCTATAATAATTTTCTTTTTTTCCTGATCCAGCTTTTCAAATTGTCCCGTCGGCATCTTACCCTTCTAAAATAGTGACCACGTGGTCACTATTTTAGAATAACATCCCCGTCTCTCTTTGTCAACAAAAATAATCATCCCCGACAAAAGCGTCGGGGGATGTATCCCATCGGATTGAATCAAAAAAAACTGAAATCTTATTTACAAAAATCTGCTATTTCCTTCCAGGCCTTTTTCCCTTCCGGAATAAAATCTCCGGCCTGCTGGAATACATGGTACATGCCATTGAAGGTGCTAAGTTTTACATCCACACCGCAGGACTTTGCCTTTTCATAAATCGTTTCGCTATCGCTAAGAAGAACTTCAAAGGTTCCTACCTGAATCAGCATTGGAGGAAAATTATCATACTCACCGAACGCAGGAGAAAGATATGGATCGTGAACATCCGCTCCACCGGCATAAAGAGCCGTCATGGATTTTTTAGGTTTGTCCCCTGGCGCCACAGGTTTTGGAAGTTCCACTTTTTTAGGAGTTTTCCAGTCATGCGCTGATATTCCAAACATTGGGTCCTTATACAAATTTTCTTTGTGGGATTTTCCTTCCCCTGCCAAATCCGCCCAGGGCGACATGCAGATAATTTTTCCAGGAAGAGCAAGTCCTTCGTCCCTAAGTTTTAGACACAAAGCCAACGCAAGATTTCCTCCCGCCGAATCCCCAACGACAATTACATTCTCAGGTTTCCATCCATTTTGAAGAATCCAGTTCCAGGCCAGCTGCGCATCCTCAAGGGCAGCCGGATATACATGCTCGGGAGCGATTCTGTAATCGATATTCAGAACCGCAGCGTCTTTGACAAGTCTGCTGAATTTGACCGCCTGGTTTCGGTAGGAATCAATCATTCCAATAACGTATGCGCCACCATGAATCTGGAAAATCAATTTGTCAGAAACGGAATCCTGTTTTCTAAGAAGCTCAACCGGAACTCCGCAATCAATCTTTTCGTTGGTGTATCCCTTTGGAGCATTCCATTGGGAACCTTTTGCTGAAAGGGCAGCCCCGGCACTAAGCATTCCGTCCCCCTTCATGACCGGAAGATTTCTGGCTTCGCGGATGAACTCCCTTACCAGGGTTCCCTTGTATGACACTTTCAGGTCCGGCCGGAAAATGACGCAATTAAAATGCAGGGCGACCGCAATCAGAACATATGCACCAAATCTTTTTAAGCCATCAGCAGAATTTTTTTTCAAAAGCTTTGTCCAGCAGGGGCTGAATCTAAAACAGGAAAAGCCTGCCAGCAAAATCCCCCAGACAATCCAGCCTGCAGACTTTGCATCAATCGTGAACAATGTTAGACCTGAGATTCCAAAAAAAATCAGGACAAAAAAAATAAAACCGACAATTTCTTTAACAGAGATTTTTCCTTTCATTTCACTACCACTAACAATAAGGATAAAAAAATTATACTAAGGCATCTGTAAAAAATACTTTTTGCAGATGCCTGTCGAGTTTAAGGTCTTGAAAGTGTATGATCCTCGGTCACACATGACCTATAGCCAGCTTAGGCTTTAAACATCGCATTTTCAAAGTTACCTCTATAAAATCCCCGATTGGATTACATAAAATATGTTATCCGTCAATCTTCGCAAGGCAGTCCCAGAAGATGCATGAAACCAAAGTGGAAGAATTCCTGGATATTGCTCATAAAAATTGCTGCCTCATTCATATCCATGTTATGTAAAATAATTTCCGCGTAGGCATTGATTGTGGTGTTGGCAAAAACATGAAGGGACATGTTATCAATAGGTTTTGTGATGTTGTATTTTTCCTTCATCCAATTGACAGTTGCGATTACATTTTCCGTATAGATGTTTGAAATCTCTTCCAGGAAATTTTCATGGGTACTGCCGGCAGCTTTTGTAAGGAGAAGAACAAAGGCATCTTTATTTTCGAACATATAATTTGTGAAATACTTCATGAATTTGATTTCATCTTCCTCATGCCCACGGCCAATAGGATCTTCTACAGTTTCATGATGCTCCACCCCTGCTGTCCGTACAATTTTAAGAGTGGCTTCAATTGCATCATCAACCAGGGCACAAAACAGGGCGTCCTTATCTTTAAAGTGACGGTACATTGCCCCTGTGGTCAGGCCTGCATTCGCCGCAATCGTACGGAGCGATGCATTTGTGAATCCTTTGTCCAGGAATTCTGATTTTGCACTTGCGAGGATTTTTGCTTTTGTTTCTTCTGAAGCGTCTGCCATGCCTATAATTTATAGGAAAAAGAAAAGATTCGCAATAAATTTTTAAAAATTTGATAACAATGTTATCAAATTCTATTGACACGATAACAGTGTTACCGTTAAGATAACATTGTTATCGGATTTTGATAACAATGTTATCAAAAAAAGGGAGTATAAAACTGCTATAGGAGAATAAAATCACTATGCGTGTTTCAAAAATTAATGAATGGTTCGAAAAGTTTGGCCGCTTTCAACTTAAGCACCGCTGGATTTTTCTTGTTTGTCTTTTAGTTTTTACAATTGCCTCTTCTGCCGGCTTGTATAAATTAAAATTGAATAATGGTGAAGAAGACTGGTTCGATGACTGGGATACAGTAAAAATGAATCAGGATCACTTTGAAGAAATTTTTGGAAGTTGCGACAGTGTTGTTGCTTTTGTTCAGGCTGACGATGTTTTTGATCCGGAAGTTCTTGATATGCTGGACCGTCTTGGCCGCCGTCTGGAAAATGAAGTTCCTTATGCCAGCGGTGTTACATCCCTTGTGAACCTGAACATTCCAATCGGAAATGAGGAAGGCTTTGATGTTGCAAATCCTTTTGAGGACGGAATCCCAACAGACCCACAGGAACTTGCCGAAAAGAAAGCATTTATCCTTAGCCGTGAATCCCTGGTTAATGCCCTTGTAAGTGAAGATGCCACAGAAACCTTCCTGGTTTTGAATCTGGAGCAGTATTCAGAAAGCCTTGAAACTGCAATGGAAAAAATCGTTCCACCTGCTATGGCAATCTTTAATGACCCTGCATTTAAATCAGATAAATACACAATCCGCCCGGCAGGTCTTTCTTACACAGAATATGAAGAAAACGCTGCCATGATGAAGCAGTGCGTTACAAGAATTGCTCTTGGGTTCCTTGTAATGATTCTTTGTCTCATTTTGTTCATCCGTTCCTTCCGCGGAGTAATTGTACCAGCTTTAGCAACAGTTTTTGGCATCAGCTCAATGATTGGAATCTCTGCCTGGATGAACATTGAAGGCAACACAGTAATGATTATTCTTGTTGTTCTTCTGGCAATGGCATTGGCGGTTGGATATTCCGTACACTACATCAACAGCTTTAAGATGGCCTTTAGAAAAACCGGCAACCGTAAGGAAGCCTGTATAGCTGGTGTTCGCGAATCTGGATGGGCAATCCTGTTCACCGTAATCACGACCATGGGCGGTATGCTTTCTTTCTACGCTTCGGGTTTAAAACCAATGCGCTGGGTCGCAGGAGTTTCCGCCGCCTGTGTATTCGGAGTTTACCTTTATGTAATGCTCCTGCTTCCAATCTTCTACAGCTTTGGAAAAGACAGGGAACCGGATCCAAAGGCAAACGAAGAAGGTTCTACAAAAGCAGACCTGGGTATTGAAAATATGGGCCGTCACATCCTGAACAAAAAGTGGATAACGGTAGTCGCAAGCGTGGCAATTCTCGCTGCCTGCATTCCTGGAATCTGCCGCATTAAAATCAACATGAACTATTCGGACATGATGGGCGAAAAGACTCCGTACATTGCCCGCCTTATGCAAATTGCCCGCTCCCAGTTGGGTTCACAGTACGGCTACGAAGTTCTTATTGAATATGAAGATGAGGACGCAATCAAAGACCCAGAAGTTCTTAAAAAGATGGATATACTTACAGAACGGATCGGGACTTTGCAGCAGACAAAAATTTCCAACGGAAAGCCTCGTGTAAGTTCGGTCACAAAAATCATCAAAGAAATGAACCGCACTTTGAACGGGGACGATCCTGCCGCTTATGTCATTCCAGACGACCCTGACATGGTAAGCCAGATTATGTTCCTCTACGAGATTTCAGGGGGGACAGACCTCTTTGAATATGTCAGCGAAGATTTCAAGGCTGCCTATCTCCACGTAGAGATGCACTCCTACGAAGCAGAAGCCTGTGTTGCCGATATTGCAAAAGTTGAAGAATGGGTGCAGGAACTTTTCCCAGACAAAAAAGCTGGCGGTGTAGTTGGCGAAGTCATGCAGTATGCCGTGATGAACGGGAAGCTTGTCCGCGGTTCAGTAAAATCTATCGGCACATCTTTCTTGATTATCTTCATCCTTTTGCTGATTGCCTTTACATCTTTGCGCACAGGTTTTATCGCCATGATTCCAAATGTTGCTCCAGTGATTTTGATTGGTGGAATTATGGGTTACGCAAATGTTCCTCTGGATATGATTACCGCTTTGATTATGCCAATGATTTTGGGAATCGCTGTGGACGACACAATCCACTTTACGAACCACATCAAATATCACTTTGAACTTTGCGGAAATTACCGCCAGGCAATTTTGAACTCATACCGTGAAATCGGTAAGTCCATGATTATGACAACCATTATCCTGTGCGCCATGTTCGGTGTATTCATGACAAGCACAATGTCAGCTTTGGTCAGAATCGGTTACATGAGCGTAATTGGAATGGGAGGTGCGCTGATTGCGGACTACACTCTGACACCGGTTTTGATGTTAATCACCAAACCGTTTGGGAAGGAAAAAAAGAATTGATAATTGAGATTTAGGAAGGGAAAGCGATGTTTTGTTTTACGACAATTAAGAATCGAAAACAAAACTCGTTAGCGAAGCGACACTTCCCCTGGTTCCCTGCCGCAACACCCCGTGAAGTAACGCGGATTCGATTTTACTAACGTAAAATCAAAAATACAGAAAAACGTTAGTTTTTTCATAATCCGTGACAAACAAATAAACTAAGGAGATTTTTAAATGAAAAAGACACTTACACTTTTAGCAACAATCTTTTTGGGAGCAAACATTTTTGCTCAGTCGCTTACAGGTTACGACATCATGAAAAAAGCGGACGAAGTTCCTTCACCAAAAACTTCGTCATCAAATGCAACCATCACCATTCATTCAAAAAAAGGAAGCGACCGTATACGCGAAGTGATTATGAAATCAAAGGACTACGGAAACGTTACCAAAGAGGTAATAGTTTTCACAACTCCAAAGGATGTAGCCGGAACCGGTTATCTGATGTTCGATTATCCTGAAGATTCCGCAGGAAACAAAAAGGACAGCGAAAACTGGTTGTATCTGCCGGCCATGAAAAAGACCCGCCGAATTGCCTCCAGCGGTTCCGAAGCGGAAGGATCTTTCATGGGAACAGATTTCACTTATGAAGATATGGGCGAACGTGGATTGAGCAAAGACAATTTCAAACTCTTGGGAACCGAAACCGTGAACGGAGTGGAATGCTACAAAGTTGAATGCGTCTCAAAGACCCGCACGGAAAAGGATCCACGCCACATTGTATACATTGGAAAAACTGATTTCCTTATGTACAAGGCAGAATTCTATGACCGCCAGAATACTTTGCACAAAGTCTTGACCTGCTCTGACTTCACCACCATCAGCGGATTCAAATCAGCAAAGACAATGAAAATGGAAAACGTTCAGTCCGGAACCTGGTCAATGATTCAGATAAAGAATGTGGTTTACAATTCCAATGACATTGATGATTCACTGTTCACAGTTTCCTCTTTGGAAAAAGGAAGAATCAGGTAACAGCAAAATATCTGCAGCGGCCATTTGGACAATCCGGATGGCCGTCATGCTGAGCTTGTAAAACCAGAATCTTTTGCGCAGCATTTTAACTTGAGGAACATACCATGAAAAAAACTATTGCCTATTTAACCACCATCCTTGTAAGTACCGCGGCAACCTTTGCACAGACAGTAAATTTTTCAGGAAGCGTAAGTACCATGTGGGGAGCTACCGCACCTGGAACAAAAAATGCCGGAACACTTTCCGCAGGCAATGTTGATGCTGCAGGTACTTTGGAAGTTTACAGCGGCAACGGAACCGTGTTTGTTGACGGATCCATTTCTTACGACGCGACAGTCAACAAATTTACTTTCAATCTTTCCGAAGCATACATTGACTATTCAAGTGCGAATTGGGGATTCAGAATCGGAAATCAAAAAATTGTCTGGGGCAAGGCTGATGGAATCAAAATAACGGATTCCGTTTTTCCAGAGGACTCAACTTCAGTGTTCAAAGATGATTCCTCAATTTCTGTAACCGGTGCTAGACTTTCGTTCAATGGAAACTCATTCAATATCGACGTCCTGTGGATTCCTTTTTTCAGAGGTACATCCCTTCCGTTGGAAGAAGGCAGTCCTTTGCGGAATGTCATGATTCCCTCCACCATTAATTTTCCCGGAGTCGGAGACATACCAATCAAAATTGGAACACTAAATTCACCAAAGGTCTCCATCGAAAATGGGGAATACGGAATCAGGTTTAACGGATATTTTTCATTATGCGATCTATCCGTCTACGGATTCTATGGATGGGAAAAAACACCTATACTGAATTACATACAGATGATGAATACTCCACCAATTCCGGATGCCATCAAAATTGATGGTGAATATTCAAGGCTCGCGATGATTGGTGTTGACGCAGCATTTCCAATAGGTGCAACCGTCCTGAGACTGGAAGCCGCATATTTTCCGGACAGAACACTTCAAGCTTCCGCCAAATCAATATTGACTGGAGGGGAAACAGGAATCAAGCAACATCAATTGATGGCCCTGATGGGCATTGACTGGATGCCATCCTCCTGGACTATCACCGCCCAATATTATTGTGACGCATTGTTAAACAAATCAGACAATCTTGAGAGGGAAGAAATATTTAATCATGGAGCCACAGTCAGTGTTTCAAAATCCCTTCTTCAGGACACACTGGAACTTTCCTTCAGTGGATTGATTGGATTCAATGCATTTGATTCCGCCCTTACCTTTGATGCAAAATACAGTGTTTCAGATCAACTGAAAATGTCAGCCGGAACTTATGTTTTTTTGCCAGGCCCGCAAAAAGATGGAACCTATGGTAAGCTGAAGGATTTTAGTAGTGTTTATGTAAAGGCGGAGTATTGTTTTTGAAAGTCGGGGGATTTTTTCAAAGTCGAGGACTTTTTTCAAAGGCGTTGCCTTTGGAATCTGTTTAAGCTACGCTTTGTTTTTTCAAAGACGTTGTCTTTGGGATCTTTTTCAACTGCGTTGGACTGTTTAGGCTATGCCTATCCTTTTTTCCAAAGACGTTGTCTTTGGGATCTTTTTCAACTGTGTTGGACTGTTTAAGCTTCGCTTATTCGTTTTTTGAAGGCTGCGCCTTCAAGGTCCTTTTCATGTTCGGACATGGGGCAGCAAGGAGGGAGGCGGAAGCCCTACTCAGAAGCGAGCTCCCTCCTCCCTCCTTGACCTCCCACCTTCCGCGGCACTGCATAGGGGTTCGCCCCTATGTACCCCTTTGAATTTTCGGC
>JAZUKJ010000104.1:0-37814 GCA_045643225.1 Treponema sp. | reverse complement strand
GTGATGTCGGAATTGCGGTGCCCGTAATATGGTTTTATCCGGGAAAGTCCCCGCTCCCAGGCTGTTTTGTCCAACTCCAAAAGTTTTTCGGTAGTTAAATTTTCTTCCGTCGCGAAAAAAACATATTCATTCGAATCAATGTCCGAGATGTGTGCGGCCTTTACCAACAGATATTGCTCCCCGTGAGCATGAAACTCTGCTTCAGCTACAAAAGGAGGCTCTACATCTTCTTTCTTAATGTTATAATACCGGACAAATGAATTTATTATTTGTTCGAACGCGTCGGAGGTTGTCATTAAAAGAATTATAAGCGGTTGATGTTACTAGGTCAACAAGTAAACCAATTTATAGAAGAGAAAATAAAAGAATAAATGGATTGTATTGAAACAGTCTTAATAAAATATTTACTTTTCGGTGTTGAAGAAAACTTTTTTAGAAGGTATTCTATTGAATCCTGTAGGGGAAATTTGTTTGGAGTCTTTTGGATATGTTTGAGGTAAGAGTTTGCGCAGATTTTGCGGCGGCACATTTTTTACGGGATTATCACGGAAAATGTGAAAGACTTCACGGGCACAATTACAAGGTCTATGCCCATGTCCGTGGGGCAGATCTGGATGAGGGGGGCATGCTGCTTGATTTTTCGGAACTTAAGGCATCGCTCCGGAAGGTTTGCGGAATGATGGACCATACAAATTTAAACGACATGGACTGTTTCCTTCAAAATCCAAGTGCTGAAAGGATCGCCATGTTCATATACGAGAATATCCTTCTGGACATTCCGGAACTAAAATATTCTGGTGACAAAAAAAAGACACATCTGTGTGCGGTGGACGTTTTTGAAACGGAGGGAAGCCGTGCAAGATTTACGCCTTATGAATACTAAAAGTGGAGTTAATAAATGAGAAAAACAAAAATTGTCTGTTCGATAGGTCCTGCATGTGACAATGATGAGACCATAAGGGAAATGATCCTTTCTGGAATGAACATTGCCAGATTCAATTTTTCACATGGCTCGTATGAGTGGCATTCACAGGCTATGGAAAGGGTCAAAAGGGTTTCCTCTGAATTGAACGTGCCTATTGGAATCATGCTGGATACAAAGGGACCTGAAATCAGGACAGGTAACACCGAGAATAATGAAAATCTTGAAATCAACACTGGCGATGTGATTGAGCTTGTAAGCGATGATTCGTTGTGTACCCAGGGCTCCGGGGATAAGCCTACGCACATTTCCTTATCCTGGAAGGAGGCTCCCTCAAAGTTGCAGCCGGGACACAAGGTTTTGATTGCCGACGGATTGGTGGAACTGGATGTTGAAAGAATCGAAGGAACAAAAATTATCTGTACGGCGTCCAATTCCGGAAAGTTTTCCAGCAAGAAGAACGTCAACCTGAAGGGAATCCACGCGGGCCTTCCTATCATGTCCGAAAAGGATAAGGAGGACTTGAAGTTTGGTGCAAAAATGGATGTCGATTTTGTTGCGGCCAGTTTTGTTTCGTTCCCGGAGGAAGTGGTAGAGATAAAGGATTTCCTTAAAAGCTGCGGAGCCGTCGCGAAGGTTATTGCAAAAATCGAAAACGAGGAAGGCCTTGACAATATTGAAGGTATAGCAAGGGAGGCTGACGGGATTATGGTTGCCCGTGGTGATTTGGGGGTCCAGCTTCCTGAGGAGAGGATTCCTTTGGCCCAGAAAGCGATTATCCGTGCTTGTCAGAAAATAGGAAAACCGGTTATCACTGCAACGCAGATGCTTGATTCCATGATAGTGAACCCCCGTCCAACCCGTGCGGAATTGACGGATGTGTCAAATGCCGTCTTTGATGGAACAGACGCAGTTATGTTGAGCGGCGAAACGGCTGGCGGAAAATATCCTGTCGAGGCTGTAAAAACTATGGCGCTCATTACATCCACGACGGAGGATTCCCCTGAATATCGCCAGAGAATGAAGCTGGTTGATTCGGAGTATAAGCCGGGGCCTGAGATTGGACATGCAGTTATGCATTCGGCCTATAAGCTGGCAAGAAATATTGAGGCCAAGGCTATAATCATTCCGACTCTGCATGGAAATACGGCGCGTACGATTGGTAGCTATAGACCGGAGCAGGTTATAATTGCTGTTACCCCGGATAAAAAAGTTTTACGCCAGTTGACGGTTCAGTGGGGAGTTATGCCTGTCAGTTGTGGACTTGCAGAGGAATCGGAGACCATGATTCAGAATGCCGTGAAAATTGCGCTGGACAGTGGAGCTGTTACAACCGGTGACAGGGCTGTAATGTGTGCCGGTATACCGTTGTCAAGTCCGTTGATGGCCAACACCATAAAGGTTTTGATAGTAGGAAATGTTCTGGCCCGTGGAACGGAGTTTGGATATTCCAATCCGGAACAGTGCAGGGTTGGCGGAAGGGTCATCCAGGCAAACGATTCCGTTGAGTTCAAGGGACGCATGACCTTTAACAAACATGGAATACTTATCTGCAAGAGGGTTACGGCGGATATCCTTCCGTTGCTGCGTGTTGTCGATGGTGTGGTTTCAGAAAGCGGTTCCGATATTCCAATCGACATGATTTCTAAGGTCAACAAGGATCTGGTCTGGATTCTGAATGTAAGTGGAGCGCTCAGGACTCTTGAAAATGATCTGACCGTCACAATCGATGGTGAGCAGGGACTGGTTTATGAGGGAAGAGTCTAGCGACAAATAATGGGGATTCCTTAAAAAATTATATTGCAAAATTCCCAAAACGGTATATTATTATAAGTGCTTGTATAAACAAGTTTTTATAAACTCTCTCCGTTTGAACCAGCAGATTTTCTGCTGGTTCATTTTTTTTGTTCCCTGAAGAAATGGGAGCAGGGCTTTAAGCATCGCAATTTCAATGTCACCTCTAAAACTTGCAACTTTTAGAGGTTCCCATATCTATTCATCCCTGACGATTCTTAGAATCTGTTCGCCATATTTCTCGGCCTTTGTTTCGCCTATACCTATGCAGCCCAATAGTTGTTCCCTGTCCTGCGGTTTTTTGACTCCAATGTCGAACATCGTTCTGTCCGCAAAAATTACGTACGGGGCGACATTCATTTCATCGGCCAGGTTCCGCCTCCAGTGTCTCAGGTCTTCGATAATGCGTATACCTTCGGCGTCATCCTCGTCAACAAGGAACGAACTTTTTTTTGCCGGTTTCGGGAACGCCAGTGGGGAAGGCTGGTTTGAAAGTTGCACCGGAAGCATTATTTTTTTCCGTTCCATTAACATCTGCCGCCCGTAGGGGGTAAGGCTCAGGACATTGTAATCGTCGCTTTTGCTCAGGAAGCCGGCATCCAGCAGACAGGAATTCAGTTCGTACCAGTCCTGCTTGCTCAAGTCTTTTCCGATTCCCCAGGTGCTTATTTTGTTGTCACCATTCTCGATGATGCGTTTTGATTTTGTTCCAAGCAGAACATCGATTATGTAGCTTGCCCCGTACCGCTGTTTTGTCCGGAGGATGCAGGACATATATTTCTGCGACTGTATTGTCATATCCAGATTTTCGCCCTGGCCGTTTGTGCATACGTCGCAGCATTTTGAGTCTTCTTCATCCTGTGGATTGTATGCCTCGCCGAAATAGGAAAGAAGAAAATGTCGTCTGCAGGTTCTTGCCTCTGCGTACTGAATCATTCCCTGGAGCAGTCTTTCATCTTTGGATGGGTCCTCCTTTTCGTTGAAGAAGTACCGAATCCTGTGGATGTCCGCCGGGCTGTACAATAAAAGGGTGTCCGCATGGAGTCCGTCCCTTCCGGCTCTTCCAATCTCCTGGTAGTATTGCTCAATAGATTTTGGCAGGTCGTAATGAATGACAAACCGTACGTCAGGCTTGTTTATTCCCATACCGAAAGCCACTGTTGCGACCATTATGTTTACATGCCCCTGGATAAATGACTTTTGATTGTTGGTCCTGTCCGTGTCGCTGAGTCCTGCATGGTAATTCAGGACGCTAAAGCCATGCTGCTTCAGTTCCAGGTACAGTTCATCAACATGCTTCCTGGACATGCAATAGATTATTCCTGACTGGTCCTGTCTGCCGGACAAATAGCTTATGACTTGATTGATTGGACGGCTTTTTCTTTTGACCTCCAGATACAGGTTGGGCCTGTTGAAACTTGAGACAAGGATTGCTGGGGTTTCCATGTGGAGAAGCCTTGCTATATCATTTTGGACTACCTTGGTGGCCGTTGCGGTTAATGCAAGGCAGACGGCTTTTGGAAACTGTTCCCTGATTACCGCTATTTCCATGTAGTCCGGTCGAAAGTCGTGGCCCCATTCGCTTATACAGTGGGCTTCGTCTATGGTTATGCAGGACACTGTTATGTTTTCGGAATGCAGCAGGTCCTGTATTTTTTTCGAGTTCAATCCTTCCGGGGAAACGTAAAGAAGTTTTATTTGTCCTGACCTGAGTTTTGCGCAGGCACCGGAATAGGATTTCCAGTCCAGTGAGGAATTCAAGAACACCGCGGGTATGCCCAGCGAATCCAATTGGGAAACCTGGTCCTGCATCAGGGAAATCAGAGGTGAAACAACCACCGTCAATCCGTCCAGCAGAAGGGCGGGAACCTGGTAGCATAAAGATTTGCCTCCACCGGTTGGCATGACCGCTACAGTATCCCTACCGTCAAGGACATTCTGTATGACATCCTTTTGCATTGGCCTGAAAGAATCGTATCCAAAAACTGTTTTCAATATGTGCTCTGGAGTTTTTTCCATGTATGTCCCCTGAAGAAAATTGTTTTCACTTGAGTAAGTTAAGACGAAGTTGTCCCTTGAGTTTTCCTCTTTTTCTATTGCTGTGCCAAACAGAAATGAAGCTTGAGCGCTTATAGTTTCTACCGTCGTGAGAATCCAATTGTATCGTGTTTCATCCAAAATATAAATAATCTCCATGTTTTGCATTTGTCAAAATATTTTGCAATTATTCTCCAAAAGTACTTGCATTAGTTTTTGATTTTTGTTAGAGTAGAAACATCTCGTTAAGCCGGCTTGGTGGAATGGTAGACACGAAGGACTCAAAATCCTTTGCCCTCAAAAGCGTCTGAGTTCAAGTCTCAGAGCCGGCACTAGAATCAAGTACAAGAGAATGAAGACTGGTTGATTGGATAGCCAATTGATTGGTCTTTTTTATTTTTAAATATCCGCCCTAAGTTATCAGGCCCATGTCGATTCCTGTCTCACATCTTCTATATTTTATGGCCTCCATCATGCTTTCGTAATCTATCGTTTTTTCTTCCTTCATGTCCGCGATTGTTCTGCCCAGTTTCAGGCATCCGCTGACTGCCCTGGGGGAAAACTGATATTGCGTGGTACATTTTTCCAGCAATTTTTTTGCCTGGTCCGTTGTGGTACAAAATTCTGCGATTTCCGATGGACAGAGGGCACTGTTTTTTTTGCCCTGCCTTTTCCGTTGAATCGATACAGCTTTCGCAATATCCTGCCGCAATTCGCTGGTGGATTTTGAAATCTCCTGGGACTCTTTTCTTTCGACTTGGATTCGTATGTCGATTCTGTCCAGCAGGGGACCGGAAAACTTTTTCCAATACTGCTCAATTGATCTTGCGGAGCAGAGACAGATTTTTTCCTTTGATCCGTAGAATCCGCAGGGGCATGGGTTTGTTGCAATAAGGAGCTGGAAATTTGCCGGATAAACGGTTGTCCTGCCAGCCCTGCTTAGGGTGATGGATTTGCTTTCCAATGGAACTCTCAGCATTTGAAGGACGGAACTTTTGTATTCGGCGGCCTCATCCAGAAAAAGGGTTCCGTTGTGGGCCAGGGAAATTTCTCCAGGAGTACAATGGGGGCCGCCTCCGCATAGTCCTTCCACGGTTGCGGTTTGGTGTGGCTGCCGGAACGGGGGTTTCCTTTGGAGCGGTTGACCAGGCTGCAGCAGTCCAGCGATGGAATAAATCCTTGTGACCGGCTGAGCCTCTTCGACTGTCAGCAGGGGGAGTAAATTCTGGTAATGCTGCAACGATAGAGTCTTTCCGCATCCCGGAGGACCGAAGGCCAACAGGTTGTGACCTCCGGCCGCCGCAATCTGTAACCCCCTTAGCAAATAGTCCTGCCCCCTTATCTGGCTGTAATCAAATTCGCGGTCGGATGCAGGAAACAGTACCCCATTAATTTCGATGGTCCCTTCCGGGGCATTCGCTTTGCCGTCCAGATATTCGCTTGATTTTCCGGCCGTGTATAGTTCCGGCTTGTCCATTGCGTTGAAGGCTTCCAACAGGTTTTCTGCTCCGAACACTTTCATTCCTGTGACCTCCCTTGCTTCTTCGGAATTTCCGGAAGGGACAATGCACATGGATATACCTCCTGCCATGGCGGTGCTTACCGCTGCGTGGATTCCACGGACGGGACGTATTTTTCCGTTCAGTTCCAGCTCTCCCATGACGAGGATTGCATTTTCGTCCGGAGTAAAAACTGTCGTGTCATTTTCCTGCTGGCTGTCGTCCTGTTCATTTTTATTGAGGGTGTCCAGATTGTCGAAACGTTTTTTTGCATCAAGGACGGAAAGCGCGATGGCTAAATCGAATCCGGCTCCTTCCTTTTTAAGGTCAGCGGGGGATAGGCTTATAAGGACCCTTTCCGGTGGAAAATCGAAACCACTGTTCCTTATTGCCGACCTCATCCTTTCTCTGCTTTCCTTTACGGCTCCATCGGCAAGTCCGACTAAATCAACTGCCGGTATGCCCCTCCTTAAATCAACTTCCACACTGACTAATGAACCTTCGTAACCGAATGGTGAAAAACTGAAAATCTGCATATAGACTCCAAAAGATGAATAGGGACCTGATAAAGTTGAGGCCGCTGAAAAGAAATAGGAGAGAAAACCTTATGCGAAACCCCGGAATCCTTTCGTCCGCCTGATATAAGTCATTGCCTTATCAGGTCCCTAATATATATATGTTCCGTGAAAATCAAAATCCGCATCAGATTTACAATTTTTTTTGAAAAAAAATAGAAGGTCCCTTTGCGGCCCTGCAATCTTTGGAGCGGACTCTGACGAAGTTCTTATCATTGACCTTTCCAAAAAAAGTGTTATAGAATTATTGTTGTCTCCAGGGATTGCAATTTCTGGAGGTAACTTTGAAAATACGATGTTTTAATTGGAGGGTGTTATGAAAAAAATAATTGGTATGCTTTGTGTTGTTTCGGTTTTTGCTTTTGTTTCCTGTGGCGAAGGAAAAAAGAATCAGGTAAACACTTCTGAACAGTCCAGCGTTGGTGAAAACGAAGAAAGTGATGGAGCCTGGTTCATGGCCCAAACCGATGTGGCCCCTGTCCAGACAGTTTCCGCCACCAGCGAGCTGGTTGAAGCAAAGTTTGCAGGAAAATATCTGTATCCGCCTATCAATATCTTGGATGGAAATTTTAGAACCACCTGGTGTGAGGCCGTGGATGGAGACGGAATTGGTGAGTCGGTGACTGTAGAATTTACTGAGCCGGTCAGCTTTGATGAAATCCAGATTGTGAACGGTTTTGCAACTAGGGAAAGTTTTGCAATCAACAATAGAATAAAAAAGATTACCATAACCCAGGTGGCGGGAGAACATTTCCAGCAGAAGGAATATGAGCTTGCCGACAACGTGATGGGCTGGCAGTCAATTAAGTTTGAACTTCCTCAGACCGCCAAGACAATTGAACTGAAGATATCCGACATCTACCGTGGAACCCAGTACAGGGATACCTGCCTTGATGATTTCCGTCTGCTTTACAGGGGAAAAGTTATTCCGTTCACAGGAATTGAAGAACTTAGAAGAATCCAGGAAGAGAATTCCCGCGAAATGCTTTCCTCTGATTTTGAGGGAAAATTCAAGGCCCTGTTTAAGTCCTCCGCAGATTCAAAGGACACAAATAAATATCTTTGTCTGCAGGAAGTTGGAAAGACAAGCGGGCTTGTCCTTACAGCGGACACAAGCCACGGTTTCACTTTGCGCTCAATGGAATATGCAGTGTATGAGGGCAAGGAGGAGTATATTGACGGGATTAGAAGAAGCTGTGCCAGCGGTGATATTCCAAATATAAGGACAGTTGCCGCAATCCAGGGGCTTGGAGATTATAACCGTTATGAAATTGGAAACTGCCGCATAATCGTGGAAAGCAGAATCAGTTATGTAACAACAAAAACAGCCCAGCTGGTAAAAATCAACGGAAACAATGTAAGTCTGAACGGTGTCCAGTACAAAGTTGTTCCATCCTCAACAGTTTATTGTTGGACAGAATATTAATAGAGGGGAACTCTAAAGATTGCAATTTTTAGAGATACCCTAGATGTATCCGTATAGTGCCTGGCCGGATTCTGCTTCGTAATGGAAAGGACTTTGGCCGGGTCTTTTCATTTGTGCCGATGAGGTTCGTTCATTTTAAATAGAGATGAAAAAAACATTTAATGGTTATGTTCCACAGAAAAAGCGTAGCAGATTTAGAGTGATGTGCGGTGGTGCGTATTACCGGTTGCTACGCTATCTTTTTTGGATTAGATACACTTTCCGGTTTGCAAAAAGATCAAGGCTGCCGGAAGCGGTGATAAAAGAAAAATTTCCCTACACAGTTTTTTCCCATTCCAGCCCCCTCTACAGGAATCTGTCCAAGGAGGACACCAGGCTCCAAAACGGAAAAGTGGATAACCTTTTTATTGCCCACAAAAAAATCACTGGAACGGTTTTGGGAAACGGAAAAATTTTTTCTTACTGGCGGTTGATTGGCAATCCAACAAAAGCCAGGGGATATAAAAATGGAATGATGCTGATGAACGGCCGGCCCGTCGAAAAAATTGGTGGTGGCCTTTGCGCTCTATCAAACCTGATTTTCTGGATGACATTGCACACAAATCTGACGGTCATAGAAAGATGGCACCACAGTTATGACGTGTTCCCCGATTCAAACAGGACTCAGCCATTCGGAAGCGGAGCCACCTGCGTTTATAATTACCGGGACCTGATGATTGAAAACAGGACAAAAAATTCTTATGCCCTTCTGGTCTGGATTGAAAACAACCGGCTTTGCGGAGAATGGAGAAGCGATGCTCCGGTGGAAGATTCTTACGAGGTTTACGAAAAGGAACACTGGATAAGTTCGGAAATAGAGAATGTCTATGTCCGTCACAATAAAATATTCAGGAAACATTTTTTCCGTAGCGACTTTGTTGACGAGGAATTGGTCGTTGAGAATCACTGCAAAATGATGTATGAACCGCTTTTGCCCCAGGTGAAGGATAATGAAAAATAGAAAACCATTTTTGAGGATTGTTAGTCCGTTACTGATTTTGATTTTGTTTTGCACAATCTTTTTGGTCCGGCTGAACATGCTCCGGAAATCAGTTTATCCAAACGGATTGGACGGCTATTTTTATGCGCTCCAGGCAAAGTCGTTTTCGCAAACCGGTCATCTTGAAAATCCGGATTTGGAATGTGGTTACTATTTGAGCGGAATATGTTCCTCAATTTGCGGCGATCCGGTTCTAGGTGTAAAAATCTGGTCCGCATTGTCATCTGCGCTTTTGTCCCTTTCCGTTTTTGTTTTGACAGGGACCTTGTGTAAAAAATCCGCAAACAGATTTTTAATAGCGTTGACCGGAATGCTGGTCTGCTCCGTTACGGTCTCGGCTTCCACTTTGGGAATCAATTACATTAACAACCAGACAGGACTTCTGTTTTTAATTTTCTATGCCGCCTTCCTGGTTTCTATTTTTCAGGATGGCCTGAGCAAAAAAAATGTCTGGAAGGTTGTTGCCTCCGTCCTGCTTTTTATTTTGAGTGTCCTGAGCCACAGGGTCAGCGGAATGTATGCAATCTGTTTTACGGTCCTCCTGTTTGCCTCAAGGTTTGTGGGAAAAAGAAAGTTTGAAAAAAAATATTTATGGATGGTTCCGGTTTTATTGCTGGTCATGGTTTTCGGATTTGCGGTTCTAGTAAAACAGAGCCCGCGGTTTAAAAATACCTTTGCTTTTCCGTCCCTGGCTTTTATGCATGAAAACATTTTGTCATCGTTTGGAGGGGAAGGCCCCTTTGGTGGAATAGAAATTTCTTTGTTCATGATTTGTGCATGGATTTTTTCTTTTTTGCTGATAATAAAAAACAAAAGAATCGGTCTGGAAAATATTCTTGTTATTGTTCTGTTTTTCCCTTTCTGGAATCTGGATTCCGATATGGGATTCCGCATGAGCGTAAATGGAACAATCGTCGGGATTCCTTTGCTGATTTTTATGGTCCACAAAATGTTCCATTCCGAAAGCGGATTCATTGTTCAAAAGAGGATTCTGTTTTCCGTTTTAAATACAGTTTTGTTTTTCCTGCTGTTCTTCACTCACAAAAACTACAACCCAAAAAACGATCCTCCCTTTGGCTATTACAGGAAGGTCGTTGAAAAAATAGAACTTCCTGACGACTCCCTTTTGATTGCGCATCTGGGCTTGAACCATGTTTACACTTATGAAAAAAATCTACGGGACTGCTTGAACTGGCTTCCAAATTTCAGTATCGATGGGGACAAGGTCTGGAGACTTGCCTACGGAGCCAATGTTGATAGGATAAAATCATTTTTCACTGAGACAGATTTCTCTGATGAAAAAAATCTGATTCGGCAAATCGATGGTCAATATGTTTTGCTTAAAGAAAATCTGTGGCAGGAATACCTGCGCAGGGAGGAGCCGGAAATCTCCGAGATTTTTAAAAACTGGTACAACCCTTATGAGGAACGGCCGGACTATATCCGCAAAGAAAAAAGATAAGCGGCTAGGGGGGACGGAATTTGCTTCATAGAAATCACTCGTTTACAATCTTACTTTCATAAATTATAATCTACTTGTGAAAATAAATGTTTTTGTTTTGCCGTTTTTGTTGTTTATGTTTGTCCCGGCAGAAAATTTCTTTGCGCAGGGCCGGGGCCAATATTTTTATGGACATGAAAATATTGAAGCCGCTTACCGTGGCCGCATGACAGAAAATAATTCCGGAGAAAGAAAAGATTTTTATCTGCTTGAGGTAAGGGCCATAAAATCCGGAGGGGGAATGTATCTGGATTTTGTTTTTTCGGATGAGATTGACCCTAGAAGGATTTCTGCGTCGCAGTTCTTGATTGACGGGAACAATCTTTCCAGGGACACGGAATTCAAGTTCAATAAAAGTGGTTCCATAGCCAGAGTCTACCTTGATAAAACCGAAGTCAAGGAACTGGTAATTGACGGCGTGTATTCCAGTTCAGGTGAAAGAGTGAAGCGGATTGTGGTAAGAAATATCCATGCCGGCGAAAACGTAAGAATCTATTGAAAGAATGAGGTAATCAGTTATGAAAATATTGATTGTTGATGACGACCAGGGGATAATTGATTTTGTAAATCCGGAACTTGTTCACGAAGGGTTTGAGACAGCTGTGGCAAAGACCGGCAGGGAGGCCCTTGAAAAGATTGCGTCTGAAAAACCGGACCTGGTTTTGCTGGATGTGATGCTTCCTGAAATCAATGGCCTGGAAGTTTTGCGGCGCATCAGGCAGGAATCCAATTTGCCGGTTATCCTGGAGACTGCCCGCGGGGAAACTTTGGATAAAATCAATGGCCTGAACTCTGGGGCCGACGATTATATTTCCAAGCCCTTTGATATTGAGGAACTGATTGCAAGAATCAACGCTGTCCTTAGAAGGGTTGCAAGCAGTGCTGTAGTTTCAAATCTTGTTACACGGGACGTTTCGCTGGACCTTCAGAGCATGTCCGTTTCCGTGAAGGGTAACGTTCTTCAGCTTTCAAAAACAGAATTCCTGATGCTAAAGCTTTTTATGGAAAACGCCGGAAAAGTCCTGAGCCGGGACCAGATTATAGATGGAATATGGGGGAAGGACCATTTTATTGATGTAAACACTGTTGATGTCTATGTTGGATACCTCCGTGGAAAAATTGACCAGCCATGTGGAGAGGAATACATAAAAACCGTAAGGGGTGCGGGCTATATCTGGAAATGAAAAAATCTATCTCCTTTCGTATATCTTTTAAATTCATGATGGTCCTGGCAAGCTCGGTGGTTGTTCTTTCCTGCTTCATAATCGCCCTGATATATTTTTTTGTTCGGACGGAACAGAACAGGGAGCTGCAGAGTTCTGTTGAAAGGATAGAGAAACTGCTGAAGGAGGAGCGCAATATCCGTCGCGCCCATTCTGACAGTTCAAATGAAAGAAGGCGTAACCGTCCGCGGCCTGTAAGCCCAATGGATTTTTCCCGTATCCCATATTATGTGACATATGTCGTCACCTCCGCCGAGTCGGATTTTGGGGAAGTCATTTTTACGAACGATTCCTTCCTGCCAATTCTTCCGGAAACTTTTTCAAAAGCAAAGACCTATGTGGCGAAGGATTTTTTTATTGACGGCGACCTTTCCGTTCTGTATGTGTCCCAAAAAACGGAGGATGGGCAGTACATGATACAGGTGTCCCTTGATTTGGAGCGGGACATTTCCTCTCACCTGATGGACAAGATTCCTGCTGCCATTGCCTGTTCCAGCCTGCCGATAATCCTTGTTTCATTTTTGATGTCCCTGCTCATCACCAAAAACACTATGGCGCCTGTAATCCGTTTGACAAAGGCGGCAAACAAAATATCGGCATCAAATTTGGGAACCCTGTTGCCCCGCACAAACAACGGTGACGAAATCGATACGCTTGCATCCACCTTCAATTCACTTTTTGAGCGGCTAAAAAATGATTTTGACCGGGAGAAAAATTTTACGAGCGATGTAAGCCATGAACTCAAGACCCCTGTGGCGGTGATTCTAGGTCAGACGAACCTTCTGCTGCGGTGGGGAAAGGATGACCCGAACCAGCTGGCAAAGTCGTTGGAATCAATAAAAAACGAAGCAAAATCAATGGACGCGGTTATCACGAATCTTCTGCAGATTTCAAGACTGGAAAACGGCAAGATAAAACCGTCCTACGCTGATGTCGATATAAAGCAAATGTTCCTGCGCCTGGTGGAAGAATTTCTTGCCGTCAGTCCGGAGGTCGATTTCCGTTTGCCCGAAAAAGAGTCGGTGGTGTTCAGGACGGACCCTGAACTTTTGCATCAGGTCTTGACTGTGGTTATTTCCAACAGCGTCAAATTTTGTGGAGGCCAATGTTCCATAAGGCTTGACTGGGAAAAAACTGGTGGCCAGATAAAAATTAATCTGGAGGACAATGGGGAAGGTTTTTCCGAAAAGATTCTGCCTCATGTTTTTCAAAGGTTCTACCGCGGGGACGAAGCCCATGTACGCTCCGTTGGTGGGGCGGGGCTGGGTCTTTCCATTGCCAGGACAATTGTGGAAAGCCTGGAGGGGACCATCCGCGCCTACAACGCAAATCCAAAGGGCGCTGGAATTGAAATAGCTTTCAAGATTTAGAACGGGAGGTTTTTAGAGAATGGGTGTCAATCAAAAAGATATGAGGATAATTTCTGTGACGCTTAGATATTTTGCATGTATCCTTGCGGTGGTGTTTGTGGTAAGGGGCGTGGTGCGTCTTGTGGTTCCCGGAAAAAAGACTCCGCAGGCCGTGGAACCTGTGGCCGCCGAAAAAAACGGGGAGTCAGGAAACGGTTCCAGCTGGGTGGACCAGGTGATCGCTTCAGATGATGAACCGGAAAAACTTCCACAGGCCGTAATGTCAGTGGCCGTGGACTATTCAGGACTTGACGCCAACAGGAAAAGGATGCTGGATTATGCGAAAACTTTTTTGGGGACTCCCTACAAGCTTGGTGGCGCTGACAGGAATGGCATGGACTGTTCCGGATTTGTCTTTGAGGTGGCCCGCGAGATTGGTGTGAAGCTTCCAAAATCATCGAGGGAAATGTTTGTCAGCGAAACCGTTAAGGCTGTCGCAAAAGAGGAAATGCTCCCCGGGGACATTGTATTCTTTATGCGGGACGGTTCCATTTTTCATGTGGCGCTCTATATGGGGGGCGGAAACCTGATTCATTCAATCAGCGACGGAAATGAAACCGGTGTCCTGATATCCTCCCTGGATGAACCCTACTGGGCTGAGCATTATTATTCCAGCGGCCGGATAATCCATTGATTCGTGCCGACGGAATTCGTTCATTTAAGGTTGGTTTCAAGAAATCCTGTTCCGATAAAACCGGGGCAGGATTTTTTTTTTCGAATTCAGCAAAAATTTGTAATTTTTTGGAGGCGGCAGTTTTTTTTCAATGAAAATCTATTGGTGTGGGGGTCCTGGAAATTCAAAACAGGGAGCCATCTCTAAAAAATACTTTTTAGAGGTCCGCTAAACTCTTTTTTAGAAATTCCGACAATAGTTTAGGATAGGGGGAAAGTTTTCTGCCCAGGATATCCTATAAAGTCTTTTTCATGACCAAGGGGAAGTGAATGAATTATAATTCTTACAGTAGTGGTTACAATGCTTACCGGGAAGTGGGTGTAAAAACAGCCAGTCAGGGAAAATTGGTGGTCATGCTGTACCAGGGGGCATGTTCCCATTTGGAAGATGCTATTGCAATGATTCAGCCTGATGGAAAAATTGTTGCTGACAATATAGAAAGTTTTGGTGTACATGTGCAGAAGGTTCAGGATATTATTACGGAGCTTCAGGTCAGCCTGGATATGGAAAAGGGTGGCGAGATAGCTCACAACCTGATGGCTCTTTACATCTATTTCAATAAGGAGCTTCTGACCGCGGGCATCAAGCATGACAGACAGAAATTGAGTTTCATTTTGAATCTGCTGAACCAGCTAAGGGAATCATGGGAGACGGCTTCCAATACTCAGGCCAACAATGCTGTTAAAATGCCTGTGGACGGACCGACTATCAGCATAACGGGCTAGGGTACCCGTCTTTGAACATTTGGGAGGAACAGTCATGAATGAAGTTTTAAGCCAGGAAGAGTTGGCCGAAAGGATAGCGATTGTAAAAAGATTTAAGGCCCTTTTGGAAAAGCAGCGGGCAAAATTTCAAGAATATCTTAAGGTCCTGGAACTGCAGGAAGATAAGATAGCCGCCCAGGATGCTGATTCTCTTATGGCGCATTCCGAACTGGAGGCCCAGATTGTTGAGGGTATCGGTTCGTTGCAGAAAGTCATAGAGCCTATGCAGAAACTTTATCTTGGCGTAAGGTCCTCCGCTTCAACCTACAATCCATCAGATATTATTCCAATCGAAAAGCTTCAAAGCGATTTGACCAGCCTCCAGTCCAAGGTGATTGCCCAAAATGAAAAGAACAGGCGGCTTATAAAGGTTCAGCTTAATGAACTGAGGGAGCAGATTGTGACCCTCAAAAATCCATACCGTTCACGGCAGTCAGTTTATGCGGAAGTGGAATCTGGAAACCTGATACAGATTGAGGCGTAGGTGACATCGGTTGCATATAGGGCCGTCCAAATTGGACGGTTTTTTTGTGGACTAATGAGAAAATATTCCATATATTATATAGTAGACGTAACAAAAGATTCTTAAAAAAAGAATTCGTAAAACATACCAAAAAACTCCGTCCTGACGGAGACGAGGCACAAATGAGCGATAACGACGATAACAGAAATGACCGCGATCCAAATGATCCATACAGTTTCTTCAAGCTTTCACCTAAGCAGGATGATGACGACGACAATAAAGGTGGCTCCCCTAAAAAGAGAAAGGGGTTGCCGTTCATCACAATCTTTTTGGCAATCATAGTTGTTTTCTTCTTGATTAATATTTTCATGTCCAGCGGTTCGGAAGGTCAGACGGTAGATTTTTCTGATTTCCGCACAATGATATCGAAGGGCGAAATCAACACCGTAATCATCGGGGACACATATTTTGTTGGATACAAGAGCAATGGTGAAAAAACTTCCGGTACCACCAGGGGCGGAATAATGAAGCTTTTCACCGGCACCGCAGAGCGACAGGAATATAAAACGGTAGGCATTTTTACTGATGAATTCGTTGATTTCCTTAACGCAAACAATGTGGTCTATTCAAGGGAGGTCAGGCGCAATAGTGTCCTGATTCAGATTCTCCTGAATTCGATTCCATTCATTTTGCTTATTGTCATCTACATTTTCATGTTCAGGCGTATGAGCGGGGGCATGAGCTCCGTGTTTGGAAATGGGGCCGGAAAATCAAAGGCGGTCAGCGAAGGTAAGGTAAAAACCAGATTCGACGATGTGGCCGGAGAGGATGAGGCAAAGGAAGAGCTGGTGGAAGTTGTTGACTTCCTGAAGCAGCCAAAAAAATATACAGAAATCGGAGGAAAGATTCCAAAGGGTGTCCTTCTTGTTGGACCTCCAGGAACTGGTAAGACTTTGCTGGCAAGGGCTGTCGCCGGTGAAGCGGGGGTTCCGTTCTTTAGAATCTCCGGTTCCGATTTTGTTGAAATGTTCGTCGGTGTAGGAGCCAGCCGCGTAAGAGATTTGTTCCGCACCGCACGTGAAAAGGCTCCATGTATTATCTTCATTGACGAGCTTGATGCGATTGGTAAAAGCCGCGTGAACAACCTGGGTGGAAACGATGAGCGCGAACAGACCTTGAATCAGCTTCTGGTTGAGATGGATGGTTTTGACAACGAAAAGGGCTTGATTGTTCTTGCCGCTACAAACCGTCCTGATGTTCTTGATCCTGCTCTTCTGCGTCCAGGCCGTTTTGACAGGCAGGTGGTTGTTGATAAGCCGGATGTCAAAGGACGTGAAGCCATTCTTAGGATCCATGCAAAGAACGTCAAGGTTGATTCGAATGTTGATTTCGGGGCGCTTGCGTTGGCTACAAGCGGTCTTGCCGGTGCAGATCTGGCTAACATTGTTAACGAGGCCGCACTTTTGGCTGTCCGCAACGGTAGAAAGCTGGTCATTTCGGAAGACTTTGATGAGGCCATCGAAAAAACTCAGATCGGTCTCCAGAAAAAGAGCCGTGTCGTCAAGGAGAAGGAACGCCATATTGTTGCGTACCATGAAACAGGACATGCCCTGGTTGCCGCCTTTACACCTGGTAGCGATCCGGTTCACAAGATTACAATCATTCCACGTGGCGTCGGGGCTTTGGGATATACAATGCACCGCAGCGAGGATGAATCCTTCCTGAAGAGCAAGACCGAGTTGATTGGCGAAGTGGATGTCCTTCTTGGAGGACGCGCCGCAGAACAGCTGGTGTTTGGTGAAGTCAGCACCGGTGCATCTAACGATATCTATCGGGCCACTGCAATCTTCAAGAGCATGATCACTGACTACGGTATGAGCGACAAATTCCGTAACGTTGCCCTGGGAAAATCAGGACGTGGATATGGCGGCGCTCAGGAACCGGAACTGGTCCGTGAATTCTCCGAGGATACGCAGAAATATATTGACGATGAAATTGCCCGCCTGATGGATGAGCGGTACAACCATGTCCTGAAGACTCTTGGCAGTCACAAGGATCTGCTGGATTACATTGCGAAACGGCTGCTTGAAAAGGAAACCGTCGAAGGCAAGGAGTTTGAGGATATCATAAAAGCGGAAAGCCATTGCTCCGAGTTGACAGCGGAGGCCGGAAAAAAGGCTGACGAGGATCATTACATCAATGCAAGTGCAGCCGCTTCCGAAGATTCAAAATAGAAACGTCGTGGCAGAAAACCAAGGACGTAGGAATAAAAAAGCTTAATGCAAAAAAAAACACTTCAGCGATGAAGTGTTTTTTTTGTCCACGTTTAGTCCTGGAGAGCCTCCTGATATTCCTTTACCGCCTTCTGCAGCTGGGTGTAAATCAGCCGGGACATGTAAAGTGGTGCAAGGGGGCCTTCTTTTGGCAGGTCCCTGGAAAGTTTATCAAGTTGCCTCTGGGTTGGAAAAACCAATGCCGCTGCGTCCTTTGCCTTTGAGGTCAGTATCTGGGAATCAACTTCCTGTAGCTTCGAAAATATTTCCTTTGCCCTTCCGGTGTTTTCCAGTCCGGTCTTGCATAGCTGCAGTCCTTTTTTTGAAATGGCCTCCAGTTCTTCCAGGTTTGCCAGAAACATTTCCTTTACCTTTGCGTAGTCCGTTATTTTTTCCTTCCGTAGCTGGGTTCCCCTGTCATTTGCCATCTGAAAGAAATTCTTTTTTATTTCGGACCTGTCTTTTTCCGCCAGCAGGGATTCTGTTTTGGCTATTTCAATACCCTTAATGGCAAGGCTTTCCGGCGTGAGGGTGTAGGTTCTCTGGTTGTCCAGAAGGGCCGTGGCGGTTGAACGTTCGAACCACCAGGAAAACATGGACATCCTTGAGTCGGTCAGGATAGGCGAGCCGTTGTAGGCCTGCTCGGTTTTTGGATTCGCTCCCAGCAGGGCGTTTATTCCGTCTGTTTCGGATGGCGCTATCCTGCTTGATGTCCTGTGGCTGCGCTCCTCAAACTGGGCACCCCTTATGTGGGTCTGCTTTCCGGGGAACCCCAGGTCCATTCCTGCAAGATAAATCCTTTTTGCTCCGCAGTTCCTTGCAAAATCCCAGGCGGTGGTTGTTACGCTGCCTCCCGCCCCCAGCTTACCTTTTGTTCCCAACTGCTTTTCAAAGTATTGACCGATAGGGAAGAGGGACGAACAGAGTATTGTCTGCCGGCACTTGAATCTAAAGACGGAAGGCCAGGCGGCGCTTTCGGTAATCAGGATGGAGGACGGGGATTCCAGAAATTCCAGGTGAAGCGCGCAGGCATATTGCGGATCCACCAGAACAATGAAGTCCGGTTCCACACCATATTCCAGACAGGCTTTCAGCGCTGTGTCCACGCAAACCAGCACCGCCCTCTTTTTGAGTTCCGCCAAATGTGGAAGCAGATTCTCAAGGCTTGGTCCGGCCGCGATGATAACGAATGGCAGGTCCTCTCCCTGGGGAAGGCTGCTGCACAGGGAGAAATAATTTATCACCCCGTCCTTTGAATCCAGGTGGGAAAGGTTTTTGCAGGAATTCCTTAGCCAAAGGTGGGAGAACTTTTCCAGGGTGTTCGTGTTGATTTCTTCTTTCTGTTTGTTTCTGAGGCAGATTCTTTTTACATCCTCAAAATATCCGCTGTCGTGGTTGGTCTGCGAGACGGATGAAAAAAACTTCAGGTCCGTATGGCCAAATGAAGTCGCCAGTTCCGCCGCCGTGGTTGAATCTGCGCCAACCGCAAAGATGACATCCCTGTGACTGAAAACGGTTTCCCAGTCCAGCGCGGTGAACGCCGCAAACAGATAGGCGGGATTGCTTTCAATCAATACAAGGGGAATGTTGGGGAATTTTCTGGAATATTCTATGGGTCCATATCCCAGGCCGAATCCAAGGAACACAGCCGCCGAAGTCTGGCCGCCGCTTTCCTTGTCAATCAGCTGGGAGGTTTCGCGTCCTGGATTGTACTTTGAATGCAGGGGGATCTTGTTTTCAAGCGCCGTCGGTTCCCCGTTTTTTGCTTCGATTATCTCAAAAGGGGATGGCCGCTGTCCATTGGCAAAATCTTGGATTTCCTGCTCAAGCATGTTGAAAAGCTGAGGAAACCGAACTTTGAATGCTTCTATATTTTTATTCCAGATAGAGTTCAATTGTCATGTTCTCCGTAAGCGGTGAGCCGGGACTTGGTTTTTGAGACTTGACCCATCCTTCTCCGGTTATGATGAAGTTCAATTCAGGGTGGGCCGAAAGAATTGGAATCAGGTCGCGTTTTGGTCTGCCGGTAAAATCTGGTACGGCATCCCTGATGGAAATCGGTACGTTTGACTGGATAGATACCCTTCCAGAGTGACCTACGGTAGGCGCTCCTTCGCGGCTCATTCCCAGGTGGTCAATTATTTCATCCGCGGCTTCCCGGATTACAGGGGCAACGATACGTCCTGCATAGGTTTCCCCCTTCGCCTTCTGGATGACTATGTACAGCACAATCTGAGGCTTGTCCACCGGGAATACGGCCATACAGTTTGAAAGGAAGTCCGTGTCGCTGTATCCTCCGTGGATTGGGTCAGCCATCTGGGCGGTTCCGGTCTTTACACCAATGGAGATATCGCCAAGGGCCGCCCTGCTACCGGTACCTTTTTCTGCGGTGGTCTCCATGCAGCTGAGGATATAGTTTGCGGTAGCCTGCTTCAGGACCCGCTTTTTGTATTCCGGACTGTGGTTGTATTCAATCTTTCCATCCTTGTCGGTGATTCTTTTGATGAGGGTCATTTTTACAGGGACTCCGCCGTTTGCGATGATTCCTGCCGCCTGCACCATCTGCAGTGCCGTGACCGTAAGTTCCTGGCCAATGGACATGGTGGCTTTTGTACGGGCGGACCAGCTCTTGTCCTTCGTTGTCTTTATGTAGCCCGAGGCCTCCGCCGGAAGTTCGATGTCTGTCTTTTTTCCGAAACCGAATTTGTCAATGTAGGTAAGGAACAGGTCCGTTGGCAGAAGGTCGCTCATTTGGGCGAAGGCGTCGTTGCAGGAAAGTTCCAGTGCTCCCCGGACAGTTATGTAACCATGATGGTCCAGACAGCTGATTTTGAACATATCGTTAAGGCTTGTGGTTCTTGTGTAAAGACCGTCGCAGTAGAAAAGGGTATCATCCTTGATGGCGCCGGAATCAAGATAGGCCGCCGCCGTGAAGATTTTATAGACGCTACCAGGCTCGTAGGCGGTGTTCGCTGGACGGTCAATTTTTGTGTCCGCCTTTGCGGAGGAGTAATAGTTCAGGTTGGTCTCCGGCAGGCTTATGTAGCTGAGGATTTCGCCTGACTTCACGTCCATGGCTATGAGCATGAAGTTTTCTGCCTGGGTCTTTTCCATGGAGTTCTTGGCAATCTTTTCCATTTTATGCTGAAGGTCGGAGTCGATTGTCAGATATACATTTTTCCCGTAGATGGTGGGGCTTTCATCGCCGTCGTGTGTCTCAGGAACAAGGATGTCCTGAAGCTGGTATTCCATTCCGCTTAAGCCGCGGCCTTCCGTTCCCATGTATCCGATGAGCTGGCTGGCAAGTTCGTTCAATGGATAAACACGGCCTGGAATCTGGTCGAAGCGGCAGAAGTTGGTGAATCCGTTGTTTTCGATCAGGGCAATCAGCTGGTCATGGGTCTGCTCCGTCAGCTTTTTTCTGATGGCCACATAATTCGGGTTGCGGCTGGATTTTATGATGTTCTGAATGACCACCGGGTTCATGTTCAGTTCCGGCGCGACAGTGTTTGCGAAGTACTCAATTTCTTCCGGCTCCATCATTGACGGGGTTACGCCAAAGTCATAGAAATTTGTGGAGACCGCCAACGGTTTGCCGCTTCTGTCAACAATAGAGCCACGTTCGATTTTTGGGGACTTTAGCTTTGCCACAGGGGCAGGTTTTGTGGCAAGAACGGCAAATTTTATGAATATTATGGCCATTACCAGAACGCAGATTACAAGAACTGCAACGGCCCTTCCTTTTATTAGAAATCGGTTGGTCTGCATATTACTTTTCCCAAAATGTTTTTTACAGGCACAAAGCCATAGGTCCTTGAATCTATTGAGACTTCATAGTTGTCGCCTATGGTCATTATTGTTCCGCCGGGAACTGATGTAAAGTCTTTCATCTTGTGGTATTGCGCCTCGGTCAGAGGAAAGGACCTGTTCCCTATTTCCAGAGTATAACCCGAATTGTAGGAAAATTCCAGTAAGTCCCCTTCCGTGGCCATGCACCGTTTGATTACCAGCGCGTTATCGATCAGGTAAACGACTATGTCGCCTTTCTGGGGGGTGGACCATTGGGTCATCAGAGTGTCCGCGAAAGGTTTGTTCAGGCCATATCTTATTCTGTTGACCACCGCGAACTGTCCTTCGTGGAAGGTCGGTTCCATTGATGCGCCCTGTATGTTGATTATATCAATAAAAAAGATTTTTAGTATGATTCCTATGGCAATTCCAAAAAAAATAGCTGCAAAAATACGCGTTTTGCCCTTCATTTTCATTTGAATTTATTCTAATATAGTGTAGATTTTATGTCGATAGAAAAATTATGGAAATAATAAATTATTCAGGAAAAAAGTCTTATAATTCCTCCGGTATTAGAAAAAATGTATTCCGAAAGGAAACTAACCGTCCTAGGTATGCCTCCTCAGCCATTGTGGCCCCAAGAAACTATGGGGTAAGAAATTTCCTTATCATGCTGAGGGATGCGGCTTTATTGTTACTGAAAATTATTTTCCATATCGTTGAGGTTGCGTGGATTGTTCCTGCCATCATAGCCTGTGTTTATTTCCAGAAAAAATCAGTAGACGAATATGCCGATGAAAAAGGCTTTGCCACCCCTGTAGAGGTTTGCGCCGATAACAGCTGGGCCATAGAATTTTTGGATACCGCCATGTCCTCCTTTGCCATGGAGACTACGCCTGTTATTGATGGATGGGGAAACGTGGTTGACGAAAACGGAAACCCCTATATGCCAAAGGTTGATTACATGCAGCCTGTCTGGTACCGCACGGCGACGTTCAAGTCAGGAGATAACATCAGCTCTTTCTGTAAGAGAAACGGTCTTGCCAATATTTCCACAGTTATTTCCATTAACGGTATCAAAGATGTTACCGACATCCCTGCAGGAAAAAAACTTAAGATTCCTAACACTGACGGTATTATCTACACAGTAGTAAATGGTGATACCCTTGAAAGGCTTGCAAGACGGTATTCCATTACCGTAAACAATTTGCTTGATGTAAATAATCTGGCCAGTTCAGTCCTTTCAAAAGGACAGGAACTGTTTATCCCTGGCGGCACCCTGTCTGCATCAGAGCTTGAAAGGGCAATGGGTGAACGCTTCAGGAATCCACTTAAGGCCAAGTATTATCTGACTTCAAGGTTTGGACGCAGAGTCGATCCAATTTCCGGACGCAAGAACAGTATGCATACAGGAATCGACATGGCCTGTCCAATGGGAACTCCGGTTTATGCTTCGATGAGCGGAACCGTAGAGGTTGCAGGATGGCACAATTCCTATGGAAACTATGTAATCATCAGTCACAAGGACCACTACCAGACGCTCTATGGACACATGAGCAAGATTCTTACCACAAAGGGTACAAAGGTTAGCCAGGGAGATAAGATTGGTCTTGTGGGAAGCACAGGATATTCGACAGGTCCGCATTTGCATTTTACGGTCTACAAAAACGGAAACCTTGTGGATCCTCTTTCGCTTATCAAATAAACAGAATGCCTCCGGCTTAACCGGGGGTTTTTTTATAGGGGATTTGTAACGGATCCTCAGAAACTGGACGCACCTGGATGATTCGGTCTTAGGGGCAATTTCACTGTTGGGAACCTCCAAAAATTGTAATTTTTAGAGATGCCCTATTTTTTACTGGAGCGACTAATGAATACCGATATAAAGAAATCGTTGTTGATGGCAGGCCTGGCTGGACTTTTTTGCGGTCAGATTTTTGCGGGCACCTCTTTTTCTGTATATGACATAAACTCTGAAAATCAGCTGCTGTATTCCGTGGAAAGGAAAAATCCCGGAAGCCCTGAATCGTCCACCCTGTTTGCGGGCCACCTGGGGAAAACTTCTGCCGAAGGCAAGGCTGTCCCGTTGACCTGCGTTCCCGAAAAGATAGAGCTGCTTTCCGATGAAATCATTCAGCTAAGGAATACCTACGGAACCGCCCGTTTCAGTTTGTCCAGCGGAAAATTCATGTGGACCTCCAGGGGTGCGGATTTTCCGGAGATATGGTCGGAATGTGACCGCCAGTGCGAAAGTCCGGACGGAAAATGGGTTTGCCAGGAAGATTCCCTGGGTAATCTTACCCTGGTTCAATCCGCCACAGGAATCCATGTCCAGGTTTCAGCCGGTGCTTCCGTATCCGACAGGGAACTGGTCAAATGGTCGGCGGATTCAAGGATTTTCCTGTACGAAGAAAGCGGGTTTGTTTATTTTGCTTCAACGGACGCCGCCGTCAGAAAACTTTTGCCCCCTGCTTCCATGCGAAAAATTGGAGCCGGAACATTGGACAGCGTTCAATGGGTAGGGGATGTGCTTTATTATGTAAACGGGGACATACTTTATAAAATCGAAGGGAAGGAAATGTATACCCGCGGACTGTACTATCCTGTGGTTGGCAGCGGGAAACCTCTGGCAAGGCTTACCTATGATTTTGATCCGTTCCATGACCGTTTCTGGATAGACGGAAGCGGAAAATATCTGTTGTACCTTAATGAGAAAAAGGTCGCTGTGCTGTATGCCGTGCCTGAAAACTTTGGATTCCTGTCCGTCCGTGAAATGGAAAACATGATTGGGCTTAACGGTTCCATTCTGTCCATAGAGGTGTTCTGGACAAAAAACAAATACCCTTTGCTGTGGATAGAGAACCTGAGCTATTCCAAGGGAAAAAAATCGGCTTCGGTATATTCAATGGAAAAAGGGCTCAAGCTTCTGGAGTCGTATGAGGAACCTGGATCCGTAAGGCTTTCCCCTGATGGAAAGAATGTTGCCTTCAGCTATGGTACCAGATTGGAAATCAGGAAGGTGGACGGGTGGAAATCCGTTGCGAAAGTTTCCGGTGAAAAAATCCTGTCGTTCAAGTGGAGAAACCCTGCATCGGTTATAGCAGGCGGAAACAAGACCCTGTTCAACTGGGAATACTCTGAATCAAAGCGCGATTGGGTAAAAAATGTGCTTTACCTTTCTTCAATAAAAGAGGCCGTCTGGGAAGGGGACAAAATCAATGCCTGGACCGATATGGACAATACCTGTTTTGAATATGACCCTGTACGGGGGGGATGGAATGCTGTAGGAAAAAAGAACCCTCCAGCCCTTAGGGGGGGCGCTCTGAATGGAAAATTCCGTGTGTATGTCGGGGACTCGCCAAATTCCGCTTTCGAGAATGCAGTTTTTGTCCATTCACTGGCTTCCCCTGCATTCACTTATCCGTTGATTCCGGAAGCTGGGGAAGAAAAGAAGCTGAACGGAAAAGTGTCCATAGTGTTTGACGCTACGGAAGGAAATGAAGGTCTGGCGCAGGTGCTGGCGGCTTTGGAAAAATACAACCTTAGGGGCACCTTTTTTATAAACGGGGAATTCATAAGGCGCTATCCAATGGAGGTGTGCCAGATTCTTGCCAGCGGAAATCATTGCGCGTCCGGATTCTTTACCACCGCCGATCTGCTGTCCAAGGATTTCAACATTGACGAGGACTTCATAATGCGTGGCCTTGCAAGAAACGAGGATGAATTTTTTGCCGCCACAGGAAAGGAGCTGGAACTTTTCTGGCATGCACCATATTACAATAGTTCCTGGCTGATGAAAAAAGCCGGGGAGTCTGCCGGATACACCTATGTGGATGCCTGGAATAAAGTCAATGACAGGGTTTCGTTTGAACAGGCCCTTTCCGATAAGGGGATCCGCTACATGACAGCCGATGAGGTGATTGATGTCACGACGGAAAACCTGTATGACGGCATGGTCATCTGTGTGGATGTGGGCAATATAAATGGAAGCCGTTCGGATTATGTGTACGAGAAAATCCAAAGGTTGATATCCGAAATACTGAGGGCCGGTTACGGGATTGTCCCAATAAAATAAAAGCCGTTCCCTTTTGTTGAAAGGGATGTCCGTTTTTGGGATAGAAAAAAGTTTCGCCGGTTATCTATTGAAACTTTTTATTAAAAAGGCTAGGATTGAATCAACATCAAGTGCGATGTGGAAACCATTTTTGTTTTTATGGGATTCACATCGCCTTTTTATTTTTAAATATCCTTGTTTAACTTTATGGGAGAAAATGATGGTATCTGCTAATGTTCCGGAATTGTTTGGGTCGTATGTTTTTAATCAGCGCGTCATGAAGGACCGCCTGCCAAAGGAAACATTTAAGGCTTTGAAAAAGACATTGGACGAAGGGGTCCCCCTTGATATTGATGTGGCGAATCAGGTTGCCCATGCCATGAAGGAGTGGGCCATCGAAAAGGGTGCTACACATTATGCGCACTGGTTCCAGCCGTTGACAGGTATTACGGCGGAAAAGCATGACAGTTTTATAAATCCTACCGACGACGGTGGCGTCTTGATGACTTTTAGCGGCAAGGAGCTGGTGAAGGGTGAGCCGGATGCATCATCCTTTCCGTCCGGCGGTACCAGGGCAACCTTTGAGGCCCGTGGATATACGGTTTGGGATCCTACTGTATATCCTTTTGTAAAGGAGCACACCCTTTGTATTCCGACGGCCTTCTGTTCCTACACCGGAGAGGCCCTTGATAAAAAGACACCGCTTCTCCGTTCAATGGAAGCCTTGAATAAGCAGGGACTTAGAATCCTCCGCCTGTTTGGTAATGGTACGGCAAAACATATAACTACCACCGTTGGGCCGGAGCAGGAATATTTTATTGTGGACGAAAAATATTACAATCAGAGAAAGGACCTCCGCATGACCGGCAGGACTTTGTTCGGTGCAAAACCAGCAAAGGGACAGGAAATGGATGACCAGTATTTCGCCGCCCTCAAGACAAGGATTGTCGAATATATGGAAGACCTGAATGAGACCCTCTGGAAATACGGAATCACTTCAAAGACCGAACACAACGAGGCCGCTCCTGCCCAGCATGAAATGGCACCAATCTTTAGTACAACGAACATAGCCTCCGACCAGAATCAGTTGACTATGGAGGTCATGAAAAAGGTAGCCCGCCGTCATGGTCTTGTTTGTCTGCTCCATGAAAAACCTTTCGCAGGGGTCAACGGAAGCGGCAAGCACAACAACTGGTCCATGGCCACAAATGAAGGGGAGAATCTTTTGGATCCGGGGGACACTCCTGCAAAGAATGCCCAGTTCATATTGTTTGTCACGGCCATAGTCAAAGCGGTTGATGAGTATCAGGACCTGCTGCGTATTTCCGTGGCCTCCGCAAGCAATGATAACCGTCTTGGCGGATACGAGGCTCCTCCTGCAATAATTTCCATCTACATGGGGGAAGAACTCCAGGCTGTTCTGGAATCCATAAAGAATGGAACCCATTATGATGAGGTCACGAAGAAAAAGATGACGCTGGGTGTTGATGTCCTTCCGCCAATACCAAAGGATTCCACCGACAGAAACAGGACCAGCCCTTTTGCCTTTACCGGTAACAGATTTGAATTCCGTTCCGTGGGTTCTTCACTGTCTGTTTCAGGTCCGAACACTGTGCTGAATGGAATAGTCGCGTATACCTTGAAGTCCTTTGCCGATGAACTTGAGGGTGAGTCTGATTTTGATGAAGCGCTTCAGGCCCTGGTAAAGAGGGAACTTACCGCCCACTGGAGAATCATTTTTGACGGCAACGGATATGATTCAAGCTGGATTGAGGAAGCGGAAAAGAGGGGCCTTTTGAATCTTAGGAACCTTCCTGAGGCTATGGACCATTACAAGGATTCAAAGAACATCAAAATGTTCCGTGACATGGGCATCTACACTCAAACTGAAATTGAAAGCCATTACGAAATCAAGCTGGAAAAATACTGCCAGGTGCTGAACATTGAGGTCCAGACAATGCTGGAGATGGTCAACAAGGATATCCTTCCTGCCGCCTTCAGATACATGAAGGATGTCAGCAAGACTGTCGCCGATATGAAGGCCGTGGTTCCTGGAGTAAAATGTACCGCCGGAATAGAATTGCTTCAAAAACTGGACGGACTGGTGAATCAGCTGTATGAAAAGACGGATGAATTGTGCAGGAAGCATCTGGAAGCAAAACAGTCGGCTGAAAACATAACCGAGGCGAAGGCCTATGCTAACAGTGTAATCCCGGCGATGGCTGAAACAAGGGTTGTGGCGGACCAGATTGAAGTGCTGTTGGGTGAGGACTATAAACCGTTCCCATCTTACGAAGATTTGCTTTTCATGTTGTAATCCTTCGTGCAATTCCTATCCAAAAGAATGTCCGTTCGGGGCTATCCTTGGGCGGACATTTTTTTTCCTGGTTCAAAAAGTAAGTGGGTTTTTGAAAATATGTGTTAAGTCTAGTTAAAGAAATACCGAAAATTTATGGGGCGGTTTTATCCTAAAAAGATATGCCCCTGCAAAAATTTATTTAAACTTTTTTAGTAATTTTACTTGACTACATTAGTTTGAAAAATATAATAGAAGTCATTCTCTCAATGGAGATATTTGAGATTTGTTAGGCCCGAAACTAAGTTTTTCCGACGAACATTTCTCATGAACGGAGATATACGATTGGGAACATCTAAAGATTGCAACTTTTAGAGATGCCCGTTAATGTCAAAACAATTGTTGCTATTTTAGGGGAGTTTTTACTAGAAAGTTGTTTGCAAAGAGGCACAAACTTTTTTATTGAGTTTTGACAAAAAAGGTTCTATTTGTTTTGAGCCTGAAATACATATGGAGGTGTCATGAAAAGGGCTTTGCTGGCTTTTGTTGTCGTGTTGTCTTTTTTCCTTACCGGTTGTGCGTCAATTGGTGGGCTGGGCTCTTCAAGGGCTTCATGGAACGCGACATCCTCAAAGGGCGATGATTTTAAAAATCCTCTAAAGTCAGCCAAATTTTATTTGACATCCCAGTTTGGTCCAAGAATCGATCCTATTTCCCATGTAGCAAGCAACCACAACGGAATTGATATGGCCTGTCCAACGGGAACCCCTGTGTATGCCACCAGGAAAGGCGTTGTTGATGTTGCGGGCTGGCACAAGCAGTATGGAAACTATGTTGTAATCCGTCATGCCGATGGATATAAATCCCTGTACGCCCACATGAGCAAACTTTTGACTGAAAAAGGTGAAAAGGTTGACCAGGGGGACAAGGTCGGTCTTGTAGGGACCACCGGCTATTCGACTGGACCTCATCTTCATTTTACGGTTTATAAAAACAACAACCTTGTGGACCCTCTGACATTGGCATTTAAGAATGAAAGTTTCGAGGCAATGGTCTATCCGGGCCGAAAGATTTGCCAGATGAATTTCATTGAGTCCACCTCCTTCAAGATAAAAAGCTATCCTATGTCCGCAATAGACCTGGATATCTATTTCTACACAATGAAGAAAGTGCCTTTGAACAATATGATTGTAAACTATTCAATCTATCTGGACGAAGAGCATTCTGATACAAAAAAAATCTACATGGCGCTTGAGTGTGGTGGGAAACGGTTTGACTTTAAGGACATAAATATCCTTTACACCGATAAAAGCGGCGACCAGATTACCGTAAGTTACACATCCACCTTGACCTGCGCCCAAATGAAAAACCTCATGGGCTATTCTGATAAAGACAAGATTTATGTCATCGTGAAATACGGTAATGAAAAAGAGCAGAAGCTTTATTCCAAAGCGTTTAACCAGAAATTTGATGATGCACGGAGAGCCCTGAAGTAGAATCAGGAATTCTGCTTTTCCTCGGACGGTTTCGGTATCACTGCGCTTACCATTTTTTCACTCATATTATTAATCATGTTTTCAATAGGGGAACGGGAGAACTCGGGAAGGGAATCCAGTGCGTTTATGGTCTTTGCATATTTTCTCATTTTATGGATATCATAATTTGTTGAAAGGTTTGCAGATTTTTCGAATCCAGTGACAAGGAATTCTACGCTGGTCTGGAGCACTTGAGCAATTTTGACTGCCTTATCGGCGCTTGGAATGGGGCCCTTGGTTTTGAGATAGCTGTTGATTGTATCCCTGCTTATGTCTGTCTTGGCTGAAAGCTCTGTGGCTGTAATATCCATTGCCTTCATTAATTCTCTAAGGTTGTCACTGAAGCTCATATAGGCATTCTAAGAGAAAAAAAATTTTTCAATGCCAAAAATGGTGTTTTATTACTAGGGGTTAAATTTGTAGTAATATTTACCTGACGTGCTGTGGGGCTGTGTCTAATTTTTAAATTGCTCATAAATTTTAAATGGCGACGCAGTTTTATCCTGGGGGCCAGGTTCCGGTGGATAAAAGGTCTCCGGATTTTGCTTGTACTTTGATTTACCTGCGCCTGGAATTCGCAATATTGTATTTGCTGCTCATATTGCTAATCATATCAAGAATCGGGGCTTTTGATTCGTCCGGAATGGTGTTTAATTCATGGATCGTGTTTGAATACTTGAACAGTTCATCCAGTTCTGTTGTCGTGTTTTTGGACAGCCTTATGTCTTTGCCTGTGACAAGAAATTCAACGGTTGTGTCCAAATATTTTGCAATCTTCACGGCGGTTTCCGCGGAAGGGCTGTTACCGTTGGCTATTCCTTTGCCAATGTTGGAGACATCAAATCCGGCATGATTTGCCAGTTCCTTCCGGGCAATATCCTTTGATTCAAGTAATGTTACTACTCGTTCCCAAAAATTCATGGAATTTATTTTATGGGATATTTGCCGATTGTTTTGTGTTTTTAGATAAATTCCATATAATTTAGCGAATCGGGAAATATCCCTATAGCTGAGCGCGATTGGAAATTTTTTCAGCCATCAAGCGGACAAGCTGGATTGGAACGTTTCTTGATACGGAAAACGAAATAAATTCTTTGAATCTGTTTATCTAAGTAGAATTTTATTCGATTGGGTGATATCCTCAAAGGTAAGATGATTTAAAAACGTTAATTTCAGGGGAGAGCCATTTCTTTTTTTTGGGTATGGCGATATGAATAAAACGTTTAGAAAAATTATTCCGTTCTCTTTTGTAGTCTTTTCTGTAGCTGCATTGCTGTCTTGTTCCGCTTTGACTGGGGGGCTTGGTTCAACGGCAGGTTCTTCTGGAGGAAAACCAGGTAACTCACCGGCAAATAATCCTGAAACAAAAACGGTTTGGTCCGGCTCAAAGGATTTCAATGATTCGGACTGGAAAATAAATCTCACGATAGATAAAAGCCAGTTTTCACAGATTGCATCCGGGGACCAGATTAAAATCTACTGGACACCTTCATCAACTGCGACCACCTACAAAAAACTTCAGCTGGATTCTGCAGGTTCCACCTGGTCTGAATTAAGCGGCGGAACTTATACGAACGGACACAAAGAGACCGGGGCAAACAGCAGCGGTGTTGTCCCTGATTCAAATCCGTTGATTTATAAAATCAGTTCCAGCGATGCATCCAATCTGAAAAACAATGGCTTTGCGCTAATGGGCTACGGTGTTGTTGTTTCAAAAATCGAAACCGTTTTGGGGAATGGTTCCGGAAATCAAGGCGGAAATAGCACCCCGGATACACCGGTCACCCCAAATCCAAAACCTGTTGATGTAACCGGAACTCCTGTCGCAAATCACGGGGCGCTTCATGTGGACGGAGCGTATCTTAAGGACAAGAACAATGAAAACTACATGCTCTACGGAATGAGCACCCACGGAATTTCCTGGTTCCCTGAATATGTAAACAAGGATGGGTTCAAATCTTTGCGGGACAGCTGGAACACAAACTGTGTGCGGCTGGTTCTTTATCCACAGCAGGTCAACGGTTATCTTTCTGGAGGAAATCAGACGGAACTTAAACAGAAAGTTTGTGACGGAATTGATTATGCGACCGCCCTTGGAATGTATGTCCTTGTTGACTGGCATGTCCATGAATACAATCCAAACAACGACCTTGAGGATGCAAAAGAATTCCTCGGGGAGATTGCGACCAAGTACAAGAACTATGACAACATTCTCTATGAAATCTGTAACGAACCAACCGGAACTCCTTGGTCAGATTTGAAAACCTACGCCGAAGCCGTTATCCCGGTGATTCGTGCCCAGAATTCGAATGCGGTTATCATCGTTGGAACAAACACCTGGTCCCAGGATATACATGATGTTGGAAACAACAGGCCTGCCGATCCAAGTGGACGGTTGTATGCAAATATCATGTACACTTTCCATTTCTACGCAGGCAGTCACAAAAGTGATATGCGAACCAGAGTTGAAAATTGTATCAATGCGGGGCTTCCGGTTTTCATAACGGAGTTCGGAACCTGCGATGCCAGCGGAAACGGTGGATTTAATAAAGAGGAGTCGCAAGAATGGTTTGACCTTTGCGATACGTACAACATCAGCCATATGAACTGGTCACTTTGCAACAAACCGGAAACCGCCAGCGCCATTTCATCAGGTTGCAGCAAACTTAGCGGATGGACTGAAGATGATTTGACAGAATCAGGAAAACTGATTTACAATCATTTCAGAAGTTTGACACGATAATTTACACTTCGCTCATCTACATTTTCTGGATGGGCGATTTTATTGGAGGAAAAAATGGCAACACCAAGGGAAATGTTTTATGAAAACCAGGCAGCCACAATCATAAAAAGATTGAATGCAAGAAAAATGGAAGGCTACTATTGTGCCACAGTCGATGAAGCCAAGGCGAAGCTTGTGGAACTGATTTCCGCTGGCGACGGCTCAAAAAAATCTGTTGCCTATGGTGGTTCCATGACTTTGGACGAAAATGGTTTCAAGGATGCCATAAAGGCCGCCGGTCATGAGCTTGTTGTCCGTGAAAACTACAAAACCCCGGAAGAACTGAAACAGTGCAAGGCTCTTCAGATTAATTCCGACGTTTTCATCTTAAGCACCAACGCAATCACTTTGGACGGTGAGCTGGTCAACATTGATGCCCGGGGAAACCGTGTCAGCTTTTTGATTTACGGCCCGGATTCCGTTATAGTCGTGGCAGGAATGAACAAGGTTGTGGCAAATGTGGAGGACGCAATCCGCAGAGTAAGGACCGTTGCCGCACCTCCTAACTGCAACCGTCTGAGCAGCAATACCCCTTGCGCCCAAACCGGAAAATGTGGCGACTGTCTTACGAACTCGATTTGCGCAAACATTGTCGTGACCAGAACATCCATGATTCCTAACCGAATCAAAGTCATTTTGGTGGGCGATGTTTTGGGATATTGATTTTAATAAATTCTGGGACTGATTAAATTTTCGGTCCCAGGTCTGTTCTCTTCATAAATATTCAGGCCGGTTTACTGATAATGACTGTACAGTTCTTCAAGCAAAGGCCTGCATTCAATGAATACTTTTCCTAAATCCGGGTCAAAATGGCTTCCCAGGGATTCCTCAATAATTCCAAAGGCTTTGTCGTAGCTCATGCTGTCTTTATAGCACCGCTTGCTTACAAGGGCATCGAATACATCCGCCAGTGCCATGATTCTTGCTTCGATAGGGATGTCCTTTCCGGAAATCTTTTCCGGATATCCGGTTCCGTTCCATTTTTCATGATGATAATGAGCCACGTTGATTGCGATTGACTTGAATTCCAAATCGTCAACTTCCTTCAGGACATGCTCAACAATCCGGGCGCCTTCCGCGGAATGGCGTTTCATGATTTCATATTCCTCATCAGTGAATCTGCCGGGCTTTCGCAGGACTGCATCATCGACGGCAATTTTTCCCAGGTCATGCATAGGGGCCGCCTTTATTACCGCCGCACAAAAGGAAGGGGAAAGGTTCTTGAAGTTTTCTTTTTTTATCAGCTGATTTATGAACACCCGTACACAGTCGCTTGTTCTGTTGATATGGCCACCGGTGCTGTTGTCCCGGCTTTCCACCATTACGGCCATTCCACGGATAATTGAATCCTGTATGGCAAGAATCTTTTTTGTTTTTTCATCAAGGGCTTCCGACATGTCATTGAAATTGTCTGCCAGTTCCCCCAGGTCATCACAACTGACAATCTTGACCCGCTTTGAGTAATCCGCGCGCTTTATTTCGTTTGTGGCATCCCGGAGTTTTTTTATTGGAACGGAAAAATAGTTTGAAAAATTGATTACTAGAACAATTCCCAGGATAACTATAAAAGCCAGGGCATAATATATGGAATTGTTTATTTCAAAATCATGAATCGTGCTAAGGTTAAACAAAGTTGAGGACAGATAGAAAATTGGAAAAACGTTTACCGACAGGAAAAATACTACGAAAAGCAATTTTGAGGAAAGCTTCACAGTTCCCTCGTAGGAATTCAATTTACCTTCCGGGAATACTTTTGGCAGAATGAATTTTCTATGGATGGCGTCCAAGGTAAAAAATGTAAAGGTGCAGATAAAAAGGCATTCCTGGACAATGTTCAATAGGGAGTTTAAAACGATTGAAAAGACTGGAATGCCGGTGCTGAACTTGAAATATATCAGGAAACAAAGTTCAAGGCAGAACGCCAAAAACCATCCAAGGCCACCGAATATGGAAAATGTGAATGGAATATTGATAATTCGTTTTGTCACATTCTTGTTGTTGCCGGAACAGATATACAAAAGACAAACCATAAATGGAATCACGAAAGAAAAGGAGGAGAGTATTGTGATGAGCGAATTGTGTGAGTCCATGAAGGCAATCCATGCAGAGAATTCACTGGTCTTTCTGACAGGCATCTGTCCGGAGCTTGGCATCAGATATCCCAAATAGTTTATAAGCGAAACTATGATTACATAGATTAATCCCAGCCGCTTCAATAGTTTCTTTTGTGACAAGTCATTCATTGTTTCATTTTACAATAAATTGAGGAAAATTACATCATCTTTACCAATCGCATTGGAATGTAAAAACTCTTGGTTCCAACAGGCTTTTCGCTTCATGATGTATCCCTCTGCTTTCAACTGGCAGACAGCTTCCACGGTCACGGAAAATTGGTTTGAACAAATCTGCGATTAAAACAACAACGCAATGCAATTTTCATCGGGAAATGGAGGTGGATTCGGCTTCCGCCAACTGTTTTATCATCTCCAGTACGGCTTTTTGCCTTGAAGGATTTATTTTTTCAAAATTTTCGATCAGGGCATGGTGTTTTCTGTAAAGCGCCAGCTGTGTTTGGATTTCATCTTGCGATTCCCCGGATTGTCCCTGCATAATTTTTATGGGCTGGTCAAGGAATGTGGAGACATCGACATTCAAAAACTGGCAGACCTTAAGCCCTTCCGCTATTTTTGGTTCACTGTCCCTCTGTATAGCCCTGTCTAAAGTCTGATTTTTAATGCCTGTTCCAGATGCCAACTCTTTTCTTGAAATGCCTTTGTATTTAAGGTAGTCGTCAACCTTTTTCCAAAATCCCATGAATATACATTACAAACAAATGTTATGTATTTCCTGATTTTGATAACTTATGTTATAATGAATATAAATATAACAAGTGTTATGTATTTTGTTTCGCAGGACATTTGTGTTTTTTTGGAGTAATTCTATGTCACTTTATACAGATTTGCAGAAGGTATCATCTGAAGAGGATGTAAAGGATCTTTATATAAAGGCACTAAAACTTAAAGGATATCAGAAAAATCTCATCGACATTCAGACAAAAGAAATTTGGTTTGAGGCTAAGGAAGGAAAAACACATTCGACTTATGCCATGTTTACCCAACTTTTTTACTATATACGAAAAGCCCTGAAAGATGGTGACGAAATACCGCCGTTTCTTTGTGTCATAGATTCTGTTAAGGCCGCCATAATGAAAACCCAGGTTGCCTTGGATTTTTTTGAGGACAAATCCATAAAGGTCAAATGGGGAAAATCTGCCAGCGATGTAACTCCTGATGCCCTTGATAAAGTGAGTCAATTTATTGGAACCCATTTTGTTTCCTACAACATTCAGTTAAACGAAAAGGAATTTATTGAAACTGTCCATAATGCAATAGAAAAAGGTGAAATCATACGAACCCAAATTACCCCGGACAACTTGAAGCAGGTTTTTGATAAATGGGTTGAGATGATAGGAAAGGAAATCAAGGGAGTGTCCAGCAAAGATTATGCCTTGCTTTTTTATGCTGATATTATGAACGACGGTACGGTTAGTACCCATGAACATCTTCCGGCGGAGCTTTTGCACAAGGGAAGCAAGCCTGTGTTTTCATTGAACGGAAAACTGTATGAACTGGGCAGTGTTGAAGGCTACAGAAAATTCTGGGCAATTTTTGACAGACCGCCAAAAGAGGAATACAGGAACTATCTTTTGGAGCGACGGGACAGCTTGATTCCTTATGACGAAAGAAGTTTTAAGGGCGCATATTACACACCCTTGCATGTTGTTGATAAAGCTTATGAATTGCTGAATAAAACCCTTGGTACAGGCTGGCAGAAAGAATACATTGTCTGGGATATGTGCTGTGGAGTTGGCAACCTTGAAACAAAACATTCCAATCCACGCAATATATTTATGAGCACTTTGGATCAGGCTGATGTTGATGTAATGAAAGCCGCTAAAACTTGTGTCGCAGCTCAAAGATTTCAGTATGATTATTTGAATGATGACATTACTGACGACGGACAAATTGATTATACCCCTTACCAATAAAGTGCCGGAAAGTTTGCGAAAGATTATTGCAGATTCAAAGACCGGCAAGAAAAAGATTCTGGTGCTGATAAATCCGCCTTGGGCAGAAGCAGGAAGTTCAGATAATTATTCAAATCAAAATAAAAATACTGCAAAATCTGAAGTTGCAAAATCAAAATTTGCAGATAAATGTATGAATATTTATGGCAAAGCAACGAATGAATTATTTATACAATTTGTAGCAAGAATTGCAAAAGAAATTCCAAATGCAACTTTGGCGATGTTTTCTAAATTGAAATATGTAAATGCAACTAACTTTGAAGATTTTAGAATGAATTGGAATGCAGAATATCTTGATGGCTTTGTTGTTCATTCTAAATCATTTGAAGGTTTAAAAGGAGAATTTCCAATAGGCTTTTTGATTTGGAAAACAAATAACAGTAATAGAGATAAATTCAATACCATAAATGAAATCTCATGCGAAGTCTTGGATAAAATGGCTCAACCAATAGGGCGAAAATCATTTTATAACAAGCCTTCTGAATTTTTTCTTAGTAAATGGATTGATAGACCTAAATGCAATAATGAAGAAGTCATAGGTCTCAAAAATTGTGTTTCACCTAATGGAACTGGGTTTTGGTCTGATAATGCAATTAGTCACTTTGTTTGTGATAGCAATGATTTGCAACAAGCTGGGCAAGGTACAGTACTTCTATCATCTCTTTCTAAAATTGGTCATAAAGGTGCTATATATGTAAATGAAAAGAATTTATGGCAAACGGCAGTTGTTTTTACCGTCAGAAGAATCATTCCCCACACCTGGATTAATGACCGGGATCAGTTTTTGCAGCCGTCAAAGGAACTTTCTGATGAATTCAAAAACGACTGTCTTGTCTGGATGCTTTTCAACGGTTCAAACCTTACCGCCAGCGCGGACGGCCTTGAATGGAACAATCAGAAATGGTCAATCGTAAATCACTTTATCCCTTTTACGGAAACAGAAGTAAATGCACCAGACCGTTTTGAAAGCGACTTTATGGTTCAATACATGGCAGACAAAATATTTTCCGCTGAAGCACAGAATGTTTTGGAACAGGGAAAAGTCATCTGGCAGAAATATTTTGAAATAGACATAAACCATTCAATAAGGGAAGAATTTAAGCTGAACCGTGCTGATGTGGGCTGGTATCAAATCAGACAGGCCATAAAAAAATACAATGAACTGGGAGAAAATCTGCCAGTAAGTTTTGAGAATTTTGAATCGGCCTATTTAGAATTAACAGAAAAACTTCGCCCTCAGGTTTATATTTATGGATTTCTGAAATAAAAAAAATCCGTCCTGGCCCTGATTTCAGAAATGAAAAAGCATTGATTTTTAGCAAAATAATTTAGTGGAAATTTATAACGATGATATCTTGCCATTGTGCGCACAGTGTATTATATTTTAAGCAAGAGGTGATTTATGACTGCAAATATCAATATAAAAACTGATAGCGAACTAAAAAAACAGGCAGAATCCCTTTTTGCGGATTTGGGAATGAACATGACAACTGCATTTAACATTTTTATGCGTCAAGCAGTCCGTGAAAACCGCATTCCATTTGAAATCACAAGGGATCCATATTCCCTTGAAAAGGCAATTTCGGATTCTCGCAACAGAGCAAATTTGCACGGTCCTTTTTCTTCCGCAGAAGATGCTGTTGCCTCAATGCTGGAGGATTAGTTGTACAGAA
>JAZUKJ010000103.1:0-9687 GCA_045643225.1 Treponema sp. | reverse complement strand
ATAAAAAACGCCAGCACCCGTTGGACGTTGTCCATAAAGGACTGGGCACTGGCGGTTAACCAATTTGCGATTCTTTTTGACGGGCGTGTTCCCGTTTTTAATTAAACCTTGCCATTTACACAGAATTTATGACAGGGTCGACCATTAGTTTACCCCGAAAAATATATTAGGGCATCTCTTTCTAGAGATGCCCATTAATTTTCCCAGCGTAATTACAAAATCAAATTTCCCAAATTAATATTTTATTAATTCCAGGTTTTAAACCTTGAATAGGTCCAGCCATTGACGAGCCATATCTTATTTCACCAGTCAGGTCCTCATCCAAAACAATTGAACTGCCATCAGGATTTTCAAAATGTTGCTGAGTCAATCTAGGAACTTCCAATGAATCACATTCAAAAATCTTTCCATAGCTTAATGAAGAATCAAAAAATTTCTCAGGGATATTCATCTCAAGATAAACTCCATCCGATTCTGTAACTATTTTTACCCCCGGATTTGTGTCATCAACATAAGAATCTTTTTCGCAATCAAACTTTTTTGCCCCATTAAAATATGCATTCGCGTGGATATAAACCGCCTGAGGTATTTTAAAATAAATCTGATGGTCCCCTTCAATTGAATAAACCTTATTTTTATATTCTTCCCAACTTGCTGGACAGCCATTATAAATTGCGGTTCCATAACATATTCGTCCATCTATTTCTTTCGAATAATCTTTGTCAGTTTCTTTTTTGCCTACAAAAATGTTATTCATCCACCTATCATCATTTCCATAAATAAAAGCGGTTCCCAGCAGTTCCGTTGAATGTGGCAAATGATATGGAGTAGTTCGATCAAGGACATCATATTTTTCCATAAATCCACAAATCAGGTTGTGTATATAAGCATTTCCCTGGGAAACGTTATTCAAAGCATAATCTGAGGTAAAAATATTATTATCCACAAGACACGGCCCATGAGAAACTTCGATTAGCAAATCCCGTCTGTTTTTGTCATAAATATTCGATGATATTCTTGTTCCCTGGGTTTCCCAATCCATCCATGTTCCCAGCATACAGTTGTGGATGTAATTGTTTTTTATCTGAACATCGATTGCTGCATGAAGTTTTATCCCCGCAATTTCGTATCCAAAAAACTCATATTTTGTAGCAATTCTATAAATTTCATTTCCATAGATGCTGCTAAAAATACATCCAAGATGACCTACAATTCCATTTTGTCCACAGTCATATATTTTATTAAATCTGATGACATGGCTTCCTATTCTTTCTTTATCCCAACCAATATGACGAGCCTTGAAGACTGCCTCCATTTGATATTGATACCCTGGTTTTACTCTACCTTTTGTAAAATCATTTTGACCAGTTGATTCTTCCTTACCCAAACTGATTGCACTACATTTTGCATCGTGAAGTATATTGTTTTCGATTATCCATCCTTTGCTCCAATTCGTCCCTAACAGTCCATACTGTTTTGCAGTAGGAGGTGCCCAAGGACTTGCCGCTTGAGCCATTTCAAAGCCCCGAACAGTTATATAATCCAACCCAGTTTTTTCTGGAAAAAAACAACATTTCCGCACATTGATTTCTACAAACTCCTTATTCGGGTTGTATTCATGAAAATTTGCATAAATTACTGTCGTATCTGAGTTCAAATCATGTTGAGCAAACCAAACAAAAACAGTTCCATCAACATCCTCAAGGTGTCTGTCCCGACCTTCATCCCATGTCCAAAATCTACATTCCGTTTTTGGGGTTGGATTTTTTACTTCCTCCAGAGAAAAGGCCTCGTAAAAACTCTTGCCATTTAAATAAACATCTCCCAAATGAACCGACGGATTTTTGGGAAATTCAAGCCAATCACCACCAACCTCTTCAACGAACGGATTGAATCCATTAAAAAAAGTGTCTGGCAAAGCAACCTTCCATACACCATTTTCAACACGCTCCCAATTATCAATTCTTTCAGAGCCTTTTATAATCACCTTTTCGTTTTTGGCAGACTCATACGTTATTGGAAAATTCTTCGCACCGCTATTTTGAGGTTTTACCCATTCTCGGTAAACCCCTTCATGAACAATAACTGTATCCCCTGCAACTGCACAATCAGCAGCCCTTTGGATAGTCAAAAATGGTGCCTCCATGGAACCAATGTTTTTATCGCTTCCTTTTTTACTAACATGATAATCCATTCTAAATCTCCAAAAAAAAGGCCATCTCGTTCCAAACCTAATTGAAAATCGGGATGACCTTAATTTTTTTATGTTATATATTTTCTATTCGATATCTCGAATCAACGCAAAAATAACCTCTTGAGGGAAACCAACATTTGACACAAAAGAATATGAATAATCTCCGCTGGACCATGTTACAACCTTATAAAGATCCGGCTCGGTTCCCTTAGCCAACATACGAATTCCACCATAGTTCAAGAAGGTTACCTGTGAATAATTTCTTGAATCCTCACTTACATCAAGATTTCCAACATTCTTTCTCAATGTAAATTCCTCTTCAGTATTTTTTGTATTTGTATATACGATATCAACTCTAGTTTCTGGAATTGCTCTATATTTTGAAGGCTTATAAACTGCAAAAGTTTTTGGGGCCTCCATCTTGAATTTTGCAACTCTGCAAGCGCCATCCAATGAACCTGCATCACTATAACCAAGGGCTTTCATTTCATCCTTAGTCTTTTTTGAATTCTCTGCTTTCTTCTCTTCCTCAGCCTTTTTTGCCTCAGCAGCCTTCTTTTCTTCCTCAGCTTTTTTTGCCTCGGCCGCTTTCTTCTCTTCCTCAGCTTTTTTTGCCTCGGCGGCATTCTTTTCTTCCTCAGCTTTTTTTGCTTCGGCAATCTTCTTGTCTTCTTCCGTCTTAGCCGAATTATCATTTTCCTTTACTACTGATCCAGATGAGACTAAATCCTGAGAATCCCCAGGATTTTCTGAAACCTGCCCAGTAGTAGCACAACTAAACAATAAACAGGATGTCAAAATGGCAATAGGTATAAATAATTTTTTCATATTGATAAAGCTCCTAACAACTCATAAAAAGTCTGTCCCAGTATATATCAAAATTTAAATTGAATGAACCCCGTTTAAAACCTTCTTCAGAATTATTTACTCCATAATTGCTTTGTCAAAATCAAATGAAATAACGATAGGGACATGGTCTGACAGGCGTTCCCGTATTTCCTGGGCCGAATTAAACTTTTTTCCTGAAATAACAACAGACTTTACCTTTTCCAAATCCGTACCAGAATTTCCTAGAACGGCACGGTTCATTTCGGACGTCAAAAACTTTTTTAAGGCAAGATTATAAACAAAATGATCAAAATCATTTGCATATTTAATTCTATCTTTTACTGTTGACAAAGTCGTTTTTGGGCTTTTCTTTCCGTCCACAAAATACAAAAAGAATCCCATTTCATCAAATTCCCAGCGGTTTGTATTAAAATCGCCACCAACAATAATTGGCTCATCTCCTATTTCTCCGCCAAATTCATTCAACAGCAAGTCCGCAAGATTTTCCAGATCGGAATTTCTTTTTTCAATTGCATTTTTTGATTGCAGATGAACATTTGAAACAACAAAACTTTTTCCTGTTTCCATTTCACAAAACTGCACAATCTGGACATTGTTTTTGTTGAATCTGTAGTCACAGTCCGGGAAACGTGTAAATCCAAACTCCTTCGCCATATCTTCAGCAGAGAAACGATTAGCCTTATATAAAATGGCATTGTTCTGACTCATGTCTCCACCGGAAATATCAATTCCGTCAATTTTTACTCCACCATGCAAAAGATATGTTGCCGTTGAAAAGAACTGCCAATTTTCACCCAGGCTTTCCGCAATTTCGTTTAATATTGTACGTTTTTCAGGAACCTTGAAATGAAGCTCCACATCCCCATAATACTTTTTTACAAATCCACGTTTCAATTCCAAAGGGACTTCCTGTAGCAAAACAATGTCAGCGTTATTGGAATTAACAATCTCTGAGATTTGTGAAATCCACTCCTTTCTGTGTTCTTTTTTATATGCACTATTGTGAGCAATATTAAATGACAGAATGGTTATCTCCTCTGCAAAAATAAATATGGAAATAAAAGAAACCACCGCAAATGTTATTGCCCGCTTTATAATTCTACCCATCAATTCTCCCCTAATAAATCGTTTGATTCAATCCATTCATCATCAATAAGCAATTCGTTCGGCTTATACTGAATCTTATAATTCATTTTATCGCATTCCGCAATGTAATACCCCAAATAATAAAATGAGGACTTTAGTTCACCGTTAAACAAATTTCCTCTACAAGCCTCTATCTCCTGTATTACACTAAATACACCTATACTTCTTTTTAAGATTTCATCAGAAGTGTCGTAATAAAAATAATTTGACGACAAGGAATCTTCCGCCCTATCTACAATTCCAACGCCAATCAATTTTCCATCCACCCGATAATCCATATTATAGGTTCCATGGTACTCTTTTTTTCTGTCGCCACTAATACCATTCATCCAAGTCAATTCATCATATATTTCATATTCTGATTTACTACTGTTTGGATTGTGCCGACTGTCATACATTTTTAACAACTGTATTTTTTCATCCGTTACAAATTCCTCAGGGTCAGAGCAAAGGGAAATCTGCACATCCATATTTTTACGGATACTTTTACGTTGACTTTTGGATGGAGAAAATTTTGATACAGGAACGCGTATTCCAAGACATTTTTTACAATGGGGACAGGTTTCTTTATAAAAACAATCCCCAGAACGTCGCCATCCAAGACTTAAGAGAATTCCATACAATTCTTCCTGAGCAGAAATATTTTCCATCACATCCATTTCATTTTCAGAACACAACAAAAAACATTCCTCTTCTGTAGGAATACGTACTATTTCAGCCTTCTGCACCATTCCTTCAAAATATCCACACGCACTTTCATAAAACTCATTTTCTTCATCCGCCATCTTCTCCCCCTCGATAAAATATCCAAAAACTCCACACCAATCAAAGATTAATCAGATTTTGCAATCAATTTTTGTAACGTAACATAAATCCACTTGTTTTGTATGTGGTATATTGCTGTCAATATGAAATTCCTCTGCCTAATTTCTGCATATTTTGGGATTTTCAAATTGCTGAATACAATATAATATTAGGAAGTAAATAAAAAATGTCAAACCACATATATCCAGCTTTGACAGATTTTATTTTATGAAAAAAAAAATTTAAAATCAAAACGGAGGAATGTCGAATGAAAAAAATATTCGCCTGCATTTTATTTGCGGTTTCCCTGACAATGGGATTTATGTCTTGTTCAAAAAAGAATGATGAAACAAAAACTGAATTCTTTTCTCAGCTTGAATTGCTGGTAAAGAAAGCAGAAAATAATAATTCCCTGGATGCCGTAGAAGCTATTCAAAATCAATATACGGAGTTTTTCAAAAAATATCCAAACATAACCAATTCTTCCGGATGGACTCCAGCAGATACAGAAAAATTTGAAGATTTAGTAAAACGTTTCGCCTTAGCAACAGTCGTTCCTACCTATTCCGATGATTTGGGACTGGAAAATTTTGATTCGACCGACCTGGGATTCGATGATTTAGGATTGGATAGCGATTTAAACTTCGGTAGTGATGCTCTTGGTGATATGATTCTGGAAAACCTAGACCTTTCCGGCTCATCCGCAGGTGGCGCAGACAATGCCTTTGGAGGATTGGATTTGGGAGGACTTTCATCCGGGCTAAATCTTTCAGGAAGTGACCTGGGACTAAGTCTTCCAGATTTGGGATTCTAGTTCTCAATAATTCCAAGTAACTTTTAAGTTTTCACTCTCAATTTCTGCATCAGCGAAGGTCTGTTTTAAAGCTTCTAAAAAGATTTCATCAAAAAACTCTTCCGCTGATGCAGTATTTTCAAAAGTCACATTCCAAAACTCATGTGGCTCTGTAATTAAATCGTAAAGTGCATCCAAATTTCTACCATAATAATCTGGGAAATTAAAAGTCGCTGAAAGCAAGTCATGTAATTCAGATTTATTTTGCACAGAACTCAAATCAATTGTAAAGTCCATCTACTCATCTCCATAAAGCAAAGTGAATGAATCATAATGGTTGGATGTATAATAAATCAAACCATCATTTGAAAAGACAATCCGTTTTGCACCGCGAGATTTTTTTCCCAGCGAATCGATGTCACACTCGGTATAGGACCGTCCGGATTTTTTTGGAAGAATCCCCTCGTAATTACCAAATCTGTCACCACCAATCACCTTTCCTTCCGCAAAATCAGAAACCGGAGAACCAGGCGTCCAACCAAGAGCCTCAGCCTGTTTTTTTGTTATGAAATTTTTGGGCAGCTTTTTATAAGTGTGAATATAAAGCGCCACATCATCTTTGGAATAAAAATTTCCATTTTCAGAAATCTTTTTTTCCGGTTTTGTATTTTCCTGGACAACTTCTATCTGCTGATTTTGAGTCGGTTCTTCTTCAGGAATTTCATTTTTAATTTCATCAACAAGAGATTCTATTTCATCAATTGTATTTCCATTCGATTCTTCAAAAATACCGGAATACAAATTTTCAATTTTGTCATCGTTAACAGTTTCAAAAAATTCATCAGAGTAATTTGAAGAATCAGTTGCATCAATTATTGTAAGTCCAGAACCAGAATCTACATTAACGATTCCCTCTTGCTGAACAATATCCTGCTCTACTTTCTTTTTAAAATTCAGAAAGACGACAGCAAGAACGACAAGCACCAATCCCAAGGAAATTAAATACTTACCTAATTTTTTTGGCATAAAATCCTCCATTTATTCTTCATCCAAATAGGACAAAATATTTTCCAATTCATTCAATTCATCTTTTAAATTTATATATTCATTTTTTGCATTTTCAACTTCTGTTTGCAACCGGAGGGAAACAAATCCCTGAGCATTAACCATTTGCTCCTGCAATTTAAAATATTTATCCGCGGAAACCAAAAGTTCCTGATTAATATTTTTTATTCGCTCCTCAATTTCATTCTGAGTCATTTGCATCATGGTAATAAAGTAGCACCTTTTGAAAATCTCTGCTATAGTTTTATTATCACGCCTTTGGAGGATACCATGGAATTGCACACAATAAAAAACAAGGATCTTTCTGTTTCAGTTTCACTGCATGGAGCAGAAATTAAATCACTGAAAAATCTTTCCACTGATTTTGAATATATGTGGCAGGCAGATTCAAAATATTGGGGACGCACCTCTCCAATTCTTTTTCCGATTGTCGGAAATTACAAAGACAAAACTTCCATTTACAATGGCAAATCTTATCAGCTTTCGCAGCACGGTTTTGCTCGTGACATGGATTTTATACTCGAATCAAGTACCGAAAATTCAGCAACATTTTTGTTAAAGGATACAGCCGAAACTTTGGAAAAATATCCATTCCATTTTGAATTAAGAGTCACCTACATATTAAACGAACGGTCGTTAGTCGTTAATTGGAATGTTAAAAACACAAATCCTGAAACCATGTATTTTTCTATTGGCGGTCATCCTGCATTTAACTGCGACATCGCAAACTCTTACCTGAAATTCAAAGACACCAACGCTTTGAATATAGGTGTTCTAAATACAACAGGAGAACTTTCCAAGAAGGTCATTAACTTTGAGCTGGAAAAAAATACGCTGCAGTTAGATTCCAGCCTTTTTGATGAAGATGCTTTGATTGCAGAGGACAACCAGTGCAGTGAAATTACCTTAGGCACAGACAAGGATACAGATTTGCTCAAAGTTTCTTTCGATGCACCGGTATTTGGAATCTGGTCCCCTGCAGGAAAAAACGCACCATTTGTTTGCATTGAACCTTGGTATGGCAGAACTGATAAAGAAGATTTTGACCAAAAGCTAGAAAACCGTCAGTGGGGAAACAAACTGGAACCAGGACAAATTTTCAACTCAGAATACACGATTACAATTCTGTAAACAACGTTTGCCAAATTAACAGGAACTTTCCATAAGTATTTTTAATGTTTATGGAAAGTTTATCCATTGTTGACCCCATGCGTTCTTTTACATAAAATCAGTTTACCATGAAAAAACATTCCATAATTTCACCACTCCTGATTTTTTTAGCTGGATGCCTATGGGGCTCCATGGGATTGTTCGTTCGTAAACTATCTACCGTTAGTTTATCTTCGATGGATATGATAACCATTGGCAAAGGACTTGCCGTAATCTGCTTTGGTTTGTACATGCTGATTTTTGACCGAAGCCTTTTCAAAATCAAACTAAAGGACTTGTGGTGCTTTTTGGGGACTGGAATCCTGAGTATTTTCTTTTTTAGCTTATGCTATTTTACCACAATCACACTCACCTCGCTTTCAGTGGCCGCAATCCTTTTGTACACCGCCCCAGTTTTTGTAATTGTACTGTCCAGAATCTTCTTCAAAGAAAAACTATCCCCAAACAAAATAATCGCCCTTGTTTTAACATTAACCGGTCTTGTCTTTGTGACTGGAGTTTTATCAGGAGCAGAAGGACTATCCCCAAAAACTATATTCATTGGTTTAGGAGCAGGATTGGGATACGCACTTTATTCCATCTTCAGCCACTGTGCCATCGAACGAGGATACAAATCTGTCACCATAACATTCTACACATTCTTGATAGCAACCATCGCAACCATCCCCTTCGCTAACTGGCAGATAATCAACACCCAACTAATAAAATCTGTCCCCCTTTTATTATTCGCAGTCGCATTCAGCATAGTGGGGACAGTCCTCCCATATCTTTTTTACACCGCCGGATTAAAACACACCGAAAACGGAACCGCCTCAATCATCGCCTCCGTGGAGCCAGTCGTAGCCACACTGATAGGATTTTTTGTGTACAAAGAAAATCTTTCGGTGCAGGAAATTGTGGGAGTAGTTTTGGTATTGGTCGGGATTGTGGTGTGCAATGCTAGGGGGCGGAAGTGAAATTGAAAAAAAAATGATTTCAAAACCTATAATATAATAAGGAACAGAGAAAATTAGATTTTAAAATAAGGGGCATAAAATATGACTTTTAGTTGGATACCTTTTTATAAAGAATTAGCAGAAAAACTGTTGAACTATAAAAACAGACGAGATGAATTAGTTGAGTTTATTTATGCTGAAGATGGATTACAAGATTTTTCTAATGCATTACACTTAGAAGATAAAAATCAAAAAATTGATGATATAGATCCTTTTTCAATATTTGGCCTTTTTAACAGTGGAAAGAAAAAAATAGAAACACGAATTGCAACCCTTGAACGAATAAAAAATTATTTTGAAATTTCTGCCGATTTACCATCTGATTTTGACGGAATTCCAGTTTTGAATTATGCAAGGTCTTTCTTTTATAATTGGAATGATTTACACAATAGTTGCAATAAACTTTGGGAGTGCTATGAAGAATTTGTAAAAAATAATTCTCCTGAAGAATATATAAATTTTCGAGGTATAGAAAATTGTCCAGCCGAAAGCACAATGCCTCTTTTCTGGATAAAACCTTACGACTATATTGCTCTTGATTCAAATAATCGAGAGTATCTGAAACGCAATGGAATTAATACTGACAATATCAAAAACTGTGACGATTATATGTCGTTCTTGAATCAACTAAAACAGAAACTTGCAAGCAATGACCTCAAGGAAAAAACTAT
>JAZUKJ010000102.1:0-18298 GCA_045643225.1 Treponema sp. | reverse complement strand
TTATGAAAACAAGGCGTTTCAATTGTGCCGGGTCCGGGATTCAATAACGATAAATGAATTCAAGGATTTTAATGAAGTCTGCTGCAAATATTTTTTAGACAACTGTGACATGAATCAGCAAATTATTTTTGACGATTGTATTTTCAACAACGACGGTTCCCTTCCTGATTTTGAACTGTCCGGTGGAAAAACTATTAAGTCAAACGAATATGCTGTTTTGTTTGGTGACGAGTTCATAGGAGTAATTACAATTGGAAGCACGAGGAGGGAAGGGCTCAGTGAAAATATTTCCAGGCGGTTCCAGTTTTTTACAGAAAAATTATCTCCATATATAATGAATGTTATTGCGCAGAACAAAATGCAGATAAGTTTACGGAATGCACGTAAAGCATTTTCATCTTTTGTGCCGGAAGAAATAATTGACGATTTGATTGAAAAAGCGAATGTGCGGACTGAAACCGCAGGAGAAAAAAGAAGCATTGCAGTTTTGGTATGCGATATCCGAAGCTTTACGACAATCAGTGAACGGAATAAAGCGGAAGATGTTGTTTCGTTTTTGAATTCCTATTTTACCGAAATGGTGGAGATTATCAAAAATCATGGTGGCAGCATTGACAAATTTATGGGCGACGCAATTATGGCATTGTTTGGTGCGCCAATCAGCTATGAGGACAATGCACAGCGCGCGGTGGAGGCGGCGATTGAAATGATAAATACTTTGCCGCAAATAGACTGCTCCAGATTGCAGATGCCGGAAGGGATTGATAACATTTCTGTTGGAATCGGAATCCATTATGGGGAAGTGGTACTTGGAAGTATTGGATGTGAATCTAAAAAAGATTACACTGTAATTGGTGATTCCGTTAACCTTGCCTCCCGCTTGGAGGGACTGACAAAGATTTATGGAAATCATATTATCATTTCCGAGACATTAAAAGAAAAGCTGACCGGAAGGTTTAATATTCATAAATTGGATAAGGTTGCGGTCAAGGGAAAAAAGATTCCTGTGTGGGTCTATTCTGTTGAGCCGGAAGAAATCTCCGAGGAATATCACCGGAACTATGATAAAGGAATGCAGCTGTATGAAGTTGGCGCCTGGGCTTTGGCATGTGATTATTTTGAAAAGGCAATTAAAAATGGTTCCCATGATAAAGCCGCTCAGTTAATGTATGAACGATGTCAGAATTATATTGTAAATCCACCGGAACAGTGGAATGGTGCAGTAGTTTTGACTTCAAAATAAATTTGGTATAGGATTGTCAAAGTTTGCGTTGCAAATTTTGTAATTTTATTTGAAGTTTTTAAGGAGGTAAAAAGAAATGAAAGATGACAAAGAAAAAACGTTTGAACAAAAAATGCGCTATGTTGGATATTATTGCAACTTTGGAGCCGTTGTTGTCTATATTTTTTATTCATTCATTTTTTCAAAAATAAATATCGTTCAGTTTATGCAGCTGATTGGACTTGGGGGAGCGTTGCTTATTGTGATGCAGTTTATTGTTGGACCTTTGTTCTCTAACAAGATTTATACAAAAACGATTTCCCAAAGAATTGAGGAATGGCAGGAAACAGGTCTGGACGAAATGGGACGGACGGAATTGTTGTCCGAAATAATGAAACGGCCTTTATATAAAGGGATTGAAATATTTTTTGTGTATATTGTTTCCGGAATAGTTTTCTGTACATTCTTCAAACTGTCCATAAAAGTTTCCAACACGGTGGAACTTGGAGTAATAATTGCCTGTTTGTTTGCTGCATTTGTTGATGGCATTCTTGCAATGGATGTTACCGAAAAGCTTTGTTCTGGATATGCAAAAAAAATAATCGAGCAGGGCGTCAACAAAAATATCGTGATGAAAAGACGGCACTTTGGAGTTTCAATCCGTGCGCTTTATGTCATGTTTGTTTTCATCCCAATAATTGCAACAAATCTTTTGACAGGACTTTATATCTGGCAGAACGTATTTGTAAACAAAGGTAACCTGGATGGTGGTTTCGCACTTTTTTCAATGATCGCCGTTCCAACATTTAATACATTGATTTCAATTGTGCTGGCTATCTTCATTGGATACCGTATGCTTTCCTATTTAAGCAACATGCAGAAAGCTATCCTGGCAATGGATGATGACAACATAATGAAATCAAATGATATTCCAACTGATTTGTCTAATGAATTTTCCTTTAACATGTATTTGATTAATAAGGCAATAGGAATGTTCAGAAAGATTTTTGAAAAATCAAATGAAGTTGCAAATCATATAATGGATTCAACGGAATCGTTGGAAAGTCTTTCCTCCGAAACTGCTTCAACAGCATTGGAACAGTCTGCCGGTGTAAAAGAGATTGTATCTACAATGGAAGACGCTGATTTGCTGTTCAAAAATATTGAAGGAAAAGTTGGTGATGTTTCGCTCGTGGCACATAAAACTGCTACCGAAGTTCAGACAGGTATTTCTTCCCTCTCTGAAAATATGACAAAGATGAAGCAAATCACGGAAGCGAATATGGAAACAATTTCCGGAATAAAATCCCTTTCTGAAAAAATCGATAGCATTTGGGAAATTGTGACAATAATCAACAGTATTGCCGACCAGACAAAAATCATTGCATTCAATGCGGAACTGGAAGCCGCAAGTGCCGGTGAAGCGGGAAAGAATTTCCATATCGTTGCAAATGAAATCAGACGGCTTGCTGATAGCACTACCGAATCAACTCATGAGATTAAGGAAAAGATTACAGAGATTCAACATTCCTCTGATAACTTGATTATCACCTCCGAAGGCGGAACAGAAAAGATTCATGAAGGATGTGAATTGACAGAAAAGGTCAACCAGAATTTTAACAGCATAAAGAGTGCTGCGGAAATTACGGCGGAATCAGCACAGGATATCCAGGTGATTGTTGCTCAGCAGACGGCAGCCTTTGAACAGATTGTCGTAACCCTTAAACAAATTTCTGCCGGTGCTGACAGTTTCTCTTCATCGACCCAGACAATCAGGTCGGCCGTTGAAAAGTTGCAGAATCTGTCAGACTCAATGAAAAATCTGTTGAGCGATTCTGACTCCGACGACGGAAAATGATTTTTGTATCTATAAATTAAAAATCCGGCATTCGCCCTAAAACAATGTGAGGTCAATCGAAAGATTGGCCTCATTTTTTTAGTCGCCCTTTATATTTGATTTGTGCCAAAAAGGACATTTGTTTTAGGTATGGAATTCCTATTGGAACATTGAGTAAATTCATTAAAAAAAATATAATGTAAAAAATATACTTGATTTCTATGGGGTTAAATCTTATGAAGCTGAACAGAATTATAAATAGTTTGCTGGAAACAGATTTGTATAAATTTTCAATGGGACAGGCAATCTATCATCAGTTCCCATCTTACAAAACGAACTGGACTTTTAAGTGCCGCAACAAGGATGTCGTTTTTACAGAGGAAATGGTTGATGAAATAAAAGAGCAGATTCATGAGTATTGTCATCTCCGTTTTATGTCTGATGAACTTTCTTATCTTTCAGGAATTGAATGGCTGCACAGTGATTATATAGACCATCTTCAGATTTGGAAACCACGATTCGAGGATTTTGAAATCACAAACAATGCACCATGTGGACTTTCTATTGAAGCAAGGGGAACCTGGTTGAATACTTCCATGTATGAAATCCCAATCCTTGCAATTGTTAATGAAGTCTATTTTAGAATGTCCTACAATTACGATGAACTGTTTGAGCAGTATAAGAGAAAACTGGAAGAAAAGAAAAACTGGTTGATTGATGGAACCTTCAATATTGGGCCGTTCTCTGAATTTGGATTGCGCCGTCGTTTGTCAGCGGAAGCACAGGATTTGGCTGTAAAAGTTTTGTGCGAGAATAATCCAAAGTATAAGGATTCCAAATGCGTTGGTACATCCAATGTGTATCTTGCAAAAAAATATAACGTGGTTCCTGTTGGAACAATGGCGCATGAATATATTATGTGTATTGGTCAGGGAAATCCAATGTACAATCCTGCATATTCAAATAAACTTGCCATGGATTCCTGGACAAAGGAATATGGAGTTTTGAATGGTACCTACTTGACGGATACCATCGGTGATGAGACGACACACCTTGATATGGGATATACCTATTCAATTTTGTTTGGTGGTGTACGCCATGATTCCGGTGATCCGTATGAATGGGGTGAGGCATGGATAAAGCATTACGCAGAATACTACAGCAAATACAAGGATGAAAGAGTGAATCCAAAAAATAAAACTCTGCTGTTCAGTGACAGCCTGGATTTTAAAAGGGCATCCGATTTGTATGCAAGATTCAAGGATAGGATTAAGGTCGCTTTTGGAATTGGAACCTATATTGCAAACGACACGGATGTATCACCTTTGAATATTGTCATGAAAATAACTGAATGCAATAATTCTCCTGTGGCGAAGTTGTCAAACGCTGATGGAAAAACAATGTGCAAGGACGATGCATATGTTGAATATCTTCGCAAGACAATTGCCTGGAGATTGACCCATCAGTCGTAATAAGAATTATGGCTCCTTTTTTGGGGCCATTTTTTATAGCAGCCTATAATTTTACTTAAGTGCCGGAGTTTAATTTGCCAAACATGAATAAAAAAATTGTATGTCTTAAAAGAAATCTCTTTTTATTTTTCCTTCCATTTATGTTGACCGGTTGTGCATATCTGGAAAGTCAGCAAAGACAAAAAGAATACAACCTGCTTTTTGAGGTGGGCTGGAATGATTCGGTTGGAAAAAAAATATCGGATTTGGCCTATGACTCTGGTGACTTTCATTCTTTTGATTTATATCTTCCTGCGGACTCCTCCTCACCAAAGGCAAAACATTTGATTTTGTTTATCCACGGAGGAAGCTGGCAGAGAGGGTCCAAAGCGGATGGTGAAAAATATTGCAGATTTTTTACCTCCAAGGGCTACGTTACGGCTTCAATTGATTATACTCTGCAGGATGGAAAACATACTACCTGGATTGGATTAATAAACGATGAGGTAAAGACCGCTGTTCCTAAAATTAAGGAGGCGGCGGAAAGCAGAGGATATGTTTTAAGTGACATGGCAGTTTTTGGATATTCTGCAGGGGCCTGCCAAAGTTTGCTTTATGCGTTCAAAGAAAAAGATAACTCAGTGCTTCCAATCAAGTTTGTAATTGATATGTCAGGTCCGGTCACTTTTGATCCAGGCTTTTGGACAGCGGATGCAGGAATTATTTGGTATGAACAGAGTATGCTTGGATTGGATGGAACAAAAAAAGGAGAGGCAAAATTTATTTCAATGTTTAGCGGCAAGGACGTTACTGAAGAAATGGTTGCAAATGGGGAAGGAGAAAAAATCTGGAAAGAGATTTCTCCTGCGACATATGTTGATGAAAATACTGTTCCTGTTCTGATTATCTTCGGAAGCTGCGATGGAATTGTTTCGCCTAAGCATCCGGTTTATTTAAAAAGTCTGCTTGAAAAAAATAATGTTGAATGCAAATGCTATGAGCTTCCAAATTCTGGTCATGCACTTCTGTGTGACAATGATATGGTTTTGCAGTTCCAGAAAACCGCAGTCGAATATTGTGAGAAATACTTTAGATGAAAACAGCTACCTATAAAAATCTTTTTAATAAAATAAAACTTCTAGACAGCATGGCAAATCAGCTGGTGGGATATGGAGTAACCTGCGGATATAAGACCCTTCCTGATTATGTTGATATGAATTGCGGTGCAATTCCTGATGGAGAATACGAACTGCTGGTTGATGAAAATGCACCGGAACAGTTTTTATCCATGTATGCCCAGATTGCCGAGATGCGGTTTGCGTTTGCCGTAACGGAGCTTTTGAAAATTCATGATGGATTGATAAAACAGATATCGGACTTCTGCATGAATGTCGGCGAAGATTTGGGTACCGCAATATTGGATAATCCCGAGGAGATATATTCCTATATTGATTCCATTGTCCTGGATGGAATGGCTGGAGTTGAAACGAAACAAATTATTGAAAAAAGTTCGGACAAGCTGGTCATAAAAAAATTGATTGATACCCACGAAGCTTCATGGAAAAAAGCTGGTGGAAAATTGGAAATTTATTATGAACTCCAAAAGAGTTTTATCAATGGCCTGATAAAAAAATCCGAATATAAATATGAGTCAGAGGGTGGAGAAATATTTACGTTAACACGTATGTGATGACCACATATTTCCTCATCAACTTTTTTCAAAAGGGGGTAAGATGGAAATTATAAAAACAACCAATGAACAGATTGAAGATTTGATGAACATCCGTTTGGAAATGTTAAAGGAAGTCAACAAACTTTCAGACGATTATGTATATGATAAAAGTTTTGTTGATAATTGCCGTAACCACTTTTTGAATGGCAACCAGACAACGGTTCTTGTATATGATAATTCCAAGCCGGTTGCCTGTGCGACACTTTGCTACATAAATGTCATGCCGACCTTTGACCATCCGACAGGAAATAGGGCGCACTTGATGAATGTATATGTCAATAAAAATTTCAGGCGGAAAGGTCTCGCAAAAAAAATGATTGACCTGCTGGTTGATGAGGCAAAAGAAAAAGGGGTTACCGAAATATCTTTGGATGCGACTGAAGCGGGAAAACCTTTGTATTCAAATTGTGGATTTACATTTAATAATTCTGCAATGGTTCTGGGAATATGGGAGTGTAAGAAAAAGGCTGCTAAAATAGAGTAGCTTTTTATATAGAGGAAAAAAATGCAGAAAACAAAAAAGGCTTTTATTTTTAATCTAATAATTGTTGTACTGGAAATCCTGTCAGTCATCTGGATGATGTCCGGAATAAAATTGAGAGAGGATTATGGAACCTTGTCGGCGGAAAGATTGAAGAGTTTAAAATATTTTACAATCGATTCAAATATATTGATGGGACTTTTCTCATTGATTGCCGCGGTTGAGGAATTAAATGTTTTGAAAGGAAAAAAGGAGGACATATCAAAAATTACGTACGTCCTGAAATTTGTTGGAGTCGTTGGAGTTACTCTGACAATGCTGGTCACAATCTTTTTCCTTACACCAACCGGGGCGGCAAAATATGGTCTGTTCGGATATTTTAAAAATAGCAATCTATTTTTGCATTTGATAAATCCTGTCATAAGCCTGGTTTGTTTTTTGTGTTTTGAAAGAACAGACAAAATTAAATTCCCGTACACATTTGCCGGATTGATTCCAATGGCAATTTATTCCGTTTATTATGGAATCGTTTCGGTGCTTCATATGGAAAATGGAATTATTGTTGATGGTTATGACTGGTATGGATTTTTGAAAATGGGAGTGAAGAGCATTGTAATTGTTGTCCCAATATTTTTCTTGATTACATATTTTGTTGGTTTTGTGATTTGGAAATTAAACAGACGAAGCTACCGCTAGTAATTTTTTTTGATTAATGTGATAAGCTGTTCCAACGGGATTCCGGATTTCTTTGCTTCTTCGCAGGTCTTTACGGCAATTTGTTCCGCTATTTGATTTTGCTTTTTGTTTATTTCCGATGGGGGCAGCTCATTCACAAATGTACCACTTCCTGAAACAGTTTTTATGAATCCATTTTTATCCAGTTCTTCCCATGCCATTTTTACAGGGATGACACTTATTCGTAAATCATTTGCAATCTGTCTGATTCCTGGAAGCTTTGTTCCGGGAATCAGGAGACCGTTAATGATTTGTGTACTTATTTGAGAAAAAATCTGAGTATAGATTGGTGTCGCTGAATCAGGGTTCAATACTATATTCATTATTTATAAATCTACTTTTTCAAATTCTTTTGCACTTATTTTATAAGTAGCAATCCATGTTAAAATGAAAACCACCAATCCAATGCAGAGTATTGGAAGCTGATGAATCTGAGAGGCGAAATCTGTTTTGTCCAGGGTCTGGAAAAATTGGATTCCAAAAACATCTTTAGTGTAGATTGGAAATTCCAGGATGATGAAAAGAATCCAGAAAACTATTGCGGAAATCAAAAATGCCTTTCCTGTTTTGTCCGCCTTTTTGTAATAGATAGTAAGGAAAGTAAAATTGAATGCGGAAAGCAGGATAAGTCCAAAACCGTAGAACGCAACATTTCCGTCAATCCCTGCAAGGTTTTCCATTTTAAATAATTTTGCATATACGATGGTCAGCGGTACTGTCAGAAGCAGGGCAAAAAGTTCGTATGCGGCAATCAGGTAGCACCGGGATTTTACCATTTCCTTTTTCTGGATAGGAAGTATCATGGAGTATTCCATGTCCCGGTTAAGTTTTGCGTTATTGAAGATGTGAAAAATGCTTACGCAAAAAAAGAATAGGGGAACGTACCGCGGATAGTTTGGAATCAACATCATAAGGGCGAAGGCTAAATATGTAAAATTTATTGGGGCCAGACATAGCTTGATTTCTTTGTTTAAAAAATTTTTCATTTCATACTCCGTAATTCAAAAAATTATTATTTCTAGAGGTACCCTGTTATCTTTCGTAATGCACCATTATTTCTTCGATTGAAGGTTTGGATATTTCACAATCAGCAAATGCATTTTTTTCGCTGGACAGGATCATGCCTTCAAAGCCCAGGTTGTGAACACGAAGCCCAATGATTTTTGATTTTAAATCATCCGTCAAGTCTTCTTTTTTTCCGGCGACCAAAGAATATTTTTCTTTAAACGTAACTATATCTGATGATTCAACGAGCCTGCCCTTTTTAATGTAGGTGATAAAGTCGGTGCATTTTTCCAAGTCTGAAATTACGTGGGTCGAAAATAAAATGCTGTGCTCACCATCGGCCACATAATCCTGGAACAGAGTTACCAGTTCATCACGACTTACGGGATCCAGTCCGGAGGTCGGTTCATCCAGCAAAAGCAGTTTCGCTTTGTGTGACATTGCAAGGGCAATCTGATATTTGACTTTCATTCCTGCCGAAAGGGATTTTATATATTTGTTTTCATCAAGGTCAAATTTTTTCAGGAGCTCGTTGTAAAGGGTGTCGTCCCAGTCCTTAAAAAATTTCTTTGTAACATCTGTCACCTGTTTTATTTTTTTTGATGCATAAAATCCGTCCAGTCCAGAAACAAAACCGATGCTGTTTTTTACTTCGTTTTCGTTTTCCGAAATGTCGTATCCGTTGATAATAACTTTTCCGCAATCCGGATGAACAAATTTTAGCATTGATTTTAGAGTTGTTGTTTTCCCGGCTCCATTGCGTCCAATGAATCCCATTATGTAACCTGTTTCCAGATTGAAAGATATGTTATCCAATTTAAAAGCTGGGTAAGTCTTTGACAGATTTTCAATTTGAAGAGAATACATATTCACCTCCAATAGTGTGTATATTCGATATACACACTATAGCTCGAAATTTTTCAGGTGTCAATAAATTTTATTGAAAAAAATATACATACGCGATATGATTTAGTTGTCCCTAACAGCTTGCAGGGATTAGATTTTTTGGCGAGGAAATATTATGAACGAGACATTGAAAGTATTGGAAACCCGCAGAAGCTGCCGTAAGTTTAAGAGCGAAATGCTTAATGAAAATGATATTAACGCTATCATCAAGGCTGGAACTTATTCTCCTTCCGGAATGGGGAAGCAGTCTTCCATAATTATAGCGGTCACAAACAAGGAACTCCGGGATAAGATTAGCGAGGAAAACAGAAAGATTGGCGGATGGGATGAAGGCTTTGATCCATTCTACGGTGCTCCAGTAATTTTGATTGTCCTTGCTGATAAAAGTGTTTCGTCAACATATATCTATGATGGTTCCCTTGTCATGGGCAATCTTATGAATGCTGCTGAAAGTCTGGGAATCGGATCAATCTGGATTCACCGCGCGCAACAGGAATTCGAATCAGAATTTGGAAAAAAGTTGCTTTCTGATTTGGGAATCAAAGGGGACTTTGAGGGTATAGGTCATGTCGCTTTGGGATACATTGACGAGGGAGGTGTAAATGCCCCTGCTCCAAGAAAATCAGATTACGTATATTGGGTAAAATAATTTTGGAGATTTGATATGAACTTAAGTGAAGTCGCTGTTGGTGGTTCCGCGATTATTAAAAAGGTTGGCGGTGAAGGTGCGCTTCGGCAACATTTTTTGGATATGGGAGTTATCCCAGGTGCTGAGGCTACTGTGGTTAAATTGGCACCAATGGGTGATCCAATGGAACTTCAGATTCATGGTTACGAGCTTTCACTTAGAATTGATGACGCGGCAAAAATAGAAGTCGAAAAAATCCGGGAGCGTTCCAATAAGCATAGCAGGGTGGAAATATTTCCAAGTTCCGAACATCCGGGACTTGGTGAAGATGGAAAGTATCATGAAAAAGATGATGGCGATCCATTGCCTAAGGGAACCCTGCTGACCTATGCGCTTGTAGGAAATCAGAACTGCGGAAAGACGACTTTGTTTAATCAGCTCACTGGTTCAAATCAGCATGTAGGAAATTTTCCCGGCGTAACTGTTGACAGAAAGGATGGGACAATCAAGGGCCATCCAGAAACTTGTGTCACGGATTTGCCGGGAATCTACTCTATGTCCCCTTACACAAATGAAGAAATAGTATCCAGAAATTTTGTGCTTAATGAAAAACCCAAAGCCATCATCAATATTGTGGATGCGACAAACATTGAGCGCAATTTATATTTGACCATGCAGCTTCTTGAAATGAATATCCCTATGGTCATTGCGTTGAACATGATGGATGAAGTGATGAACAATCAGGGAGCCATTGATATTAACCAAATGGAAATTATGCTGGGGGTTCCCGTTGTTCCAATTTCGGCTGCAAAAAATCAGGGAGTAAATGAACTTGTAAACCATGCAATCCATCTGGCTCAGTTCCAGGAGCGGCCGGTAAAGCAGGACTTCTGCAATAAAGCTGACCACGGTGGTGCAATACATAGAGCAATCCATGCCGTGGAATCAATAATTGAGGACCATGCCGAGGCCGCGGATATTCCGTTACGTTTTGCCGCAACAAAAGTTATTGAGGGAGACTCATTGATTTTTGAACAACTGAATTTGGAGCAGAACGAAAAGGACATGCTGGAACATGTCATTGTTCAAATGGAAAACGAAGGTGAGATGGACCGGAGCGCTGCTATTGCTGACATGCGTTTTGATTTCATTGAACGGGTTTGCGAAAGAACTGTCAAAAAACCAAAGGAAAGTAAGGAGAGGATTCGCTCTGAAAAGATAGATAAAATCCTTACAGGAAAATGGACCGCCATACCGTGTTTCATTTTGATAATGGCTTCCGTTTTCTTTTTGACTTTCAATGTGATTGGAGCTTTCCTGCAGAATCTATTTGAAATGGGAATTGATGCCGTCACTAATCTTGTTGATAAAGGTCTGACCCAGCTGAATGTGAATGGCACAATACATAGCCTGGTTATTGATGGAATATTCAGCGGGGTTGGAAGCGTGCTAAGTTTTCTTCCGATTGTTGTGACACTGTTTTTCTTTTTGTCGTTGATGGAGGACAGCGGCTATATTGCCAGGGTCGCATTTTTTATGGACAAGATTCTCAGGAAGATTGGAATTTCCGGACGGAGCATTGTGTCCCTGTTGATTGGTTTCGGTTGTACGGTTCCGGCCGTAATGTCCACAAGAATTTTGCCGAGCCGCCGGGACAGACGTATGACAATCCTTTTGACTCCCTTTATGAGTTGCAGTGCCAAGCTTCCAATCTATGCGTTTTTTGTGAACGCTTTTTTCCCAAGACAGGGTGGACTGATTATGACCGGAATTTATTTTCTGGGAATTGTTGTCGGAATATTGGTGGCCCTTTTTTATAAGAATGTGCTTTTCAAAGGGGAGGCTGTTCCTTTTGTGATGGAACTTCCAAATTATAGAATACCGGGGATAAAAAATGTTGCCCATCTTTTGTGGGACAAGGCAAAAGATTTTTTGACAAAGGCTTTCACGATTATTCTTCTTGCAACAATAGTTGTATGGTTCCTGCAGAGTTTTAACCTTAGATTTAATCTGGTGGAAGATTCCTCGGAAAGCATCATGGCAAAGCTTGCTGGTATTCTGGTTCCAGTTTTTAAGCCAATCGGTTTAGGTGACTGGAGAATTATAACGTCATTGATTAGTGGAATTATGGCGAAGGAAAGTGTTGTATCAACAATAGAAATCCTTTTTGCTGGCGGAGCCGGTTCTGCTTTGTCCGTATTGTCGGCAGGAACCATGTTGATTTTTTCACTTCTGTATACACCTTGCATTGCCGCAATTGCTTCAATTAAACGGGAACTGGGAACAAAATGGGCAGTGGGTGTTGTTTTTTGGCAATGCCTTTTGGCGTGGGTTATTTCTTTTATTGCCCGGTGGATATTTGTCTGGATGGGACTGTAAGTTTTATCCGTGCTGACTGGGGCATAAAAAAACTGGAGGCAGGACATGAAACTGTGGGACTTTGTTGTAATTGCAATTATTGTAATGGCTATGGCAGGGGCAGTGTATGTGCTGGTCAATAATAAAAAAAAAGGTGGCGGCTGTTGTGGTGAATGCAGCCGGTGCTGTGGTTGTGGAAAGAAATCAGCGAATGAAAGATATCGTTGAACTACAAGGGTAAACAGTGTAAGATAAAAGCATGTGCATTTCATTGCGGATGTGCATAGATAATTTGGAGCTTATCCCTGGGAGGAAACATGAAATTTATTAAAAAGATTTTTTTACCTTTGATTTTTTGTATGCCATTGTTTTTGGCATCCTGCTACAATGAAAAGAGCAATCCTCTTTATAACAGCGAATGGATTATGGATAGCGTTGACCAGAATGGCGATAGCTATGTAAATCATCTGTTCCTGAATGCAGACCACAGTGCAATAATGAAAACCTATTATGATGGTTCAAATGCGGCTATAGTCTGGACTGGAAAATATAAACTTTCATCAAAAAAAATAAAGTTCAATTTTACCAGCTGCTCAAGAGTTGAAGATTCTGAAGTTACGGATGTCATAAGCCAGACACAGATAATCAAATTCTATTCTGGTGATTTCTTTTATTCCGTTGCAAATCTGGGTGATCTGGAACCTAACTGGAAAATGGAATTGATTCGTCCAAAGAATTATTTCTATCGCAAGACAACAGATTTCTTTGGAATGCCAATGGGTATGTTCACCCGTCAGGAATAAATCTTTAATTGCGGTGGTGATTGGACAATCGCCGGCTTAGGATGCTGTGAGATTTTTATACTTGCCGATTTGCCATAGACGTATGAGCATGACAATTCCGCGGAAACATAGTTCAACTGCCATCGCAATCCATATTCCAGTAAGTCCATGATTTTTTACAAGTAAAACCGAAAGTCCCAGCCGGACGACCCAAAGGCTAAATAGATTCAGCAGACTTGGGATAAACGTATCGTTCTGACCACGGAGCGCACCTGCAGCAACAATCGAGGCTCCGAATAGCGGTTCAGCGAACAGTTCAATCCGCAATATTTTTATGGAAAGCAACTGGATATCGTAAACCGGTGTGAGAATCTTAAAAATAATCGGGCATAAAAAATACATCAGTATTCCAGTCAAAAACATTATTGCCATTCCAGAAAAAACTGTAATCCATGAAAAACTTTTAGTTAAATCTTTTCTTTTTGCGCCAACGCTTTGACCGACCAGTGTTGTTGCCGCTTCGGAGATTCCATAGGCTGGCATATAGCATAATGCTTCCGATGTCACCGCAAAAGAATTGGCGGCCAATGCGACCGAACCCAGTGGCGCAATCAGTTTTGTAATTACGACAAGGGCTCCTGTAAAGGCGACTTTCTCTACGGCAACCGGTGTGGCCAGTTTTATTGCTTTGACGGTTACCAGGGAATTCTGGGATTTATCTGAAATATCCTTTTGCGGTTTTCTGTTTTTGGTTAGTCCAAGATAATCCGATTTATGGATCGTTGCGTAGATTAGGGCAATCGATATAACTATTGCGCTAACGGTTGTTCCAAGTGCGGCTCCCAGGACACCAAGATTAAAGGCTCTTATAAATAAAACATTGAACAGCGCATCCAGAACACATAAAAGCGAATTCAATATGCTGGGGACTTTCATGCTTCCGCTGCACTGCAACATTCCGCTCATCAAATAAATCATCTGATAGAAAGGAGTTGAAAGGGAGTAGACAAAGAAATATAGGGTGGCATCTTTTTTTATGGAATCCTCGGCCCCCAGCCATCCGGGCAGAAAACCGCTTACGGCGGAGGCAAGTCCGGTCAAAATCAACGAAAAAAATAGACAAAAGGAAATAGATTTTAGCAAGATGTTTTTTGCTTTGTCCTGATTCCCTTCACCAACCGCATGTGCCACCTGGATTGTAAAACCGATTGACATGGCATGGGAAAGGGAGCCCAGGACCCATGTGGAGGATGCAACCAATCCGATTGAGGCCGACGCGTTTGCTCCAAGATTTCCGACCATTGCGGCGTCTATGTATTGCATCAATATGGATGAAATCTGGGCTAGTATTCCTGGTATGCTTAAAGAGTAGACAAGCTTTAATTTTTGTTTACGGCTGAGGGATGGGGAATCTTTTAGTAATTTTGAAAGATCGAAATGTTTAGATGCCATGCCTAGTATAATAGTAAATATTTTAAAAAGAAAAAACCGTTATATTCCTGTATTCCTATGTTTTTTTTCCATAAATCATTATGAAAAATTGAAGTTAATTTGCTAACATGGTATAAAATAATTATGAAAAAGATGGGATGTGTTTTCTTGTTTTTGTTGCTTCTCTATGCGAATGTAACGGCCGAAGCTGAAATGAAATCTGAAATAAAAAATTATGGAAAGACTTTTGTTAGTGCCGCAGTGAACAATATTGTTAAAAGAAACCTGGTCCTGGACGAAAAAAATTTAAACGAATATAGACTTAAGAATTCTTTGCTGGGATTCGGAATCGGTTCCAGGGAAATGGGGGATTCAAAAAGCGCCAAAGGTTTGCTGACCTGTGATATTGCAGGACTTTCCCTGATGCTGGTGGGAGGTCTTGGAATAGCGGCCGCGGATATGGAATACAAGGCAATGAGGGCATACGCCGGAAATGTGACCCGTGGTGATTACTGGATTGCCGGTTCAGTTTTTGGGACAGGTGCAATTGTTTTTATAGCAGGCCGGTTTGCGGGCTATTTTCTTCCCGAAAAATTTATCATCAATGAAAAAATGAACGCTGAACTTATTTCTGATGCCAAGGGAATTGGTATAGGATTTGAAGTCCAGTTCTAAAGCTTCAAGAAGTTTGATTCGTGCCGATGGGATACATCTGTTGATATTTTAGGAACAACTTAATTATACATGGAGATTTTTTATGGAAAAATCAAAAGTCTATTTTACTGATTTTAGAACAACAAAAGATGGCGGCTTGACTGATAAGCTTAAAATGCTATGCAAGAAAGCCGGTTTCAGTCAAATTGATTTTGATGGAAAATTTGTTGCAATCAAAATGCATTTTGGAGAGGATGGAAATCTTTCGTTCCTGCGTCCTGATTATGCCCGTGCGGTTGCTGAACTTGTAAAGGATGCCGGCGGAAAACCATTTTTGACTGACTGTAACACGCTTTATCCTGGCAGCAGAAAAAATGCTTTGGATCATCTGGACGTTGCTGGCAAACATGGATTCAATCAAGTCACAACCGGATGTCAGATTATAATTGCCGACGGACTAAAGGGAACAGATGATGTGGAGGTTCCTGTAAAAAATGGAGAGCTATGCAAGACAGCTCTGATTGGACATGCCGTTATGGACGCGGATATTTTTATTAGCCTTTCCCATTTCAAGGGACACGAGGAAGCTGGATTTGGTGGAGCAATAAAAAATATAGGAATGGGTTGCGGAAGCCGTGGCGGAAAAATGATTCAGCACAACAGTGGAAAACCTCTTGTCAATCAGGACAAGTGCAAAGGTTGCAAGGTTTGTGCAAAGGAATGTGGAAGCGATGCAATCAGCTATGAAAATAAGAAGGCATTCATTAATCAGGATTTGTGTAAGGGTTGCGGAAGATGTATCGGGTCCTGCAACTTTGATGCAATCTATAATCCAAACGAAGGTGCCTTTGCTGATTTGGGACGCAAGATGGCGGAGTATACACAAGCCGTTTGTCAGGACAGACCAAATTTCCATATCAACCTGATTTTGGATGTAAGCCCTTGGTGCGACTGTCACGCCTATAACGATGCCCCGTTGATTCCAAACATTGGTATGGCAGTAAGTTTTGATCCAGTTGCACTTGATATGGCATGCTGCGATTTGTGTATGAAAGCCCAGACTTTTGCAAACACAAGAATCACTGACAATGTGGCAAAGGGATTGAGAATTACAAAAGATTTGTGGCGTGACTCAACTCCGGAAAGTGTTTGGGAAACTGTATTGGATCATGGAGAAAAAATTGGCCTTGGTCAGAAGGCATATGAATTGATTAGGATTTAGTTTTTCAAAGATGGTGCGGAATCTGTTATAAATTCTTTTAAATGGGGAGTTTGTAAAAAGGATACGCACTTTCTATAAATTAGATAACAGCCAGCGTTAAGGAACTGCTATGAATTATAATGAAGTATTGGAAAATGCAAAAAAACGTATCGGGCCAAAATGTAAGGTTTGTCCGATTTGTAATGGCCTTGGCTGTGGCAATACTTTGCCCGGACCGGGTTCAAAGGGGCCAGGCAATGGTGCTAATGACAATTATGAGGCATGGCACAAGATTAAGCTTAACATGGATACAATTGAGCCGAATACACCGATTGATACTTCAGTCGATTTTTTTGGACGCAAATTAGATTTCCCATTAGTTTCCGGTCCAATCGGATCTATCCGCTTGCAGTATAATCCTCAGGATGATGTGAGGGATTTTAATGAAAAATGTATGGCCGCCTGTGAAAGCAGAGGACTCATGCATTTTTACAGTTCCGGTCTGGAAGAATCTGTTCACAGGGCCGCAATAGAGTCACGCATAAATCATGGAAACTGCGGACTTCCTGTAATCAATCCTGAAGCAAATGAGAATATAATTATTCAGATTAACCGGTGCCTTGAAACAGAAAAACCTGCAGGTGCCTGTGTTGTTGTGGACAGTGCAGGACTCCCTCATTTAAAAGCAGTTCACGGTTCCGGCGGAACAAAATCAGTGGAGCAACTTAAAGAACTTAAAAAGGCTGCAAAAGTTCCCTTCATTGTGAAAGGAATAATGACAGCAAAGAGTGCCCTTAAAGCAGTTGAGGCCGGAGCCGATGCCATTATTGTTTCAAACCACGGTGGCCGTGTACTTGCAGAAACCCCTGCAACAGCCGAAGTCCTTGCCGAAATTGCAGATGCAGTTAGAGGAAAAACAAAAATCATTGTGGACGGAGGAATCCGCAGCGGCCTGGATCTGTTCAAAGCATATGCCCTTGGCGCAGACCTGTGCCTCATATGCCGACCGGTCCTAATCTCATACTACGGAGGCGGACAGGAAGGCATTGAAAGTTACTTCGACAAAATCAAAACCGAACTAACAGATACAATGTATATGTGCGGAGCCAGAAGCATAAAAGAAATCACCAGAGAAATGATTCGATATTAGAAAAAAAACGACAGCGAACAACAGTCCCAAAGGCGAAACCTTTGAAAAAGAAAAGCGAAGCGTCCACCACCCAGTGAACAACAGTTCCAAAGGTGAAACCTTTGTCTATGAACAAAGAAGCGTAGCAGGTGGACTACTGAACAAAAACAGACCCAAAGGCAAGGCCTTTGAAAAAGAAAGGCGTAGACCAACGCCCCCAGTGAGCAATGGTTCCAAAGGTGAAACCTTTGTCTATAAACCAACGCGAAGCGGCAGGACAACAGAACAAAAACGACCCAAAGGCAGAGCCTTTGAAAAAGAAAGGCGTAGACCAACGCCCCCAGTGAGCAACAGTTCCAAAGGTGAAACCTTTGTCTATGAACAAAGCGTAGCAGGTGAACAACAGAACGGAAACCAAACCCAAAGGCAAAGCCTTTGAAAAAGAAAAGCGAAGCGTCCACCACCCAGTGAACAACAGTTCCAAAGGTGAAACCTTTGTCTATAAGAAAAGCGTAGCAGGTGGACTGCTGAACAGAAACCAAACCCAAAGGCAAAGCCTTTGAAAAAAGAAAGGCGTAGACCAACGCCCCCAGTGAACAACAGTCCCAAAGGTGAAACCTTTGTCTATAAGAAACGCGTAGCGGCTGGACATCCGAAAAAAAAAGGTCCGCCAAAAAAACACATGCTCCTGCCGAAAATTCAAAGGGGTACATAGGGGCGAACCCCTATGCAGTGCCGCGGAAGGT
>JAZUKJ010000101.1:0-7978 GCA_045643225.1 Treponema sp. | reverse complement strand
GCTCCCAGATTTGCAAAAACCCAGGTCCATCCACCAGGACATGCCCCGGCCTCAAAACATCTTGAACCCGGCCCCGGCAGCTCCACACCAAAAAAATGTTTCGCAAGAACAAGGCTCTCCTGGATTTTCAGATAGGCCCGGCTTGGAGGGTTCTCATGATCCTCAACCCAAGTAATCTTTCCGGCCGGCAAACAGGAAGTAGTCTTTGCGGAGGCCAAAAGCGTATGGTCATCCAGCAAAGTGTACAGCCCCACATTCGATTGCGGAATATCAAACGGAAAATTCCTGTCCTTCAGGTTCACATAAGGCAGCTTGTCCTGAATCAAGGCGGACCTTCTAAAAAGAGTATAATTGTACGGCGCCCATGACCGCTGGATAGACTTCAGTGCGGAAGCGGCATCACCTATGGAATCAAAATGGACAATGAACGGTTCCACCATCGCGGACCTGCACCAGTAAGGAATATTGTCCGCCACATAGCGCACCACCTTTTCATTTCCATCCCCGCCAAAAGTTTCTGCCCTGACATTTTTCAGCTCATAGCCGGCAACATAAACCAGGTCACCATAATCAACACGCCCCTCCAGATTTTCCCCAAAGCGTCTGTTGAATTCACTGAGCATCAAATCTTTCATATCGGTGTAAGCCAAAAAAGCCGCACCTGTGGTTTCTTCAATCTTCCAAGCCATAAAATTAAATCCTCATAAAATTATTTTCAGAACGGCGTCCCATCCAAAACCTGCAGTCCATTCCAAAGTCTCCTGCACCTTGATTTTGTTACTGGCTTTCCGGGGTTCCATTGCTACGCAACAGAGCAAGCTCTGCCCCTACAATCCAGCGTAGCGACCACCAAACTAATTCCCTTCCAGCATCAAGGACTTTTGATATTTAGGCAGGAACCTTTTTATTCCGCCAGACTCGAAGCTGACAGACACCACATATTCCCCTTCGTCGTTGGTTCCGCCAGACACAATTATTCCGCTGCCGTAATCATCATGATAGACCTGAGCACCGACGCACCATTTTTTTGCAAGGGGGTCCTCTCCAGCAGCCAGTCCAGGCTCATAGGTGGAAGGGGCGTTCCCGATTATCCTCAGCATATCAGGTTCAATCTCATTCAAAAATGGAGAGGGATACATGAACTTTGTCTGACCATACATCCTTCTTTGCCCGCAGCTGGTCAAATAAAGCTCGTCCTTCGCGCGGGTAATGCCTACATAAAAAAGCCTGCGCTCCTCTTCCAGTTCATCCCCCGCCTTGTCTTCCCGCGGAAAAACCCCATGCTCCATCCCGGTGATTATTACCCGGGGATACTCAAGTCCCTTTGTATTATGCAAAGTGATCATGGTAACCCGGTCCGTGGATTTGTCCTCCTCGCTTTCGTTTTCCAGGGTACGGTCCAGCTCAATATGGTCCAGGAAATCCAGAAGGCCTTCCCTTGTGCAAGGATACAACGCGGCGGAGTTGGCAAGTTCCTGCAGGTTCGACACCTTTTGGGTGCCGGCAATATCGTCCTGGCTTTTATGGAATTCTTCCAGCCCGGACTTTTCGGAAATTGCGGAAACAAATTCGGATAATTTTTTTTGCTGGGATTTTGTGGTCGTTTCGCCGGCAGGATTTTCGGGAATCATTTTCTCCAGTTCGCCACAAAGATTCACAAAGAAATCAATTCCCTCCGCGGCCTTTTTGGACAGCTTGATTTCCCTGCACCCCTCCAGCATCGAACGGCCGCGACAGGATTCAACTATCTTGTCCTGGCTCGTAGCTCCCACCCCGCGGGCAGGTTTGTTGATGATCCGCCTGAAGGCAATTTCGTCCCTGGGATTCGCTACAAACGAAAGCCACGCAAGAACGTCCTTCACTTCTTCGCGTTCATAAAACTTTAAGGTACCAATGACCTGGTAAGGAATCTTTTTACGTAAAAAGACAGACTCAAATCCCAGGGACTGGGCATTCGTTCTATAAAGGATAGCCCAATCGGAATACGGGACACCTTTTTCATGTGCATTTTCTATCAACTGGGAACAGAATTCACATTCCTCGTCCTGGTTGTCCAAAAAAACAAGGGCAGGTCTTTTACCGTTTCCCCTGTCCGCCACCAAAGTTTTTCCAAGCCGCTGGGAATTGTTTTTCACAACCGAATCAGCGCACCTCAAAATCTGATTGGTGGAACGGTAGTTCGTTTCCAGCCGGACCAACTTTGTATCGGGAAACTGCTTTTGAAAATTCAAAATATTCTTTACTTCGGCGCCACGGAATTTATAGATGCTCTGGTCGTCGTCACCAACAACACACACATAGATTCCAGCCTTCTCCTCCACCCCGGCCAACGCCTGGAGCAGCATGAACTGGGCCACATTGGAATCCTGGTATTCGTCCACCATTATGACCCTATACCTGGCATGTATCTCATTTCTAACCGACGGGGTATTTTTTAGGACCAGATAGGGCAAAAGAATCAGGTCACCAAAATCTACATTCCCTGTTTCCCTAAGACGCTTTTCGTATGCCTCATATTGAATTGCAAATTCCTCGCCGCATCCAATCTGGGAAAAATCTCCGCTGTCCGGCGTCAGGCAGTAATCCTTTGCCAAAGAAATGTTGTGGGCCACATAGGAGCATTCCTTTTTCGTAAGCGATGGCAGGGCCTTTGAAACGAGGGTCACCATATCATCGTCATCATAGACCGTAAAGTTTTTATCAACACCGGCCGCAGACCAGTACTTTCTTAAAAAATATGCACCAAAAGAATGGAATGTCCGTATCTGGGCATATGCGGATTTTGGTTCCAGGAGGATTGCCCTTTCCTTCATTTCCTGGGCAGCCTTCTTCGTGAATGTCACAGCCAGGATTGCGTACGGATCTATGTGCATCTGTGAAATCATGTAGGCTATCTTTGTCGTAATAACACGGGTCTTTCCAGAACCGGCCCCCGCCAAAATCAAAAGGGAGCCACCCTCATGGACAACCGCCTCCCCTTGCTGAGGATTTAGAACTTCAAGATACTCATCTGGATTCACAAAGCACTCCGTCAATATCAACCTGAGATGAAGCCACCGCCCTGGCCTTAACAAATTTTCCAGGAACGACTGCGGCTACAGATTTTGGATCATCCAAGTCATAGCGAACAACAAACGCGCCATCCACCTCGGGGGCTTCAAACCAGGCCCTACCAATGGCGAGCCCTTCGTCCGTACCTTCATTGTTCTCGATTATCTCTTCAATCAACACATCGTAAGTTTTTCCAAGACGGTTCTTCAACCGCGCCTCGGTAATTCCGGATTGAACCCCTTCCAGCGCCCTGGCCCTTTTTTGAGCGGTCTTGCTGTTGACTTTCCCCTTCATCTTTGCGGCGGGGGTGTCATCTTCCGTCGAATACTCGAAGCATCCGCTCCAGTCGCTCTCTATGACGGAAAGGAACTGCTTTGTCCGTTCAGCGGATTTATCAGATTCACCGGGGAAGCCGGTAAGGAATGTAGTCCTGATGCATGCATCCGGAAAATACCCCCGGATAGTTTCCACCAGATTCCTGTAAGATTCAAACCCGCCCTTCCTGTTCATGGCCTTGATAATCCCGTCCTCACCTGACTGGAACGGGATATCGAAATAAGGCAAGAAACGGCTATCCTTTTTCATTTCATCCAGAATATCTTTGTTGAAATGATCCGGATGCATATAAAGCAATCGGACCCAGAAATCCCCTTCAATCTTTGAGATTTCTTCCATCAGCCTTGCAAGATAAGATTTTCCATTGTTCTGCGAATCAAAATCGGGATTCTCCAGGACCGGAGACTTTAGGTTCTTGAAAATCGCCTCGTACCAGTTCCCGTCGCCACAAACATCATCCGTCTTGCCGCAACCATAGGCCGCCAAATCCTGGCCAATCAAATTTATTTCCTTGATTCCACGGTCCCGTACCAGGTCGGCAATTTCTTCAACTATCTCACTAATTTTTCGGGAACGGAGTTCGCCACGGATTATCGGGATTGCACAGAAAGTGCAGCAGTTGTTGCAGCCTTCCGTAATTTTCACATAAGCGGAACCGTTAAAAGAAAGCAGAGTATTTCTATCACCGCAGCAGACCCCTTCCTGAGGAGGAACAACAACAGGCCTGCCACCGTCCAGCAAAGTCTTTACGGTTCCGTCAATCAACGAAAGATTTCCATTGCCAAAAAAACCGTCGGCTTCAGGAAGGTCCTTTTCAAAGACCTGGGCATAACGTTCGGCAAGGCATCCCGCCAGCAGAATCTTCGCATCCGGATACGAAGCCCTTGCATCCATAACGGCGTTCAGACTTTCTTCCTTTGCCGAAGAAATAAACCCGCAGCTATTGATGATAATAAAATCAGCCTGGGAGGCTTCATCGGTTCTTTTATAACCGATTTTTTCCAACCGGGTGACGAGGATTTCCCCGTCCACCTGGTTTTTAGCGCACCCATGCTGATCCAAAAAGAATTTCTTTTGATTGCTTGTATTTTCAGTCACTTAGTCAACGGCCTCAACTACCAGACGATACTTACCGTCATTTCCATGAACCCACTTAATGTCCTCAACCTCGACACGGCCATCAGGACCAATGTCCAGGTCAAAAGTCTTTGTTCCCGCAGTGACCTGAAGACGCACAGAGTTGATGTTGCTTGTCCACAAACGTATACCGTTCTGGGCCTGCAACGGAACAGAAGGGCTTGAGGAATTGTAGTGGCTTTCACGTTTTTCGCCTGAGTCAATCTTATAGCGGAAAAGACATGGGCCACGGAACGTTACCGTCAATGTAAATGGATAAGGCCTTGTATCTTCATGCACCACGGTCTGGTTTGCATTTGACGAAGTAACAGGAATGTAATCAACATTCTCGTCAACATTTGCACCGCCCAAGCTGGACGAAACATCAGCGATTGTCTCAGAACTGTCATCAAGCAAAAGCCTGACCTGGGCTCCGCGGTTTTCATCATTCATGTCCACATCGCTAAGATACAGGATAACGTCAGACAGGGAATCTCCGTCAACATCGAGAACCCTTTCCTCACCAAGACTTACGATCTGGCTTCCTGCGGGTGTATCAATTACAAGGTTTCCAAGAACACTCTTTACAGTAAGGACAATGCTGCCTTCACCTTCTTTCGCAGGTATAAGAATCTGGTCGCCCTTGTACATGCGGATTGTCTCGGTCTTACCACTGAATTCATACTTGTGAATCTTCTTAGTTTCCGCCAGAATCCTTGCATCCTCAGCCTTTTTAAGATTCAGCTTGTGTATAAAGAAATAAAGGTACAAACCTACGCCAGCCAAAATCAATGCAACGGCGGCGGCGACAATTGGAACCAGCATCTTAGGTTTTTTCTTCTGCAACAATTCAACAGGAATCGGGGATTCCTGAATCTTCTTTGCCTGATACAGTTTTAGAACTTCATTTGGATTCAGACCCAAAAATTCTGAATAGTTCTTCAAAAAACCAATCATGTAAGGTTCGCCTGGAAAAACCTCATTCTTTTCATTCTCCAGACCTTCAATATACTGACGCGTGATAGAAGTTTTTGCCTCAACATCCTCAATTGTCAAGTCCTGCTCTTCACGACTGTTTTTCAGTAATTCTCCGTAGCTTTCCATTGCCTACTCCTGGAACAAGAAATTATTATAAGCTGTTACAGATGAAGGAGGCTCATACATAAATTCCCTGGTCGAAACTTTTGCGTTTAAATTGTAATTGGATAAATCAAATCTATAAACTTTTCCCAATGCAGAAGTTGCAACAACCCTGCGAATGAGTTTTGAATCCGCATCGATTGAAATCTTTATATTTTCAAAAGCCTCGGATGTGGCACGGCGATACAGCATCAAATTTACAACCCTGATATCGCTTCCCTCATCAAGAGGAACAGGAGTTGCATCCTTTTCAAAAGAGATTGAATAATATCTCTTAAACAGGGTCAGACCTCTTGGTGAGATCTCAGAATCATCAGCGGTGGACTCTGTTATTGTCTGCTGAAGAACAGTCTGCTGACTAGGCAAATAAATCTGGAGCATGCTTCCATCAAAAAGGAAAATCTGTCCCCATGGAGATGAAAAATTTACTCTCACCATTTGTGGACGACAATAAGCCACATTTCCTTTCATCTTGCGGCCATCAGAATCTACTGATATCTCGCAACGATAGGAGTACAATCCCGCATAAAAATCGCTCACCTCATTGAAATATGAACTTGCTGTAACAATCTGTGAAAAAGCAAGCGTGGAAGCAAACAAAAGACCTGCCAAACAAATTAAAAGTTTCTTCATATCTTTACACTCCATAATAATTAGGAATATTTTTCGAATAGTTTTCCAAAGAATGCCTATATCCGACATATAATAGAGAATAATGTGGTTTAGGTCAAGAATACAGAACGACCGAAATTAACGATGTCGCCTATTTTTCAAGCGCGGACCATTTTATCATAGACTTTTCTTGATTTCCTCAAGGACACAAAGCGCATCAATACCATTCTGCAAAGTCGACTGGATTCCTGTCCTGTTATCCAGAAAATCCACCGCATTCTGTACCATGTTAGAAAAATACCCTGTCTTTTCCGGAATCGACACCTTTTCGCGGGCCAGGCTGTAGAATCCTGAATACAAATCCGACTCCCGGCGACGGTAAAGCTTCAGGAATCCATTCCCAATACAAACTCTTCCTTCCGTTCCCGTCACGTCAACCTCAAACCCAAAGAACCTGGACCGGCCACTGAACGACAACGTTACATCAGGACAACCGCTTACAGAATAGTGTGCATTCAACTGACGAACATTTTTCTTGTCATCATAAAAAAGGCCGGTTATCACGGGATTCTTGAGAACCGGATCAGGTCCAGCCGACTGGTTTGCCAGTTTCAAAGCCTTTTTCATTAATCCACTTTTTCTGTGGCATGGGGAACCGTCCACCCCTTCAAGCAAAAATTGAACAATGTCAACTAAATGAGTTCCATCATGCAGCAAACTGTACGCGCCTGTCTGCTCCTCTTTTGAATTATAAACCGCCATACCGGAAAAAAGAGTCCCATGGATACTCTGCAGGGGCCCAATGGTTTTTATCCATTCCCTGGCCAGCTTGTAATCCGCCGAAAATCTGCGCTCATGATTCACCATTATTGGAACGCCATTACGTTTTGCCATATCCTGAATCTTCAAGGCCTGCCGTACATTAAGGGCGACAGGCTTTTCAAGGATAAGCAGACGCGGTCTGGAAACGATTGCCTCAATGGCCTCCCTTTCATGGCTCTCTTCATTAACCGCGACAACCACTATATCCGCATGGATATTGGAATACATCTGAAGAGAATCCCTATACACAGCTGCCGATGGATTTGCAGAATGCCAATTACATAAAGTTTGAGCATCTTTATCACATCCAGCCACCAGATTTACTCTAGGATTTCCGTTCAGAGCCATAGTATGACTGGCAGGTTGTTCACGCTTGGGATCCAATCCGAGACTGTAACCTATTCTTCCGCATCCAACCAACGCCGCAGTATAAAGGGAACCGTTCATATGATTTTTTATTTCCTCATCAATTCTGCATATTTCCGGGTCCGGCACCTTGATTTTGCAGTTCGCCAGACCATAACAGTTTGCAAGATTCTCAAAGACTAAAGAACATGGAAGGATTTTCTACGCTAAACTTTTCAGGCAGAAAATAACACCCTTCAATTCTCTCGAGACAACCTCAATTACATAATATGAACTAAAAATGGGAAAATTTCAACGGTGAAAATCTCCGACAGGGACAGTCTCTAGTGGAAACGAAAGTTCAGCGGACCCCGCATGCGGCGCGGGCAAAAAAAAATCCGGCGGAGGTGCCGGGGATGTGGATGGACAAAAAAAAGCCGGCGGCCACCTGCTTTCCCGGGACGGACCCAGTATCATCGGCGCTGCGGAGCTTGACTTCCGTGTTCGGTATGGGAACGGGTATGGCCTCCGCGCCATGGCCACCGGCATATATATG
>JAZUKJ010000100.1:0-5634 GCA_045643225.1 Treponema sp. | reverse complement strand
TCCCAACACTCGAATTTACCAGCAGCTGCATGTTCCTGAGTACGAATCGGTATTTTATTGACGTTTCCACAGTAATCTTTCACCCACAGGTAGGACGGTCCAACATCATAGTCAGCAATTGGGAACACCGTCACAGTTTTGTCGGCTGCCATGTTTTCAATAGAAATCCACTTGTTCCATGCAGTCTTGTCACTACTTACTTCAGTCGGGGCAGTTGCACTTGCATTAATTGCGTAATACTCTATTGGCAGACGATTTTCTGTAAGGGTCAGACCCTCGTAAGAAGACAAATCGGCTGTAATCTGGACACGTTTTCCTACCGTAATTGAACCATCGTGATGTGGAATTATATTTCTATGATAAGAGCCAGATGCGGCATCTATTCCCTTATCACTTACGGCGCTAAAAGTTCGGGAAATTGTATTCGTAGTTGTCAAAACCTGCCAGAACTCTGTGTCAGCGTTGGTCGGGTCAGTATACACAAACGGAACAAAATCCGAAGCCGCATTTCCATTACCGATTTTATCTTTTGGAGCAGCATCCTTTACAATGACAATTGTATACGCCGGAGAATAGTTTCCGGCTGCGTCCGTAATTACGATTGAGTAAACATTAGTAGCAGAAGGTGCGTCAAACCATTTTTCATCTGCCCAAGATTTTTTATTGCCTTCAGGAATTTTATTGTCGTTGAAGTCTTTGGTAGAGTTCACTCCATTTGTTATTACTTCCGCGGCGCTCTTTTCACCAGCAATGATATATGAACTGGTTCCGGTTCCCGCATTACGCAAAGAATAATCATCATGGGCAGAAAGTCCCAAATCCAAGCCATAACCACCGCCAGATTTTTTATAATTGGTATAGAAATAAGTTATACCTGTTCCATCATATGCATTTGTAGTTTTTGTAACACCAGAAACTTCAGAGGCTTTTATACCGTATATTTTTACATCTCCGTTTCTTCGTGGCCAAACATCTTTTTTATCCTGATGAATCCATCCAAGGTGAGGTCCGTATCCGGCTTTTTTATCAGAACTGGCACCGTCCCACCATGGCGCCACGGTATCAAGAATAATTGAACCGGACCTTGGAGATGCTGATTGCCAGCCCGCGGTATCGATAGTATACATGCTAATGGTTTTTGATCCGCTGGTTGCAGATGAAAGTTTTACATTCGCCAGTTTAATTGTATGCTCATAAATGAATGATTTTTTGAAAGTAATGGTTCCTTCCGCGGAATCAATTTCATAATCAGTCGCAGCGAGTTTTGTATTGTCAACATAAACTTCAGTTTTATTAGTAAATTCTGCTCCGGAGTCTATTTTGAGGACTTTGTTTCCGCTGGCCTTTAGTTCATCACCGGCGTTAGCCTCCGCCCAAATTGTAACACTCAAATCAACAATCTGACTGTTTGTGTATCCTTCATTTGCACTCAAAACCTCTGCGGCGCCGCTATCATCTTTGCCGGTATCAGAAATGGAAACTGTTATTATATCCGGGCGTAGTGATTCGGCATAGACTTTTGTGTCAGCCTTTTTGGTTCCGTTGAAAGTAAATCCAGACCATGAATTATTGCTTGCGGCTGCAAAGTCCTGTACGGTTATCTTAATAGGATATCCGCCAGCTGTTCTAAAGTCTTCCGCCACAGAAAGATTCTTCAAATAAACAACGACATTTGTTCCCTTGATTTTTGGAGTAATGTCATCCAGGAAAATTATGGAATTGGATTCAACTTTATAATCAGTTCCAGAAATCAACTGATTTCCGTTACCAAGATAAACCTCTGTTGAAGCATTTGGTTTAGGTCCTGCTGCATCAAATGTTATTTTTTCAACTCCAGTTCCGGTTTCAGTAATGGTAAGTTTAAGAGGAATTCTAGTAGCGCAATCCGCGTTGCTTGTTGCAAAACAATCGTTTGAAAGCCAGTAAGAAACAGCAGTATTGTCCTCGTACAAAGTTCTTTCAATAAGTTTGGATTCGTCAGATGTATCACAAACTTCAGCCTTTGTGATTTCAGGAGCAACAGTGTCACAGCTGATTGTTATTGTTTCTGAGTTAGATTCATTAATTGCCTGGTCTTTTGTGGTAACTTTTATTGAAGAATCCACGTTTCCAACCGCATCAGCTACATTCAAATACTGAATCCTGATTGTTCCACTCTTGACCGCATTATTCAAAACGATTGTATCTTTTGCGGCATTAAGAGTATAATCCGAGCTTCTCAAAACCGTTGCTAAACTAGAACCTTCTGGAACATAACTGATTTTAAGATTTGCATTTCCAAGAGGAGAAGCAACTGGAGTATTTGCAGTATCATTATTTACTTTAACTTCAATAATCTTTACACCTGAAAGAGTTTCCGTTACAGGAATGTTCAAAACCTGAGTTGCAAGTTCTGATGAACTGGTAAGCGCGCGGATTGCATTTCCGCTGGTATCAGTCCATCTCAATGTTGAAAGTACAGGAGGGTCGTTATCGTATTTAAGATTGTCCAGTTTTGCTGGTTCTGACATATTCTCTATGTCATCCCTGAACATGACATACAACGGGAGTGCACCGGTAGTTGCATCAGCATCTGCTCCGGACAAAGTAATTCCCATGGAAGTAAGCGTTACAGGCGTCGTTGAGACTTCTTTCCACTCGGCATCATTTCCATTGATTCCAGTAGTGTCCTCAGAAGTGAGGAAACGCCACCAAACTTTTGGAGAAACGTAGTCAGGATAATTAGAATTACTATCCTTAATTTCGTTGGATCCCGTAACCTTCAGCAAACTTAAAGTACTGTCGTTATACCAGCCATATTCCGCTTCGTCACAACTGGTGCTGATATAAGTCTTGTTACTTGTGGACGGAGCTGTGGAGTCCTTTACAAAGTATGCCTCTTTATAATTAGTTGGATTAGTTTTATTACCTACCTGACCATTCAAGTCTTCTCCCCAAACTCTAATCTTATACAAACCGTCAGGATAGCTTGACATATCCACAGAAAATCCTGTTCCAACAAAATCAGTAATATTGGTAACCTCAGGATCGTACACTGCCAAACCAGAATCATAGGTATTTTCATCTGTTTTCACGTCAATTACATCAGGTTTTAACTCCGCGGTTGATCCGATCAAAGGTAACGTAGTTACAAAAAACCTCTTAACCCGTGTTAACTGATAATGAACCTGCATAACATTTGATTCTGTACCTTCTATGTCCGAAACCGAAGTTTTATCTGTTATATAGACCCAAATATTTCCTGTTTTTCCGACACGATTTTGTTTCCAAATAGCATTATTACTGTCACTATTTGTTGTAGGATTCATTTTTCTGTAACCGACTTTGAGACCGTTTACTTCTGGAGGAACTGTATCTTCACCATCGCCAACAACAAATATTGATTCAAAATCTTTTGCCATTGTATAGCCGGCAAGCTTGTCCTGCACGTTACGGCTTACCCAAATTGACATAACACGAGGATCCAAAGTTTCGGCAGATTTAAGTTTTATGGAAAGATTTCTTCCATTTCCTGAAAGCGATGCTTTTTCAAATTTAGTATTGGAGACATCTGTATAAACATAGTTTCCAACACCTCCCTGTCGAATTCTTATGCGAACATAATTTGTATTAAGATTTTCTGATCTAATCAAATACTCCGGATCCATCGCGCGAGAAAAAATAATTGTAACGCTAGCATTTTTTACTACGTTTTTTGCATCACTTTCAGGAACAGTTCCTGCTACGAAAGGTCTTTTAACACAGAGAGGGATTATAAAAACATCGTCCCTTTTATTTCTTACTGTCGCTTTTGTGGAAGCAGATCTTGGGTTCTCAAAATGGACTTCTGTATCAGGAAGAAGGATGTCGCCATACTGCTTTTCAAAATCTTCCCAACTGTCTCCCATTACCAAATCAGAATACTGCTGATTAGGATTCTTATCATCCGATGATAAAGCTATCCATCTATAAAATCCGTATTCATTATCATCAGTCGCAGTGACAGTAAAAGGAATGTCCACTTTTTGAGTTGAATTACCATTTGGGCTGGTATCACCCATTCCACGGTCCGCATATCGAACAAAAACAGATATTTCCGCTGCATTGGCGTATTTTACTTCGTCGGCAACAGTGTCAAAAAAGTTTTTTCCGGTAAGCCAGGAGTCACAGCTAAAAAATATTACGGAACAAATTCCTAGAGCAAAAAATGTTACTCCCCTAAAAAATTTTCTAAACTCTTTTTTCATTCTTTTGCCTCCGTTCCCTGTGCTGGATTGTTTTCTTCATCATCGTCGTCATCTCTTTTAACAAATATCAGTATGAATATTATTAAAAGTCCCAAAAGTCCTGAGCCGCCCGCAATGAATGGAGCAATATTAACTTTTGATTTTTGCTCATCATTCATATTGTTTACATTTTCTTCAACAGGACTAATATCAACTGTCACTTCAGTTTCTTTTGTTTCCGGAACCTCAATAATTTTTTCCGGCTCAATTTTTTGTTCAACTTTATTTACAGGAACAATCAACTTTTTCTTGGCAGTATCTTGCTTGATACCTTTCTTTCGCATTTCCTCGATTTCAAGCTTTCGTTCTGTTTCCTGATTTATTTTATCAACAATACTTACATATTGAATTTCATCCAAAACACTTTCGTTCAAATAACCAAAGATTACATCCATGTCATCATTTGAATTACTACTAGAACTTTTGTTGGCCAATTCTTTCTGCTTAATTTTTTCAAGCTCTTCTTCATAACGCTCATATGCAATTGATTCAGCAGAGTCATCGGAAAGCACTTCCGGTTCTTCCTCGTACAGCCAGTTTTTGTTTGTCGCAAACATAGACATTTCTTCGTCCCGGGTTTTCATTCCTGGAATAGTTTTTGCTGTATAAACCGCTTCAGGAACCCATTCTGACGAAGGCTGCTCTGAGAATCTTGGTACATTACGTTCCACTACAGGTTCATTTATTGTTGGCAATGAAGGTCCCATTGCAACCGCAGATTCCTGATTTGTATTAAACGAAACCTTTGTTTCCTCTGCACTTGATTCCTCAAAAGTATCTGCAAAAATATCATCCGATACATCATCCATTAGTGAAGCAAAGAAATCATCATCGCCCCAGTCATCAAGACTATCATCATATGAGCTTATTTCCACAGCACTGTCATCTGCGAAACTTGTGTTCCTCCAAACATCACGGTCAGTTTCAACTGAGGTCTGCTGAGTAACCGTTGTTTCTGGAATATATGTCGTTTTTGTCTCAACTGGTGTTGACTGTGCTACTGTCGTTTCAGGAACGTAGGTTGTCTTTGTTTCAACTGGTGTCTGCTGAACAACTGTTGTTTCTGGAACATAAGTCGTTTTTGTTTCAACTGGGGTCGTCTGTGCTACTGTTGTTTCCGGAACATAAGTCGTTTTTGTCTCAACAGTGGTCGTCTGAGTAACTGTTGGCGCTGGAACATAGGTTGGTTTTGTTTCAACAGGGGTCTGCTGAGTAACCGTTGTTTCTGGAACATAAGTTGTTTTTGCTTCAACTGGGGTTGTTTGTGCTACTGTTGGCGCTGGAACATAGGTCGTCTTTGTCTCAACAGGGGTCTGCTGAGCTACTGTCGTTTCTGGAACGTATGTTGTTTTTGTCTCAACCGGTGTTG
>JAZUKJ010000099.1:0-15334 GCA_045643225.1 Treponema sp. | reverse complement strand
AAAAAGCTTGTTCGAAAAACAAGCCGCTTTAGCGGCGGCCAGTGAAAGTGGTGCGCATGGCAGTCGATTCAGTGCGCTATAGCGCTGGCCGGTAACGAAGGGTTACACCCGCTGAGCAAACCACCGGCTGAGCCGGTGGTTTTGATTCGTTGAGAAATTATTTGATCACTAATTGAATTGTTGTGAGAGAAAATAAGAAGGGACAATTTTGAATTTCACAAAAAATGGACCACTTGATAAAATTACTTCTTTCTTATTCGTGATTTTTCTCTATTTTATGAATTTTTTCGGATGACTCTAGTCCGTGTGTTTTTTGGAGGTTTTTACGTTTTCACAGGTCTACAATTTTTCTAACGAAAATCATCTATTTACCTTATTAATTCTGTGATTTTATTAAATTTGACTTTTGTATCATCATGTTTTTAAAGAAAAATCGTTAGATTTTTCGAAGACCTGGGACGGTAAATATATTTTATGTTATAAACTGCACTAGAAATTTAAATCCAGCACTTGCCATAATGATTAGTCTTTATGTATAACAAAAAAAGCCTCCCCAAAAAGGGGAGGCCACAACCTTACGATTTAAACCGCAGCCCATAGGGATGTCGGCTTTGTAATTGGTTTGGCGTGCAATGGAACACTGTCACGCCATAGCGTTTTTATGCCGCAGAACTTGATTTATTTGCTTGCTCCTGGAATTGCCTTTTCGAATTCCTTGTTTCCGTGGTGGTATGTTGGGAGAACCTTTGGAGAAACCACATCGCCTGTGATTCCTGCAGATGCTCTTTCCTTTTCGAATGCTGTAACATGGTCAAGGTTCATCTTGTCAGAAAGTGCAATGTCCTTGAACATCTTTCCAGCTTCGATTCCAGCCTCGCGGCCGAATACAACGACGTCCAAAAGTGAGTTACCCATCAAGCGGTTTGTACCGTGTACACCACCGGATGCTTCACCGGCAACCAGAAGGTTAGGAACATTTGTGTGGCAGGTCTTGTTGATTTCAACACCACCGTTCTGATAGTGGAGTGTTGGGTAAACAAGGATAGGTTCCTTTCTGATGTCGATTCCGTACTTGATGAACATGTTGTACATGGCAGGAATTGACTTGAGGATTGTTCCTTCACCGTGGATCATCTCGATCATTGGAGTGTCAAGCCATACAGCGTCCTGGACATCGTTCTTTACGCCACGACCTTCGCGGACTTCACGGATGATACCTGAAGCGTTAACGTCGCGTGTTTCCAGAGGGTGGATATAAACCTCTCCGTCCTTGTTGATAAGCTTTGCACCAAGTGAGCGGACCTTTTCTGTAACAAGCTTTCCAAGAATCTGTGTAGGGTAGGCTGCTCCAGTTGGGTGGTACTGCAATGAATCCTGATACAAAAGCTTTGCACCTGCGCGGTAAGCCATAACAAGACCGTCGGCTGTTGCACCGTAGTGGTTTGATGTTGGGAATCCCTGGTAGTGCATGCGTCCAGCTCCACCGGTTGCGATGATAACAACCTTTGCCTTTGCGATGCGGAGTTCACCAGTTTCGACGTTCATCAAAACTGCACCACAAGCCTCACCCTTGTCGTTCTTGATAAGCTCAATTGCGGCTGTGAAGTCGATGATTGTGATTGAGTCGTTTCTGTTCAATGCTTCGTCACGGAGAGTGCGCATGATTTCAGCACCGGAGTAGTCCTTACATGCGTGCATTCTCTTGCGGCTTGTTCCACCACCGTGAGTTGTTACCATTTCTCCGTCCGGCTTCTTGTCAAATTCGACACCAAGGTCGTTGAGCCACTTGATTACGGATGGAGCCTTGTTTACCAATGTGTAAACCAGCTCCGGCTTTCCGTCAAAGTGTCCACCACCGTAGCAGTCCAGATAGTGCTGTGCCGGTGAATCGTTTGGCTTGTCTGCAGCCTGGATTCCACCTTCTGCCATCATTGTGTTTGCATCGCCCGGGCGGAGTTTTGTAGCGACAAGAACCTTTGCTCCTGCCTCGGATGCCATGATTGCTGCTGAACAACCAGCTCCACCGGCACCAATAACAAGAACGTCTGTCTCATAGTCAACATGGTTCAAGTCAATCTGGTCAGCTGTGTAGCGAGGTTTTGCCTGCAACATCTCAGCCAACTCGATTGGAGCCTTCTGTCCCTTGTTTGGACCAATCTTCAATTCAGTGAACTGCTCCTTGATGCGGTCCGGGTGGAACTTCAAAAGCAAATCGTCCTTCTGTTCTGCAGTAAGGCGGTCATGTTCAAATTTAAGATTCTCTTCACGTTTTGCGGCAACAATTTTTGCTGCTTCGTCCAGATAATTTCCGTACATGTATTTCTCCTAGAGTAAGCCATGGAAGGCGCTCTTGTGTGTTTTTAATTTCCCATGTACGAGTCTATGCCACGCATAGGCTCGCCAACAAAAAATTGCACGGATGCAATTTTTTGTTATTTTTCAATTTCGCGGTTGTTGTACAGATTCTTGATCTGTGCTTTGTCACCGGTAGACATTTCGATAAACTTCTGGATTGCCTCTTCGCATTTTCCTGCATCGATTTCAGCGACACGGTCCAAAAGATGCTGTGTCTGTGGCTGGAGGTACTTTCCGTTGATACGGCGTGCCAACTCGGCAACCTGTGGATGGGAGATTCCTGCTGGACAGCGTGATGAACAGCATCCACACATAACACAGTCAAATGAAAGGTCAGCGCACTTTGCAAAATCGCCTCTCTGTGCGTAAGCGATGTACTGCATTGTGTTGAGGCTCTGTGGACATGCTCTTGTACATGCATTGCAACCGACACATGAGTAAATCTCTGGGTAGAGCTGCATCATGACTGCCTGCTCAGGCTTAATCTTGTTCATGTCGTAAACCTGCTTTACCAGTGGGAAGAATGGAAGGGTAGCGATGAACATATCGTTCTCAACCTTCTTTGAACATGCCAAGCAAGTCTGGAGCTGGTTCTGTCCCTTGATGCGGTAAATTGTTGCACAGGCTCCACAGAATCCGTTTCTACATCCACAGCCACGTTTCAGCTGGTAGCCAGCGTACTCCATAGCGTTCATAATTGTCAATTCAGCCGGAACCTCATATTTTTTTCCAAAAATATAGATTGTAGCCATTTCCTTATCTGCCATTTGTTTCTCCTAAATAAGGGGCGCCTGCCCCTCGCTCCAAGCCTGCGGTTTTCCGCTGCCCCCTCTCCTAGGGGTTCCACCCCTAAGACCCCGGGAACAGCTTTTTGCAGGCCATTTTTATTAATACTCAGGAGGCAATTCTCCGAGCTGGTCAAAGCTAAATACAGGTCCATCCTTACAGACGAACTTGTCTCCAATGTTACAGCGTCCACATTTACCGATTCCACACTTCATTCTCATTTCCATGGTTGTGAAAATCTGGTTGTCCTTGAATCCCAACTTCTTGAGGATATCAAGGGACATGTGGATAAGGATTGGAGGTCCACACATGATGACCGTCATTCCTGGGTCAGGGTTCAGCTCTGTGATGAACGGTGGAACGAATCCTACGTGTCCATCCCAGTCCGGCTGCTCGCGGTCGATTGTGATGTCGATTGAGCAGTTTGGCTGCTTCATCCAAACATTCTGCATCTCGTCCAGGCGAACCAGGTCGGCCTTTGATCTTGCACCGTAGATGACCTGGATCTTTCCATAGTTCTCGCGGTGGTCCATCATGTAGTTGACTACAGAGTGAACTGGAGCAATACCGATACCTCCGGCGATAACCAGGATATCCTTGCCCTTGAGTGCGCCCTCAACAGGGAAACCGTTTCCAACAGGTCCGCGAAGACAAATCTGCTGACCGACCTCCGCACTGTGAAGCCATTCGGTTACGCATCCACATTTCTTGATGGAGAATTCCATGTGGGTCTCCAGGGTAGGTGAGGAGGTGATGGAAATCATGGACTCTCCCACGCCAGGAACGATGAGCATTGCGCACTGTCCCGGAATATGGTTGAACAATTTCTTTCCGTCAAGACCCACCACGCTGAAGGTCTTTACATCAGGGGTCTCCTGTCTAATGTCAATAATCTTTCCTACATAAGGAATAAAGCTTTCGTTGTTTTCCATTCGTATCTCCTATTCCTTAAATATCATCGCTCTCGTTAACGGCCTTGATGACCTTTACGACGTTCATGTTAACAGGGCAGCTTTCAAGACATCTTCCGCAACCAACGCAGGCGAACATTCCTTCGTGGGCCATCGGATAGTACATGAGCTTGTGCATGAAACGCTGTCTTGAACGTTCCTTCTGTGTATGGCGTGGGTTCTCCGCGGCCATCTGGGTGAAGTCGTTGTACATACATGAGTCCCAGCACCTTACCTGGCGGATTCCGTTTCCTGTGTCAAAGTCACGGACATCGAAGCACATACAGGTTGGACATACATAGGTACAGGTTCCGCAACCGACGCAAGGCTCTGAAACTTTTGTCCAGACCTTTGAGTTGAAAATCTTCAGCATGTCCTCGCCCTTGAACTTTGAGAGGTCCAGGTGTGCGAAAGGCAGCTTCTCGATTTTTGCTGCGATATCCTTCTTTGCATTTTCAACGGCCTTGTCGTCAGCATCGGAAAGAACGGACTTTGCCTTCTCGACAAAAGCCTTTCCCTTTTCCGTGTTTGCCTGGAAGAAATATTTTCCGTCGGCAAGCCAGCAGCTGACGTCGCCACTTGGATTTGCAAGGGAAGCGTCAATCTTGTATGTTGAGCAGAAACAGGTCTTGGCTGGCTCGTTGCATGCCAAAACGATGACTGTTCCATGGTCACGGCGGTTCTTGTAGTATGAATCAACAGGGGTCATGTTGAGGTAAACACCGTCGATTGCCTCGAATCCCTTTGCGTCACATGCCTTGACTCCGAAAATCACAAAGTCCTCAACCTCTTTGCGTGGGTCGGTGACTGTGACTTCCTTTCCGTTCATCTGGTAGGAAACCATGTGCTCCGTCTTTGGGAAGAAGAAGTCCTTTGCGGATCTTACGGTCTTCAAAGCTGAAGAGAGTTTTGCACCTTTCTCCCATTTCTGGAAATCAGAGGTTCCCTTGCTTGTGTCCACCGGCAAATACAAAGGCTGGGATGAACCGATAAGTTCAAATAATGAATCAATTTTATCTTGTGCAATAGAAAGCATTATTCATTACCTCCATCTTTTGATCTGTCGTAGACGATTGTTGTCTCCGGGTCGTCTTCCTGGAACCTGAGCATGGCAGGCTTTGAATCCATGTCCGCTCCAGCCTGGTAGTCGCCGTAGATTTCGTTGATATCCTTGATGAACTTGCGGTTCAGCAGATAGAGTGGGATACCCTGTGGACAGACTCTTGAACATTCGCCACAGTCTGTACAGCGTCCGGCAACGTGCCATGCGCGGATGATATGGAAAAGATTTTCCTCGAAACTTGTTTCCGCGACCTTCTGTGTTGTGTAGAGCGCGTTGTTGTCGAACACACACTTTTCGCAAGTACAGGCAGGGCAGACGTTGCGGCATGCGTTACAGCGGATACAGCGTGACATCTCGTTGCGCCAGAATGCGAATCTTTCGTCTGCTGTCATTGCTTCAAGCTTTGCGACTTCGTCCATGCGGCTTGAGTTAGGAGCCACATCAGCATTTGGATCCACACCGATATATTCGTCGCATGATACAGGCTTCTTTCCTGCACAGTTATCACAAACATCGCCACCGTCAACAGTGTCCTGGCAAGGAACTCCGATTGCGTAGACATCGCCACGTGCAATGCGGTTCTCTTTCAGGAGCTGTGTGAAAGAATATGTGTCGGCCGGCTTAAGGAAAACCAATACAACTTCGCTTGGAATTGGGGCTTCCGCTGCGTTTGGATCGCGCTGCTTTGCCATTGTATTGTTCATCCTTGTCGTGCTTTTCTTTATCTCAATCTCTCTGGTGATTTTTACCAGATACTTTGAAAGGTTTGCCTTGCAGTTCTTGTTGAAAACAAACCCCTTGTCCAGTTCATCTGCAGATGAAAAAACTGCTGGAGTGATGTCCTCATCAAAAAGACCTTTCTGCCATCCAACTACTTTCTGGACTTTTCCTTCTGCAAGTAATTCCTTTGCGCGTGCGATTAATTTTGCTTGCATCGTAAATCCTCCAGCTTTTTGTTTTCTCCAAGGGCCTTGATCTGTGAAACAAAGTCGTTCATGATTCCTGCAAAGCGGACACCCTCGGCTGCGGAACACCATTCGACACGGGTCCTCTGTTTTTCGATGCCAAGATAGTCCAGCATACTGAAAAGCAGTGTCATGCGGCGACGTGCAAAATAGTTTCCTGTTGAATAGTGACAGTCACCTGGGTGGCAGCCACACAAAATAACTCCATCAGCGCCACGCTGGAATGCGCGCAGAATGAACATAGGGTTCAGACGGCAAGAGCATGGGATGCGGATGATTTTAACATTCTTTGGATACTCAAGACGGTTGTTTCCTGCAAGGTCCGCACCGGCGTATGAACACCAGTTGCAGCAGAAAGCAACAATTCTTGGTTCCCATTCTTTATTTTCAGCCATAATTCTTATTTTTCTGCATACCGCGAGTTTCCGAAGAAAACCCGGGTTTCGGAATTGCGTAAGCAATTACAAAACAGAATCAACCTCCGCCAAGATTTGTTTGTTGCTGAATCCCAAAAGATCCATTGCACCAGAAGGACATGCTACTGTACAAGCACCACAGCCATGACACATTGCGGTATTTACCTGTGAAACGTGACGTGTGATTGTAGTTCTGTTAGGACCACGGAAATCCTTATCGACATAAGAGATTGCACCGTAAGGACAGACGTTAGCGCACTGTCCACAACCGTTACATGCGTTCTCGTTTGGATTGGCTGTGCAAGGGTTGTTCTTGAGCTTGTCCTTGACCAACAGACAGATTGCCTTTGCGGCTGCACCTGATGACTGGGCTACAGTCTCTGGGATATCCTTTGGTCCCTGGCAGCATCCGGCAAGGAAGATACCGGCTGTAGGAGATTCCACAGGACGAAGCTTTGCGTGGGCCTCAAGGAAGAAGTCGTTGTTGTCCATTGAAGTTGTAAGCATTGTTGCCAATGGACGGGCTGTCTTGTCGGCCTCGATTGATGCTGCAAGGACAACCATGTCTGCCTTGATGTGTACCTGGCGGTTGAGGATCAGGTCTGAGCCCTGGACGTCGAGGGTTCCATCGGACAAAGGTGTCACTTTTCCAACCTGTCCCTTGATGTAGTGAACCCCGTACTGCTCAACGGCACGGCGGTAGAATTCATCAAACAGTTTACCTGGTGTACGGACGTCGATATAGAATACAGTGATGTTTGTATCCGGATAGTGGTCGCGGGTGAGGATTGCATGCTTTGCTGTGTACATACAGCAGATCTTTGAACAATACTCGTGGCCCTTTGTAGAGTCTGCTGAACAGCGGGATCCTACGCACTGAACGAATACAATGTTCTTTGGTTCCTTTCCGTCGGATGGGCGGAGGAGGTGACCGTTTGTTGGACCTGAAGCGTTGCAGAGTCTTTCAAATTCAAGTGAAGATACAACATCAGGGCTCTGGTTGTATGCATATTCATCGAACTTGTCCAGAGGGATTGGATTGTATCCGGTGGCCACGATGATTGCTCCGTACTTCTCTGTGAGCATCGTCTCTTCCTGATGGAAATTGATTGCCCCTGCCGTACAAGCCTTTTCACAGAATCCACAGATATTGTCCTTTCCGTTCTTCATTCCCTTCATGTGCAGACAGTAGGTCTCATTGATTGCAGCGACCTTTGGAACCGCCTGTGCAAATGGAATGTTGATAGCCTTGCAGTTGTCCAGGTTCAGGTTGAAAGCGTTAGGAACTTTCTTGTTTGGACATGCCTCCATACAAGCTCCACAGCCGGTACATTTTGTTTCGTCAACAAAACGTGGGTGACGCTTGATGTCGACCTCGAAGTTTCCGATGTAACCCTTTACGTTTGCGACCTCAGAATATGAAAGGATGCGGATGTTAGGGTTCTGGCTGACTTCTGTCATTTTTGGCGTAACGATACATGAAGCACAGTCAAGGGTAGGGAAGGTCTTGTCAAGGCGGGCCATCTTTCCACCGACTGTGTAATCCTTCTCAACGATATCAACCGGGAAACCTGCGTCCGCAATGTCCAGGGCGGCCGTAATACCAGCGATACCGCCTCCGATAACCAATGCGCGCTTGGTCATTGGAGTTTCACCTTCAATAAGAGGTGTATCGAGAATGGTCTTTGCAATAGCGGCCTTACCAAGGGCGATGGCCTTTTCTGTTGCATCCTCCATCTCTTTCATGACCCATGAACACTGTTCACGGATGTTTGCGACTTCTACTTTGTATGCATTCAATCCGGCGCGTTCTGCACATGAGCGGAATGTTTTTTCATGCATACGTGGGGAACAGGAACAAAGAACCACACCAGTGAGGTTTAGTTCATGGATCTTGTCCTCAATCATCTGCTGACCGGCTGAAGAACACATGTATGTGTAGTGGGTAGAGAAAACTACGCCATTAACTTTTCCAAGTTCTTCTGCAACTTTTGCTACGTCAACTGTACCTGCAATGTTAGTACCACAGTGACATACAAAAACACCAATTCTTTCCATTTTTTACGTCACTCCTTACTTCTTGTATTTGCGGAAAGCACTCATCAATGCCTGCTGTGGCATATCTGGATCCAAGTGCTCTGGTACCTGGGCTGGGTCTAAGTGATGAGGACCGCGTGTGCCTTCAACAACCTGACGTACAGCGTCGATAAGCTTTGTTGGTTCAACCTGGCGAGGGCAGCGTTCGAGACATGCGAAGCAGCTCAAACATGCGTAGATTGATTTTGAGGCCATAAGCTTTTCAATCTCACCGTTCTCGACCATCTGTACAAACTGATGTGGGTGATATTCCATTGCGTCATAGTTTGGACATGTGCCTGAACACTTTCCACATACCATGCATTTTTTTGGATTGACACCTGATCTCATCAGGACAGCTTCCTTAAGCATTTCGCTGTTTTCCATTTTTACTTTGCCTCCTTGACACCGAGTGCTTCTGCCAGAAGCTCTGTAAAATAGACAACTTCAAGCTTTGAGTCACCCTTGTTCTTGATGAGGTTATAACGGCAAAGCGGACATGAAGTAACCAGCAGGTCCGCTCCCATGTCTTCCGCGTTTGTCAGGATAGCCTTTGAACGGTTCTCCGGAATAGACTTGTCCTCGAACATTGTGTAGGCACCGCAGCATTCGTTCCTCTGGGCATAGATTACAGGTGTGGCACCGATGGCCTTGATGAAGTCTTCCAAAAGCTGTGGATTTTCAGGGTCATCCAGCTGAAGAACTTTTCCAGGGCGGAGGAGGAGACATCCGTAGTATGCGCCAATCTTCTTTCCCTTGAGAGGATTCTTGACGGCCTTCTTTACATTGTCCCAACCGATAACATCGCGGAGGACCTCCAGGTAGTGGACCACCTTTGTTTCCCCGTGATACTCAATTCCATCTTCCTTAAGATAGTTGTTTGCCTTGAAAATCATGTTCTCGTCATTGAGCATGTCATCGTTAACCTGCTTGATAACGTTGTAACATGCTGAACAAAGAGTAAGCAACTCCTGACCAGCGTCTCTTGCGTTTGCCAAGGCGCGAACGGAAGGAAGCTTTGATGCTACTTCGTTCTTGCCCATTGGATATTCTCCACCGCAGCACTGCCATTCAGGGATTTCGTCAAGGGTAAAACCGAGCGCTTCCGCTGATGCACGTGCATATTTATCAAGGTCAAGAGCCTTGTTCTTTAGCGTACATCCAGGGAAGTAACTGTAGTGTTTGGTATTCTCCATGAACTACTTCCTTTTACAAAATAAAATAAAAGCTACATGCCATTAAAGCATGTGTTCTTTGTTTACATTCAAGCCGGACGAACCGTTTCCAGTCCCCTGTCCGGCAAGCCTTTTGGGGAAAAACAGAACCTTCCCCCAACATTTCATCGCCCGAACAATCTTGACTGCCCGGACAAATCATAAATCCGCCACCGGATCGGCGACAGATTTTTATAGCCATTATTTTTTGACTCCAGCCATTTCCTCTGGATGGAACACCTCGTCGAACTTTTCTGCTGTAAGGAAACCAAGCTGTACACAGGCATCCTTCAGGGAGATGTTCTTCTCGTACGCCAGATGAGAAGTCTTTGCTGCATTCTCGTATCCGATGTATGGATTCAATGCGGTTACCAGCATCAATGAGTTGTAGAGGTAGTCGTGCATCTTTTCCTTGTTCGCCGTGATTCCGACAGCGCAGTTCTTGTTGAAACTCAGGATGCTTTCTGCCAAAAGGCGGCATGACTGGATAAAGTTGTATGCGATCACCGGCATGAAAACGTTAAGCTCGAAGTTGCCCTGGGAAGCTGCAAAACCGATGGCAGCATCGTTTCCCATGACCTGGACGGCGACCATTGTTACGGCCTCGCACTGTGTAGGGTTTACCTTTCCAGGCATGATTGATGAGCCTGGCTCGTTCTCAGGAATGTGGATCTCTCCAAGACCGTCGCGTGGACCGGAAGCAAGCCAGCGGACATCGTTGGCAATCTTCATCATGTCTGCGGCAAGGGCCTTTACTGCACCGTGAGCGAAGACCAGCTCGTCCTTTGATGTGAGGGCGTGGAACTTGTTAGGTGCCGTGATGAATTCCTTTCCTGTAAGCTTTGAAACCGCCTCGGCGACCTTCTCGTCGAATCCCTTAGGAGCGTTGAGCCCTGTTCCTACCGCTGTTCCACCAAGGGCCAGCTGCTTGAGGTATGGAAGGGAAGACCTGAGCATCTCCTCGTCTCTTTCAAGGGATGTTCTCCAGCCTGAAATCTCCTGGCTGAACTGGATAGGGACAGCGTCCTGGAGGTGTGTGCGTCCGGACTTTACGATTCCCTCGTTGTCTTTTTCCAGCTTCTTGAATGTGGCGACCAATGTGTCCACTGCAGGAAGGAGCTTGTCCTCGATTGCTGCCACCGCAGAAATGTGAAGGGCGGTAGGGAATGTATCGTTTGAAGACTGGCTCATGTTGATGTCATCGTTTGGATGGCACAACTTTTTGCCGGCTATTTCGTTTGCACGGTTTGCGATAACCTCGTTGGCGTTCATGTTGCTCTGGGTTCCGGAACCTGTCTGCCATACAACCAGAGGGAAATTTTCATTGAGGCTTCCACTGATTACCTCGTCACAGGCCTGTGAGATGCACTTGAGCTTTTCGTCTGTCATCTTTTCTGGCTTGAGTGCGTTGTTGGCCATGGCGGCAGCCTTCTTGAGGTAGCCGAATGCCTTTGTGATTTCGCGTGGCATGGTCTCGATGCCTACACCGATTTCAAAGTTCTCATGGCTGCGTTCTGTCTGAGCTCCCCAGAGTTTGTCTGCAGGAACCTTTACTTCGCCCATTGAATCGTGCTCGATGCGGAAGTTTTCCATCATTTTCTCCATATAAATATATTTGCTGTTTTTTTTCTCTGCTTTCTCATGTGCCCGGATGGACAGCCTTGGGCACACAGATGGACTGCATGCCCAAAGAGACTAGAAGTGAAGCTGTTTGATTACATCCTTGAGTGCGTTTGCGCTCTTCTGGAGGGAAGCAACTTCAGAGTCTGTAAGAGGAGCCACCATGCGGTTCTTGATACCGTTTCCGCCAACGACTGTAAGGATACTCAGACAGACATCGGAGATTCCGTATTCACCGTGGAGCATTGTTGAAACTGTAAGGAGGGAATCCTGTCCCGCTGTGAGGCAGTTGCAAAGCTGTGTTACTGTTGCGCCGATTCCGTAGTTTGTGCAGCCCTTTGCCTTGATGATGATTCCACCGGATGTGCGGACATAGTCCTCCATTTCGTCATGGTTAAGGGCAGGGAGGTTGCGTCCTTCCGCTGCTTCAGCGAACTTGTCGGCAGGGATTGTTCCGATGTTTGCCAAAGACCAAGGCACGAATGAAGAATCTCCGTGCTCTCCGTATACGTATGCGTGAACATTGACTGGAGCCACGTTGTAAGTATCCGCCAGCTTTGTGCGGAGACGTGCTGTGTCAAGCATGGTTCCTGTTCCGAAGATATGGTTTTCAGGAATTCCTGAGTACTTTACGAACTGGTATGTAAGAATGTCAACAGGGTTTGCGACGATGATATAGTTAGCGTTCGGGGCGACCTTTGTGATCTGAGAGATGACGCTCTTTGTGATGTCAACGTTGATCTGTGCCAGATCGAGACGTGTCTGTCCTGGCTTACGGGCAACACCGGATGTAAGGATAACGACGTCTGAATCCTTTGCATCTTCGTAATCGCCTGCATGAATGTTGATAGCCTTTGTATAAGGGGTGCCCTGTCTCATGTCCATGGCCTCACCCATAGCTCTCTCTTTGTTTATGTCGATGAGAACGATCTCTGAAGCAACTCCCTTAACGATGAGTGCGTATGCAACTGTTGATCCAACCTGTCCTGCGCCGATAACGGTGATTTTATTAGCCATTTGTAACTCCTGTGATTGCGCCAATGTATGGCGACTTGATTTGGCTGGGAAGTCAGGAACGCTCTTTGCGTCTGAAAAAAAATGCCGGTCTTTTTTCAGCAAAACCTTTTCCCTACTATATTTATAAATCAAAATTTAAACATTGTTAATAGTAAAAAACGGAAATTCTCGCGTTGAGAAAATTGTTGTCTATGGCTAACTGCTGGATATAAAAAAACGCCGGAATCCTGTTCGAATCCGGCGCTTCCCGTTGGTTTGTTTTTCATTTTATCAGGATTTTATCCTGGCTATCCGTCAGTCTATCTGTCAGTCTTTTTCTGGAAATGGCTGAAGGTCATGCTAAAACTGGCGCGGCCCTGGGTGACTGAACGGAGGCTTGTACTGAAACCGAACATCTTGGACATAGGTGCCTGGGCGTGGACAATGTTTCCGCCGGTCTTCTCATCCATGCTGCCAATCATTCCACCGCGCTGGGTAATCTGGCTCATTGCGTCACCAACAAACTCGGAAGGGGACTCAATATCCACGGCCATGACAGGTTCCAGCAAATCAGGTTCGGCTGCGTTGCATGCCTTGTCAAAAGCTTCTGCCGCGGCTGCGGAGAAGGCGAATACAGTCGAAGTAAGGGGGTCGTATTTCATGCCGGTGACAGTAACCTTTGTGTCGGTGCACTGGTAACCCATGCGGATTCCACCTGCAAAACAGTTGTTGATTCCCTGCTCAACGGCTTCGTAAATCTCGTCAGGAATCTGGTTGTCGTGGACCGTGCATTTGTAGGAGTTGCCCTCACCAGTTTCCGCAGGCTCCACCTTGAGAGTGATTCCGGCGGTGTTCTCCTTTCCTGCAAGAACTCTACTATAATCTTCCGTATATTCTGCGGTGGAAGTAACGGACTCGCGGTAGGTAACCTGTGGAGCGCCAACGCGGCACTGGACCTTGAAGTCGTCACGGATTCTTGTAACGAGAACGTCCAGGTGAAGCTCTCCCATTCCGCTGATAACAATCTGGCCCGTCTCATCATCCTCGCGGTGGGTGAAGGTAGGGTCCTCGCGGCTAAGGATTTCCAGGGTCTCGTTAAGCTTGTCACGGTCGCTCATGGTCTCCGGCTCGATGGCGATGGAAATTACAGGCTCCGGGAATTTTACGCTTTCCAAAAGGATTGGCATTCCCTCGCTGCCAAGCGTGTCTCCTGTCTGTGCCAGCTTAAGGCCCACGAAAACCGCAATGTCTCCGGCACTTACGCTGTCCATCTGGTCCATGCGGTTCGCGTTTACGCGGAGAATCCTGTTGATTCTTTCACGCTTTTTCTTTGAGACATTATAAATCTGCGTTCCAGTGGAAATTTTTCCTGAGTACATTCTCACGAAACAAAGGGAACCGGCCTCCCTGTCGTACTGGATCTTGAAAACAAGCCCGGCCGGAGTCTTTGAGTCAGGGTCGCAGGGAACCGTAATCTTTTCTTCCTCGTCGTGCTTCTTGATTTTAACCGCATCGGCTGGAGGAATGTCTGTTGGACATGGAAGATAGTCGATGATTGCGTCCATAAGCGGCTGGACACCCTGGTTGTGGCGGCTGGATCCGCAGAGGAATGGAACCAATGTCCTGTTGATTGTGGCCGTCCTGATCGCCTTGACCAGCTGCTCCTTCGTGATTTCTCCGCCCTCAAGATAAATTTCTGCCAGCTCGTCATCGGTGGAAGCCACTGCGTCAATAAGCTTGTCGTGCCACTGGTTGGCCTCGTCCAGATGTTCCGGGGCGATATCGCCTACGGTAAACTTTTCACCCTCGGAAGCCTCGTCCCAGTGAATTTCCTTCATATTAACAAGGTCAATTACGCCGTCAAAATCCTGGCCAGCCCCAATAGGAATTTCCAGAGCGGCGGTCTGGCACTTGAACTTTTCCTGGACATCGTTCATGGCGCCAAAAAAGTTTGCACCGATTCTGTCCATCTTGTTAACGAAACAGATACGTGGAACATTAAATTCGTCTGCCTGCTTCCAGACAGTCTCGGTCTGAGGCTGAACCCAACCGACGGCACAAATAACGGCAACCGCTCCATCCAGGACGCGGAGGGAACGTTCAACTTCTGCCGTAAAATCCACGTGGCCCGGGGTGTCGATAATATTGATCTGGTGATTTTTCCAGGTAGTGGTGATGGCAGCGGACGCAATTGTTATACCGCGGTCCTGCTCCTGCTGCATAAAATCCATGGTTGCCGCACCGTCGTCGATTTCACCAATCTTGTGAATCTTGCCCGAATAAAAAAGGATGCGCTCCGTCGTTGTTGTCTTGCCCGCGTCAATGTGGGCCATGATACCGATGTTTCTCATCTTGCTTAAATCTGCCATGGTTCTTTCCTTAAAAAAACAAGTTACTTGGGCATGTATTATATAGAAAAAAGATTTTATGGGCAATGGTGGATTCGGAATTGAGAATGGGGAATTGAGAATGGGGAATTGAGAATGGGGAATTACGGACGGACCTTGGATATGAAACCGCCAACGGTCCTGCGGCCCGCCGGAAACTGTCTTGCAACCGGCTTTCCGTGGTTTCATTCTTCCGCAGGCTCCAGAACGGCTGCGCCGCCACTACAATCCGGCGTAGAAAATGGTTGGCGGTGGAAGATGATGGGGAGAATTTTTGTATTGACAGAAAGGTTTTCCCGTGATATGGTGGGGACGTTAAGGCTCGCTCTCCTCTAAAGAGCAAGTTATAAGAGGTTTCCCTTGACCTTAGCCAAGGAATTTAAACGAGGCATATCGCAGCCTTCATGTGCGAAACTTAACAGGGCAGGTCTAGGACTTGCCTTTTTTTTTGAAAAAAATATGGAAAAATTGAAAATATACGAAATAGAAAATTCTTACATTGATTA
>JAZUKJ010000098.1:0-298148 GCA_045643225.1 Treponema sp. | reverse complement strand
GGCTCCAAAAATTATGGTCCAGACGTAAGTTGGAAGCGGATATGTTTTTACATCGCTGGAAATCAAGCCGGTATTGTACAAAATTGTTCTTTCAATAAAAAAGAAAACGGTAATTAAAATCACAGCAAGCGCATCATTTTTTACGGATGTTCTGACCACCTTTTGTTCTGATTTTTCTTTTCTTGGTGAAACAAATCTTGTAATGCAAAAACATAAAAGCAAAGCCATAACCGCTTCACCAATTCCCATTACAAACTGGTAGCCTACAAATTGTAGACCCCATTCCGAAAATGGTGATGATTCTACCACAACTTCTTCCATTCCCAAAAGGTAAATCAAGCCAAAAGAAAGTCCAGTTCTTAATCCACACTGAAAGTTTGATAATTTTGATTTTTCCGAAAACTTTGCAGCTACAATGGCATTGTGAGAATAAATCATTACAAAATACAAACTGGCTACAATCGGAAAACCAAGTTTTGTTACAAGAAAACTGTCAAAATCCTGTGCGTTTACCTCACTTGGCAAAATAATTTTTGAAAGAATTGCCAGAATACAGGCCAGTAAAATAAACAAAGCGGTTTTAAGTTTTTTCATTCTAATTCACCCCGCTTATTTTTCCGTCAAAATAAATGAAATCTCCTTCTGGGTAATGCCAGACTGCCTTAAAAGTTGAAGGATATTTTATGCCGCTTGAAGAAACTTCATAGTCGCAACATAGTGCTGACCAGGGAACATTTTCCATAGTACCGTCAGGATTACTGACAGCACGGTCATTAGTTGTAAAAGAAATATACTCGTAATTCTGATTAAAAGTGAAAATGCCAGTACAGGTCTGTCCCCTGTAGCTGATTGTCGCGCGAACGTTGTAATCATCAATTTCTTCAAAAGTGATAAAGCCATTTAACAATGCTGAGGGAGCAAACATTATTTCCGCAAGATAGGTTGCAAGGCAGGCCTTATCCATTTCCGCTCCAGTCTGATTAAAAAGAGTAACAAATTTTGCAATTACCCCTTTCATTCCACCGACACCATTTTTGTAATAATCATACCCCTGAAATGGAATACCAAACATGCTGCTGTCAATTAAAGCCAAACGGCAAGGTTCAGACGCATGATACGTCGGGTTTGTAATAACCCCGAAATCATACTGTGTGTAATCTATCTTCAATTTTGGACCTTTTTTTCCCTGCATGAAATCGACATTTTTATAAAGCATGCAAAGATAATTTTTTCGAAGAGTTCCAATGTAACCGCAACCGGAAACATAGTTTTGAATTGCCTTAGGGAATTTTTCAAAATCCTCTACTTTAATTATGTCTCCAGCACCGCTCTCTACCGAAAGCAAATTGTTCACGTCTTTGGCAAACTCCTTTTTTAATGGTGAAAAAGGAATTTTAAACCACACTACAATTGAAACAATCACGATGGACAAAATTATTACTACAATCATTTTCTTGCTCCCCCTTTTCACTTGAATCTCCCATAAAAAGTATGCCGAACCATTTGTCCGGACCTTTTACCTTATGCACCCTTCAAGTTTTCTTCCATTTTTGAAATGATTTTATAAACCGTGCGGATTTCATCATCGGAAATGTCTTTGTAAAGAAGTTCCATAAAAGCCTTTTCTTTCTGGGCATATTTTCCAGACATTTCTTTTGCCTTTTCCGTAAGATAAATCCCTTGTTTCCGTTTGTCATTCTTGTCCTGACGTAAAACCACCAGTCCTTTTTTACATAGACCGTTCAAAACTTCCTTCACATTCTGCCGTGAACACCCCATTACTTGAGCCATTTTATTTGCAGTTGGAACTTCATCGGAAAAAAGATTCATGCAGGCCAGCAGAAAAAACTGTTTACACGTAATTTCTTCATAAAAGGAATCCCCTGTAGCCTGAAGTCTGTTCATGAATGCAAAGAGCAGACCAAACAGACCGTATTGAGGAGGCATAATATTTAAAACTTCGTCGTTAGTTATACTCATAATGCACAATATATTGCCCTATTTCATTTTTGTCAATATATTGCACAATAATAAAAATGACTCATCCCTAGCCGAATTTTGTGATTATTTTGATTTTGGATTTTACTTTCTATTCACATGTATGGATGTAATTGCCACCTGGTCCCCAGTAAAAGCGCAATACAGCTTTTTAACGGTTCCAGGAATTTTTGTAGTATTATGGATATTGATTCCACTATCCTGGGCATCAACAATAATTGACTCGGGTTCCCTTGCAATGGAAACAGTACAGTGAACCCCTTCGCGGTTAGACTTTTTCCAGTTCTCCCAGTCCTGAAACTTTTCGTTATAGGAAATGCTGGTGCTGTTCAAACTTGGAGTATAGTCGTCCCAGCATTCTCCATCGAACCTTATTAACGCAAATTCCTTGTAATTTGGACCATAAACCTTTCCATTATCGGAACTAAAGATTACAACACTCGGACAGTGCCAAAGTCTTCGAGAAGCCGGAAGGCTCATTGCATAAAAAGAAAAATCAAGCTTACCTTCAATCAATACACCTTCGGAATGTTTTTCCCTCCATCCAGCAATTTCCAGATTCTTGATGTCACCTTCGGCCCTGTTATCTGTATAGCAGATTTCCTCAGCAATCCGCTTTATATATCCCCTTTCCTCTGGTTCCTTAAATTTCTTTACATTAAGGTTCTTGACCTTACAATTTTTTCCGGTGACCGCCACAAACGAAAACTGGGAACGGTCAACCAGGGCCACGGTGAAATCCCTTATTGTGTCCGCAAAAATGAATCGTATAAAAATATGGTCCCTTTGCTTTAAGGTCTCAATAATGGCTTCACCCTTGGACACCTTTTCCATGCCTGAATTTGGTGATTCCTGTATTCCATAATTGCGAATCTGTCCGGGCACAACGTTTCCCTGGAACGTAATGTCGCAAAAATCGGTGTACTCCATTTTCCGTTTATTTGCTTCGTCTGTGTAAACCTGTTCGTCCAGTGAATCATAAACCACAACGGAAGGTTCACATGCTTCCTGGGGATCAATCGGTTCATAGGAAAAGGAAATCCGCGTGATATGGTCGGATATTCCAATACCGCTGGTGCATTTTTCCTTGGAGTTTTCAAATACATATTCCTCAAGAAAACCGGAGCACTTTGGGCCATCCTTTAATGCGTATTCAGTATCCTTGTCCAGTATATGAATCATGGCTATAGCAAATACTGGATCAAACTGAGTTCCAACCCCTTTAACAAGTTCCTCCCTGACTTTTTGCTGAGCCAAAGTTGTCCTGTAGCTTCTGGTGGAGGTCATTGCATCATATGCATCCGCTACGGTAATTATTCTTGCTATCTCAGGTATATCCGTACCTTTTTTTCCGTTAGGATAACCATGCCCATCATACCGTTCGTGATGATAAAAGGCCCCCACCGACAAATAAGGAACGCTGTTGATTTCAGAAAGTATCTGGTTTCCAAGACTTGGATGCTGCTTGATTATATTGAATTCTTCTTCCGTCAGACGGCCTTCCTTTGTCAATATGGAATCAGGGATACCTATCTTACCAACATCGTGAAGCAAGGCAGCAAAATACAACTCCTCACAAAATTCCTCCCCTTTTCCCGTTAACTGTGCAATCTGTTTTGAATATTCCGCCACCCTTCTGGAATGTCCATGAGTATATTTATCCTTTGCATCAATGGCAGTCGCAAGAGCCAGGGCAGTCTGCCTGAACTGAGATTTCGTGACGTTGTTAATTTTTTTTAGGGTATCTATCTCCTTTTGGTTCGCCTCATGTAAAACCTGATTAAGGTCAACGATTGCCAATACAAAAAGCAGGACTCCACAAAAGCCTATCGATATATTGGTCAAGGAAACACCGTAAGAAAAAATCTGTAGAACCGATGCCAGCAATGGGACCGTAACAAAAAAGATTAGTGAGCAGTAAAGCCACTTTCTGATTTTCTTTCTGATACGGATTATCACGCTTAGCTGCAACAGAAGTATGATCAGTGGAATTATATAGCAGATAATAAAACCGCTGGACCTATGGTATAAATTGTTTTCATCAAAAGTATAGTAAAAACCTGTAAACTGGGAAAGGATTACCAAAAAAATTCCCAAAAGAGCTATGGGCCGTACTATTTGTAATACTCTGGGAGTCTTTTTGGTATCATCCAGCTGCTTGATGATAGAGACAACATATCCATTAAACGAAACCAGGATAAAATAAAACATGGTGAACACCATAAAATTGGTAATCCTGACCATGTAATACCCCAGCTGGGTGGTATTCCCTCTATAGATGTATGCATTTCTGTCTGCCCAAAGCAAAAGAAGAGTCGAAATCTCAAGCAGAACCAGTGAAACTTTTTTTCTTTTTGGATTTATGCCCATGATTGCACAAAAAAGCACCTGCAAGGCACAAAAGCACTCCAAGATGAACATTATATTCAGCTGATGTCTAATCAAGTACGACAACTTACACCCCTATATAAAAAGTCAATGAGGAAATATCAATTTCCGAAATCGACTTTTTACGCACATCCGCAATGAAACGAGGATGTGCATTTGATAAAGAAGTTTGCAACGCAAACTTCAAGAGAAATGATTCGCACCATCTGTGCGGATCATTTCGTCCCTCCTATATAAAAAGTTGATGAGGAAATATCAATTTCCGAAATCAACTTCGATACATGGAATTATACAATATTTTCTTTTAATCTTCCAGTTAAAAACTTCAAATGGAACTGGAAAAATGCAGCTGAGATTTGCCCATAAAAAAAACGCAAGGCGAAAACCTTGCGTTTTTTGTCATGTTACCACAAATTATCTTTCTGTGTCGTGCTCAGAAGGTGTATAGTTTTCTGTATCGGCACCATCTGCAAGGTTAAAGTAACCTACATCTTTATTTGTAGTAGAACAAAGCCAGATTGGGTCATTTATTGAAGGAGAATTTACGCTGATTCTTCCCATGTAACGGGTATTTGTTCCAGTCCACAAACAACCAGTCTGAATTTCGTTAGCCTCAGAAAGTTTCGAATTATCATTCTTCCACTGATTGTAAGTTCTTCCAATCTCATCCGAACCGTTTTTATCAATTGTGGTAACCATCATACGGGTATAGCCACTTACACTTACGCTTGAATCCTTGAGGTTGAAACGGAAATATTCAACATCGCTGCACAAGAGCTTGTTGCCAACATACTTAACCTGTACCCTGATATTATTCTTTAAGAAGTACTGAGTTTTATCAGGATCATCAGCAGGAGTTGCTGTTTCACTCTTCAATCTATTTACACCGTCCCCACCATATGCAAGGTCCAGGAAGTCCTTGAGCTGCCATTCGTTCATAACTTCAACAACATCGGTGACAGTCGCATTGTTAAAAGTACTTGAACCGCTTCCCAATGTTATTTTTTTGTTTACCTTGTCCACAAGAGGCTTTGACTCTGTGATGAACGTCTTTAGAGGAATCATAATCTGGTAACTCATGTAGTATTTTCCCTTTGAGTAATCAGAATTTCCCTTTATGTCATATTTTCCATACAGGAAAGTGACATTATCAAGTGTATCCGTTCCATTCTTTATGCTAGTAGCGTTAGGCACATTTGAACCATAGTTATACGAAACCTGCGAGAAGGTTCCTCCATCGTTAATGTTCTCCGCCTTTCCGTTGAATTTCCAGACAATCCTACGGTTTGCGCCTTGGGCGTAGTAAGAAAGCACTTTATTTCCGCTGTTATCAAAATCCAAAGTTTCCCAGGTTCCAAAGAAGTCATCCTTTCCAATGGATGCTCCAAAGTCTCCACAAGAAGTGAATGTCACACCAACAAGAGCCAGAAAACCGGCTGCAAGTCCAACTAGTTTATTTGTTTTTTTCATTTCATATCTCCTCATAAGATATTTTTAGTTATGTTGTGTTCAACATAACTATATTACATAGAATCAAAGTTTTCAACATTTGTTACAAGTTTAGAAAAAAATAGATATAATTTTTTGTTTATATTTAATCGTTAACTCATTACAATATAACAAAATAATCCAATATATCAATTTTCTCCAAAAAAAAGGAGCCTTTGCAGGCCCCCTCCGGGTATTAAAATCCTAGTACAGCAATGAGAAATCCAGCTTCCTTGACCTTGCGCTCATGACAAGTCCAAGCGCCATGGAATTCATCAAATAGGTGGAACCTCCATAGGAAACGAACGGCAACGGAATACCTGTGATAGGCATTATTCCCATAACCATTCCAACATTGACAATGAAATGGAAAAACAGCATACCCAAAACGCCGGCGCAAATGTATATTCCATAGTCGTCATTTATTTTTCTCATGGTCCTGATTATCCTCAACAGAATCAAAAGATAGGAAACCAGTACCACCATGCATCCAAGGAATCCGCTTTCTTCAGCCATGATACTAAAAATAAAGTCCGTGCTCTGCTGGGGCAGGAATTTATAATGGCTCTGGGTTCCCATCATGAACCCCTTCCCCTTGAATCCTCCGGAACCGATTGCTATCTGGGAGTTGACAATGTGCCAACCTGCATCGCGTAAATCGATGTTTGGATTAATAAAGATGATAAGACGCTTAATCTGGTATTCCTTCAAGACTTTTCCGGCTGCAATAGAACCAAGCAAAGCAAGCAGGAACAGTCCAGAGACATACATAATCCAATAGAAGTACTGCTTTTTCAAGAAAATAAGACCAAGCAGACTTGTCAAAGTGACAACAAGGGAGGCCGCCACCATTACCATGAAAAGCTTTTTATTTGTCAAAAGCCTGATTATTGGAACAGCCTTTTGATGTATCTCCTTTTCCCAAACCGGCAGGATAGTAAAAAGAATGGTCAGGACACCTACAGTCAGGACCGCCATGATATACCTGATTGGAATTCCTGCAATCAGACACATGAACAGGAATATAGGAATGTATACCATTGCAGTTCCAAAGTCCGGCTGAATCAAAATCAAAAGGACAGGAACAATCATGATTACAAGCGAAATGGCAAACCGTTTCTGAGGGGTATCTTTTTTTGATTTTTCCAGGTACCATGCCAGGAAGCACATGAAAATAAGTTTTCCAAATTCGGAAGGCTGGATAAAAATTTTTCCAATCTTAAGCCAGCTTCGGGCATTGTTCAATGTGCTTCCAAAAAATTGGGTATACAGCAAAACCAAAATCAATGCCGGGGCTAAAAATTTTATAAACCGCTTTGACCTTCTGTAGTCCAAAAGGGCTACGACAATCATCAAAACGAATCCAACGGAAGCCCATGCAATCTGCTTTTCATATATGGAAATCTTAAGGATTCCGTTTGCATCGATTCCGGATGAATATATGAATGTAACGCCAATGGCTGTCAAAATCAAAACACAGATGACAATTATAAAATCTATTTTTTCATGCGGCTTGAATTTCATTATTCCATTCTCCCTATTACAGGTTTTTCTTTAAGCATCCACTCAAATCCCAGTTCATGAATAGATTCCTCATACGTCTGGTTCTGGTAGATTCCCTGGATTACAATGTTTGTAGCATAAGGAGACCACCAGTCCCAATCATTTACAGCCTCAACGATTGTGGAAACGACCACCTGGTCCTCTACAGGTGCATCATATGGGGCATAGGCAATCATCCATGCATGCCAGTGACCATCAGTACGTCCAACTTCAGCTGTACCGGTCTTACCAGCAATTTTTATTTTTTTGTTCGCCATAGGATAAAGGGCCGTTCCATCGGTAATCATATAGCGGAGATAGCTCTGAACAGTTCTCCATACGGATGGTTCAACTGTTGACTGATGAAGAACCTCCGGCTCAATCTTTTTAATCACTTCATTTGTGTTAGGGTCCCTAACCTCTTTCAGGATGTGAGGTTTATAAATGGTACCACTATTGCAGACCATGGCCATCATGTCAGCTACATGCAAAGGTGTAACAAGCAGGTCTCCCTGACCAATGGAAATATTCATCGTATCTCCATCCACCCACTTAACCTTCTTTTCCTTTTCCTTCCACTGCGCAGTAGGAACGAATCCCTTCACCTGGGATGGAAGGTCAATATCAAGACTTTGACCATATCCAAATTCCGTTGCATAGGAAGATATGATATCGACGCCAAGGGCATCACGTCCGACCGTCATGTAATATACGTTGCAGGACTGAGCCAAGGCGTTCTTCAGGTCCAAGCGTCCATGTCCACCTTTTTTGTGGCACTTGAAAAAGCGGTCACCATAGAAAATCTGTCCGGTACAGTCAATCTGCTTATCTATAGGGAAAGCTTTTTCCGACAGGATAGCTGTGGTCATGATTGTCTTGAACGTAGACGCCGGAGGATATGCAGAATTTACGGAACGGTTCAGCAGAGGTTTGTTCGGACTGTTCATAAGTTTCGTATATTCCGCGTTCGCGTTTTCCGTCGAGAAAATATTTGAATCAAAATATGGATACGAAACACTGGCAAGGATTTCTCCTGTCGCTGGTTTCAAGACCACAAGAGAACCAACCCTTGGTCCCAGCGCCTTTTCAGCAAGTTCCTGAATTCTCGTGTCGATTGTCAGGACAAGATTCTTTCCCATCTGAGGAGGTACAACTATAGGCTCTTCATCAATGAAACGGCCACGGGCATCCCTTAAACGGCTTTCGCTTCCAGGAACCCCCTGAAGGAGCTTGTCATACTGCTTCTCGATACCAGTTTTTCCAATGACATAGTTACGACCGTATCCTTCGTTGTTCATCAACTTAAGCTCTTCCCTGGTAATGTTACCTACGTATCCAAGGATATGGCAGATTGATCCAGTCTCAAGGTATGTCCTTATTGGTTTGTTTCTCCAGAAAACTCCCGGCAGGTCAGTGATGTTCTCAGCGATATTGCTAATGACCTCGAGAGGAACATTGATCTTAATTTCTATTGACGCAAAGGAATCTCTGAATCCGATGGTCTTTTTATCGATCGCAGCCTTTGAGATTCCCAGATAGTCGGCCAGCTTTGTGGCAACCGTATCATATTGGCCATCAGGGATTTCACCTGGGCGCATTTCGACAACGAAGGAGTCTGTATTGACGACTATAGGATTCTCACCGTCACGGGCATAGATTTCACCACGCTGGGCATCAAGAATTGTCGGAACACTGGTCATTTTTACAGCCTTTTCCTGCCAGTACTTTCCGTTTCCAATCTGCATGGAATATAACTTCAAAGCATAGATTACAAAAACCGCAAGAATAAAAAAAGTTAGGACCGCAAGTTTTGCATTAAGCCTGCCTGACCCATCAGAATTTTTTATTTGTGATTGCATGTCAGTGAGTTTCATCTAAATACATCCCCTACAAAAATTGTATGCAAATACAAAAATAGCTGCCGGTCCACATTTTCCTGAACTGGCAGTCTAATAAATTTCATAAATAGAAATTTGCGAATCACCTCAAAACTCAAGCTACAGACTCTGGCCTAAGGAGCAATGTCTTCTTAAAGAGCCCAAGGAACTTAAACAAAATTGGGGTCAAAACGACATTTGCGCAAAGCTCAAACAGGAACAGCCAGGAGAATGGATTGTATTTCATCACCGACGTTGGATACAGATAAGACAAAACAAAAAGCATCAGCGTTTTCATCAAAGTTGCACCAAGACCAAGCAGAGCCGGCATTATCACACCATCTGTGCTTATAGTTTTGTTGAACAATCCACTTATGTATCCTATTACGGTTCGTATAAGGCAGTTCAGTCCAAACGGACCCGAGCTCAGGAAATCAAGAAGCACACCAGAAATAAAACCGGTTGTCTCTCCCATCAGACGTCCATTCTGTACAGAAAAATAAAGAACACAAATCAAACTGATATCTGGAATGGAAGGCAAAAAGGAAATGTTTGTCAAAATCGCAGCTTCAATAATCGCGGTACACAGCAAAATGAAAACACTTGCAAAGAAAGACTTAATCATTTACTCCAACCTCCTCTAACTGTTCCGCTGGTGGCATTTCCTGTTCAAAGGTTGGCAGCACTTCCTCGAAAGGCATTCTATCATTACCCTGCGAAGGATCAATAATCAAAACATTTTCAAGCCTATCAAAATTCAAGATGGGCTTCAGTTCCAGATCAAGGGAAGAATCATAATCAAGGACAGTAATTTTTGAAAGCGTCGCGACTGGTATATCACGCATGTAGTTTCCATTTTCCCCGGAAGTTACGACGATATCACCAATGTTAAGCTGGGACAAAGATCTCTTGCTGATGTAGCTCATCGACAAAGGTTTGTCGATATCCCCACCACCGGTGATGATTCCCAATTCCCTTGTGGTCTGGACACGCGCAGATATATTACACTTTGCGTCATAGATCGGCATAATCTGACTGGTTCCGACACCAACCGTAACGACCTTACCAACGACACCCACGTTTCCATCCTGGATTGCAATAACAGGCATACCCTTCTTTATTCCATTACGAATTCCCTTGTCGATTGTGATTACAGAATAAAGGCTATTAGGATCACGTCCAATTATTTGCGCGGCAATATTTTTATAGTCCACGGAAGTCGCGAAATCGAGCTGTTCACGCAGCAAATCGTTTTCCTTTCGGATATCCACGTTATTTCGCTGCAGATATTCATAATCCGCGAGCTTTTCTTTTAGTTCCTCATATTCCTTTTTCATCGTGAACATATCATGTACATTGGTTACCGCATTAGCGACACCTTCAGAAACAGAGTGAGCTCCTTTCTGTACAGCAGAAACGATAGAAAAACCTATGCTCTTAAAATTGATAAGAAATCCTCCTGCTGAAAATCCCAATGTAACGGCACTTGTCAGCAAAAGAATGACAAAAACAATTTCTGGTGGTCTAAAAGAAAATCTCGATTTCATTTTTACTTAAACTTCAAGAAAACTAGCTATTCAAGCTATCGTAAATAGAGCGGTTTGAAGACATGTCTTTGAACAACTCAAATGCCTGTCCAGCACCAACTGCAACACATTCCAATGGTTTCTCAACAAGAATAACAGGTACGCTGGTCTCTTTTGAAATCAACTTCTGGAGTCCCTTCAACATTGAACCACCACCTGTCATAACGATACCACGCTCAACAATATCCGCAGCCAATTCTGGAGGAGTACGGCTAAGAGACATCTTGATTTCTTCGACAATCTTTGTGATAGGTTCCTTCAAAGCGTCACGAACTTCAACGGAGTCAATTTCAAGACGGCGTGGAAGACCGGTGATTGCATCGGTACCTTTGATTTCCATCTTTTCAATATTCTTATCTGCCGTTGCGTTACCGATTTCAATCTTCAAGCGTTCTGCTGACTGCTGTCCAATGATAAGGTTATGTACGGCACGTACATGCTTCATTATGGCTTCATCAAACTCGTTTCCACCTGTGCGGATGGAACTTGTAATAACCATACCACCCAAAGAAATTACAGAAACTTCTGTCGTTCCACCACCAATGTCACATACCATGTGTCCTGCAGGTTCATAAATTGGAATCTGAGCACCGATAGCGGCGGCAAGGCTTTCCTCAATAACGTTTACTTCCTTTGCACCGGCCTTCAAAGCGGCGGCAACAACTGCGTCCCTTTCAACCTGGGTAACGCAAGAAGGAATACCAATCTTCATTCTGATAGACTTGAACAATCTATGCCTTGGAATGATTTTGGCCAAGAAGTACTTAATCATTTTTTCCGTTGCATCGCTATTTGAAATAACACCATCAACAAGAGGCCTGATTGCAACGATATTGCCAGGAGTCTTCCAAAGCATACGCTTAGCTTCAGCACCAACGGCAACAACACGACCTGTACCTTTTTCTTCTGCAACTACAGAAGGTTCGTCAATAACAATTCCCTGTCCACGGACATAAATCAATGTGTTACAGGTTCCCAGGTCGATTCCTATGTCGGTTGTGAAGTTATCCAAGAATCCCATATATGTATTCCTCCAAATCTGATAGATAGCTCAATTTCATAGACCAAAAGGTCTAAATATTTTTTATTTAAATCCCCAGAAAACTGGAAACTTTAATTATAATTTATCACGATGTAGTTTTTTTTGCTACTATTTATTTGCAATAGTTTAGCGGCTTTCAGACATTTTTAGTCTGGTCAGCTGATGATTGCCTTGCAATGCCAAAGCTTTTCGCCATTCCGACCTTGCTTTCGCCATATCGTTTTTCTTTTCGTAAATCAACCCAAGTCCATAATGGGCATCCGCTGAACGTGGATCCTTGGCAAGAATCTCGTTCAGCTCCACCTCGGCGTCATCATAGTTTTCCTCATCAATAAGTATTTGCGCCAAAAGGAACAAGCTTCTCATCAATATCTCATCATCCTGGGTACTTGTGGCCACGCGCTTCAAATACTGTGTCGCGGCTCTTCCTTGGGATGCATTGCAATACTGCTCGGCAATGGAAAGCAACAGCGTGTCCGACTCTCTAACCTGAAGGGCCCTGGTAAATGACTCGATGCTAAGCTGGGTTTCACCCAAGGAAGCATAGCTCAACCCAAGATATTCAAACAAATCGTCGGCCTCAAAGCCAGCTTCCTGGCTAAGGGTCAAATACTTTATTGCCAGATCGGCATAATAATAATGCTCATTGCTTGAACTATCTTTGTTGCTCGAATTATCTTTATAGTCCTTATAGAAATAGCTTTTTCCAAGCATGTATTGAATCTGAGGAACAACATCATCCTTCGCGTACTGCAAGGCAATCCTGAGATTTATAATAGCCTCATTCAAATAGCGCTGGACTTCGGAATTTTCGTTCTGGGCAACGGCAAGCATGAAGGAACTGTATCCATGGAACGTTCTTGCCGCGTTTTGGAGGAATTTCTTTTCAAGAATCGTTGCGGATATTTCGTAAACCTTCTGGTAGTCCTTTTCGTCCCAAAATTTGTACAAAGACGAAACAGTTTCCTCAGAATTGAATTTTTTCATGAAGGCTTTGTAGGAAAACTTTGCAACAAAAAACAGGGCTCCGCACGCCAGAAGAATAAAAACGATACGAAGGATTATTCTACTTTTTCTTTTTACAGTTCCAGTTTGTCTATTTTTGCCCCTCTTCATAAGTCACCCATTCTACAACAATTTTAAATACACTAAAAAACAGTTCAGCTCTGATACAAAAAAAAAGGATACTGTAAGCCGGGTTCTGGTATACAAATAAATGTACTTGGCCATCTATCCGCGATGCTGGTCACCCAGCACCTCCAGCAATCTACCCGCAGTGTAAGCCCGGAATGGCAAACTGCTACATGATTTTGCTCCAGATGAGGTTTGCTTATGCCGTCCCTGTTGCCAGCGACGCGGTAGGCTCTTACCCTGCCTTTTCACCCTTACCAAAACGGCGGTTATTTTCTGTAGCACTTTCTGTCGGATAATGGAGTTATGCCAGATCTGACAAAAGCCATGTTAGGCAACTTTCCATTTCCGCCCGGTTATTATCCGGCATCTTTTCCGGTGGAGCCCGGACTTTACCTCACGGAAGCAAGCTATCATCAGCAAGCCCCCGCGCGACCAAATATCCTTAAAAATTACAAACCAAATTAGAGTGAGGAATCATCCTCTCCAAGGTTTTCATCTGATGAATCTGCATACAACTCCGAGTCTTCCTCATCATCATCTCCAGCAAGAGAGCCTGCCTCTTCAGTTGGAATGAAGTTCTCTTCATCCTCAACCTCTTCATAGTACAATACTCGGCTACAATATGGACAAAAATAAATGGCACCATCGTTTTCAATGTAACTATGATGGACATTATTTGCGAACTGGGCCGGCAAAATCATATTGCAACCTGCACAAACGCTTCCGCGGACAGCGACTATACCTTTTGAATTTCTCTTAATTATGCGCTGGAATTTTGAGATAACTTCAGAATCCGCGATGCTGTCAGAAATTTCCTTCTCTTCCTTTGAAAGCTCCTCAAGCTGAGCCTTGTAGCTGGAAAGATTTGTATTCAATTTTTCCGCAAACTCATCGTATTCAGTCTTTGTAAGGTTGATATTGGCTTCCTCGTTTGAAAGGTTCTCCTGCATTTCCTCCAGGTACTTTTCTTCACGCTGAAGCTCCCTTCTTATGCTTGCTTCCTTTTCCTTGGCTTCATTGATAAGTTTGTCAAGAACCTCATATTCACGGTGCGTTGTTGTTGCATCCATGTTCTTTTCATTGGTCTCGCGTTCCTTGTCGGCCGCTTCCAACTCAGCTTTCAAGGCGTTTACCTTATCTTTCTGAATCTTATATTCGTTATCTTTTTCAATGAATTCTTTTTGCAAAGTTTCAAGCTGTTCTTTATAGCTATCAAGATTTTTTGGAAGTGTTTCGACTTGCTTTTCAAGTTCATATTTTGAATTAAGTACTTCCTGTAGTTTTTCCAACTGTTCTTTTATCGACGACACTGACATCTGCATTGGTGTTGACCCCGCTTGTTTTGTTTTCCCGACCGCATCATATACGCAATCAAGAGTACACTATCGGAACGATTATATAGCATATTTTATTTTCTGTCTAGATATAAATTAACCTCTAAAAACATTAAGTCTCTAGAGGTTAAAACATAAATCAATCCATGTAATCTCTCAGGCCGGAAGCCCTTCTTGGATGACGGAGACGTCGCAAGGCTTTTGCCTCAATCTGTCTGATACGTTCCCTGGTAACATTGAAATAAAGTCCGACTTCCTCCAATGTCAACGAATAACCGTCATCCAGACCGAACCTCATCTTCAGGACCTCCTGTTCACGAGGCGGCAAGGTTCCAAGTACCTCACGGAGCTGTTCCTGCAGAAGCTTGTAGGAAGTCTGGATTGCTGGATTCTCAACATCCTTGTCCTCAATGAAATCTCCAAGGGAACTGTCCTCTTCTTCTCCGATTGGGGTTTCAAGAGATATAGGCTCCCTTGCAACGTTCTTGACCTGCTTGACTCTGCTTACAGGCCATGACAGCTGCTGAGCAATCTCCTCGTCGGTAGGTTCCCTTCCAAGTTTCTGAACCAGCTGCCGGCTTTCACGAACGACCTTGTTAATCTGCTCAATCATATGCACAGGAACACGGATCGTTCTTGCCTGATCTGAAATTGAACGAGTTATGGCCTGCCTGATCCACCAGGTTGCATAGGTAGAAAACTTGTATCCCTTGCGGTACTCAAATTTCTCTACAGCCTTTATAAGACCGATATTTCCTTCCTGTATAAGATCAAACAGCTGCAACCCTCTGTTTGTATATTTTTTTGCGATAGAGACGACCAGACGGAGGTTAGCATTTATGAGCTTGTTCTTGGCATGCTCCATCATCAGCTTTCCTCTTTCTATCTCCTTTGTCTTTTCGACAATCTCATCAACACTGTTCTCGAATTCATATTCAAGACGGCGCAGTTTTCTATCGATTTTCTGAATCTGCGTGTAAATCTCACGGATTTCATCGGCAGTCATGTTCAGCTCTTTCTCAAGCTTGGTCGTTTCAGAATGGGTCGCAAGTCTTCTTCCGATTGAACGGAGCCCAGAAGTATCGGTTATACGTAACTCGCGCATACGTTTTTCCTGCTTCCTGTGATACTCGTCAATCTTTTCCGTGGCTTCAATGAATTTGTTGCTAAAATGCTCTATCTCTTCTGTCTGGATTTCAATTTTCTGCAACTCAGGGATTATCTTTTCCCTCAAGGCAACCAACTGCGGATCCTGAAAAATAGCAATGCTCTGGTCGTTTTCATTAAGCTGACGTTTCAATAGCATATACTGCTTTATGTCTTCCCTTAAAGGCTTGAGGATTAAACTGTAGGAACTCTTCAGGCGGCGCTTTTCAGCCATCTCCTCGTTAATCTCTTTCCTGGCGCGTCCCTGCTCATGGATATCAATCTTCGTGAAAGCCTTCTGGGCAATGATAAAAAATTCAGGAATCATCATGCCAGAATTTTTAATGACATCCGTTATGATATTCTGACCGTCTTCCATCTTCTTTGACAGGGATACTTCCTGGTCCGCCGTCAAAAGGTTTTCCTTTCCTATTTCACGAAGATACAACTTGATTGGGTCATCGATATTGGCTTCTTTTTCGCTTGAAGTGACAAGACGCTGGCTTCCAGTTTCATCGATTTTTGCTTCAACAACAGAATCTTCATCAACAGTGTCATCCAGGTCGTCATCATCGACATCATCATCCGCCTCGTCCTCATCAAGAAGTGCGTCGGCCTCTTCCATTACCTGAATGTTATTCTTATTGAGCAACTGCAGAACATCTTCCATTCCGGCGGAATTCACGAAGTCCTGTGTCAGGATTTCGGTAATCTCCTCCCATGAAATGACCTGCTTTGCGCGAGCATAGTTCAAAAGTTTCTGAACCTCTGGAGAAATCTTTTTTGCTTCCTCCTCGGATTCATCGCTGTCATCAGACTCTTCGTCATCTATTTTTGATTCGGCAGCCTCAGTTTTTTTTGTTTTCTTTGGTTTTGCCTTTGTCTCTTCAGTCTCAGAAACATCAGATTTCCTGGAAGTCTTACGTTTGGTAACTTTTTTAGGAGCTTCCTCAGTTTCAGAAAGCCCCTCCTCAGAGACTGATGCATCGGAAGTTTTTTCTGTAATCTCTTCAGTCTTCTTAGCACTCGCCTTAGATGATGTCGCCTTTTTAGTGACTTTTTTTGTTTCTGCCTTTTTTGTGGTAGATGACTCAATTTTAGCCATGGGTTATCCTTTTAACAAAGCTATTTGCCTGTCAATTTCAATTTTTTGGGCCAGCAAATACTTGACACGATTCATATCTTCCGCCAGAGAACTCCTTTCCAGTCGTTTTATCTCCAGCAAGATATTGCGTTTCTTTTTGTCCAAGCAGTTACGCTTTACAAGTAAAATGCTGTCCTTTACTGATTCTTCAACATGAGACGAATATTCGCTTATGGATTGAATTATCAAATTTCTGAATTCCTCGGAGGGACAGCGGTTCAAGATATTGCTGACAGAAAATGCTCCGCCGTCAAGGCACTCTTCCATTATGCGGAACAAATCCTTTGCCTGAAAATCATCCAAATCGTCTACGGAAATCTCTTGTCTCATCTTCTGGAAGTATCGTGGATCATCTGTGACTGCTGTAAGTACAGCTCTTAATTCCGATGTCAGCTTTAATTTTTCTTGCTGGTCAGGAACATTATGCGTTGTCGCCACACTTCTATTGATGCGTTGAGCAAGTCTTTCTCGGTTTGAATAATCTTTCCGGGCGGCCTCCAGGTCAATTTCGAATGCTTGGCACAAACGTTCCAAACATGCCTCTTTCTGAACATCTGACTGCAGGGCGTCTAAATACGAAAAAAAATCCATACAGGCCTTCATTTTTCCTTCAGGATTTTCTTTTGGGTAGAGTTCTAGCAGTTTAGATAACAAATAATCAACATCTAATATAGCACCAGAAAGTTCATTCGTCAATGTTTCTGCACCAAAATTAATCATAATTTCGGCAGGGTCCTTGCCTTTTGTTAACTGAACAATCTTGACAGTTATGCCATGGGACCGGCACATAAGGATTGCCCTTCTGGTAGCCTTTTGACCGGCACCGTCGCTATCAAAGGACAGAAGAATGGTATCTATGAACGGCTTTACCATAACTATCTGCTCGTCAGTCAGCGCCGTCCCCAATGGAGCCACAGCATAGGTTATTCCGCACTGGTGATACGCAATGCAGTCCATATACCCTTCACAAAAAATCACCTTGCGGTTTTCACGTATACTTTGCTTCGCGAAGTTGAACGCATATAACGTGCTGCCTTTCTTATATTGAATGAGGTCACCAGAGTTTATGTACTTCGGCGAAGTATTCGGATCCCCACGCAGGAACCTTCCACCCATCGCAACCACGTCACCTTTCCTGTCAAAAATAGGAAACATGAGGCGGTCAGAGAAAAAAGCGAAATCAGGATATTTTTTACTGAAAAGTCCTGACTTGTCCAGAAACTCTGGAGAAAAGTTTTTTTTCAATAAAAAGTTTTTTAGCCATTTCCTGTCCGCAGGCGAATAACCTATCTTAAATTTCTCAAGGGTCTCCTTGGTCAAACCTCGCTGGACAATATAATCCAATGCAAATTTGCCGGCCTCGGTCTGCATCAACATATAATGAAAAAGCGATGCTGTCCTATTGTACAAATCAACAAGCTCTTCCTTTAGCTTCTGGTTCGGATCCTCTCTCTGAATATCCCTTCCTGTATCCGAATACGACAGCTGAACCCCGGAACGTTTTGCCAAAAATTCGATGGCGGCAGGAAATGTAAGCTTTTCCATTTCCATAATGAAATTGAATACAGTACCGCCGACTCCACAGCCAAAACAGTGATACAGTTTTTTATCCGCGGAAACATGAAACGAAGGTGTCTTTTCATTGTGGAACGGACAGCAACCGGAAAAGTCAGACCCCTTTTGAGTCAAAGGAACATACTCCCCGATAATCTGTACAATATCAGTTTTGTTTGAGACCTCGTCTATCGATTCCTGAGTTATAAATCCGCCCATCAGTTTTTAATATAGAGGGATTTCGCCGCGTTGTGCTGGGAAAGAGTCTTTGTGAACGTATGGGTTCCGGCGCTCTCATCTGACAGCACAAAATAATAGCAATCAGTCTCGGCAGGAGATGCGGCAGCCTTCAACGCTGTAAATCCAGGATTAGAAATAGGAGCTGGAGGCAAGCCGTAATACATATACGTGTTATACGGATTATCAATTTTTAAGTCGATGTAGAAAAGTCTTTCCGGATGGGGCTTACCCTTGATTTCCGTAATAACATATTCGACTGTCGCGCATGATTCGAGCTTCATGCCAACCTTGATTCTATTGGTGAACACACCTGCAATCAACGGAGCTTCGGAGGCTGCCTTATATTCCCTTTCAACAATTGATGCAAGGGTAACGATTTTTAGAATCTCGGCAGGAGTCTTTCCCATCAGGCCAGGGATTTCTTTTGCCCTGATAAAAAAAGTATCAACCAGCTTTCTGACGGCATCTTCCGTTGAACAGTTTTCAACAAAATTATAGGTATCAGGATAAAGGTATCCCTCAAAACTTTCAGATGGAATCCCGTATTCCGCAAGAAGTTCCTTGTCGTGACATTTTTTTATGAAATCCTCCGCAGAACAAACACCGGCATTTTCCATCAGTTTTGCGGTCTTTCTTATTGTCAGTCCTTCGGGAACAGTCATCGTTATGTATTCAGGAGCGCCGGTGCTTAAGACCGTGGCCAGATCCTTTATGGACATGCCGCTGTTCAAATCATAAAAACCTGTCTTGACACCGTCGGATTCTATTCCAAGATATTTTCCAAATCTGATTGCATAGTAAAAAGCCTGCCACTTGCGAACCAGTTTGAGCTCCTCAAGGTCATGGGCAACTTCCTGTACGGTGCGCCCAGCCGGAAGCTTATATTCCACGGCATACGGCTGATCATCCGAAGAGGTCATCGGTTTGAGATATCCTGATACATTGGAATATAAAACGACAGCCGCCACTGCCAATACAGCGACCAGCCACAATAGAATAACAACAGGTATTGGCACACGCCTTTTTTTAGTTGATTTAGCCATAATTTAAATTTCTATCTCCTGTCCTTCCACAGCGATATCAATGTCCGGACTTCTGTTTCCAGAATAATCCTGATACCATTTTGCTGCCTTTAGTATGGAATATATTTTTTTATCGCTATAGGTGGGTTCATGATGAAAAAGGAACAGCTTTTTGGCGCCCCATGTGTTGGCAAAATCAACGACATAAGAAAAAATGCTGTGCCCCCAGTTCGCCTTTGCAATCGCCTCTTCACCGGTATACTGGCTGTCCATAATCAATATGTCCGCGTCCTTGAAAAAAGCGTTCCTTGTATCAGAGACATCAAAATCATGTTCCTGAAGTTCCACATCCGTTCCGTACACAATCTTTTTTCCGTTTTCCTCAAAAGAATAGGAATAGGAATTGCCTGGATGCGTCATTTTTTTGCAGGTGATTTTTACACCATCAATATAAATAGGCTCATTCTCATGGATAAGGTGAAAATTAAACTGCTTCCCCACTTTTTCCCATGCCCCATTCTGAGGAAAGTATGGACATCGGTTCTGTTCAGCCAAAATACGTTCCGCAGCCGGAAATGTTGAGTAGAACTCTATTTTGCAGTCCTTGCTAAAGATTGGCCAGAAAAAAGGAATGCCCTGAAGATGATCCCAGTGGAAATGTGAAACGAAAACATTGTAGTGCTTATTTTCCGGATGCTCACCGTTGACACCATATTCCCTGAGCCCGGATCCGCAGTCAAGAAGAAATTTAGTCCCGCTGTCGCTGGTGATTTCGACACACGGTGTATTGCCACCTACGGTACCGAATATCCAGGGAGGGAGCGAAGCCAAAAATCTCATCTTTGCGTCTTCTGATTCTATATCCTTAGCGGTTATACGTTCAACAACGGTAGTTATTTTTGATTGCACCTGCTGAGCTGTTAAAGGTGACGGCAATGACCCTCTGACGCCCCAGAAATGAATTTTCACAAACCCTCCGGAACAGGAAAAACCCGTAAAAATAAAATTTTAAATATTCTAATACTTTATAAAAAAAAGATAAATAGAATAATGAAGTTTCAGGCAAATTTTTGAACTGAAGACAAAAAAAAAGCACCGCGAAACCGCAGTGCTTTTTTCTTGGGGAGTGAAGGATTCGGACCTACGAAGGACGAGCCAACAGATTTACAGTCTGCCCCCTTTGACCACTCGGGAAACTCCCCATATCCAGTCCGTAAACTGGATTTTAAGCCGCCACAGGGACTCGAACCTTGGACCCCGAGATTACAAATCACGTGCTCTACCAACTGAGCTATAGCGGCTTGTTTTTATCAACTTGCTTGAGTTAGTTACTCACAAGCGATGATTAGAATATATACAATAATTAAATTTGTGTCAACAGAAAAAACAAAAAAAATTCATTTTTTTTGTTTTTATTTACATAAAAAAAAGTCCCGGAACCTAAACGATAAGTTCCAGGACTTGCGACTTAAACTACATTTCCGTAAGTTCTTTATATAGAGGCATATACCTTGTCAGGGTTACCTGTTCCCAGGAAAATTTTTCCCTGACATTGGCAGCCGTATGGGCTATCATTTTCTTGAATACGTCAGCACCGGTCATGGCCTTTATTTTTATAAGCGGCTCCAGAATGGCAGACAAATCCTCCGAAGTGTTATCCTTATAAAGGAATCCCGTTTCCTCATCTATGATTTTGCATAATCCACCGGTGGCATGAGCAACAGGGATGGTTCCAAAAATCTGTGCAATAAGATCCTCCAATCCGCAGGGTTCAAAGTAGCTTGGGAAAAGTGCCAAATCAGCTGAGGCTATGCACAACCTTGACAGCAATCTGTCATAGCCCCGGAAATATACGCATTTCCCTTCATGCTTCAGAGCAACCTGAAGGAGTTCCTTTTCCAAATCCGGTTGACCTTGCCCAATGAAAATGAATCTGGCAGGAAGATTCTTGGACAGTATGTAATCGGCAGCCCTGGCCAGGACCGTAATACCTTTCTGCCAAACAACACGCCCGTGATACGCTATGTATGTGATACCCTCCGAACAGTCTCCGTCAATAAAACCATAGGACTCTATCCCGCTAGACCGCAACATATCGGCAGGAACCGATTCATCTGCATATTTTTGAAGCAACTCCCTACGGCAAAGATATTTTCCCTCAAGGTCACCTTTTTCAGGGTCAAAGGAATATGGAAGAAGCGAAACGGATTTGTCGCTTGGCGTATACCTTGAAATATCAATCCCGTTGGTGATTCCGACAATCCGGGTCCCCCTCTCTCGGAATACATGGGAAAGCCCGGCAGTATCAGTACGCTCGTCCATTATCTCGTCGGCATACTGAGGGGAAACGGTCGTTATGCAGGAAGATTTCTCGGCAAGAAGAAATGGCTCCACGTTTCCACCGTTCAATCCGTTTTTAAGGATAGATTCCGGCAGCCCAGTATTAAACGTGGCGTCGCCGATAGAATAAAACTCATGATGATATCCGGGCCCCGCATTGTGGATAGTAACAATGCACTTTGTTTTTTCATAGAATCCGTACGCAGCCTTTGAGTTCTGTTTCTCAAAGTCAACAAAAACAGGAACAAGAGCCGTGGCCGCATCCTGACAATGTATCACATCCGGACCGCCCTGACGGGACATCCTTTTGTATCCATACAGTACAACGGCCTTCTGGAACACCGTGTTCATGAACAAGGCATCCCTATGACCGCTTCCATGCACATTACCGGCATCAAGTTCCTCGTCCGCCTTCGTATAGGTGTAGACACCCCTCTTTTCAAGGAAGCATGGGTGCTTTACAAAAACAATCTCGATTCCATTAAGGAACCCGTGGGCAAAATCGACCCTATGCTCTCCGCCGCAGGCCTGCACCAGAATGCATTCCCCAGGCAGGTCCTCGACACCCGACAGGGAAGATGTATCAGTGCAAGCATACATCGGAATAAAAACCGTGACATCGTTCTTCAAAGAGGCCAGGCTTTCCGAAAGGGAACAGGAAACATTCTTCACTCCGCCGGCTTCCGCTATCCCCGCATATTCACGGGTAACCATCCAGATTTTCATAACTACTTCTTTGCCAGGTCAGGTCTGAGCGCCTCTGCGCCGTTGAGATACAAAGTACGAGGAACCGTACCCGCATCCATGTAAGCCGTAATCATAATTCGTATGACCTTGGGCAGCATACCCTTTATCACCGGCTCCTGGGAACAGAACAGAGGTATCCTGGATGAATCGAACCCCAGGTCCCCGAACCTTCTTAATGCCGTGGCCGGGTTCAAAGAATCCAGGTCCGGGGTCACAGTGAACTGCACATTGACTATGAAGTCCTCGGCAAGATTGTTTATATCGAAAAGCTGCTTGCAAAGCTGGCCAACGTTCTCAATTATCGAATCCGGTGTATTTTCCGTACACACGGCTCCCCTGATGCTGTACAATCTTTTGTTTTCCATCATTTTCCCCATCACGTTTATTGTTATTGCTGCTGAATGAGCTTATCCATCACACCGGAAAGATTATCGGACTTGGAGAAGTCATTGAATTTCGGATACTTCTCCAGAAGGTTAGCGAACTGCTCAAGCTGTTTCATGCTGTTCTCAAGCTGCATGATGGACTCCGCCTGCCCGCCGGCCATGTCCTTAATTATGGAGTTCAGGTCGGAAATATATGTACCGTAGGATTCCTTGGCCTTTTCATATAAATCCAGATCCGGTATCCTGCAGGACGTAATCTCCACGGTGCCAATCTCCAGTCCATCAAAGTCGCCGAGCCTTCCCGATATGGCCTGACGTATCTGGGAATCCGAAAGGACTGACGGTTTCAGAAGTCCTCCGCCGTTTCCCGTTTCAATAAGGTACTCCGCAACAAGGCTGGACGCCAACACGGATTTTGTCCTGAGGTATTCCTCAAGGCTTCCGGGATTGTTTTCAAAGTCGCCCCTCTTGATTAAATCCACGACCTTTTCAGGGTCCACCGAAAAGACTGTCCGGACCGTAAAGCTGTATGAAAAATCGGGCTTTGGGTTGAGCATCGTCTTGTAGACATCGGCGGAAGGAAGACTGCCGGAAACTATCTGTACAAATTCGTGTTCCTTCACATCGTAGCCTTCCAGGTCCACATTGGTGGGCAGCAACCTTTCCCATCTCCACAGGAACTCACCATATTTCACAGGCTGAGGAAGAAGCCCTCCCGTTTTGGAGGTCATCACGGCGAACTGTCCCGGCTTGACATAGAACGATATCCAGCCAATAAAAAAAACGACGGCCGCGACAATCGCAAGGAGTATTATATTTGCAAAAAATCTTTTTACTTTCATTGAATTTCCCCAACAGCCGCTACAGATTTTCCGGTTCCACAGATGAATGTGGACTTTTGCGGCTCGTTCGATTATATTATAATTCGGAGGGTTATAAAAGACCCCACGGCTAGAAGATATGGGAAAAAAAAATTCAGAAAAAAGTGACACAAGGAAAAACAAAACATCATTTCTCTACACGCTGACATGCAGGATGCTGCTTTTCGTTTTCCTGACCACGTCGACGGTCTTCATTCTGTACCTGACCGGAAATTTCCAGCACTTCCTGGACAGTTCCCAGCGCTATCTGCTTAGGTGGTGCTCCATCAGCTGCGTATTCATGGGCATACTCAGTGCCGCATCCATGTTGATGAGCATCATCATGTTCTTCGTGACGTTCCATCCCAAATATTGGATATACTTCGTTCTTGAGCTGCTGGCCCTGGCCGTTTCGGTCGCCGGATTCATAATCATGTACGTATTGACCTTCATCTCGGCCGGAATATAGCAGGGGGCGGTCATTACTTGCCGTAATACGTTATCCTGCATCCTGCCGGCGCAAAAACAAGGAAGTCAGCTTTCCTCGCATAGAACGTAACGGGGCGGCCCTCCTGGAAATATTCCATCGATATCCTGTTGGATATGCTAGGCATCCCCCTGCGCCGCATAACGTCCGTCCCCCATTCAAGACCGCAGGTATCTATAGAGCCTTCGGTATAGAAAGGGACCGTACGGGCGATGGAGACAGGATCCCCGGGACAAAGGTTCCCCAGGGCAAGGGAGCTGCCGTCAGCAAGAAAAATTATCCTCTGCTCGCCGCACACCCAGATATCACAGTGGCGTCCCGTCCCGAAGGTCTCGTATATGCCAAGGAAATGATCGGCCCTACCGCCGCTTCCTCCTATCATTGTGATTATGTCGTCCGCGCTCCGCTTCAAGTCCACGCAAATCTCAAGCCCAAGCTCCGTATCCGTATAATCCTTGTCCACAGGGCATTCCTGTATCTGCGCCAACCTGTATTTTTCCAGAAGTTTCCTGTCGCGGAGACTATCCATGTCGCCAATTATATAGTCGGGATCAAAAACGTTTCCACCGAAATGACCATTGTAAAGGTCCAGGGTATCCAACCCAGAATCGGCCGCAACAGTAAAATCCGGCCGGCCGGCCCAGGATATTACATCGGAAACGTCAGCAGGAGAAGGTGCGCCTCCACCAGTAAACAGAACAATGTGCATAGATATTTCATCCTTTTGGTGATATAATCCCATACCATGAATTCAATTGCAATACCCTCAGAACTAAAAAAGGTCAACGAAATCTTCAAGAGAAACGGCTTCAAGGCATACCTGGTGGGTGGCGCCGTAAGGGATATCATCCGGAAAAAGGAAGGCCACGACTGGGACCTTGCGACGAACGCGACCCCGCAGCAGGTCATGAAGATATTCCACCGCGTAATCCCAACCGGGATTGCACATGGAACCGTTACCATACACATACTGGGAAAGGAAATAGAGGCGACCACATTCCGTACGGAAAGCGACTACAGCGACGGCCGCCATCCGGACAAGGTAGAATATGCCGCGACCATCGAGGAGGACCTTTCCCGCCGCGACTTTACAATCAACGCCATAGCCGCCGACCTGGAGGATGGGCACCTTGTGGACCCATTCGGGGGACGAGAGGACATAAGGCGGAAGATAATCAGGACCGTCGGCTCACCGCTTGACCGTTTTGGAGAGGACGGACTGCGGCCTGTCAGGGCCATAAGATTCGCCGGCCAGCTTGGATTCTCCATAGAGGATTCAACACTGGAGGCGCTCCATAATCCGGACGTACTAAAAAAGACAGCCTCCATTTCAGTGGAAAGGTTCAGGGACGAATGGTGCAAGATGATGCAGCTGGAAACCCCTAGCCTTTGCCTCCGCCTGCTGGAGGAAACCGGCATGCTGGACATATTCATCCCGGAATTCAAATCCTGCCGCGGATGCGAGCAAAAGGACTCCCGCGGATACCATGACTTCGATGTGGCCGACCATATTTTCTATGCGGTCGACGGGGCGCCAAAGGGGAAACTTGCGGTAAGGCTTGCCGCGTTCTACCATGACATAGGAAAACCGGAGACCAGGAGAACGGAAACCGTACAGGGGCTTGAGGTCGTCCATTTCCACGGACATGAGACCGTCTCGTCCCGCATAGCCCAGGAATCAATGGCCAGGCTGCGTTTCTCGAACGATGAAATAAAAAAGGTCTGCCATCTTGTAAAGGAGCACATGTTCTATTACGAGAGCGTATGGAGCGACGCCGCCGTCAGGAGATTTCTGATACGCGTCGGGCAGGAGAATTTCGATGAACTGATTGACCTGCACATAGCGGACATACACGGCAAATACAACGCCCCGCTTGCAGAGGGAAGCCCTGCATACAGGAACATAGTGGAGCTTAGGACCAGGGTCGAAAAATGCATATCCCAGAAATCCGCCCTTAGCCTGAAGGATCTTTCGGTAAGCGGAAACGACCTGATCTCAGCCGGCATTCCGTCAGGCAGACACCTGGGGGCCATACTGAACGAACTGTTCGAGACTGTCACCGAATCCCCTGACATGAACGTTAAAGAGAAACTTGTACCGCTGGCCGTCAACATCTGGAAGACAAGGTTCTGCCTGGACTAGATGAGCGACGAGCATGAGGTCCCGCCCACGAAAAATTCAGGGGCGGCGGCTTCATCCATTGTTTAGCTGGCGGGATATCTTTCTTATGCACAGCAGGCAGGTCGGTGTAATGTATATAGCCGCGCAGACCCATGCTGTCTGGTCGCAGAAGCATATCGCCGTAAAACCTAGTACCGGGACAAGGCCGAAGCTTATTACGCATCTGGCAACCATTTCGGTTACCCCGGAGAAAATCGCCAGGCTGGAATATCCAAGCCCCTGAGTCGTCATGCGCATTGTATTCAGGAAGCCGAGCACCCAATAGAAGAACCCAAGGAAGAAAACATATTTCCCCGCGGCGTCAAGCACATCAACGTCCCCTGCACGCACGAACAGCTTTGCCAGGTTCCTTCCGAACAGGATAAGTATAATGCCTATGAAAACACCGTAGGAGGAGGCAACCAAAACGCCCTGCCACAGCCCCTTCTTTATCCGCCGAAGCTTTCCGGCCCCGTAGTTCTGGCTGGCAAAAGTTGATACGGCCGTCGCTATCGCGTCGAATGGACACATGGCGAACTGCTTCAACTTTGACCCTGCCGTGAAAGCAGAAACATAGACACTTCCAAGCGCATTGTTGGAGGACTGCATGACCATGGTGCCTATGGCCGTTATGGAATACTGCAGCCCGGTGGGAAGCCCCATCGCCAGGAGGTTCCTGAACTTCTGTCCATCCCACTGGATATCGGGTCTCCTTATTTTCAGGACCTCGTGCCGCCGTACGACAAGGACAAGGCACAGAAGACCGCTTAGCGCCTGTGAAACCACCGTAGCAAACGCAGCCCCTGCGCATCCCCAGTGGAAAAAGATTATGAATACCAGGTCCAGCACGATGTTGGCGGATGCAGATATTATCAGGAAAATGAAAGGCGTCCTGGTATCGCCCACCGCCCTGAGAATTCCTGCAAGGAAGTTGTAGAGTATGGAAAAAGGTATCCCAAGAAAAATTATGAGCAGATAGCTGTATGCCTCGCCAAAAATATCCCCAGGTGTCTTCAGCAGCCGGAGTATCTGCGGACACAGCACCGCGCAAACAACGGTCATGACGGCGGCGAAAAAAACGGACAGGCACCCTCCAAGGAAAATGTACCGCCGCATCCCCTGCATATCCCTGGCCCCGAACCTTTGCGCAACGGGTATGGAAAAACCTGCGCAGATTCCCATGCAGAACCCCAGTACAAGGAACTGCACGGACGTGGATGCACCTACCGCGGCCAGGCTTGATGACCCAAGGTATTTTCCGACGATGATGGCATCGAACATATTGTAAGTCTGCTGGAAAAGGTTCCCCAGCAGAAGCGGCGCAGAAAATTTTAGGATAAGCTTTAGAGGTGTTCCCTCCGTCATGTCGAGTGTCATGATGCCTTCACCGCCACAGTATCAGATTACCATGTTCATAGCTTCGCGGACCTCGCCGAGAGTCTGGACGGCGATTTCACGAGCCCGGTTCGCTCCATCGAGGAGGACCTGCCTGATATAGTCTGGATTCTTCTCAAGTTCCGCCCTCTTTGTACGCAGCGGCCTAAGCTCCTCATTGAGGGCCTCGGTCAAAGTTGACTTGAGCATTCCGCCACCGCCATCGCCGATGCGCTCCGCGATTGCCTCGGGAGCCTCCTTTGTGCACAGGGAAATAAGCATAAGAAGGTTCGCAACCTCCGGACGGTTAACGGGATCATATGATATGTGCCTTTCCTGGTCGGTCTTTGCTTTCTTGATAAGCTTGGCGGTCTCGTCTTCGGTGGCGGAAAGCATGATAGCATTTCCACGGGACTTGCTCATCTTCTGGCTTCCGTCCAGCCCAAGAATGCTAGGTGTCTTGGAGAGGAGAGCCTGTGGCTCTGGGAATATAGGCTCCCTTCCTACGCAGAATTTCTCATTGAACCTGCGGGCGATGGTGCGTGTAAGCTCCAGATGAGGAAGCTGGTCCTTGCCGACCGGAACGACGTTTCCCTTGCAGAAAAGAATGTCGCAGGCCTGGTGTATCGGATACGTATACATACCGGCGTTCACGTTCTTCAATCCGGCGCTCTGTATCTCCTCCTTCACGGTCGGGTTGCGGGAAAGCTCCGCATTGCTCACGAGCGTAAGGAAAGGCAGCATAAGCTGGTTGCATTCCGGGATATAGCTGTGCGGATAGATGATGACGTTCTCACCTGGCTCAATTCCAGCGGCAAGATAGTCAATCACAAGCTGCTTTGTGTTCTGGCTGATCTCCTGGAACGCATCATGGTCAGTCAGTACCTGGTAGTCGGCGATAAGAATCATTGTAGGAACGCCAAGCCTGGAAAGTCTTACGCGGTTCTGCAGTGAGCCAAAGTAATGCCCAATATGGAGCCGTCCAGTAGGTCTGTCGCCCGTGAGAACCCTATAGTTTTTTGGATTCCTTACAATATCCTCTTCGATTTTTCGGCTACGCTCCACCGCAGCTGCGAAGGTTTTGTTTGAGTCGTAATCTAAGTCAGCCATTTTTATCCTCTTTTCAAAATATATAAAACTGTCGATTTTGAACAATAACATAAAATCAATTCTCTGTTAAGGGAGACCTTTTTGCAATTTCATCCAATTTGTTGTAAAACAGAGAAAGGAATCCCAATACAGGGAAAAAACAAATCATCGAGGATAAAATGAGGGCAACCAAAGCTGTAATAAACTTGGATTTCTTCAAGGAAAACATCAGGAACGTCCGTTCCTTTACGGATCCATCCACAAAAATGTGTGTACCGGTGAAGGCCGACGCATATGGTCATGGGGCCGTGGAATGTGCAAAGGCGGCTGTAGAGGCCGGAGCGGATTTTATATCAGTCGCGGCCGTGGACGAAGGTGTCGAGCTGAGGAAAAATGGAATAGACGCCAGGATCCTTCTGTTCAGCCTGTGCGCGCCAGACGAGGTTCCGTTGGCGGTTGAAAACGATATAACGCCTTTTGTATTCGACCAGGAATACGTGGAAATGTTTGACAAGGAAGCAGGCAGGCAGAAGAAGAAAGACTACCCGGTCCACCTTTCCATAGACACAGGCATGGGGCGCATCGGATGCAAGCCGGAGGAAGCCAGCGGCATTGCGCAACGGATAAAAGGGGCCGTCAATCTGCGGCTGGAAGGCACCATGACCCACTTCGCAACCAGCGACTGCAAGGACCCGGAATCCGTGGCCTACACGAAACTTCAGTTCAAAAAATTTTCCGGGGCCCTGGAATCGATATGCAACGCCGGAATAGACCCGGGGATAAGGCACTGCGCAAATTCCGCCGCAACCCTTGACCTACCTGAGACCCACCTTGATATGGTGAGGCCCGGCATTATCCTTTACGGATACCCTGCAGGGGACGTAAACAGCGAATACCTGGCAAAGAAAGGTAAAAAACTGGAACTAAAGCCGGTCATGTCCCTGGAGACCCTTGTCTCAGCAATAAGGCCGTTCAAGGCTGGCGATTCAGTCGGATATGGCAGGACATGGACCTGCGACAGGGATACAAATATCGCGGTCCTTCCAATCGGATACGGGGATGGATTTGTACGGAGATTCTCCTCCGCAGGAATCAAGGTCGCAATCAACGGAAAAGAATATCCTGTCCGGGGAAGGATATGCATGGACCAATGCATGGTCGACATAGGACAGGACAGCGACGTCAAAAGGTGGGACAAGGCCGTCATCTTTGGTTCAAAGGAGTCCGGAGCCCTGCAAACGGCCGAAGACATAGCAAAGCTGACGGGAACCATTTCCTACGAAATAACCACAGTCCTTACAAGGCGCGTCACCAGGGTCTTCAAGGGACTCTAGATATGCATCTTCCTGAACAGACGGCCCGGTGGAATCATCAGACCGCCTGTTCCTTGAGGAGCCTTTTTACCTCGGAAACCAGATAGAAGCTTCCGGTAACAAGCAGAGGTGCGCCACTCCGGCGGGCCCGCCCAATGGCCAACCTGATGGCGGCCTTGTAGTCGGCCAGCGCAGTGAAATCGATACCTGCATTTCCGAAGGCGGACTCAGCCCTGGATAAATCGGAAGACTTCACCTGTCCAGGAATCGTCAGCACCGCCCTTGAAAAACGACCTGACAGGACCTCGGCAATCGTCTCCACTTCCTTATCCGATGCGCATGCAAAAAGCAGTTCGACTTCGCCATCCCCGTAGACCTTTCCAAGGGTTTCGACGGTAAGCGAAACGCTCCTGGGGGTATGGGCCCCATCCAGGACTATGAACGGCACCCCATCGACGCCATGAGCGGAATCCAGTATCTCGAACCGTCCCGGCAAACACGCCCTTGACAGCCCCCTCTCGATGATACCTTCATCCAAATCCGGAAAGACCCTTTTGACAGCCAACGCCGCCACCGATGCATTGTCCGACTGGCAATCCCCCAGCATCTTCAGAGAAACTTCCAGTGGCCGGGAAAAATATTCGGAACTGAGAGTAAAATTCATTGCAGGCGATACACATGTATGTATATTTTTATAGACGACAGATGAAATTGACGAGGCTTTTTCGGCGAACACTATCTCGGAGCCACGTCCGGAAGCTATGGAGGCTAGCTCATTTTCAACGGCCACGCCAGGCTGACGTCCAACAACAACCGGGATTCCGGACTTTATGATTCCTCCTTTCTCCCTTGCAATCAGCTCCAGCGTGTCGCCAAGATACTCAGTATGCTCCTTTTCAATCCGGTTTATGCAGCAGCACTCCGGCCTCACAACGTTCGTGGCGTCAAGCCTTCCTCCAAGCCCGACTTCATATACGGCCCAATGGCATCCCGCCTCCCTGAAACATTCCATCCCAAACAGCGTCACCAGTTCGAACCAAGTGACAGGCCGTCCTCCGGGGAACTGGGAAGCGTCGACGGAGCCAAGCTTCCCAATAATGGAATCGGCCGCCTTCCTGTAGACGGTCTCATCGAAATATCCCCCGGTGCATCTTACGCGCTCAGCAAAATCAATGATATGCGGAGACGAATATATTCCGGTAAAGTATCCAGCCTCGCCCAGAATACTTGCAATCATCTCGGAGACGGACCCCTTTCCTTTGGACCCGGCTACATGGAAACACCTGCACGAATCCTGTGGATTTCCAAGACGGGCGCACAGGTCCACCATGGTTTCCAGCCAGAACATATTTTTTTTTGGGGTCTTTTCGAAATTCAAAAAACCGTCCGCCCATGAACGAAACTTTTCCGCGGCGGCAACAGATCGATCCAGGTCTACCATATCTGCTTGACCTCCTCAGAAAATTTCTCAAGGGTCCACTGGCTCATGCTGTATACGTAATTGAAATTTTCCAGGGCCTGTTTTTCCGGGCCCGAAGCGGATGGACCCGGGGTGAATACCGGGACTATCGTATAGCTGACACCATTTTCCTCCGCGTTCTTGTAGATCAGGAATCTTGCGCTCGCACCGTTATCAAAATCTTTCCTGAACAAGAAATCATGGCCGCGCGAAGGATCGCTGAATGAGGTCAAGGCTCCGTGACGTAAAATCGATTCAGATTTTATACGGGAATAGCCCGTAAGTGCCTGGGGAAAAACGAAGGGGTCAGCCCAGAAGGATGACGACACGCTGATGTAACTGGAAATGGAGGAGTTCATCTGATAAACCTCCTCGTTTCCGGTTAAAGTCCTGAAGGCTATCCGGGAATTCAGGGGGTCCACGTTTCCGAACAATATTTCCGATATTTTCTCCCCTCCAGGTCCGTAGAAACCGAGGAAGGTCGCATCCTTTTCATCAAGCCCAAAGGATTCCCATGCCCTGCTTGACATCGCGGACGTATATACATTAACGATCTGTGAGCAGCGGTCTATCAGGTTTGCCACATTCTGGTTGTCAGCCGGCCACAGGGTATCGGTGAACGAGTCCCTGCCGGTCCAGAAATCCCCGGCCTTTTCAAGCTGAATGGAATAGGTCTCTCCACTGGAATCCGCCTTCGAGATCCGGATGCCGGATATGTCCGATATCTTGTTCACGTTCAAAAGTGCGGACTTAAAACTTTTTGTGGAGCCCCGCCTCCTGAAAGGAATCAGGGTGGCTATGAAAACAATAAACAGCACCGCGTCTATGACAAGAAAAATCTTCAGAAACTTTTTTTGCTGTACACTCATTTGCAGAACCTCCCGACAATTTTCCTTCTCCTGACCGACAAAGCCATTGCCACCGCAGCAAGGGCAAGCAACGGAACGATACATGTAACAAGAATCACGGGGACCCTCAATTGGTAGAGCCGGTCAAGGGAAACCTTATTCAAACTTGTATTCGATTTTTCGGACTGCTTTAGTTCGTACAGGGCGTCCTCACCGCTCAACCGGAGTACGCAGCTCGACAGGAAGTCAAGTCCGCGGACATCCATGGCGGAAGGGGACGATGAATAGCCTATCATTTCACTGCTGTATGCATACTGGTCGCCCGTCGCAATCAGGGAAGGATTTTTTTCGTCCCGCTTCGTGAGGGAAACGGCAAGGTTGTACTGCTCCGTCTTCTCCCCCTCTGGAATGTTAATGGCATCGGAGAACGGCTGGGTTATGAATTTTCCGTCTATCTTTTTCTGCTGCCAGGAATCTTTGCTGGTCCGGAGGTACGACTCCACAGAGCCCCCCGCATCCCCGGCGACCTCGTTGTCATAATCTATGGCGCTTGGCCAGAACATCGTCAGACCGTTCACGGCATTCCTTTGCGACTTCAAGGCAGGCCACATTGGATAATCCACATACTCCACATGGAGGGTCGATATAGTTCCACCGCTGGCCCCGGAATCATTATAGAAGCTGGTCCTGAAATTTTCCTTGTCACAGGTTATCGTGTCCCTGTAATAGATTCCGAATTCCTGCAAATCATAGGCGACATAGTCGTTCACGCTTAGAACTGACCAGTCCTTCTTTATGTCGACAGTGTACGGTGAGGTCGCCAAAAAAACTTTGCCATTTCCCCGTATAAAGTTGACAAGGGCCTGGGAATCCTCCTGAGTAAAAAGCGCAGTTCCAAGCACCACCAGCGGTATGTCAGGATACAGGGTAAATATGTCCGTCTTCCCCTCGATTATTTCGGACGGAAGATATGTGCGTATCACGTTGTACCCCTGGGTCGCGAGCCACGGCTTTATGTACGCGTAGTCCTCTTCGTATGACAGTCCGTTCCCGATGACGACCTGCACGAACCTTGCAGTCCCGCGTATCATGTTCCCAATTTTTTCCGCAAGATTGTACTCAAGGGTGGCGGCCGAAAGAACAAACGGTATCGTCTCCGTCTTGCCCAGGTAACTAATGACGACCGCAGAATAGACCGTCGTATATGACGTAGAATTTTTGCCCGTCGAAGGAATTGTCTGCCCCTGTATTCCGTAGCCCCTAAGTTTCTCGGTAAGCTTTTCTTTTACTGGGTCCACTATGGAATAGGAAATCCTTGGGGAAATCCCGGCGTAGGTTTGAAGGAAATCGTCAATATCGCGGACCTGCGGATACATGTTCTTAAGTGCGGGGCTTCTGTAGTACGTTATGGTCATAGGTTCCTCGATTTCATCTATAATCGACCTGCTGTATTTTCCTACAGAAAATTGCTTGGAAACGGTAGTGTCGATTCTGAAATACAGTTTAGAAAAATCGAGAGACACCAGGACAAACGCAACGACAGAAAGGATTGCCACCTTCTTCAGGAATTCGGACGCCCGTCCCCTTTTCAGTTCCAGGGCAGCGGTTGAAGCGAGAATCATGATTGCGGATGTGGACAGATAGAAAACAATATCCCGGCTGTCAATTATGCCCTTGCCGGCCGCATCGAAATGCCAGGTAAAGGAGATTCCCTTGACCAGGCTTGACAACATGTCCCCCATCGGGACATAGAGGGCAAGGAGATTTGCACTGTTGACCGCCGCCAGGATAATCGCCTGCACAATGAAAGCGAAGCCGGCATTCTCTATGAAGGTGGATACAAACACCGAAAAGGAGCACGTGGCCATAAGATACAGACCAAGCCCCATGTAGCCGCAGATAACGGAAGGCATGTCCACGTCACCAAAAAACGAGACCGCCAGAGGTACGACGGCTGTCAAAAGCAGGGCCCCTCCCGATACGGTAAGCATTGCCAACGTTTTTGCCAAAGAAATTTCCAATGCCGAGAAAGGAAGCGACAGGTCATCTTTGGAGAAAGCAACAAAAGAACCTACCGCCGGAATGGCCAATATGCAGATGTATGGTATCCCCGTGAAAAACCGGTGCAGATCGGATGTTCCGACATCTGAAAAAAAACGTTGGAAAATAAAAAACTGCAGTACGGCAAAAAGAATCAGACCGCCGCAAACAATGTATGTAAAAGGTGTCGCCAGTAATTTAAAAAGACAATTCCTGTAAAGTCTTTTCATCTCGTCTTTCTCCCTGTTGATTATAGATAAGGCCGTAATTGATTTCCCGAAACCACGGGCCATCATTCACCGCTGTGCGTCAAAGAAATGAAGGCCTCTTCCAGAGTGCGTTTTCCCGAGGCCCTGATTATTTCCGCCGAGGACCCCCTAGCAACAAAGGAGCCCCTGTCCATGATATAGAGATAGTCGCAAAGCTGCTCGGCCTCCTCGATTCTATGTGTCGATTGTATTATGATTTTGTCGGAGGAAAGCTTCTTTATGTTTTTCCTCATCTTCGCGGTCTGGGCGGGATCAAGTCCACCGGAGAATTCATCCAAAATCAATACGCATGGATCATGGCAGACGGCCTTTGCAAAGCTTGTCCTCTGGGCATACCCCTTTGACAACGCCCCGACCTTTTTGTCCACCACATCCTCCAGTTCCGCAAGATGCAATGCCTTTTCGATATTTTTCTTGAGTCCAGACTCTGGGACGCCATGAATTTTTGCCTCAAGGTACAGAGTCTCAAGGACCGTCAGCCTTTTGTCCAGCGACGGAAACTCCGGAACATAGCCTGTAATCTGCCTGATCTCCCTAAAATCGCTGGAACCGCAGACAGATACTGATCCCCCGGACGGATAATGAAATCCGCACAGGGCCTTCAAGAGGGTGGACTTTCCTGCCCCGTTAGGCCCCAGCAGCCCCACGACCTGACCAACTTTCGCCGAAAAGTCAAGATCCCTGCAGGCGGCCTTGTCAACGGTCCCCTTTCCATATATTTTTGTAAAAGCCTCTATGACTATCCCTTTGTTAACATCAATCGACATACGGTATCTCGAACCTCTTCCTGTCCTTTGACAGCTCAGCCGCCGGGTACACTTCCCTTGCCTGGGTCAGCAGCACTTCCAAATCCCTGTCCGTATACCGTGGACTGTAATGGATTAAAGCCATCCGGGAAACTTCCGCATCCCTGGCGATTGTCGCGGCCTGCCTTGCGGTCATGTGCTTTTTTATCTTGGCCTGGTCGGCGCAGTCATCAGCAAACATTCCCTCGCAGATCAGCAGATCGGAGCCCTTGACTTCCTTGGCTATGCTTGGTATGTAGAGCGTGTCCGTCACGAAGCTGAATTTTCTTCCGCTCCGGGATTTTCCCATGACCTGCTCAGGTTTTATCTCCTGGCCATCCTCATTCATGACGGATTCCCCTTTTTGAAGTTTTCCCCACAGGGGGCCCTTCGGGACCTTCATCTCCAGGGCGGCGTCAGGATTGAATTCACCGGGCCTGTCAAGTTCTTCCAGCGTGTATCCTACGCAGGTCTTTGTATGGTCCAACGGAAAGGCCCGGACATAAAATCCGTCTCCGCCATACACCATGCACGGGGCCGTTATCTCGTGAACCTCGATTGGATAATTTATGTACATATCCAGCACACGCCGGCTTGTCTCAATATATTCCTTAATCTTTGGCGGGCCATAAATGTAGAGGGGTTCCTTCCTGTCGACCTGCGACGAAAGCATCAATATTCCCGGCAACCCGGTAACATGATCCGCATGGGTGTGGGAGACAAATATGGCATTGATTTTTTTCCATTTCAGATTTAGCCGCTTGAGAGAAACCTGGGTTCCTTCTCCGCCGTCAAAAAGGAAAAGGTCTCCGTCCCTTCTCAGAAGAACCGATGTGCAGTGTCTATAGGGAAGCGGCATCATACCGCCGCAGCCCAAAATAAAAGCTTCCATGTTCATAGACTGCAATCCTACTGTAAAAAAGGATTTACTGCAACGTTTTACAGGCGGTTATTCCCCTATACGGACAATTCTTTTGTAACAAACCGCATCTGGGCTTGTTATCCTGTTAGAGACTCGACCGAACAGGCTTTCCCCAATCCCTTTCCAGTCGGACAGGATTCCGGAATTCATTCTTTGCAAAAATTATGCGAATAGGATATAATTGAGACATGCAGAACAGATTTTTTAGATACATGATATTTGTTTTGATTCCCATAACCCTTTCCGTGTCCTCATGCAGCAAAAAGGGGGTGGATTCTGACGAAGAAAGCATTTCGCAGGCTTCGACTCGTTCCACCGGGTCGACGAATTCAAACGAGCGAATCAACCTGACTCCATATCCGTTTGGCAGAAAACAGAACACAAATGACGGTCCGGAAGAAATGACGGAAACTGCCGACAGCAAACCTGCGGAGGTTGAAAAAAAGGATCCCCCTGTATATCCGCTAACAGATTTCCTTTCGACAGAGAAAAACTATTCATCGGAATCCCCTGCAGCACCTTCGGTTCCATCCACAACAACCTCGGTTCCGCCAACCGCACAGGCCCCTTCCCAGGTGGTGCTGTCTAACCCGCCGGAAATCCAGACAAAGCAGGACCCGGTACCGGAGAAGCCTGCCGTCGTGGAATCACCTGAACCTGTTGTTGCCGAAAAGGCACCGGAAGTAAAGGAAGAGCCTCCTGCCCCACAGGTTACAAACGAGGTGGAGGAAACGGTCGACAATGTCCAGCAGGCGGAATACGAACGTTCCTTGGGAAATGTTTCAAACACGAACATCACCCGCAAGGAATTCGAGGAGGACAAGACAGCCATTCTGGCGATAATCGAAAAGCTCGACAAGATAATGAAAAACAAGGACTACAAGGCATGGCTGGCGTACCTCGAGGAAGAGAGCGTCAAGTACTGGTCAACGCGCAACAATCTTCTGAAAGCCCAGAACAGGCTCCCTGTAAAGGGATTGACTCTGCGCACCCTTGAGGACTACTTCAAGTATGTCTTCATACCTTCCCGGAGCGGTCGCCGTGTTGACGAAATCCGCTACGAAACAGAAAAACTTGTCAAGGCCGTACAGGTCAACGGTGAAAACGATACTGTATATTATTATTTTAAGAAATCATCGAATGGCACGTGGAAATTGCATTTACCACCTATTTCAGATTGATTTTTTAACGATAATAGATATAATGATGTTACCCCAAGGATTCTAGGAGGAATTATTAATGAAAGTGACAAAATTATTTGCTGTAGGAACATTGTTCATGGCAATGGCCGGAGCCGTTTCTGCACAGTCAAGAACAGAGACAACTGTCGAAGATGAATATTTGAGCAGTGTCGAGGACGTGATTATCACAGAATTGTCTGTCTCGCCTGAGTATGACAACAAGGTTCTTGCTCTCCAGTATTTGGAAAACGCATTAAGCGATGGCCGCTCTACACCTGACATGGTTGCAGCACTTAAGAGCCTGGCAGGAGAAGGCGTCACAACTAAAGCACGCACAAACGGCCGTTTGATGAACAACTATCCAGATATCCGCAAGAAGGCATGCGAACTTTTGGGACAGGTTGCAACAGAGGACGCAAAAAATACTTTGGTTCAGATTATTACTGACGACCAGGAATCTATGGTTGTATCCGCAGCTGTCCATTCATTGGGAGAAATCGGTATCAATGAAAACGATGAGGTCGTAGGGGCTATCGAGTTCATGCAGAGAAGATACGCCGCATTGAACCCATCCAGTTCATTGGCACTTGAAATCCTTTTCGCATATGAGAAGCTCGCAGACACAGTCCAGGACCGTGGTCCAATGATCGAATCAATTGCCGCAATCGCAGCAAACTACAGATTCGCAACAACTGTAAGAACAAAGGCCTACGACCTGCTTAGAAGCCTGAAGGCAAAGAAGTAGTCAACGGTTCTTGTAAACAAAAAAGGACATCTGCTAGTCGCTGGATGTCCTTTTTTTTGCGTCTATTTTTGGGAGATATGGAATTCGAATCCACAACCTTCGGCTCCGGAGGCCAACGCTCTATCCAATTGAACTAATCTCCCATACCACACGAAATGGTGAAAATAGGATATATTTTTACTCTCAAATTGTCAACAACAAGGAATTTTAATTTGGACCCTATCATCTTAGCCTCAGCCTCCCCCCGCCGGCAGGAAATCCTGAAACTATTGAACATACCGTTCGCCGTGCGTCCGGCAAACATCAGCGAAATCTATCCGGAATCCTTACCAAGTGATTCCGTAGCCGAATACCTGGCCACAGAAAAAGTGAAGTCGATAATCAATTCCACCCCCGATGGACAGACGGTCCCCTGGATACTGGGAGCCGACACCGTGATAGTCCATGAAGACCGGATATACGGGAAACCATCCTCCAGAGAGGAGGCGTCAAGTTTTCTGCATCAGCTACAGGGAAAGACACACAAGGTTATAACGGGAGTTGCCCTGCATAACGGAAGGGAACATACATTGACCAGCAGGTCCAGCATGAACCTGGTGACGTTCGCACAAATGAGCGACGAAGAGATTGAATGGTACATCAATACCGGAGAATGGCATGGAGCCGCCGGAGCATATAAAATCCAGGGCCTGGCCTCTTGTTTCATCACAAAAATTGAGGGCAGCGAAAGTGGCGTCATGGGGTTGCCTATCTATGACATTTATGATATGCTCAAAGCGCAAAATTATTCAATCATTGAATAGATTTGCCGGGCAAGGGATCCACCTGTGTGGCAACCTTTGTTACGAAATTTTCCGAGCTTCTTGAACCGGCTTGGTTCGGGGGCTACGAGTAAAAGGTCAGGCAGAAAAATTAGATCAGGATGTATCTGATTTTTCAGTGAAGGAGTTAGACATGGCAGTAGTAACCATGAAAAGTCTCTTGGAGTCTGGAGTACACTTCGGACACCAGGTAAAACGTTGGGACCCACGCATGAAGAAGTACATCTTCGCAGAGCGTAACGGTATTCACATCATCGACTTGCAGAAGACAATCACTGCAATCAAAGAAAGCTACGAAGAAATCCGCAAGGTAGCATCTGCTGGAAAATCAGTTCTTTTCGTAGGAACAAAAAAGCAGGCTCAGCAGGCAATCCAGAAAGAAGCAGAACGCTGTGGAATGTACTATGTAAACAACCGCTGGCTCGGTGGTACACTTACAAACTTCTCTACAATCAAGAAATCACTTCTCCGTCTCAAGAAAATCGAAAAAATGGAAGTTGACGGAACTTTCGCAAACCTCACAAAGAAAGAAGTTGCAGCTCTTTTGAAGGAAAAGGAAAAGCTTCAGAAGAACTACGGCGGTATCAAGGAAATGAAGGAACTTCCAGGAGCTATCTTCGTTATCGATACACATAAAGAACAGATTGCCGTAAAGGAAGCTCACCGCATGGGTATCCCAATCATCGCAATCGTTGATACAAACTGCAACCCAGAGGGAATCGATTTCCCAATCCCTGGAAACGATGACGCAATCCGCGCAATCAGCCTTTTCACATCAATCATTGCAAACGCTGTCCTCGAAGCAGACAACGAGCAGGGCCTCAAGATCATCGAGACACTTGGCGATGAAGACGATGTAACAACAGACGCCTCAACAAAGAGCGAGGACGAGGAAATCGTCGACTACTCTAACTATACTCCTACAGAAGTAAAGGAAGAGGACGCCGAGGCTGACAGAAAGGATGAACAGGACTTCATCGACGAAGACAAGGTTTATTCAAAGTAATTCGTTTTGACCGGGCATCAAGGTGTCCGGTCTTTTAGGAACTATCTAAACAAAAAAATTGGAGTATTCAAATGGCAATTTCAGCTTCTCAGGTAAAAGAATTGCGTGAGGCAACTGGTGCAGGAATGTTGGACTGCAAGAATGCATTGATCGAGACAAACGGCGATTTCGATGCAGCAGCAAAACTCTTGAAGGAAAAGGGTCTCGCAGCCGTTGCAAAGCGTTCAGAAAGATCTACAGGTGAAGGTCATATTTTCGTTAGACAGGTCGGAAACAAAATCGCTTCCGTCGGTCTCGTTTGTGAGACAGACTTCGTTGCAAAGAACGAAAGCTTCTTGGCAGCCGGTGAAAAGATTTTGGATATCATTTTCGAAAAGGGATACACAACAGTTGAAAAGGAACTCACAGACGTTCTCCTTGATTTTGCAACACGCACACGCGAAAACATGTCAGTAAACAAGGTTGTTGTTATCGACATCCCAGAGGGAGCATCATGCGGATCCTATGTCCACTCAGACTACAAGACAGCTGCTATCGTAGTTGTAAAGGGATCACAGGATGACAAGGTAAAGGAATTCGCACGTGACTGTTGTATGCACCTCGTTGCATATACACCAGCATACACAAAGCAGACTGATGTTCCACAGTCATACATCGATGAACAGAAAGAAATCTTCATGACTCAGATGAACAACGATGAAAAAGTTGCTTCAAAGCCTGATAACGTTAAGGAAGGAATCCTTTCTGGAAAAATCAAGAAGCACCTTGCTGAAATCTGTTTCGTTGACCAGATGTTCGTTAAGGACGACAAAAAGACTGTCGCAGCAAAGCTTGACGAAATCGGAAAGGACGTTAACGCAAAATTGGAATTCGGTGACATCCAGCTTCTCGTATTAGGAAAGTAACCTTTTCATTGACGACTTGTTTTTTATATGCAGGTCGTCAATGTTGTTTTAAATAACGCGTCCCCTTGAGGCCATTCTAAAATTAACAGTTTTAGCCATTTCTCAGGAACTTGACTTGTTTAGGACACTTTGATACATCACATTTATATAGCATTTCAATATTATTTTTCATGATAAGGAGGAACAAATCATGGCAGACAATGAAGGCCGCATGGAAAAAACCGTAAACGCTTTGAAGGAAGAGTACAATACAATTAGGACCGGTCGCGCAAGTGCATCTATCTTTGATAAAGTAAGGGTTGACTATTACGGAACCCCTACACCACTTAACCAGGTCGGAACAATTTCTGTCCCTGAAGCTAGAATGGTTGTCGTAACTCCTTTCGATAAATCTCTTATTTCTGCTATCGAGAAAGCCATCCAGAAAGCTGAGCTGGGACTTAATCCAAGCAATGACGGAAAGGTTATCCGTATCTCTATTCCACCTCTAACAGCTGACCGCCGCAAGGAATTGGTAAAACAGGCCAAGTCAACAGCCGAAAACTACCGCACCACAATCCGCAACATCCGCAGAGACGGTAACGATGAGCTCAAGAAGCAGCAGAAGGCTGGAGAAATAACAGAAGACCAGCTGAAGCAGGAAACCGACAAGCTCCAGAAGTTGACGGACAAATACATAGACGAAATCAACAAGGTCTATGAAGCAAAAGAAAAGGAAATAATGGACTAAACATGGAAGCTGCCCAGAATTTCACCAACGTACCCCTACCTACTCACGTCGCGATCATCATGGATGGAAACGGTCGATGGGCTACAGGCAGAAATTTGCCTCGCACAAATGGCCACAGCGAAGGGTTGAAGCGCGCAAAGGAAATTGCAAAGGCAGCATCCGATTTAGGAATAAAATATCTGACCCTCTATGTTTTTTCTACTGAGAACTGGAAAAGGACCCAAACAGAGGTTGGGTTCCTCATGGGACTTATCCATTCCCACCTCAAGCAGGAACTAGCGTTCTACAAGGAAAACCAGATGAGGGTCAAAGTGATAGGAAATTTGTCAGGATTGCCAGATGATGTCCAACGTGATATAATTGAAGCACAGAATGACACTGAAAAATTTTCTGGAATCACCGTATGCCTTGCGATAAACTATGGCGGAAGAGATGAAATAGTCCGTGGAATACGAAAGCTTTCAAGCGAAGGTTTCCCTATGGACAGCGTTACGGAAGATCAACTTGCAAAGAGCTTTGACATTCCAACCCTACCCGATGTCGACCTGTTGATACGGACGGGAGGAGAACAAAGGTTGAGCAATTTTCTTTTGTGGAACAGCGCCTACGCGGAGCTACTCTTCTCAAGGACCCTATGGCCTGACTATACAAAGGACGAATTCGTTAAGGACGTTATGGAATTTCAGAACAGAAATAGAAGATTTGGAGCCGCACCTGCATGAATAAAGTACTATCCCGTTTAACAATTTTCTTCATTGGCGTGCCGCTATGTGTTTTATTAGCTCTGTGGCCTGTATACAATCATTTACCGATGCATCTTGTTGTGCTTGTTGTTTCCATCCTGGGGGCAATGGAGCTGTATTCGATTTTCAGCATCCATGTAAAGCTGCTGCCAGAACCATTGGTAATAATTGGCACGGGGATACTTCCATTCTCCGCCTGCTTGTACAAAGTGTTGCCATCCATCTTTAATTTGAATTTCTCTTTCGGAAACGAAATTATTACATACATATTTGTGGCCCTGGTGATTTTTTTCCTTTCGGTCGAAGTCTTCACTGCAACGGACTTCAAGGAATCGAATTCCCGTTTGACATCATCAATATTCATACTCCTGTACTGCGGATACTTCCCGACCTTCGTCTCCAAGCTGACAACGGCAAAAGTTGGGGACATGGATGCATCAGGACCTTTGATTATAATCTTCCTGCTGATGGTTTTCCTATGTGACAGCCTTGCATGGTTTTTTGGAGTTCTGCTGGGAAAAAACAACAGGGGCTTCGTAAAGGCAAGTCCAAACAAGAGCATCGCCGGTTTCATCGGAGGCTTCGTTGGTTCTGTTGGCGCTGGACTGGCGGGATATTTCATCTGGAAGCCTATTTTCGTGGCAGCCTCCTGCTCCATTTCAAAAATAATTATCGCCGGTGTCCTGATAGCCGCATCAGGCATAATCGGGGACCTTACCGAATCCATTTTCAAAAGATCCGCCGGGGTCAAGGATAGCGGAAGATTGGTACTTGGAAGAGGCGGCGTCCTGGATTCCATTGACTCAATTCTGTTGGCGGCGCCGATATTCTATTACTGCATGTCCATCTTTATGGGCAACATATTTTAATCAATGAAAAAGATATTAGTTTTAGGATGCACTGGCTCGATCGGTTCGCAAACACTTGACATTGCCCGGAGGATGCCTGACAGATTCAAGGTCGTGGGACTGACTGCCGGCAAGAATCAGGATAAGCTGGACGCATTGTGCAAAGAATTCAACTGCAAAGGTACATGCTTTTCTACAGAAGGCTCCGATGGACTGAAAAAAATAATTGAAGATTCCGGATGCGATATAGCGGTCAACGGAGTTGCCGGGGCCTCGGGTCTTGAATCGTCCGTCCTTGTATTGGAGTCTGGGATCGACCTGGCGCTGGCAAACAAGGAAAGCGTGGTCATGGCATGGCCCTTAATCAAGTCCATTTCCGAAAAAAAAGGTGCAAAGATAATACCGGTGGACAGTGAACACAGTGCCATTTTCAACCTCATAAACCAGGTAGGAAAAGAAAATGTCTCAAAAATAGTTATCACTGCCAGCGGAGGGCCTTTCAGGTCATATTCCCGAGAGCAGCTTGAATCGGTCACCTCCGAAATGGCCTTGAACCATCCAACATGGAAAATGGGGCCTAAAATCACGATCGATTCCGCCAGCCTTGCAAACAAGGGGCTGGAAGTCATTGAGGCATGCAGACTGTTCGATACCAACCCGATGGATGTAAAAGTCCTGGTGCATCCCCAGAGCCTTGTCCACAGCCTTGTCCAGACAAAGGACGGAATGCTCTATGCACAGATAAGCAATCCGGATATGCGCCACCCAATCTTTGGCGCCCTAACCTGGCCTGAAAACATTGACTGCGGGCTTGAACCATTTGACCTGGCGAACCATGAGCTTTCATTCTTCCCTCCAAGGATGGATGATTTCCCAATGCTAAAACTGGCCTATGGATGTGCGGAAAAAGGAAACAGCTATACAATCGCCTACAATGCGGCCAACGAGATTGCCGTCCAAGCGTTCTTTGACGGTGAAATAAAATTCACACAGATTCCTAGGCTCGTGGAATCTGTCCTGCAGGAGGACTGGTCCATGCCGCCTGCCGACATGGAATCTGTCTATGATGCAGACCTCAGGTCCAGAAAATCAGCAAAGGAAAATCTTCGTTCGGTTGGAGGTAAGCGATGACTATTGTGATCGGTATCCTGGGATTAAGTTTTCTTGTCTTTTTTCACGAGCTTGGACATTTTATCGTGGCCAGGGCAACAGGCGTTACGGTCGAAGCATTTTCCATTGGCATGGGTCCTGCTATATTGCACCACAAATGGGGAAACACTGACTACAGGATATCCTTGATACCTATTGGCGGTTACTGCGCCATGAAAGGTGAAAAGGAATACCAGAAGGCCCTGGACGAAAACCTGCAACAAATACAGGGGTCTCCGGATTCCTTTTACGGCATACACCCGCTTAAACGGCTTCTCATTGCATTCGCCGGCCCATTTTTCAACATCCTATTTTCGTTCATAGCTTTCTTTGTGATTGCCCTCTGCGGATATACATATTACAGTGCCGGTACGACTGTCCAGATGACAGACGAGGTCCAGGAATACAGCGACCTGACATCACCGGCCCATGAAGCCGGGATGCAGAGCGGAGACAGGATAGTCTCTATTGATGGCAAAGCGATGGATGACTTCAATGACATATTAAATTACGTTTCGCTTGAGGGCAAGGAAGTCATTGTAGTCAAAGTCGAAAGGGATGGAAAATTGTTGGACGTATCCATAAAGACGGAGCTGGACAAAAATACAGGGGCACGGCGCATCGGAATAGTTTCAATGCCCGATTCGGTTAGCGAAAGACAGTACGGGCCATACAGTTTCTTTCCGGCTGTCGTGGAAGGAGCAAGGCAGACAGTTTCAACACTTTCCATGACCCTGACAGGAATAGGCAGACTTTTTCAGGGAGTCAATTTCAAGAATGCAGTATCAGGACCGGCACGGGTGACGACACTTTTGGGCAGCTCAATAAGGGAAGGATTTTCCGAAAACTTCAAAGTTGGCATCATCAATGCACTGGAACTTTTGGCACTCATCAGCATCTCTCTTTTTTTGACAAACCTTTTGCCGATTCCGGTTCTTGATGGCGGATTAATTATTTTTGCATTCATAGAATGGATTGCGCGAAGAAAAATCAATCCTAAGGTCCAGTATTACATACAGATTGCGGGGCTTGTAATAATTGCGGCCCTTATTGTACTTGCAATAGTTGGAGATATCAGTTATTTTATTGGAAAATGATATTAGAATTTTACATTTTGGAGATAAATGAAATTCTAGTAAAATTTCATAAGAGGACACATAATATGAAAAGAGCATTTTTGAACACACTTATGGTGGGACTAATGACGGCATGCATCTTTGCGCAGCATCCACAGGTTTCCACAGAACCACACAAAGGTTCAGTTGTTGGCGTTCATCCTTATGCCAGCGATTCCTTTTTCACAATCGGCGAGGATGGATTCGTTACGAAATGGTCCACAGATGATATTGGAGAGCATTTTCAGATTGCAGACTCACGGATAACATTGATAGCAACAAACCCTTCCAGCAGTGACATTGCATTAGCCATAACTGACGGCGGAAGCATCCATAAAGTTGAGGTCATGGACTGGGCCACGTCGACCAGGAAATACACAAAACAGTTTAAGGAGCCTGTAGTCTCCATAACATATTCATCAAAGGGACGTTTCCTTTTCATAACCACAGGCGAAGTTCAGGGCAACTACATCCTTGACGCACTAACTGGAAAACTTATAAAAAGGATAGACCAGATTACTACACGCATAGGGGGAATACAGACAGATGCCTCCGAAAAGGCAGCCTTCATTTATTGTCCCCTGACCGGTAAGCTTATTTACTATGATTTGACGGAAATGATCATAAGAAAAACATTCTCTTCAGAAACATTTCTTGAACAGGTCAGGTTCTTTGGCGTTGGCGAAAAAAGCAAAAACAGGTTTATCGCTGGCCTCAAAAACAATACGCTCTACATAATCGATGCAAACGGAGGAAAAACACTATATTCCGCTGCATTGAAAAGCCCTCTCCTTGCTGATTCCGCAGACAAAAGCGCTATCTACTACACAACATCGGACAAAACTGTTGTCCTTAGCAAGGTCTCCGAAAGCAGTCTGCTTCAAAAGTTGAACGGAGAATCAAGCATCATATCACCTGAGACCGTGTCCAGTTTCACCAACCTCTCCGCCAAGCTCCTGTGCAGTGTCGGAATCAGGAATGAACTTTCAATCTTTTTTGGCATGACTGACGGAAGCGTTTACAGGGCAACAAAGGGAGCCACCTCATACGAGCTGAAGAACATCACAAAAAAGATGTACAACCGCATACTTGACATTGCATCAATCAGCGGAAAAGTTTATCTGCTGACGGCGGACGGATTGTACAAGACTTCCTATGATGACAAAGAAACCGTTCTGGTCGGAAAAACAAATGGACAGACCAATTTCATGCTGGTTGATGACACTACGGCCATTCTGTGGTCAAGACAAACCAGAAACGCAATCCAGAAACTTAACATTGCGGATGGAACCTTAACCACCCTTTTTGTCCCTACAGCAAGCGTTACCAAAATGCACCAGTTCCAGAGAAACCTGGTCTACACCCTTTCAAATTCCAGAGTCGAAAGGTTTAACATTGATACAAGCAAAAGGATCAGCCTCTATGCGGGTAATTCTGTTGAGGATGCCGTCATGTTGACAGCAAACACACTTTACATAGCAAAGGCCGTTTCCAGTTCAATCGATTCACCACTCCTTTCAAAGTCCATTTCATCAGGGGAAACAGCGTCGCTCAAAGTGGACGGTTACGTAGCCTTCTCCATTGATTCCGATTTCGATGCGGAAAAAAATATTTATGGAATCGCGCTTAAGGAAGTTGGCGGACTCCCTGTCACTCAGGTATTCAAGTATTTCCCGGCTCAACGCAAGTCAGTGGACCTCCTAAAGTTTAACCAGGAGGATCAGGATGCTTTTGTCCAGCTCAAGGGAAACACTCTCTATACCAACCTTGGAAAGCATCAGGTCTATGCATATGACCTGGAGACAGGAAAAGTCAGGATGTACAGGAGAACATCTTCATTGCCACGCAAGATATCCAGCACAGACGACAGGCTTGTTTTCCTGAATGGTGACGGCGGAATTGCATGGTACAATCCACTTTCACAGACCCCAATGGCGCAATGGTATATGTCATTGGACGGCAAATGGATTGAATTCTAGTCGCCCCTGAAAACAAAAAAACGAAACCCGATTCAATTGAATCGGGTTTTCTTTTATCAAAAAAATGCTTCAACGGCAAACCACAAATTGCAAGACTGCGGGATTCTTAGTCATGAAAATAAAAAACACCCCAAGATGCACTGACCTTGGGGCGATAAAATTATTAAAGGAACCAGCTCTTAACGGATTCCACAGCCCCTTGCAAGGGCCTCTTTGTAGACATCAAGGTATCCTTCAGCGGCTGTATCCCAGCCAAAGGTTTTTCCCATACCCTTCATCTGCATTTTCTTGATATCGTCCTTTCTGTTGTAGTACGCCCATACGGCCCATCCTACGGTATCATAGACTGCGCGAGGCGTAAGCTGATCAAACAGGAATCCGGTTCCATCACCATTTGATTCATTGTAATTTTCAACAGTATCGGCAAGACCTCCTGTCCTTCTTACAATCGGCAATGTTCCGTAGAGCATTGAATAAATCTGGTTCAATCCGCATGGTTCGTAGCGGGATGGCATCAGGAAGAAATCGCTTCCCGCTTCAATCAAGTGGCTCAGGTTTTCATCATAACCGATATAGGCCCTAAGGTTCGGTAGCTTGCTCTGAAGTGCGTTGATTTCGTCCTCACACCAACGTTCTCCGCTTCCAAGAACCGCGAACTGGACTTTCATGTCAGTACAGATCTGGTAAATTGATCCATATGTAGGTGCAAAAACCTCGGCGATTCCTTTTTGGTCGACAAGCCTTGTGACAATACCAATCAACGGTATATTCGGATTCACTTCAAGCCCCATACGTTTCTGAAGCTCGGCCTTACATTTCGCCTTGCCATCCATATTTGATGCGGAATAATTGTAAGGCAACCTCTTGTCCAGTTCCGGATTCCATTGCTCAACATCCGCACCGTTGAGGATTCCCTTGATAACATCGGACCTGATTCTCAAAAGCCCGTCCATTCCAAATCCACCGTCAGCGGTCTGTATTTCATGCGCATATGTAGGAGAGACTGTGGTTATCATGTCGGCGCAGGAGACACCCGCCTGCAGGAAATTGATTCCACCATTGTGCTCAAAACCTGCACCATAGTACATTCCCCAATCGATTCCCAAAGCCGGGAACTGCTCCTTTGCATATTGGCCCTGGTATCCCTGGTTATGGATTGTCAAAACGGATGCCGTCTTTTCGAATCCACAATAACGGCAAACATTCTTAACAAGGACAGGAGCCAGACAGGTTGACCAGTCATGAGCATGGACAATATCCGGATACCAGCCAAGCTTTCTGCACAACTGAAACGCACCATGGCAAAGAACAGAAAAGCGGTAAGGATTATCATGAAAATCGGTCTCGGTCTTTGTACCGTATACGCCGTCACGTCCAAAACATTCCTCGTGATCAATAAAATAGACAGGAAGATTATCGCATCCAGGCATAGTTGTCTTGTACACAGCTGACCATGTCTCTATCTGACCAGCAGCAATGGCCATTGGACCTGGAATCAACTCAAGTTTTTTTCGATCTATCTTGTAATAACGTGGCATTACAATTCGTACATCATGCCCCATCTTTGTAAGCTGAATGGAAAGAGCGCTGACCATGTCGGCAAGTCCACCTGTTTTGGCAAATGGAACAACTTCTGCAGATACCATCAAAATTTTCATATAATCAATCCTCCTTATGGACCGTAAAAACTAGATTTTTTTGGGACATTCTTTCATTGCTTTTATGAATGCATCCCTGGAATTAAGTATGCTTTTTTCACTAACACAATATGCAAGCCTGAACCAGCCCTTTCCTCCAAATCCACTTCCTGGAGCGCATAGTATGAGATATTTCTTTAGGTAGTCACAGAAATCCATATCATCTCCATCAAATCCGTCAGGAACCTTGCACCAAAGATAGAAAGCTCCCTCAGGATTTGCATGCACTATCCCTGCTTCATCAAGGATTTCGACAAGCTCATTCCTGCGTTTTTCATAGAGAGACATATCGGCTTTTGCATTCCAGGATTTTGCAACAACCCTTTGCATAAGGCCCGGAGCATTTACATAACCAAGTATTCGTGTGGTGAAAATACATCCCGCAACCACATCCTCTTTTTCCGGTGACGCTGGATTTACACATATATAACCGATACGTTCACCAGGCAAACTAAAATTCTTTGCAAACGAGGTGACGACAATGGAATTTTCATACACCGGGAAAGCTGAGGCAACCTTTATTCCATCATAAACTATGGACCTGTAAGGTTCGTCACAAATAAGGAATGGATAACGTCCCGTCTTGAGGCCATGCTCCTTTAGAACATCCGCCAGAGCCTTCAATTCTTCATCAGAATAAACCTTTCCGGTGGGATTGTTTGGACTGTTTATCAAGACCGCGGCGGTCTTGTCATTAAGGGCAGAAGCGATTGCATCTATGTCCAAAGAAAAATCCGGCTTAGTGCTGACCTCTACAAGCTGTCCGCCATAATTATTGACATAATGCCTGTACTCAGCAAAGAATGGAGCCGGAACTATAACATTGTCCCCAGGATTAAGAATGGCCTTCATAAGGGCGTTCAATGCACCGGCGGCTCCAACCGCCATGACCACACAATCCCCTGTCACTTTAACGCCCTGCTCAAAGGAAGTTTTCTCTGCCATGGCATCACGCGCAAAAGGAAAACCAGCGTTCGGCATATAACCATGAAAGTTTGGTTCCCTGCATTTTCCCAATTCCTCAATAGCATCACAGACTTCCTTTGGTGGGTCCAAATCAGGATTTCCGATACTGAAATCAAAGACATTGTCCTGTCCGTGGATAGATTTTAATTTTAGCCCCTCCTCGAACATTTTACGGATTACGCCGGCACTTTTGCTGCTCATGGACTCTTTTATCTTTACTGCAATTGGCATAAAAAACCTTCTTAAAAATTATTTATTTTTTGTAATTATAACATAGGATTGTTGTTTACACAAATGAAATGTTCCTGCATGAATCCTATGGACATTGAACATGGAACATTGTACTATTCTAGCACCAATTTTACTTGTAAATTTAGGGGGATTTATGAAGAGATTAAAGTTTGTTTCTCTTGCATTTTCAGTTTTATTTGCAGCGGGATTTTCTTTCGCTTTGCCGTCCGGATTGAATGCAAAGCTTTCAGCATCAGAAAGGAGTTCCCTTGAAAAAGGCAACGTAGTGATTAGAAACCTAAAGTCCGTCAAGGATTTCTGCATTACCTCTACCGACGAAAACATAGTACAGGCCCAGACAACTGTGGCGGCCATAAAACCAGCATACCTGGCGGAAGTCGTACAGGTTCTTCCATACAGCGGAAACGAAAATCTTCCTGAAAAGATTTCCAAGCTGGTCCTGAATATTTCGTCCTACGCTGGAATTCCCTACTGGTCAGAACGCCACAAGACTTGGTTCGACCTTTATTCCAGCGCGGAGATAAAGTCCTCAAGCACATCTGGAGGAGTACAGAACATAAAGGCCGACCTGGTCATGGAACCGTTCGGACTGATAAACACAAGCATAACAAGCCAAAAGACAGGCAATTCATACTACTACACATCTACAAATGACAACACACTGAAGTATGAAGGCATAACCTGCGTAAAACCTGGAAAAATGAAGTCCATAATCTGCATTGTCAAGGATGGGGATTCCTGGATTCTTTATGGAATAGGAGCCGTAAATGCGCCTGACGTGTTCTTCTTGAGGGACAGAATTGAGACATCCTTTATGAACAGAATTAAAACCTTCTGCTCATATTTCTTTAGCAAACTTTAACCAAAACACCACAAAGGCTCCTTGATATCTTCAGGGAGCCTTCTTTTTACCCTAAGCAAATGCCTCTTTTGATTTTCAAACCGATATTATCTATGCAGATTGGATTGAAACTATCTGCATGGGCAAAAAAAAGACCGCATCAAGCGGTCATATTTTATAGTGCCCGGAACAAGACTTGAACTTGCATATATATATATTACAAGTAAATAAAATACATTGACCGCATTGTGACCGCACTGTTAATTTTTATTAACAGATAAAATATACATTTCAACGCCTTTCCATGTCAATGTTCCGGAAAAAAAACGAAAATTCATCGATACGTTCTTTCATGAGGCCATTATAATTCACGGGTTCCCTGTTGGCAACAAAAAAAATGTTCGGTTGCCTCCGCAAACCTACGCAGTCCTTACCCACATGTACACAGCGATATTAACCGGGGTTACGTGGTCGGACTTGCCGAAAACATCATTCTTGAATGTTCCGTCCACTTTGACTTCACCGTTTGCCGCATTGAAATCCATCCAAACGCTCTGAGTGTAGGTACCACCAGTAACTCCTCCACCACCAGACCAGTTTGTATAGAACGCTCTATTTGAACCGCTGTTACTTTGGACGTTTAAACTACCTTTGATGTTCGGTATTCCTTCCTTCTGCACCTCGCCTACAGTTCCAGCGTCTCCACCCGCATTTCGGATGAATACCCCGTCAGGCAACCTCTCCCATGTACCAGGGAGGTGGGAACTTGGATTATCATTCGGGTCGAGGGTGGTGTAAAGCTTTCCAATACGGTACTCGTCCTCCAATAACATCTGCCGGAATTTAATCAGCACTGACTTGATTCCACGGTACATCATGCGGCCACCTCCATGCGGAGGTAGAAATCACTATACTTTAGTACCCCCCCCGCTGAATTTCTGTTGGCGAATCCTGTTCTTTTGTGTATTCAAGAATTATCGTGTCCACAGATTGCCCCTCCTTAAAATAGTCCTCAAATACCTCTATTTTGTTCGTGCTCACGTTTTTACAAACAGCACAATCCCTGGAAGTTATTCTGCCGTTATACGTATGATTATAATTGCCCCAACGTGCTTTTACACACTCTTTAATGTTGTCACTATTTATTATAGGGGTCCATCCTTCAAAAAGATTTACCGCTGTTGTATATTCTATAGTAAGCCGATAAAGAGGCTTACCATCTTTCCAAGTACCAATAACAGTCTCTTTGGTTGAATATACGTTCTTGATATCTTTTTCTATTTCGCTCGCAATCTTCGCTCCACTCCAGGTACGCTCTGTATCTACGGAATTGTCATCGACAAGCCTCTTCCTGAATTCATTAAGCACCTGCTTAATTCCGCTATAAATCATCACTCACCTCCTGACACGTTATCGATTTTTTCCGAAAAAATATCCTCAAAATCATTCTCGCTAAGCGAAATTTCGTTTGACCACGACCCTCCGTACCAAACAAGCGTCTCCATTGTATGCGGAGACACTTCATACAACTCCGCTCCGTAAGCTATCTTGTGTACAACTTCAGTTGGATTGTAAAATTTTAGTGTCACCCCAGAAAAAAGGCCGTCTGTTAAGGTAACAGTGGTGGTGGTGGCTGCCATAAATTCTACAGCAGCATAGGCCTCTATTTTGTACCCCTCGGAAACTCCTGTGTCGCTGTCCTCGACCACCTGCACAGCCCTCTGCCTTGTGAACGGCATCATGATGTTGTCGTTCACCTCCCTTGTCGTGAGCCCCTTTCCAAGAGGCCTCTTTTCTCCGAAAGGAGGGGTGTATTCTGCAAGCCCAGGAACCTTGAAATCATTCATAGTAAGATTGATTAATGCCATGATATCTCCTTATCCATGATATTCGTTAATCACCGCCAAAACTTTCTGCCGGAAAATATCTGTATCAAAAAGATTAGTCCAAACTTCGCTTGAATCTATGTCTAATACGAAGTGTTTTTTTTCGCAATCCAAAGCTCCATAAGGATACCTGTCAATAGAATTCTGTATCACCCTATCCGGGGGTAGGGCGCTGTGCCCAGAAACAAGAAGCTCATCCAGGAAGAAACTTCCAAGGCTTGGGTTCATCAGAACCTCGATATCTGTGTTCCATATGGCCACCTGGTCGAAAACGATTTCCTTCTTGTCAAAAATGACATGAACCTTTCCTCCTGAACAGATGACGCAAACATGAACCCAAGCTCCAGGGACAAACTTGATGTCCTCATCCTCCAATAGAACTGTCCTCCTACCTGCGGAAGAAGTATACTCAAGGTATCCGCCTCCAAGGTCTATCTCGTTGTAGACAGGAGGGAACGTTCTTGACACTTCAAGGTTGTATTGAGGCTCCGATTCAAGAGGTTCGTTGTAATACGGTTCAGCGTTCACTATTCGTGTGACAACGGACTGGGAGTCATTCCCTATACGGAAAACGGTCTGGCTTTCATTCCAGATATACTTCAGCCAGAAATCTACGGTCCATTCGTTTGACGCCTCAAATTCCGTTCGGAACGAGTATTGCCCATACAGCGATTTCGCCAGCGTAGCGAAAGGTGCGACAGCCTGAACCGCCGGCGTGAAATCGAGCCCAGAAATGCCCTTATCATCTATACCTACCAGCCTTGATGGAACCGATGAATCCAGATCCGTTATAATTCCGTCCGTCTCGCCACGATGGCCAAGCTTGTCGGTATCGAAATGCCATACGATACCTCCTTCGGGGATAGGAAGCCCGATATCGGAACCGTTGCGCCTTCTCTGTCCCATGTCCGCGTTCGTTATTACAAGGGAATCCCTTGACTGCAATGACGGGGACTCCACGCCCGCGACCGTCTGGTGCACTATATCGCTCCAGGTTTCGGAGTCGCTTGATGTACGGTGCTCGAAATATACTCCACGCGCGGTAATCCTTGCCCTGTCCAGAGGGGAACTGTCGGAATATACTATGACTTCGTTGGAAAATTGTGACTTCTCCGCCGTGACAACGAATCCCTCCCCATGATACTCAAGCCTGTAGTCTATAGGTCGATTGTGGTTATCAAGGACGGGGATGACGATGAGGTAATTGTCCTTACCTCCGACACGGAACGCACCTTGATAGTCCGAATTGGTCTCAGAAGGGGTCGCCCCGAAATCAGTGGAAAGGGCCCAGTAGTTCATGGAGTTTCCGGACATGCTTCCTTCGGTAATTTTACCAAGATTGGCCGATATCGCGGAGAGGTCAGGTACATAGATTTCCTTGTCCGTCTGCCGTGCATGAACTATATCCCTGATATTGGTACACAATGCAGTTACTGTGGTTTCCGTAAAATCGGATTGCCCTGCATCATTTATAGCGCATACCCTAAACTGATATACGGTATCAACAAGATTGTTAGTCTGCTGCCCAATAAGTGGCATTGTCTGTGCGTAGAATGCACCTCTTATCATAGGGGTTGTTGCTGCGGGGTCCTTGTAATTGTCCTCATCCGTGTAGGGGTCCTCCGCTGAAGCCGGAATCCACCAGCAATCAGGCGCATCTGTTACAGGTCGCCGGACCTCAATCATATATTTTATTTCACCATACAGAACCCTTCCATCTGACCTTGAAGGCTGAGACATCATGAGCGTAACAGTCCTATCAGATACTCCTGTTTCTATTTTCGGGCATGACAATTCCCATGTTCCATACGAATCCGTGGAAACATGCACGGATTCCGCCCACGGGCCTGTCTTTCCACCTGCATTTGTTATTCGACACCTGACTGCATAATCAACAAGTTGTGAAGCTTCCGGATAACCGTCCAAATTCCTATCAAAAAACCATGTCCCTATGTTTGAAGCAGTATCAAATGTTTCCCAGTCTCCATCAATCCTTTTTATGGCCCATTCTACGTGTGACGGAATATCCGAAAAACCTTTCCCTCCTGGCTCACAAGAAAGTTCAATACCATCACGAACAGCGAGCGCACGAACATTGCATGGAGCAGAAGGGACCTTCAACCCCTTTCCAGATGAAAGTTCATTTATTTCACCCGAAAGCTCAGCGGACAGGTCCATCAGGTCAGAGGTCTTGGGCGAAAGATCTATGCCATGTACAGAATTGGAATGCGCAGAAACTATGGATTTATATTCCGGTATTGCGCCGTCCTCATATATGGCTTCATTGTAGTCCTTCAACTCAAGAGAATATCCATGTTCTGTCGACGAAAACTTTACAATCTTATATGGGCGGGTTACAGTCTTGAAAGAGCCGTCATCTTCCAGGACACCTACGCTCACAACATCTCCAAATCGCGGAAGCACAACATCATTAACAACCAGAGGATACCTAAATGTCAGAATATCAGACCGAACATTTTCGATTATTTCAAGCTCAAGTATATGGGTACCGTCCATTCCCGTAGCAAAGATAACAACTCCGTTCCTGTGTCCCTCCACCAACGGCACAGACTCCGATAGCATTATCCTGGTCAGTCTTCCATCAATCACTTCCAGTTCACGTATCACCGAGGATTCAGTCCCAGCCTTTATCTGGGGGAGCTGGACCATTACAACCGAATATAATGGGTAATAAGCACCTTCCCTTCCAACCTCGACCGTCAAAGTCTTTGGCTGAAGATATTCCTCGGCAAGTTTTCTTCTTGAGTATCTTACCGCATGTTCATATTCAGTTATAAGCTGCGGAGCATCCTCCGTTATAATGTCCTCAGGATGTCTTTGGTTTGTACCATCACGCATAACATAGACCGTCTCCTGTTTCCATGACTCCCTGTTTAAAAAAGTCACCTTACGGCCATCCGACCTGCGGCAAAAATTCTTGGCAACAGAAGGAGACCTTACGTCCTGCATGTTTAAAAGTGCAACAGGAATCGTCTCTTTTTTATCTATGGCAACAGAAAATAGTCCGTCAGTATTACGGACAAGACTTGCATCACCAGCGACCAATATCTGGTCACAAAGATCTTTCTTCGTTTGGTCGGTTGTTAGAGCACCGTCTACATGATATCCTCTTTCTTCGCAGTATCGATACCAGACACCAAAAGAGGCAAGGTCTAGTTCTTCTTCGTAAAATTTACTATGGCTATGGGCATCCGATATCAGAACCTCAAGCAACCAGGATGCAGGATTCCTTGTAGGCACCTTTCCCATTGACCAATGCCCCCCCTGAGAATCGTCTTCCCATATAGGTGCAACACCCGACGCAACAAAACTTACGTTGTCCAGCAACCCCTCTGTTCTTTCGTCAGCTTTTACCACGAGCGCCATTCTCGTTGCCTTTTCCATTATTGATGGCTCCACGGCAAGCATACCTACAAGGTTACCATCGGTAGACTTATTTGGGTCATAGAGTTCTGACGTAGTATAGTAGAGATAACAGTTTTCCTGTGAACCTGATTCTGCTTTTGGCGTGGTTCTAAGCGCTTTTATAGTTATCCTGCGTCCGTAACATTCCTCATACGAGAACTCTTTTCTAGCAACAAAGCGCATCTGCTTTTTTGAATTATACCGGAAAGTCCCCGACCGGAAACCTTCTTGGTCAAACATTTCTTCCTGCCCAAACTCCGTCCAGTCATCTTCGTTATCAGGATCAGGATCATCAAGATTTGACCACCAAAGACGAATTGTGACAGTTCGTTCAAGATAGCTGTCACCTTCTTTTTTTCTTAGTCCATCAAAAAGAACACAAACATCAACGGACATTGAGTTTTCAGGTAGCTCAACCACCACCGGTTTTAAATCTTCCTTCTTTGTACCGAAGGCATGCTCAAGAGGTTCCTTGTGATATTCCGTGGAAACGCTCCGGTTGAGTATTTCCGTATCGAAATCTGTGCCCTGACGGAATTCAAGATACGACCCTTCGTTGTAAAATATCGATCCAGGAGATAAAGGAAAACGTCCTTCCTGAGGAACGGTCGCAGATTTTTCACTCCAGACCAGATGGTCACCAATGTACACTTCCTTGAAAACGAGGTCTCTATGCCCAGCCTCGAAGGACATGCAGCAAACTTCCTCCTCTCCACGGGAACCTGTAACCCTGTAAATTTTGGGTTGCGATCGATACGGAGTAAAATAAGGCTCCCCAACTATATAGGGAAGCGCACGACCTTGGGCTGACTGATTAGACGCACCGCGACAGAAAGGAAGAGTCTCGACGGAATCCAGTTTATTACTTTTCAAGGCGTTTTCCGCTTCCTCTTGAGCCTGCTTTGATTTATACAGCGCGATTCCGGCGGCCACGCCGGCGGCAACAGCAACGACAGCAGTGATGATTATGACAGCCGTGGCTCCTGGTATTGGACGGACAAAGACGATTTCTCCATCCTTGACGTCATAATATTCGTCAACTTTTCTTCCCGATACAAGCGTAACGGAATGCTCCCAATCAACAGATGGAAGAAGAGATTTTAGCGTCCCATTGCCCTTGATTGTCTCAAATTCATTTCCAATGCCCTTGTATATATAGACCAATCCCATTCGTACATCCCTCTAATAGGATATAGCCCTACGGGACTTATCCGTACTCCAAGGCGTGTGGCATGTATAAACTCTCGACTGTTGATACACACACCAACATGAAGTTCTCCTCTAGAATCCATCTCAAGGACTGTCATTTCCTTTGGGACGCCTTCAGCTTTTGCGAGCGGAAGACTTGGCAAGTATAGCTGCGCAAGTTCCAGCGAATGATCTTCATATTGTATGTCAGGCATGGGAAGGCCTTCTCCACGGAAAACCTCAATCAGGAGACCGTAGCAGTCAAGACCATCCAAATTCCGGCCACCATCCTTATAAGGAATACCTATGAGATATGACAGATTCCTCATGCCCCACCTCTGTTGTTGTCTGCGTCGAAAAGATATGGGGGAAACGTCATCCCCAAACGGTCATCCGGATTTAGCTGTAGAGACAGCTCCATATTGCTTCCCCATGATGCCTCGCAGTTCATGTGGCGAAAACATCCAAGACGTGAGACAGTTCCGTCAAAATTTATGACCCCCGTCACGTCCACTGTCATCCGCCAGTCAGCGGTGTCCAAGAACTCTACCAGCCTAGTGCCCTGCATAGCCACCGAAAGGGATCCACCATTGCCCATCATGTCCGGTTCGTGATATTTCAAGGTAGCGGACTTGTATGTTATGCCATCAAACATCAAGTCCCTGTCGGAGTTCACCAACGCGATAGGCTCTAGACCTGGGAATGAAAAAAGCACAAGATATGGAAGCGAAAATCTTCCACCTCCAAACAAGGCCCTGAATATTTCATTATCGTTCATACATAAGCCTCCACAAGGCTCAACTCTATGGAAGCCATACGTCCAGCCAATGGTGTGGATGGCATTGATTCAAAAGTCCATGCGGTGGGCTTCCCTCCGACATCCAGGATGGGAGAATGGAAAGCATACGCCCCGGAAGCAAGTGATGTCGAAATCCATTCAAGAAGTTTCTGTCCCTGTTTGACGGACATCTGAACCTTGACAGACATTTTCTTTAACTGTCGCCCATTCGCCTGACAACTCACTGTTCGTCCGCTTTCGTATTTGACCTGGACAATATTTTCTTTAAGGGAAAGCTTTGCATCAGAAAACATGTCCCCAAGCATATCGGATGGCCATTCAATAACTGTCATAGATACCTAACCCCCTTGCTTTTTGCGTCAGCCTCCTTCATTGAAGCCGTAAAGCTTCCTCGTGACATCTCGCTTCTAACAATCTCTGTAACGGCCACCCTAATCATTCCTTCGTCAGCCTCGGCGGACACATTCGCACGGTCGGCCATGGTGTTGTTTATTATTATCTGCTGCCTAAATCCTCCAACGCCATTCCCGTTGGCGGCCGCCCACAGAGCTTTCTGCTGGCTTGCGTTCAATACCATCTCGCCCGAGTTAACGTTGGCCTGAACCCTGTCTCCGGAAAACGAGTTTCCAGGAACGATTCCCCCACCCGAAAAAGAAGGAGGCCTAGGTTTTGAAGCGACGATGGAGGCTATGTTCACAGCTCCAGCCGCGGACACCAGCGCTCCGCTAATAATTCCCATCATGCCACCCTCCGCTATGGCCTTGGTTACACCCTGCGCAATGTTGGCGGTCGCCTGTGCCAGCTGTATCGCCCACGTAGCCATCGCTAACTTGTACTTGTCCTGCGCTGCCTGCCTGTCCAATTCCTTCACCTTGTCGCAGTATTCCTCATAGCTGACGACCCCGTCTTCATATTCCTTCCTAAGATTCGCGGTTTCGGCTGACTGAGTGTTTTCTATGTATTCCGTGACCATGGAGGCCGCCTGTGTCGCGGATGTTCCTAATTCAGACACAATGCGTTGCGCCAGGTCAACCTTCTCCTGGACGGCCTCCATAAACTCTGCCTTCTGGGCCTCCCGAAGCTGTTTTGCAAGGAGCTCCATTTTCTCATTGTACGCCTCCTCCTCCTCTTCGGACATGAGGTGATAGGTGGAGTTAAGTTCCGCAAGCTCCTGATACATGCCTGAATATTGGTCAATCTGTAGCTGAATTGATTCGGACAGAATCAGCTGCACGTCATCCTTTATTCCATCAAGCCCTTTTATAAGCTCTTCCTTTTCGGCCTTCCATCCGGTAAGTTTATCGAGCATACCCAACTGGCCCACAAGATTGTTATAGGCATCACGGGCATCCTCATTTTCCATCACCTTGTCTAGAGTTGTCTTATCAGTGTTGACCATTATGTCCAAAAGGCCTTTCCGGGCCGCATCCGTAAACGACTTCAAATATTCCTCGTAGTCATAGGACCCGACCTCCTTCCTTGCAGCAAATTCCTTCTCCACCTGGTCCAGGGAATCCGACAGGGCCTTGAACCAGTCCTTTTGCGGAGCCGCAGCCCTTCCAGTCGTTCCTGCACTTCCTGACGTAACCGGAGGAATGAGAGCAGCAAAGTTTTTTATTTTATTTTTGATGGATTCGGCGCCTTTGGCTGTGTCATAATTCTGCATCGTTGCATAATCTTCGGCGGATGTAATCATGTTCTTGTATGCCGAGATGGCGGTCTCATATAGCTCCTCTGCGTACAGGGAGTCAGAATAGGATTTGCCACGGGCCTCGGCGTCAATTTTCAGGGCACTCCTCTTAGCCTCTATCGCGGCGTTAGCCTCTTGGTACGCGGCTTCAAGTTCGGACCTACGGGCCGCCTCTTCCGCCTCCTGTTCAGCCTGAACTGCCCTGTTATAGGCACCCCTTGCCTGAGCCTCCCGTTGACTCGCCTCCTGGTACTCCTTTATGGCCTGCGCGTACATGGCTACATAGCCGTTTTCATTGTTGATATATCTCGCAGAATATCTGTTGATCTCAGATATCTGGGCATTCGCCGTCTCTCTTGTTCCGCCATTCTCAAGGATGCTTTCTATGAGGGCATTCTCCCTGTCATGTTTATAGGCTTCGGCGGATGCCTTGAATTTGTACTCGGTCTTCTGAACATCCGACAATGTCCCTGAATCCATTCCATCCGATGTCCCATCCCGAACGGCCTTGATCGCCTTCGCCTGTCTTACAGCCTTCTTCATTTCGGATATGGTGCCGTTTATGCTTGATATTAGTCCAGTGAACATCTGACGGACAGGGGAAATGACTGCGGAAAATCCCTGCCCAAGGTTTTCCTTGAGGTCACCGATCGCATTCTTGAGCTGCTGAGCAGATCCCGTAGCCTTTGTCGTTTCCTCGGACATTCCGGCGAACTGTTCCTTGATTATCTCAATAGCCTTCCCCTGCTTCAGCTGTTCGGCCGTAAGGGCACGGACGGCTGGTATCTGTTTTCCCAACACGCCGGCGTTGCCCTGCATTGAGCCGTTAAGCGCCGACACGGCGGAATCCAGGGACATCATCCCCGATGCGGACAGGTCAAGCGCGGCCGACATTATGTCCTGGATCTCGCCCTGTTTTCTTCCTGCAGAGGCCAGCTGAGCCATCATCGGCAGGAGTTCTTCATCCCCGACCGTCGAAATGGACTGCAGGTGAGACGCATAATCCTTCAAGGCCTCTACGCTGGAGCCGTTGAGATATGGGTTGTTCCTTGCGGCCACCTCCAGCTGCTTCTCCGCCTTGGCCTGTTTCTCGTAAAGCTCTGTCGTTTCCTTTACGGCGGCCCCAACCTTCTGTATGGCAGCCGACGCGGCCTTGAATCCTACAGACAGGAACCCCACGGACTTCGTGAGCCGGGACACCGGGTTGGTGTCCAGCTTCTTGTTGAACGAGTTGAGCGACTCCGTCACCTTGCCGATAGCGGATGTGGCTTCCTTGGAGTTTGCCTTGATTTTTATGTTTACATCTTTCTGTGCCATAGTGACATTTTCCTTGACAGCCCTTGCGTGCGGACTTAAAATCGAATAAGGAGGCACGGCATGGCGGTATTGTTTGTTGTTGCGTGGATATTGCTGATAGCGGTCACCATAAGGAGGGGCCAGCGGCTCAAGGACATGGGAGTTAAGGACGAGGACAACCCATACATCTGCGAACCCCCGAAGGAACCGGATGACTGGGTTCCGCCCTTGGATGACGACTGAAGCTCTCCCGGATGCCCGGTCCCATGGAAATCATCCCCTAAGCCTGTCCTCGAATTTCTTGACCTTCCGGGCTTCCTCGTCAGTCATTTCGTACTCTATTTCCCATGCGGCCTTAAGTTTTTCCATCTCCCTGTCGTACTCCCCCATCTTACCTGAGGGACGCTTCCAGCCCCTGTATCCCATGACGTCAGTAAGCTTCGTCTCCCTCAGTCCGTGGAACAGGGCAAGAAATTTGTACCAGTGCAGGCTTGCGTCGACAAGGTCAATTCCGTACTGCTGCAGGAACGATGAATATATAAGATCACCGTCCTTCACGAGGTCGTAGTACACAGTCCCGTCTTCATCGCCTGTGGGACGGGGAAGCTCGTTCCTTGGGAAAGCGAAACGGCGGAGCTCCTCGAACCCAGCCATCCTGTCGTCCGGAACATCCGCCATGTCCGCGTAGAGAAAATCGTACTCGACGACATCCCTGGACTCCCTCTGCATCTCGCAGAAGCTTATCCAGAAATGGAAGTCCGTCTTCACGCCGTACCGCCTCCCTCCGACCACAACGTCATCGGGAAGCACGGCCTTTCTCAGGTCAATCATGGATCCTGCTCATCCTGTGCGGAAGAATCAGGCTTCCCCTCCGTGAACACGGGAACACCGTCCTCGATGGTGGCGTACCCTATGGAAGGCGTTCCGTTATGCGCCACGCTGAAGGAGATGGAGCTGTCGGATGCGTTGAACTCGCTGACGGTGATTGTGGCGTCCTCCTCCTCGGCATAGTACTTGCCCTCCGCAAGCTCGTCGAAGATGAACACGGTCAATACCCTACGGTGTGCGTCCGCACCTATTGCCCTCGCCTTGTACATCGCATAGACCAGGTCAAAATCCGGGTATCCCTTGAACGTCTTGACGGAGAAGTCCTCGGACGGTTTGTATGCCGTCACCTCCGTGGTAGCGTACTCGTCACCGATATAGTCATAGTCCTCTGTCTGAGGGTTCATCTGGCGGTTCAGCTCCGGAGCGTGATGGATGCGTACGTACTTTTCTTCACTGCCCTGCACGAAGACCGCCGTCTTGTGTTTCTTTATAAGTTTTGCCATTGAATTCTCCTAGACGGGAATTTCCTCGTCCGTTGTTATAGCCAATTCCACCTCGCACGCGGTCATCTGCCTGTCGGCGGTCCCGCAGTCAAGATGGAATGTCCTTGTCCCTATCGCCACGTCCTCGGCGAAGCCGCACAGGGACGGGTCCTCAAGAATCGCGGAGCGAAAGGCCGCGGGATACCGCACCATCTGCCGAACAAGCACGTCGTACGGCGAGCCGGACAGAATGAAGGTGACGGTGACATTGCTCCGCTCGTTCCAGCTCCCAAGCTCCTCGGCGGCCTCCTCCTGGCTGTCCGGGGAGACCACCACGACGCACCTGGACTGTATCCTTGACGCGTCCACCGAGCCGAACACGATGTCCCTCTCCTTTGGCGGTGGGCATGGGGTCAACGGGTCGGACACCTGCTCAAGGTAATCGGGAAGACTCTCTGTGATGAAATTCTTTATTGCACCAAAAACCTTCTCCATTCCTACCTCCAGTATTTGTCCAGCTGCTTCTGGACCATCCTCTCGATGTCGCGGTCATATTTTCCGGACTCTATCCATTCCCTGCCCGACTGGACGAAACACCTTGGAAGGATTTCCCAGCGGGAATTTCTTCGGGTCGGCCCCGTGTGTCCGTAGCTCAGCGTCATGGCTTTGGGATAGATTGTGGAAGATGAATCCATGGCCTTCGGGAAGATGTTCGCCTCCCCGCCGGACTTTTTCACCTTGTACCTGTATGCCTTGAGGAGTTCCCCTGTCCGCCTTTGCAGTCCGGAGGTGCGTATCGAGGACTTTATCGCCTTCACGCCTCCCCTTGCGACTATTCCGACGACCTGCCTCTCTATGCTTTTCAGGGATTTGCTCGTTCCCTCAAGCGCCTTCACGGCACCGGATACATCGGCCTCGATTCCCAGCATCATCATCCGGCCACTCCTGCGTCATCGGCGGGAATGTCGGACTGGACTTCCCTGTACGATGAAAGGTTGGACAGGTACTTGGTGTAGTCAATCACATTGAGAGGAACCCGGGAATATCCACCCTCGGCTCCGGACGACTGGAATCCGATGTTGCTGTTCTCCGTCATGTACATCAATGTCGCTATCTGGAGACACACCAGGCGGAACACCGGCGGAACGACTGGCACGGTGTCCCCGGTTCCCGTGTCCACCACCGAGTACTTCTCCTCGACGCTGTAGCCCACATAGTTGTCGATGACATTGCCGGCGGCGCCGATGTAGATTTCGCGGAGGTCAGAGCCCTCAATGTCGCCGTCGGGCCACCTCTTGCAGTAGGAGGAAAGCTCGTCAGGAGTTACCAGCATCCTTTTCCTCCGGCTTTGAGCAGCTTCCGTCCTTCACCCACGCTTCCGCGACTTCCTCAGGAACATCAATGCGTTGTCCCTTTAAGAAGGTTCCGTATACGGAGCTCACGGCACGCTTGCACACCAGGGTAACCATCTTTGGTGGCTTGTTTTCTGTCTTTGCCATTCAACCTCCAAGGGGAACCCCGGAAGGGATTCCCCGGCAAATCATGCCATCACGAGACGGGCGAAGGCTGCAGGCTGGACAGGGTGTCCGTCTGCGAGGCCATAGCCCTTGATGCCGACCTGGTTCTTGAGCGCGAATTTCTCGTTGAGAACCTCCACCTCAAGCCCCTTCCAATATGCGAACCAGTACTTGGATAAATCCCCCAGCACGGCGACATACTTCTTTGTGGAAATTTCGGAAGGCGCGTACTCGCTCTCGATGACGGGCAGTCCGAGGAGAGTCCCAGGGTCGCCGTCGCGGAGTCCTTCCCTCCAGATGTACTGGCCGTTGGAGTCCTTGAGCTTCATCACGGCGGCAAGGACGGTTGTGCTCATAACCCACACGGCCTTGCGGCGGTATGCAGGACGGAGCTTCATCTTCACGTTGATGAGGTCGTCGGCTGTGATGGCCGAGGCGGATGCGGCGGTCACATCGCGGTCAGTTCCGATTCCGATTGCCTTTCCGGAAGCGTCGCTCTTGACGGAGAAAACGCCCAAAGGCTGGTTGGTTCCAGTTCCGACGGTGATTCCAGATTCGTAAGCGGCGGCGAACTTTGCGGCAAGCTTGCCCCTGATCATGGAATCAATCGGCAACGCCGATGTTGCCAGAAGCTTCTTCGTCACGAGGATGAGCTTGGTGAGGTCGGACGGAGCCAGCTCGCGCTTGCCGAAACTCCATGCAGTGTCCTCCGAGATTTCGGAATCAGGAATCTCGTTTGTCCAAACCGCGTCGGATGCGTCGGAAGCCTCGAACGGATACCCGAGGGAACCCGCTCCGCTTACCGGAATCCTGTTCACACGGGCATAGAGCGGGGATTCCTTCTCAACCTCCGCGACAAGCTCGGCGACGAACTTATCAGGAGCAAGTGCCTTTGCCTCGCCACCGACGGAGAGTGTCGCGCGTGTCTCCTTTCCCCTTACCTCGAAGAAGGAGTCATCGGCAGACCCGCCCCCAGGCTGCTTGGTAGGGTCCTGGAGGATTCTCTCCTCGGCCTCAAGTTTTCTTTCCTCTTCCACGATGCGTTCCAGCTCCGCATCGAACTTTTCCTTGTCGAATGGCTTGCTCCTGTCCTCGACCATGTCCATCAACATGCGGCGCTCCGCTGCAAGTTCAGCGAGCCGCTTCCTGATTTCTTCGATTGTCATAAAACACTCCTGTCTGCTTTCATGAGGCGGTATTTCGCCCCAAGCCTCTCGGCCTCTTCCGACCTGTTCTTTTTCTCGTCCTCGGCAAGTCTCTCCGCCTCCTCGGACTTAAGCCTGTTAATCACTCCGTCGACAAGCTTCCTGGCCGAAATCTCCGTTCCGCCGTTGGCGGGAATGGAGACAGCCGACACATCATACAGACGGCCAACGGACAGTATTGTTCTCACATACTCCCGTTTTCCGTCCGAACCTTTGCGGCTTTCCTCGGATTCAGCCGTAACCGTGAACCCGAAGCTCATCCTGTTGGTATAGCCGCCCTTGATTTCCGAGTGGAGCCTCCGTCCCTCGTCGGTCCCGCCGAGGTCGGCGACAACCTTCAGCCCATGGCCGTCGGCGGACAGCAGCAGTGTGCCGTTGGATACCCTGGCGAACACACGCCCCTCATGGTCATACTGGAAGATTGTGTCCGACATGTCGCACTTGCCGAACGCTCCGGCGTCAACCTTCTCAAGCACGCGGACATAGTCATTCTCGCCAAGGCAGTACTCCTCGTTGAATGTCGTGGCGTACCCCTCGACGACGAAGGATTCCTCCCCGTCTTTGACACGGACTTCCTCGACAAAGGAACGGTACTGCCGCCCCTGGGAAATCCTGTCCATCAAATTCTTTCCAGGCATCAAAACCTCCATCAGATATGGCCGCTAGAACGGCCCCAAAAACCTAAGGTATCCGAGCAGGTTCTCCTTGCCCCGGACCTTAATCTTTGCGCCGTCCTTCTTGAATCCGTCCTGCTCGAACACAATCAGGGCGCCCTCAAGCTCACCGATTACGATTGCAACATGTCCGTAACGGTTGGCCGCGGTCTGCCCCCATACGGCGACATCCCCCAAACGTGGCAGACCGTCCACATTCATCTGAACGAAATAATCCTTCTCCTTTAATTCGTTGTACCGTAGCCACAGGTCTTTCGCCCCCTCGACACCCCCTGTATGAGGAAGCCCCAAGACTTCCTTGCAGTACTGCCGGAAAAGGTCCACGCATTGCGGTCCATAATGCCCGTCAAAGTCAACCTTTACGCCATCGTATTTCCGGACGAAACCCTTCAATGACCCGAAACAGTCTCCTTCATTGTTCGCCGCCCCCATATCCGACATCTTCCCGCCGTCCGCAAGCCTGCGTATGAGCGACTGGAAAGTCTGCACGATGGTCTGGTAGCACAGCTGAGTCGCTCCAACCGTCAGCACCGCACCGATTACCCATGAAGGAAGAACCGCCTGCATCCAGAAGCAGAGGACAGCCAGAGGAACCATCACAAGGGCATACACCCATTTCCGTTCAGTCCTGAAGAAATTCTTCACGACCTCAATCAACCCGACCGTCGCGAACGAGGCGACGGCGACCATGTACATCAAGCTGTTAATGTTGTTCATGCCAGATATAGCCGTCACTGCTTGTCGTCCCCCCCTGCAAAATGTTGGGTCCCGGCCAATTCGGACTTCTGCTTCGCCATGTACGCGGCTATGGTCTCATCCTTGAGAGGCATGTAGTTGGCAGGAACAAAGAAGGTGTCGCCCGCCTCTATCGGTCCGAGGTTCTCGCGCCGCCGTGCCTCGTTCGGGCTCATAAGGCCTGAAGCTATCTCCTCCTTGTATGCCTGGACACGGTGCAACAGAGAGACCTTCATTATTCCGTTGTAGTCGAACTCGAAATAACCTTTGTCCCCTGATTCCACAAGAAGCCTGCTGAGAGCCTCCTGCATCTGCGTTGCGATGGGACGGACGGCGAACTCCGCGAAAAGCATGAATACATTCTCTATTGACTCGTTTCCTGCCGACACATTCAGCACCTCAAGGGGAACGCCAAGCAGTGACGCCACCTCCCGTCTCTGGAAGTCACGAGCCTTGCTGAGCTCGGCGGACTGGTTGTCCAGCGCTCCGTTGGAGCCGATTTCGGTATACTCGATCCCCTTCTTTTTGAGGAGGGGACGGCCAGCATTGTCAACGCCTCCATACTCCGCCTGGAAAGTGTCTTTCAGCTTCCGGCTCTGTTCAGGCGTTATGTCGGGGAAAGCCCCGGAAACATCCATGACAATTCTCTTGCCGACAACTCCGTTCTGGAAGCTGTTCCGGGTGAAGCTTTCCACCGATGCGGCAGTGCTGAAAAAATCTGACATATACTTGAAAAGGGACTGGCCCCCTGAGCTGACCGAGTAACCCATTCTTGCCGGGATGTAAAGCACATCACGGGATGTGTACATGATGCCGTCGTACAGGAATGTCCGCCGTCCGTCGGCACCCCTTCCAATCGAGACTTTCTTGACCGGGAGCCGTGCGAGTCCCCTTGCGGAACCGCGCCCCACCTTGAGCCAGCAAACCCCGCCGTTGAAGTAGTCCACGGCAGATTGATAGAAGAAATTAAAGTGCCCCTCCTCGGGGTCCGGGTTCCTGAAAATCCCCTGCAGCCAGTGCCCAGGGTCGAGCCGCTCACCGTCGACTGAATGGACATGCCCGGAAAGCATGGCGACCTCCGCGGCAATCCTGTCTATGCAGGCGGCGGCTATTTTCTCCCCGTCAGACCTTTGGCATGTCCAGCCAAGCACAAGGTCATCGGTAACGGCACCAGGCGCCGACTCTTCCTTGCCGCCCCTCTTGAAAAATCTTGATAAAAATCCCATATTACTTCCTCCTCCTGATGTTCCGTGCGTGTGTCAGGTGCCATGCCCCGCAGTAAGGACACTCGTAAACACCGCAGACGGCTCCGCCTTTTCTCCTCACCGCATTCGCCGCCGCCTGTGCGTCGCGCTTCAGGGAATACATCACCTTACCGCCATTCCAACAGTGCTCCGTCTGCACGGAAGGGGTCCAGTGCCTCTTTCTCCACCCGTTCATCGAATGCCCAGCCTGCGGAGCCATCTGGCCAGCTTGGTTTCCTTCATGCGAAAAAAATCCGGATGGTCTATTCCAGCCTTCGCCCTGTACACATCAATGCAAAGCGCCACATCCGAAAGCTCCTCCCTCAGGTTCTCCATGTTCCCGTCACGGCTGACCGGAGTATAATTCTCGCCCCGCAGGATTCTCAGCCTCTTGGCCGCCACCTGCACAAGCTCCCCGCATTCCTCGACAAGCTGCTCAAGCAGTGATTCCTCGCCCAGCATTCCGGCGACAATATTCTCCTCGTCCATCACAGCCCCACCTTGGCAATCACCACGCCGACAGCCGCAGTCAGCCCCAGCTTGAACACAAGGTCAACAACGGAGTCCCATTTCACGGCCTTGCTCTTTGCCGGCGAAAGCTCAAGGTCCCTGAGCCTTTTGTCATGCGAGTTGATGGCGTTGAGCATCTCCAGCTGGCGATCTGATATTGCCTTTATTTCATTCGCCTGGAGCTTTGTCTCCGTCATCACATCCTTCATCTCGACAAGAGTCTTCTCTATGTTGGACAGCCTGAAGTCCACCAGGTCCTCTTTTTCCGGCATAAGCCCGCCTCCTTCAAACAAAATGTATAGCCGCCAGGCTATAAAAATCGGAGGTGCAAGTTGGATGTCAAGAAAATTGCTTTCACTTTTATTTGCGGCTGCGTTTTCGGTGTGTGCTGCGTCCTCGGAGGAATCGCGCTATATGATTACGGAAAGTCAGCTGGAAGAACTGGAGACGGAACTGGAGACGCAGAGGGAACGGCTCAGGGAATTGGAGACGCAGTCGGAGGAATTGAGGATACAATCGGAGAGCTTGAGGAATCTCTCGGAGAGCTTGGGGCATCAGCTGGCAGAGTCGAGGCGCTCCTTGAAAAAATCCGAGGCCAGAAACTTTAGGACGGGGGCCGTCTGCGTCACCGTGGGCATTTCGCTAGGAATCGGGGCTGGAATCCTCATTGCGTCCATGGCAGGACGGTGACAATTACTTCGGGGAATCCGCGGTTCATAATGTTCAACACTGTTATTCCCCGGACAATCCGCCAGCAGTCGTCGCTGAGTACACCCGCGTCAACCATGGCGTCAAGAACCGAGGACACCCCGTTATCGCTGTCCCTCCGCCTGTTGTCGCCATGGCAGAATGTCAGCTGGACATTTACTGGATAATCCACGTCCACGGGCATCTGTCCCTCCATCTGGGCTTTCCTCAGCAGAAAAACGGCCTTGCCGTGCCATTCCGAGTACCTTTTGGACGGGAAACTCCTTCCGCTCCGGGTGTTTATCCTGGAATTCTTCTTTGCCGGAACCTCGCCAGGAATCGAAATGCAGCTATAGAAATCCGCCATGAAATCCCCCTTTTTTTTCATAAAAATGATAAAAAATCACGAAAACATTACTTTTTTTTTACAAAATTTGACTGACAACAGGTGCTTTCCGTCGTCAAATCATCGAAAGCAGAGTGTCGAAATCAACGGGCTTCACCTGCTCCGCCTGGAAAGCCTCGCTCAGTGATGTGCCGTACGCCATTATGGACGACACGACCCCGTCAATCCTCTGTGTGCTGGCCTTGCTTTTCTTCAGGGGCTTGTAGTTGCCGTTCGCGTCGGGCTTGACCTGCACATTGTTCACCATCCACAGCATTACGGGGCTCGGATCGCACACAAGGCCGTCGCGGACTGCCTTCTCGTATCCCTTTGTCAGCGGGGAAAGCTTCTTCAGGCTCTGCTCAATCTCGATCAGGGCAATGTCCGGACGCTCCTCGTCAAGCCTTTCGATTATGTCCCTGGACTGCCAGCGGTCATACCCAATGCCCCGAAGCCTGTAGGTCTCGGCATCCCTCAGAATGTCGCGGAGCACGAAAGCGTAGTCCACCGTGTGCCCCGGCGTGGCGGTGACAATGCCAGCCTCAACCCATCCGGAGAAGTTGACATTCTCTTTCCTGTACCTCTCGGAGAGTGTCCCCTCCGGAATGTAGAAACGGTGCCTGAAGTAGAGCCTGCCGTCCCTTGGGAAGCAGAGAGTGAACGCGGTCAGGTCGTCTATCTGTGAGAGGTCCAGTCCTCCGAAGCACTCGCACCCCCTGAAGGAGTCCCAGTCAGGCTTCTCCGTGTTCCTCTGCCAGACCTCCACCGGTATCCAGGAATGCTCCCCTCCGCCTCCCCAGACTCCAAAGGTCTTCGCCTTGAGCTCTGGAATCTTGTGCGGTGTCAGCTCCGCGTCCTCGATGTCGGACCGAATGACGGAAGGGTCTATTATGTCGGGCATGGACGGGTTGGCCTTCTGCCATACAGCCGGATTGTGCCAGTCGTCCCCCTCGTCTATCGCGTATATCACCGCGAAGAAATCCTCCTGGACCTGGACGCCGTTAAGGATGCGGCACGCCTTCAAGTGCTGCTCGTAGCACGGGACCGAGACCTCCACATCGGCGGTGGTGATTATGACCCCCTGCGCGTCGGTCTTCGACCTCATCCCCATCTTCATGGACTCGACAATCTTGTCCGTCGCATATTCGTGGTATTCGTCTATGCAGTAGAACCGTGGGCGGAATCCGTCAACCGACTTTCCCCCGTCGCAGAAGAAACCAAGCCGGGAACTCTCCGCGGTGTCCCTGAAAGTCACCGCAAGGGAGCGGCACAGAAGGACTCCGTCAAGGGACGGGTCTGCATGGATTATCGCCTCCACCTCCTTGAAGGTCTTCTCGGCAAGGTCGTCACGGCTTGACACGATGTAGCTCTCGCTGGAACGGTACTTCAGGAAGTTGTACAGCACAAGCGACAGTAGAATCCCTGTGGTCTTGCCGTTCTTCCTGTTGACCTCCACATAGCCTGAGCGGAACCGCTTCCTGGATGTGTCGTCCCTGTGCCTCCACCCCTCAAGGCTGGACAGGACGAACACCTGCCACGGCAAAAGCGAAAGGTTCTTCCCGTTCAGGTCGGCAGGCCTGAGGCTCTCGGCGAACGAGCACAGCCTTTCAGCCTCCTCCCAGACGAACACATATGGAAAATTTTCCGTCTCGGACTTCTTCATGTCGGACAGGAACCTCCTCACGGCCTTCTTTGTGTATACATTGGACACAATGACACCGGACATTATGTCGGAGCAGTACCCCTCAAATATTTTTCTATAGTCTTTCATTCACGAACGTACCCATCTCGTTGATGTTCCAGTCCTTCGGTTTTAAGGAACCTCTCCACTCGAACCAGCAACCGAAGCCACCCCTATGCTCGACATTGTACGGGCAGGTGTGGCAACCAAAAAATTTATTGCTCGATACGTGGGTGCAATGCTCCCTCATGTCGTACACCATCTTCCGCAGCGTCCTAATCGCCTTCGGCTTGTATTCCTTCATCGCTCCTCCCGAACATCATGGCCATAATATCGTTGTGAGTTTTTTTGGGGAAATATTTTTTCAGGTTGTCATAGATTCTGTTGCCCTGTATGCTGAGGGCATCCTCGAATATGTTCCGCAGGGGATTGTCCGAGATATGGATGTGCTGAATCTCGTTGTCCAGGTACCTGTCCCATAAGCATTTTTCCATCGTTTACTCCATTCTTTCTTCATGGGACCTCCTTAAAACGGGGCGCCACTTAGCTTGTCCTCAAGCTCCTTCATTATTTCCGGAGTCACTCCGTTTGCGTACTTTCTTTTTATCTCCGCTATCCTTTGTGGGGAGTTTTTATAGGACCGACCCGAAAATCTTTGCGGCCCCAAGAAGGCAGGTCTGTCCATGATGCAGAAGCACCGCCGATGCTCAACAAAGCTGGCGGGAACATGGGCTATTTTTCCGCATCTCAGGCATTTCATTAGGTATGAACCCAATTCGTATCCAAAGATCTCCCTGTCGCAGAATATCTGACCGGAGCAGTATTTTCTCTTCACGTTCATAACTAGAATGGTATCTCCTCCGGAAACTCGTCCGCCGGGGACTGAACCACACGGGTTGTTGTCTTTTCAGAACTATCATCCCGAGTATTTTTCCCGCCCAGGAGCTGTATGTGGTCAGCGGACAGAAAAAGCTTCGAGAACCGTCTGCCATCCTTCTCCCAGGAACTCATGTCAAGTCCTCCGGCCACGCACACCTGCGTCCCTTTTAGAAGATACTGGCGGAGATTCTCCGCCGCCTTGCCGTACAGCCTGACGTCCACATAGACCGGCTGCTCGACATAGTTTCCGCCATCCTTTTTAGTCCTGTTTACGGCGATTGAAAAATTGGCCACGGCGGCTCCCTCCTTCGTGTACCCAAAACCTTCGCCGAGGTCTCTTGTGAGCCTTCCGACAAGGCACACCAAATTCGTGTCTCTCATTTTTTTTCTTCCTATTGTCTATTATTGAGAAGGCTTTCCACAGGGGATGCCTCCCTCTCCAAATCCTTGGCCGCCTTCATAAGGGCGATGTCATTGAGCTTGAGAGCTGTCCGCGCAGCAGGGGTGATGTAGAACTTCGCCGCAAGCTCGTCGAATCTTTTTCCAAGCCGCTCGAACAATTTTTCAACATAATCAAAGTTCTTGTCCTCAACGGACATGGCGGAGAATTTCGCCTGCACCTCACGGAGCTTCTGGAGAGTGACGCACATGGTCTCCAGCTGGTGGATGTCAACCCTTGACAGCACCCGCAAGGTAAGAAGGTTGGATACCTCCTCCCGCCAGAACTTTTTCACCGCAGGGTCGGTCACGGATTTGGGCACGGGAAGCCTTGAGTCCTTGTCCATAATTATTGACGACTCCGCCACCACAGACTCCAAATTTTCCTGCTCGCGGTCCCTTGTTACATTGTATGTGCCCTGAAGTTTTTTAAGGGCCACAGGTTTTCTTGGTCTTCCTCCGGGCATGCCATGCGTCTCCATATTTAGCGCAGAGTTTTGTAATTCTCGCGCGAAAACTGCGGGGGTTGGTTCGGGACTAAAATCCAAAAAAAAATTTTACCCCCCTACCGGTCAACCTTTTCGATGAAAGAAATTGTTTTCCCTTAAGGTCTTGGCAGAGTGGCACGACATGCACATGCTTTGCCAGTTCGTTCTGTCCCAGAACAATGCCTCGTCCCCCCTGTGCGGAGTTATGTGGTCAACGATTGTCGCCGTCGCACCGCATGCAACACAAAAGGGATTCTCATCCAGATATAGCCGTCTCTCCCTTGTCCACCGGCTTGTCCTGTACATCCAGTTGTAAGGATCAGATCTCCGTCTTTTCGTGCCTTTGTACAGCGAGACCGGTCTCTGATGTTCCGAGCAGTACCGCCCATCAACAGCCCTTTTGCATCCAGGGCAAGCACACATTTTAAGCTTCATTGTTTCCTCCGAAATCCAGATACAGCTGATCGTCATCCTTCCGCTGAACAGCATGGAGCCTTCCGGCGGCCAGCACAGACAGCGTATCCTCGCAATTCGTAAGCATCAGCTCGTTCATAAGGTTCGCAGTCTCTCTCTCCACCTCAGCCGGATCCTTAACCTCATAGAGCATGTGCCGCACGGCTAATCTCGCACATGTGGCAGGATGCTTAAGTCTGTATCCGGAATAACGATATCGCTCAAGCAGAAACACCGTTGCGTCCAAGGCTACGGAGCGCCTCTTAGCCATAGGCATCCTGAACCCCGTCCGGTGCAGCTCCTTTGTCAGGGCTTTTCCACATAGGTCAAGGAGAATTTCCCACATATTTGCCCACGCTTCCCGGTCTTTGGATTGGAGCCAATCCCTCTGAAAATTGCAGAACTTCTGGGCGGAATTACTTGGTCTCTCATACTCTTTGAGGTTGTCGTACTCCATAAATCCAGGCAAGAACTGTTCACCCTCAATACGAAGCTGAAGCTTCACTTTTGGCTCCCAACATCTGTCGAAATTTCCCAGTCCCACCCCTTTACACCAAGATGTTCTGCCCATGATCCACATCTGTCACACAGAATCGTATACGATCCAACGGACCAAGTCTTTTTAGTTAAGGATGCATTTTTACAGGCCGGACATGAGGCGGGCAGTTCAGGACCAGGATTAATTTTTGGTGGATGGCTCTCGACTTTTTTCTCTGTACCGAACCGTAGGAAGTTATCCCTGACAAAGTTGTCAGGAAGAAAATCTCGGAAGTTTTTCAGCCCCGCAATCCTATCGAATGTCAGTCTCGATGTAAGATAACAGTCCGGATCCTCCACTACGGAGCAGTAATTCTTCAACGCAGAAAGAATATCATCGGAGTGTATTCCAGCCAGATCCGGCCGTTCGTGAATAACCGCCAACCCCAGCTTGAAGTCCCTCTGGATGAAGCTCAGAAGATTTCCCTGGCAGCATGGAAATTTATGCTCGGCAAGTATTTCAAGCACTTCCTTTGCGTATTCCGTTGGCACAGGGGCGGTGGGAGGGGGAGAAACGGTTTCGGCGGAGGCCACAGACTCAAGCTCACTCTCATACTCAAATTCAGATACATAATCAAATTCAGATACAGCTTGTTTTGCTTGTTTTGCTTGTTCTTGGTTGTTTTGGTTGTTTTGGTTGTTTTTTCGCGCGTTCTGGTTTCCCTTTGGAGCTCCGCCCCTTCTGCCAGCCTCGGAGCGTGCGTTGACGGTATCCTCCCATGATTGCCTGTCGGCGTCAATGCGCCGCTGAATTTTTGTCCAGACCGTCTTCTCTAACCCCGAAACCTCAGGGACCTGTCCGTGTATACCATAGTTATAGATATACATGAAGAACTTGCCCTTGTACTCTTCTGGCAAGTCCTCAATGTATTCCGAGTGCATAACAAAACTTTCAACCATAAATCAATCCACCCTAAAAATATTTTTCCCTTATACCGACTCCGGGGCGACTTGAAATCCCGGACAGCTGTTGAATCCTGGTACCCTATTCATCTGAGCTGAGGATTCAAATCGGTTTATCAAGGCTTTCGAGGAAATCCTTGATATTCGCTAATACAGTGAACCACTCAGTGAGGAGAACCTCTCTAGTATCCTCCGTCGAGCATATATCCTTGCTCGTTAAAACGAACCCCTCCAACATGAGCGAGAACTTCGTGAGATTCGTTTCAATCTCTTGCCTATTCCTTTTCATACTCGTCCAACTCTCCCTTGTTTCTTTTTTTTCTGGCCCATTCACGCTTGTAGTTACGCACAGCACCCCTTTGCTCATCCGACAGACCTGCACGGTAGGCTCTACCGTTTCTGGCTATCTTTTCACGAAATCTAGGGTCGCTATGATATCTCCTCCGGAAGTATTCAGAAACCTTACGATTGTGCGACTCCCTAAAAAATCTTCCACCAGTTGACTTCCCGGCCATCCCAACCTGCTCAGCTCTCTCAAACATTACCTGTTCGAGTCTGGCCATCATGATTATATGCAAGTTTCCTTCTGGATTGCCTGGAACCAGTTTTCCAAATTTTCCAGAATTTATCCGTGCCATTAAAGTCCTTTCGGTCCTATACAGATTTTCCGGAGAGAAGTTTCTGTTGTCCAAGTCAAGAAATATCACGGTATGCGTTTTTGGGGCCACAACCTCCCATGGTGTCTCGGTTGTCCAGCACGGCTACTGGCAGGTGACACATGGAGTCGACTACGTTGATTGGAGAACGCTGCATAGGTGACACCTGAAAGAGGAAACGCAAGAAGAAAATCTTCATAGGACTCCCTTGTTTTCTGGTGTGCATGGTCCCGTATCCACCCATTGAGTTCCTCGTCCCATATTTTTCTAAAGCGCTTCATTCTATTCCAAGAAGCTCCTTGGCATAGCCTTCCCCTTTGTTCAGTCTGGCGGACACCTCCATTGCCTGAACAACGACCCTGCGGCTTTCGACCATGACCCGGTCGGCTTCGACCCTTGCCGCAGCCAACTTCTGAACCTGTTCGGCACGGGCGACCATGACTTTAGCCTGGTCGATATCAACAAAATTACTGTCATCCATCATCTTATCTATCATTTCCTGAAGACTAGACTTCAGAGTCTCTGTGCTCTTTTTGTTCATAATTACCTCTTGCATCACACCTACGGACAACAGCATGTTGCCCATAGGATCTGTAAAGTTTTTTGAGTTCAAGCGCGGTGCTATTTTTTAGCCCTGCATGCCGGACATAGAATATTCCGTCCTCCCCCATTACGCTCACCCTGTAGTAAACTTCCACAACGGGCGCGATGTTTTTTTGGGTCCCAACAGTCGACAGTCCTCCAATGGAATCAAGTCTGGGCATTCTTGCTAGAAGCGCCATGTCACAAATCCCCGTTCGCTGCACGTTTTTCAGCAATCATCCTCTCCACCGAATCCAGAGTTTGGGAGATTCCGACATTTTTCACTGACTCCCTGGCAGCATCAATTTCCTCCTCCGTGAGTATCCGTGTCCCGTCATTCCATGTGGCCTCTACCAATGACTTTAGTTTTTTCATTTCGGGGCTAGGGTCTTTGGACGTCAACTTCTTTATATCGTTTTTATCCGTCACATTCCTTTCATAGGGTTCACCTATTCCAATTTCCTCCTCCGTATAGGGCATCCCTCCAAGCACATCAGGAAAACATAGTCTAAACGCCTGGCTGATCGCAACCTTACGAAGCATAGTGCGTGGTTTCGTATTCCACATGGAATTTCCCAGGTCGTACTCGGCTCGCCATACCGTAAGACTGAAAGGTTCACCCCAGTCGCTCCTCCTGATCTCGCAGGTACATGACATATCCGCGCCAGAACCGTCAAATTTGTTTGCGTCCCACGAGAACTTTATCCCGTTTTCGAGGGCATAGGCCTGAGCTTTCTTGATATACACTTCGTACCCTACAATTATGTTGAAATTATCTTTATACTTGACTCCATAAACCTCATGGCGGAACGGATTCAGCCTTAGTTCCCCGCACATTGCAAGGAACATATTCTTCTCCTGCTCAGTGAACTTCTTCAGATTCCCTGTGGCCTCCAGCCACCTTACAGCCGTGTCTTGCAGGTTTTCATACTCCGCTACCATTGGCTCCATACCTACCTCCTTTTTTTTACGATTTCGGGGATTGCAAACAAATACAGAGCCCCATCCTTGACTTCCTCGTACACCATATCCCTGTCCGTCAACTTCTTGATCAGGTGCCCTTGTTTCAATCCAAGCTCATCCTCAAGTTCTTTGACCGGACATCCGTCCGGGTATGCCGACACGACTTTTCTCTCCAGCCAGCCATGCCAGTTTTTTTCAAAATCTCGGTTCATTGGTGATTGCTCCGCTTTTCCTTTGCGCCGCAGCCCACTTCCTTTTGAAGTCCTCCCGAGATATGAGACCGTTCCGGAATCCCCTTACAATCCAAGCGAATCTGCTCCAGTCAATAGCCATTTCCGTCACCTCCAACAACATGACATTCCATAAATCGTTCCAGCTCCCTGGCTCCACTTTCCATCAAATCTATATATACCTTTGCAACAAGCATGTCCCCAGTATCAAGACTGGACTTGGCGGACAGGGTGTACATCTCGATTTTCTCGACGAGCTCCCTGTATCTTTCGTCGTTACTCATTTGACCTCCAAATTCATTTCCTTCTCAAGCTGACTTCGTAGGTCGGATATCATCATCCTGCACAAAGCCAGATGCTCCTTTTTACCTTCCCTGAAAAACTCCGCAGCAACCGCCTGTGCAACCTCAATCCTGTGCACGAGGTTGTTGTATACCGTTCCTTCCTTTTCCACTTTTGTTTCCAATTTTGTTCCCCCTTTTGATCAGGCTGTCCGCCATCGCAGAAATTTCCCGTCCCACCCGCTCCGCCTCGAATGGTGTGAGCGACAGCTGCACAATCTTAGTTACATCACCAGCCATATATCTTTTGTATATAAATACATTGCCAAAATCATTTTCGCTAACGGACACCATGTCCGCTGCCCTCTCTCTGTCAGGAATCATGCTTATTTTCATTTCCCGTCCCTCCTTTACCCTGGAAGAATATCAACAAAGTAACACCGGTCATCCCTGTAGGATGTAACCATTTCTCCAGACTCCAGTCTGGCCATGATGTAAGCAGGCGAACGGCTTAAATACTGGCACAGGCTTGACATCGAATGGAAATAATCGGTCCGGTTCGCGAATCCATCCTTATGCAAAGGCATAAGCATCCATGTCACCTTCATGAGCGCCTCCTCCTTTTAAGCTCCAGTTCAAGAAGTTTCTGTTCTGACAGCCTAAGCAGTTCCTCATTGCTCATCTCACGTGTCCCGCTCATGTATACATCCAGTTCAGAAGCCTGCAGCACCCTTTTCCCCTTAACTGGGGAGTAATACGGTACCGCTCCGGACTCCATGAGCCGATATAACGTTCTTTTGCTTAGCGCCATGTACTTGGCCGCATCAGCAACGGAAAGCCATTTTTCCATAAAATTCCTTCTGTCAATAAAAAAGGAGGCTCCCCAGGGGAAACGAGCGTCAAAAAGCTCTCCGGGAAACCTCCTTCGATATCTGTACGGGAATGCTGCAGTCCGCGATGCATGAACAGCTCCCGCCATATCCTAATACTGTCCCTCGGCCGGGTTTCCCTTCCGGCTCCGGGTGCCCCATGAAAAACCCGCAGAGGAAGAACCGATTTCCTCCGCGCATTTCAAGGGTTCCGCCGCCCCATCGCTGGGACTCTTTATCAAAGGTATGTCAATACCTTTGATAATGCTCTGCACAGTGTAGAGCGCCCCGAAAACTGGGTTCGGTGGGTGTATTTCAGCAAATGCTGATTTACAATTTTATTTATATCAGCACTTGCTGAATATGTCAACATATTTTTAAATTCTTTTTCAGAATTTGCTGATTTTTCCGAAATTTAAATTAGATCAAAATAAAGGAGGCTTCGTATGGAGAACCGAACAAACGAAGTTTTCAGCGACAGAATTGATTTTATGCTAAAAAAAATGAATACAAATAAAAGGAATTGTGCAGAGATTTTGAATTTAAAGCCCCAATCATTTACAGATTGGAAAAAAAGAGGAACAATTCCTGCTGCTGATACCGTTATCAAGTTGGCGGACTACCTTGGCGTGTCGGTGCGGTGGCTGGTGACCGGCGAGGAAGACGGGGACGGCGGCCTGACGGCGGATGAACGCTGGATGCTGGAGACCTGGAGGGGACTCTCCCCCGACCAGAGGGGGACCGTCAGGGCAATGCTGGAGGGGCTGGAAAGGAAAAAATCTGGAGGAGAGGAAAAAAGCGTTTAGGGTGTACGGCGGCCACCCCCAAAGAAAATAGGATATTCTGTCTACCTAAAAAAAGGACAGGGGCCGAGAGGTAACAGTTTCGTTACCCGTCCCGCATTTCAGGGGTTTTGTCCCGTTTTTCGATGGATTTGCCCCGCATTCTGGGGGTGTCTGTCCCAGGAAAGTTTTCCACAGGTTATGCACAGATGGGATGATTAAAAAGGATTGATTTAAGTCCAGCCTTTTTAATCATCATTCCTATCTTTACCAAAATTTTCTAAAAACCAAGTAAAAATAGACGAAAAAACAAAAGTCGCAATGTATCCTAATAATGTATGAAGTAATTCATAAGCATCTTTTACATAATTACAGCCTCTGAATATATAAGCCACAGATGTAACAACGGCCAGTATCAACATAAATTGAAGCAATCTAAAAGGATGTGTCCATGTTCTGAATCGGAATGATAATTCATCAAGTTTTAACAAATATTTCTTTCGCAAAGCATTTCTATCAGGGTCGTTGTTAATTTCGTTAACATTTTCTTGAGAATTTGGAATTTCAAGTCCCTCTAAAATATCAGTCATTTTAACTCCGATTTAAAAAAAAGCTTCATTACATCTTTTGAAATTTGCGAATACATGCCTGTAGTATTCCTTGCAATATCCCACGGTCCCCCAGATTTGTGAGACCAATTGGAAAGGCTTGCTGCAGACATATCCCCAAATTTATCAAGAACTGCATCTATAACATCTTTTATATTAGAGTTGGTATTTACAAAATCATTTCCGCTTTGAGATATCGTTAAATCAATATTATTGGCATCTTGCTTGGAAAACCATTTATATACTCTAGGATAAACAGGCCCGTAATCCCATACTTGACAATTTTCATCTATCAAGTTTAAGTCAAACCGTGCTAATAATACACCGTCACATATATATATAATTTTCTGAAGCTGAGTGAGGTTTAAATTTTTGGATTTCTTTCTAGCTTCTGTCAAAACTAATTTTGCAAAATCCTTACTATCCATAAAAAACCTCCTGATAGATATTATATAAAAAAACAGCAAAATTGTTAAATTGTTTTTTTATATTTTTTATATTATTAAAATAATTTTTAAGACTTCCTGCCACCACGGAATAGAAGAAAAAAATTCGCCCCGAAAATGAAGCAAAAAAAACCGACACTCGATTGAATGCCGGTCCAGATTGTTAAGAATTTTTTTTATTCGGATTCTGTCGAAAACGCAAGGTCAAGCAGGAACCGGCTTGTCGATTTTCCGGATTTGGCTACAATCTTTTTCAGTCGCTCAAGTTCATCCGGCTGACAGGAAACGCTGAAGCTCGTCCTGTGCGTGCCCGCCTTTCCAGGCCCCCTTTCCCTTGAGCGTGGCTTTCTAGTTTTCTTTTCCGTCTCTTCGCTCATAAAGCTTCCCTATTCCGCACATTAAAAGTCCTATGCCGATGAAAGCAAGGGCAATCCCCTGCATGACTCCCACCGCCCCAGTGAATTCTCCTGCAATAAAACCGAGCGCCGATTTTATTAAGGCCGAAACCGCCAAAAGGAGAAGCCCAATGATTCCCAGGATTCCTTTTCTCATATTGACACCCCAAAGAAAAAAATGGTAACCTAAAGGCGAGCGGTTTGCAAGGCCGCCCGCCCGGTTGTTATCGACCTAACAGATACGAAACAACCTGAAAGATTACCTCAGCGACTGCGGCAATTCCCGCTAAGAAGGTGCCAAAATCGCTGAGCCAAGAGCCACGGTCTTTTTTGGGAGCCTGTGGCTTTTTTCGTTTATTAGACTTGCGCTTCATCTAATAACCTCCTGACTGTTATATGATAGCTTATCATTTTCTTTTTGTCAATACTATTTGATATTTTTATTTTCAAAAAAAAAAGACCGTCAGAATTTTCTAACGGTCTTACATTGTTAATCGGCAAGTATCCTGTCAATTATATACTGCGTGAGATTCTTCCCTTCGGATTCAGCTTTTGCTTTTATGGCTGCCAGTTCGCTTTCCGACACACGGATTCCGATGTTCCTGTCTCTTTTCTCTGTCTTGTACGCTCCTGTCGAGCCAAAAGGCCTACCACGCTTCTTTTTCTCCTCCTCCATGATTACATCCCAATCTTTATGAAAATGAAAACGATGCCCCCGATTATGACCCCCCTAGCGGTCTCCCTAAGAATCCACATAATAATCCGTTTTGCCCTTGTTGACATAAAAGCCCCCTTGGGGTAAAGTTGAAGTACCAGGGGAAAGCCACAGTGGTGTTTGAGGCTTTCCCCGCCCCGTTTCGGTTAGATGTGACTACAGATTATGTAGACCACAACTCCGATTAGGATGTCGTAACAGACCTGCAAAAGTATCTTCACTACTTTGCGGGTCATTTTTTTGTTACTTTCCTTCATGCTTTCCCCCTTTATTAAGATGTACCTTGGCGCAACGCACCTGACTCTTATAATATACAACAAAGCATTTAATTTGTCAAGCGTTTTTAATATCAAAAAAAGCCCGCCCCGAAAATGGAGCGGACTTATAGAATCATTTTCTGTCACTGGCAAAGGCAAGGTCAAGCAGGAACCGTGATGTGGTCTTGCCACTTTCCTTTACCATTTCCTTGAGCCTTTCCAGCTCCTCGGGCTGGCAGCTTACACAGAAGGAGACCCTCTTCAATCCAGTGGGTTTCCTTCCTCCTCCATGGTATCCATAGCCCTTGTATTTGGGCTTTTCTTCAGGATTATTCTCCTCCATCATTTCACACATAAGAAAACAACAAAAAGCACGAGCGCCAAAATTCGTGCGACAGACGAAACAATTCTGACCTGATTTCTTGTCATTGACTTTCTCCTTTTTTACGGTTATATTAAAAACGCAGGCAAGAGTGGAAGTCTTGCCTGTTTTTTTGGATTACTTCTGAATCTTATTTAAGAATCAGAGCCAGGATTGCGACGACTAGCAAGCCGATGTTCACTATCATGTTCACAACCTCGATAGTATCAGGCTTGTTGTCGTCTTTTTTGTTTTTATGCCCCATCTTTAACCTCCTTGCGTTTCCGCTTGGCATGGTTATATATTACACTTTCCTTTATTTTATGTCAATACTTTTTACAAAAAAAAATATCTTTTCGGGGCTAAAATTATGCAACAGCTACCTCATAAGGCTTGGCACATTGTCCACAGCGTCCCTTTTTTTTCTATCCGAAACAACTGCATACTGCATCGTGGTTTGAACCTTGGTGTGCCCCAGTAGCCGCATAACGGTGTAGAGGTCGGCCCCGTACTCAAGAAGCATGGTCGCGTCAGTATGTCTTGCTGTGTGCCAGGTAACATTCTTTTTAATTCCGGCCGCCTGTGCCCATCCTTTTAGATATCGGTTGGTTGTTGTGTGTGTCGTGGAAAGCGTAGGGAAAACCATATCGGAAGGCTCGTGGCTATCCCCCTCCTCGTATATGAGTGCCAGGGTATCAGGTTTTATTGGAACTACGACAAGCTTTTTTGTTTTCTTCTGGCGACGAACAATCTCCATCCGTTCAGTGTCTATGTCCCCCCAGACCAGCAGGGAAAGGTCGGAAACTCGGAAACCCGTACAGCATCCAAAGAGGAACGCCTTACGGATTTCGTTCTGCAGTTCCTTTGGCATGGAGCCTTTTCTTTCGTATGGTGTGACAGCCATTCTTCTAACTTCAGAAACAGTCAGGAATTCTTTTCTGGAATCAGGCACAGGGATATGTTTTATCCCACTGGAGGGGTCCCGTGGAAGTATTCCGTCCCTCGCCGCTTTCTTTAGCACCTGCCGGACTATGCAACAGTACTTCTCCTGCGTATGGGCGGAGCCGAGGCCACTATCATGCACCATTCTTTCCTGGAAATCCTCGAACCACCTAGGAGAAACAGCCCCAATTTTTATATCCCTCCCACCGAATCTTTCCAGATATGGCAAACATTTAGGCATCCCGGAGGATGCCCCCTTTCCTATACAAACTCCAACAGCGTAGTCATACAAAGTCAGACGACTTTCCTTCGTGTCAATTCCGTTCAATTTTTGAACCATCTGCAACTCTCGAACACTTCTAAGCTGCTCAACAAGTTTCTCAACCTGCTTCTGTGTTGCTGGATTGCTTGACACATGAAGACCTGTCGATTCCTCAGTTCTTCGTCCATTAAAATTTACAACAAGATGAAACACACCTCTTCTGATTCTTATTTTGACGCTCATTTTACCTCCTGGTCAGAGAGCATTTGCAATGTTCCTATGACCGCATTATGACCGCATTATGACCGCATTTATATGGCAAAACCATGCCAACACAGACTCATACAGTCATTAAAAAAAGATAAAAAAAATTAACACGAGGTAAGCTGCAAACATATTAATTCATTGTATTATATATAATTAAACATATCAAAATATCTGCATGGGCAAAAAAAAAGACCGCATCAAGCGGTCATGTTTTATAGTGCCCGGAACAAGACTTGAACTTGCACGCCCGTGAGAGCTCTAGTACCTGAAACTAGCGTGTCTACCAATTCCACCATCCGGGCAGAATCAATAGGAATATGATATACATTATCCCACGCTTTGTCAACCCACGATGAAAAAAAAACGTTTATATTTTTATACTGAAAATGCTGTCCCCATGCAAAGGAAATTCTAATGCGACAGCCGAAAACTGGAGCTCAACGGAATCCTGTTCCAAGGAGTATTTGTCATCCCCATAAACGCTAAGGCCGCACCAGGCCAGATGACAACGAACCTGATGCTTAAATCCACGGTCGATTGAACATAGGGCCTCAACGGAATCAGCATTCTGCTTGAGAGCCCTTATGGAAGTTTTATAAACAGCCCCGGCGGCCTTGTTTTTTACAATACGGCTGCTCCTTTCTGTGACCGGACGCACCAACGAATTCTTGGGTCCATAATACCGGAAACGGGACTCAATATCGACTGGACATAACCCCGGAACACCCCAAAAAGGTGGCTGAGGAAAACTTGAGTCATTGCCCATTGCATTCAAATGGCAAACCGCCCGGTAATGCTTTACGAATTTTCCATCTGCCTGAGATAGCTGCATAAAATCATAGAATTCCTGGGTTGACGCAATCAGCAAAAGTCCGTCAGTTTCCGTGTCGATTCTATGTACAAGTCCATGTTCTATGGCCTTTTTTCCGGTAACCTCTTTAAGTGCCGGAAACATTTTTTCAGCCTGCCCGTATGCGCTGTCATCATTGGAGCATAGAGGGGCGCTTGGAAGGTGTTTTGGCTTGTTGACAATCAAGAACGGCTCATCGCTAGTCGGCTCATGGATTACTGCTATTTTCCTGTCCATTTATTTATCCTTGTCCAAGACCGTCTTTTTGAACCGCTTGTGAAGTTTTCGCATGACATCCAAAAAACGCTCCGGGGTGCCAGTCCGAAATTCTGACTGCTCGTCACATTGCGGTAGACATATCCGTAAAAGCCTGGCATGAAGCATAAGATTGGCTTTAGGAAAAAACTTGTCCGGCCTGGAATATATTTCATCACCAAGGATCGGACAGTTTATATATTTCATATGAACCCTGATTTGATGTGTGCGGCCCGTGGCAATCCGTATTCTCATCAAGGAATATTCTCCATAGCAAGCGATACAGCTATAGGAAGTCACAGCATGCTTACCTTCCTCGGTATCAGTTACAGCCTTAAACCTTCGCCTGTTCCTTGGATCCCGTATTATCTGGGTCCTTATAGTCCCATGCTGATGAGGAGGCCTTCCACAGCAGATCGCGATGTACTCTTTAACAATATTTCTGTGGTTCCTGAACTGAGCTTGAAGCCATTCCTCTGCGTCCCTATTTTTTGCGGTAATTATTATTCCGGATGTATCTTTATCCAGCCGATGTACAATGCCAGGTCTCCGTCGGGCCAGGATTTCTGACATGGAACCATCCTGACTGTTTGTGATTTTTTCTTTTCCCCAATGGTAAAGCAAAGCATTGACAAGTGTTCCTGACCAATTGCCACAGGCCGGATGAGTCACCATCCCCTGGACCTTGTTGATGACGCATACATCCTGATTTTCAAAAACAATATCCAGTGGGATGTTCTCCGGATCAATGTCAGTTGGAATATTATCCTCCCACTGGATATCTATCTGGTCACCAGACTTAACCTTATAGGAAATTTTCTGTTTTTTCCCGTTCACCAGTATCTCAACAACTCCGCTCTTTAGCTTGCTTCTGTTCATACCGTTGGGAAGCGAGGCAATATATTGGTCAAGCCTGATTGAGCTATCAAAATCTAAAGGAACTTTTGTACTAAAAAAAGGCATAACTATTCCCCATCCACATCCTGGGCTACAGTACTTACGTCATTCCGTTTCTTTTCTTTATCAAGGATCTTTTCAATCTCCTCGTCTGTAGCAGGAACTATCGTAATTATGCTGGAAGTGTCCATAATCTTTTGAAGCCGCTTAGACTCGTTGTTATTTTTTACGATCGTTATGATCAGGTCAACCAGCCCGATAACGGCGCTTATGGAAAAAGAAATGCCCAGTACTATCTTTATATTGTCCACAGAGAATGCCGGGGAATTTTTATCAAACGGATTTGGGAACGAACTTGTCTGACCAGAAAAATATTGGTAGGCACCGAATACGGCCGTCACTCCAAGTGTAGTGAAAGGTAACGAGCCAAGCGTAACAATCTCTGCCCGGCGCACATACAATGCCCATTGAGGAAATTCAAATTCCTTTGAGTCCGACTCATCTGTATTCCCTTCAGCAAAAACAGTCATGTTGAACAGGAAAAGCAGAAGAGGAATCAACAAAAAAAATTTTTTTTTCATTTCTCGCTCCGAATTAATAACCCCTGCTACCAAAAATTGCAGTCCCGACACGAACCATCGTACTTCCTTCCTCAATCGCGATTCTATAGTCACCGCTCATTCCCATGCTGAGTTCCTTGATTGGCAGGGCTGGATATTCGGTATTTATTTTTTCCCTAGAAAGCCGTAACGTTTCAAATGACTTACGGATCAGCCTTTCATCCTCAACAAACGGCGCCATCGTCATTAGGCCTGTAGGCAAAACATGAGGATAGAGCCCCTTCGAAACATTCTCGATGGACCTGAGCAATGAATCAAGGCTTTCAAATCCGGATTTTGATTCCTCGCCAGTATGCAGCTCAAAAAAAATTTGCACAGTGCGATTCATCTTTGCACACCGTTTTTCTATTTCAGCCAAAAGGGATTCCCTGTCAACGGATTGAATGCACGATGCATACTCCAAGGCTTTTTTTACTTTGTTGGACTGCAGGGAACCTATTATATGAAGTTCCGGAACGGTCCTTTTTTCTTCGGCAAAAGCTCTGCTTATTTCACCAAACTTTTCACAGGCTTCCTGCACCCTGTTTTCTCCGAACAGCATCTGCCCTGCATCAACCGCAGCAACCACATCTTCCATTGGATGAAACTTGCTTACGGCACAAAGTTTTACAGAATTTTCCCTGCCGGATTTTATCTCAGCATCGTGTATTTGATCCAGGACTGAACGAAGATTATCAGCAATAGAAACCGTTTGCATTTGAACCCCTCCGGCACTTAATTCTTGCTAAGTATAGCAGAACTAATTGTTTGGGACAACAACATAAAATCGGCCACCGTCAAATTTTCCGCCCGTTCGCTGGGACTTATCCCGGTCCTTGAAAAGATCTCATCAACAGTAATCTGCGGAGGCAGCACCGGCTTGATGTTATTTTGTATCGTTTTTCTGCGGCTAGAAAAAAGTGCATGGACAAGGGACACAAAACGTTGCGGTTCGGTGCATTCCAGAGGGGTTTCCTTGCGTTTCATGAGAACGGCCTGGGACGCAACGTTAGGCCTTGGCCAGAAGTTTCCCGCGGCCAACTCAAGTCCAGGGACGACATCATATTTCCACTGACACAAAACAGAAAACGCGGAATAGTTTTTCGAACCCGGTTTTGCGCAGATACGTTCCGTCACCTCCTTTTGGACAGTGAAAACGCACCTCGAAAAAGTGAACCCCTTGGCTATTGTATCCGCTATAAACGTGGCGGCAATATTGTATGGGAGATTTCCAAAAAGCTTTATATTGGATTCCCTTTCGCTGGCTTCCTTCTGCCAATTCTTCAGGACATCGCCCTCCACAATTGAGAACAGTCCATCTTTTTCCTGGCTTTCAAAAAACTGATGCAGCAATGAAATGAATCCGCGGTCAATCTCAAAAACCTTTACGCTTGCTCCACGGTTCATAATCTCTTCGGTCATGCATCCGAGTCCCGGTCCAATTTCCCATATGAAAGACCCATCCCCGATTTCCAGCATATCAACTATCCTGCTCCTGGCGGATGGATTTATCATAAAATTTTGGCCGAATTTTTTTTGCATCGCCATTCCGTTCTTTTCAAGAAAATCTTTCAAGCTTGAAGCCGAATTATAATCTGGATGATTCATTTTTTTTACCTGCTAAAAAATTTTAATCGGAGGAACTTTGGCAAAAATCCTGACAATAAAAGCCAAACCTCCGTAGATTATGTCCATTATACTACCAAAAACAGGAGAAAGAAAAGGGAACAGGAAACCTGTGACGATGAAAACCAATGAAACTGTCATAAAAATGCTTACAACAGGGGACACAATAACCGTTGCCACTATTCCAACCGGCGCAAAGGAACCGAATATCCCAAGACTTATTGGAGCTGTAATAATCTGCGCACCGGTCGAGGCGGAAAGTGACGACGATATATTCTCCGGAAAAATGGGAACAAGCAAACGCTTAAAAAGATCGGAAAAAATCAGGATTCCAGCCAAAGCCCCATACGAAAGCATAAAGGCTACGGAAAACATGTCCTTTGGAAAAACTGCGGAATGGATTAGAAACGAGCAGCACAACACTTCCAGTGTATCAAAGCGTTTGCAATGAAATAACTTTCCCGCAAGAGAAATCAAGGCGCACAGCATTGCCCGAAACAAAGATGGAGAAAGTCCTGCGAACCAGACAAAAAAAAGCACGCCAAAAAGTTGAAACGGTATGACGCTACTTTTTCCTGCCACCCTGCCTGCCTGTCCTGACAGGTTTCCGAAAAAGGAAAGATGCATACCGCTCAGTGCAAGGATATGAGAAAGGCCTGCCGTCCTGAATGATTCCCCCAGCCCGTCCTCCAGATATTCCTTCGCTCCGGAAAGAAGCGATAGAACCAATCCACCGGCGTATCCCCATGAAAACATCATGCGCTTAAAAATCAAACGGCAAACCGCCCTGAAATGCATGAGAAAGCCAATGACTCCTCCTTCGTGGCCTTCATATTGAATATTCGACATGGAAAAGGTGCAAAGATTATCCTGCCATCTGGCATAACCGGATATACACTCCCCGTTCTCGACAAGCACCGACCGCTCCGCCAATGAATAAAGCTTCCCCGGATAAATGGCTTCGACAATATTTGATGGAATCCGGACATCAACGGTCCCTTTCGCCATAGATTTCACTTCAAGTCCATCAATCAATGTCCCCACCGAAGTAAGACGTATCTTGGCAGAATAGCTTTTTCCGGATGCCGACTTGACAGGATTCGTGCAAATGATTCCTGAAATCCAGGTCACGTTATCCCGGGACATAGGTGCAGAATATTCATCAGTTTCACGGACGGAAACAGTCCCCGTATAGAACAGGATTCCACATGCAAATGCGGCTAATACAAAAGGACTTTTAAGGTAATATACAAAAGCGGACAACCAAACCTCCAGGAAAAATTGTAGCTAATATTATAATATTCCCTGGAATTTAAAATCCGCACCAAAATCTTGATTTTTTATTGATTTCCGGAATCTTTTTTTTCATCCGTGGTCATCCCAGAAGATGGACCGGAGGTTAAATTCTGTAGACCAGAGGAGGCGCTTCCTGAACTCATACTCAATGAATCAACCCCGCCCATTCCAAAATATTTATCCTCAGTACCAGAATCAGCTGAACCGGAGCCTTCAATAGATGCCGCACCATTCAAAGGACTTTCAGGTTTCCCCTCTTCAACTATGATACCTGTTTTTTCCTCGACCCTTCCGGAGACCATCCTCTCCATCTCCTCTTCCTTTTCGTCATTCTCGGATTCGGTAATGGCTTCATTGATTTCCTTTTCCTCATTCGGAAGGACGTTATAGACAAATGCAAGTATAGCGTTCTTCATGGCAGGATCAATATGGGTACACTCAAAGTGAAGGCGGGACTGCTCAATCTCTTTGTTATATTCGACGGCCCTGACGACACCATACATCATGATGAAGGTTCCGTTAAGCTCGAACTGAAGCTTTATCCGGATATTGCTTTTTCCAGCGCCACCGACCCTAATCAAAGCGCCATCTTCGCTTATATCCTCAAGGAGACATCTAAAACCGTCATCCGCGTTGACGGAGTTGTAGTCAACCACTTCATCCTTTATGAAATACATCTGGGCATAAATATTGCACAGGACCCTGACAGAATGCCTTTTCTGGGTCCTGTCCAGCTTCATGCTGTGTTCCAGGAACAGACAGTCCTGCCCCTGAAACACTCCGGAACCGATTACCTTGCTGTCAAACGCGTAACCGGCGTCCCCTTTTCTCCAAAAATAGATGCTTACCAGGTGCTCTTCCCAGAGTTCCTTTTCCAAAACTATAAAACGGTGATTCTTCTTGTCTTCCTGCCTAGGCAACGTTATTATCAGATTCTGCCCATTCGATAGGAGCTTAGCGGCAAAAACACCCTTCCCGGACAAAATTATACGGAGCCGCTGACCAATATCCAGCTGCCTGCTAGTCTCGATTCCACATTTGCCGACGGAATCCAATGCAATTCTTGTCCGGTAATCATAAAGTTTTGTCAAAAGCTGCTGGGTCTTGAAACTGTTTTGAGTATTTTCACTCTTGGAATCTTCTATGAATTGTTTTATACATGAATTCAAAATATTGACGGATACAAACAAAGAGACAGGATCCTCAAGCTTTGTCCTTTTGGCTAAAGACCATAAAGCCCCAATCTCCGACAACCTGAAATTCGAATCAAGTCCTTTAGAGAAAAACTGTATCATTTTGTCATTAACAACATAGAGCCTTGCTATAACCGCAATGACTGCAACTGTTATTAAAAAAGCGATAAGAACGTTCAAGTTGACCACTCCTCTCTTTAGGTCTATATTAGCACAAAGCGTATGAAAAAAAAATATCTATGTGCAGAATTTATCATTATTTTTATTTTACTTGTCATTCCGCCATTATTCCAGGGACCCGCCGGAACTGAAAAAATATCAATCGCGAATGGCGGACATTTTTCGGTCATGGCTTTTATCCAGCTGCTAACGGCGTTGGCATTGGTATTCCAATTCAAGAAAAACCCCTTGCCTCTTTCTCCGGATTCCCAGGATAGATATTATACCACAGGAGTTCCAGAAAAACAAAGAAAATATGAAAGATTGATACAATTCATGACCTGGTGCCCAACCTGCTTTGGCCTTCTGATGATTTCCCAGGCACTCGTAACAGGTTTGGCAATACTTCTAAGGACCTCAACACGGCAAGATTTTATTTTCCCGTCAGGATTCTGGCAGTGGACAACCTTTTTTGCAAACCTTTCCGCCGGGGTATTCTATGAGGAAGCCCTGTACCGCCTTTTCCTGCCCGATACGGCCATATATTTAGCGGGAGGCAAAAAAAACATGACCGTAATATGCGAGGCGCTATGCATCATGATTTTTGCATTCTCCCATAGGTATCTGGGGATTCCGGCCATATTGAACGCCGCGATCTGCGGTCTTGTGCTGAGGGTCACGAAAAACAGGACCAAAAGCATAGTCCCATCCACACTGGCCCATCTATTGTACAACATCCTGCAGACCATTTTAATTTACCTCCTTGTGCAGCGATAACATACTTGATAAACATATGTTATTTCCGATATAATAAAGTTTCATAAAGAATGGCGGTATTGCGTCCAAAAACAAATATAAAAAAAAGGAAAAGAAAATGATTTACACAGACACAAGGGATAAAAGCGTTCAAACAGACTTTAGGACTGCCGTGATGAATGGCATGAATGCAAAAACAGGCGGACTTTACATTCCTGTAGAATTTCCAAAACTTGACCAGACATTTCTTACCAAAATTCCTGAACCTCCATTTAGGGAAGTAGCCTTCGAGATGGCGAAACCATATGTGGAAGGCGAAATACCTGATTCTGATTTGGATGAAATCATCCAGGATGCATACCCTTTCGCCGCAAAGGTTGTACCTATCGACCGTACCAGTTACGTCCTTGAGCTTTTTCACGGACCAACCTGCGCTTTCAAAGATTTCGGAGCAAGATTCATGGCCCGCGTGATGTCATATTTCAACAGAAACGAAAATGACAACCTCCATATCCTGGTTGCAACTTCAGGAGACACAGGTTCCGCTGTTGGAAGCGCATTCCACAATGTCCCTGGAATCGATGTAACAATTCTGTATCCAGAGGGAAAGATTTCCCCTCTCCAGGAAAAGCAGCTGTCAACCTTTGACGGAAACGTGCGCGCCCTTAAAGTGAACGGAACTTTCGATGACTGCCAGAAACTTGTAAAGACTGCATTCACAGATACTGACCTCCGCAAGAAGTTCAGACTGTCCTCCGCGAATTCCATAAACATCTCCCGCCTTCTGCCTCAGAGTTTCTATTACATGTATTCGTCTCTGGTAGTGAAGAACAGAATCCCTCAGGATTCAAAGATTGACAATCCATCAATCATTGCCATTGTTCCAAGCGGAAACTTCGGAAACCTCACTTCCGGTTTGATTGCAAAGGAGATGGGCGCACCAATCACTGGATTTGTCGCAGCGACAAACGCAAACCACACCGTCCCGGACTGGATTGCAACAGGAAAATACAAGGCCCGTGCATCGGTAGCCACATTGAGCAACGCAATGGACGTAGGCGCTCCAAGCAACTATGAAAGAATTGCGGCAATGTATTCTTTGGAGCAGGTCCGCAGCATGTTCGCCTCATACTGGACAGACGACCAGGGAACACTGGATGCCATAAAGGGATGCCACGAAAGGACTGGATATATCATCGATCCACACGGAGCGGTCGCATGGAAAGCATGGAACGACATCCGCAACGGTGAAATGGAAAAGCTGATAAACAAGCAGCTTTCCGGCGACATAAACAGAACAGGATTGACAAACAGTGCTCCGGCATGGGCTCAGTCAGTTGTTGACAAGAGCGCCGTTGGACTTATCCTGGAGACAGCTCACCCAGCCAAATTTGGTTCCACAGTTGTAGATGCAATTGGAAGAGAACCAAGCATGCCTGACAGACTGGAAAAGGTAATGAATCTGCCAGACCGTTCAATCGCAATGAAAAAGGATTACGATTCATTCAAGGAATGGCTTGTCAATAACCTGTAGTCTTTTTTGTTGATACAGAAAAGGGCCTCCACGATTCCGGGTACGCCAGAATCGGGAGGCCCCTTTTTATTCACCATCCTCTTTACATGTTTTCGTAGGTCTGTATTGAATCCTCCAGGTGCTCTATCCGTATGCCGGCTTCCTTGAACATCCTGATGGAATCCTCCTCGTCATGGTAATGCTTTTCGCAAACCACCCGTACGATTCCGCAATTGATGATAAGCATCGCGCAAGTCCTGCATGGAGTCATCCGGCAATAAACAGTCGCGCCATCTATTGTTATGCCCCTCTTCGCGGCCTGGCATATGGCGTTCTGCTCTGCATGGACGGTGCGTACACAATGCTGCGTTATGGATCCATCATTATGGATCATCTTGCGCATCAAATGGCCGGCATCATCACAGTGAGGCAATCCGGCCGGACTTCCAACATATCCGGTGACCAAAATTTGATTGTCCCTGGCAATGACACAACCGGAGCGTCCCCTGTCGCAGGTTGCACGCTTTGCAACAGTCCTGCAGACTTCCATAAAATATTCATCCCATGTGGGTCTTACATATTCCGATTTGCTATTTACTTCTTCCACTCAACGCCTCCTAAAAATCAGGTGTCTCTATAATACTATACCACATATTTTTTCCCATTTACAGGATTTTCTAAAGATTTGCGTCCATAAAATCTGGAACCAGGAATTTTATTGAAAAAAAACACCGCCAGAAAATCCAGCGGTGCAGCAATGAATGATCAAATATTGTACAATTTCAAGAATTAAAAATCGTTAGGAATATAAGATATTCCGGGCATCTCCAAAAAGCATTTTTAGAGATGTCCATCAAACTATTTGACGGCTTCAAAGATAATGTCGGCAACAAAAATTACGGCAAGAATCCATGTAATAACAGGAATCTCCTTGGCCTTCTTTCCGGCTACCTTTGCGATTACATAGGAAATTACACCCCAAGCGATACCCTTTGAAATGGAATATGCAAATGGCATGACCATTATCGTAATGAATGCCGGGATACCCTCTGTAGGATCCTTAAAGTCAATATCCGCAACCGATTTCATCATCAAGTATCCGACAAAAATCAATGCCGGTGCTGTAGCAGCGGAAGGAATAATTGCGAACAAAGAGTTGAAGAACAGTGCCAACAGGAACATGCCGGCTGTAACTACAGAGGAAAGTCCTGTACGACCACCGGCAGCAACACCTGATGAACTTTCAACGAATGATGTAACAGTGGAAGTTCCAAGACATGCGCCAGTCACAGTACCGACAGCGTCAGCAAGAAGTGCTCCCTTTGCGTTGAGGATGTTTCCGTCCTTGTCCTTAAGATTTCCCTGCTCGGCTACGCCCATAAGTGTACCGATTGTATCGAACATATCGGTAAACAGGAATGTGAAGAATACGATAACAAATTTCAGTGAAAGGACACTCTTGAAATCAAACTTGAAGAAATATGGGGCATCAGGCGATGATATCAGCTTAAAGTTTTCAGGAATTTTTGTTACTCCAAAAGGAATACCGATTACGGTTGTTGCAAAGATTCCGATAAGGATTGCGCCAGGTACCTTGAGTATGTGCAGGACAATTGTTATAACAAGTCCGATGACAGCGACCAATGCGGAGGCGTGGCTGAGGTTAAGATTTTCAAAACCGATGACTGTACCTGTGTCCGTTCCAACGATTCCAGCATTCACAAGCCCGATGATTGCAATGAAGAGACCAATACCAACTGCAACGGCCTTTTTGAGTGAAGCAGGTATAGACTTGATGATTGCTTCACGGACACCACAGATTGAGAGAACAATAAACAGGATACCTTCCAGAAGGACTGCGGTCAGAGCGAACTGCCAGGAACATCCCATCCCCAATACAACAGTGTATGTAAAAAATGCGTTGAGTCCCATTCCAGGGGCCAAGGCGATTGGAAGATTGGCAACGAATGCCATAACAAGGGTTGCAATTGCAGATGAAACTGCAGTAGCCGTAAACACAGATCCCCAGTTCATTCCAGCTCCAGAAAGAATTCCTGGATTGACAGCAAGGATGTAGGCCATAGCCAAGAAAGTTGTGATACCTGCTGTAATTTCACGGCTTACAGTTGAACCACGTTCCTTAATTTTAAACATGTTTTCCTCCATGCATTTCGATTAGATTCACTCAATTCTATCATTACTCAATTAAAATTACAAACCTATAAGCGTATTGATTTTGAATAAAATGAATCTTTAAGTTGTTTTTTTCTGACTTTTGTATACAATGGATTTGTTCAAATTTTTTTAATTACAGGAGATGTTTCTTATGGACCAAAACAGACCTCGTGGACGTGAAAAACATGTCACAAACAACAGTACCGGTGTTCATAAAACAGGCAGCGGACTTGGAACGGGTCCGGTAGGCTCACCAAACAGCTATTCAGGAAAAAAATCTAGCGGCGGAACCGGCAAAAGAGCTGCCGGAGGTGGAATAGGAGTTACGTTAATCGCCATAATAGCGACCCTTGTTTTTGGCAAAATCAATGGCGGATCAAACCAGAACAGTACAGCCCAAAGCCAGAAACCTTCTTCACCATTCAATACCTCAACATTCAACGCACCATCAAATGAATCAACATCGTCGACCAGCGTAAACACTTCGGTCGCCTCAGGTTCCCGTGAAAAATACACACGGATTGTTGGCAACGGAAATGATACAGTCACAATCATGGTCTACATGTGCGGAACGGATTTGGAATCAAAAAGCGGAATGGCAACATCCGATCTTTCCGAAATGATTGCGGCTCGTTACGGAGACAACGTAAATCTTCTTGTCTACACCGGTGGATGCTCACGATGGAAGACAAGCGAAATCAGTAACAAGACAAACCAGATTTATAAAATCGCCAACGGAAAAATGTTCCGCCTTGAGGACAATCTTGGTTCCAAAGTCATGACGGATCCTTCGACCCTGTCCTATTTCATAAAATACTGCGCCAAAGAGTACCCTGCCAGCAGATACGACCTAATCTTCTGGGACCACGGAGGAGGCTCTGTCAGCGGATATGGATATGACGAAAACTATCCAAGAAAAGGCGCCATGGACCTTGCGGAAATCAACAGCGCCCTCAAAAACGGTGGAGTAAAATTCGATTTCATCGGTTTTGATGCATGTCTCATGGCCACAGCAGAGACAGCTTTAATGCTTAACAGCCACGCGGACTACATGGTTGCTTCCGAAGAAACGGAACCAGGAATAGGCTGGTACTACACCAACTGGCTGTCAAAGGTCGGTTCCAATACCTCAACCCCTACAGTCGAAATTGGAAAAGCAATAGTCGATGACTTCATCAGCCAATGCGACAGGCAGTGCCGTGGACAGAAGACCACCCTATCAGTGATTGACCTGGCGGAATTCTCAAACACTGTACCAAAAAATCTTGCAAATTTTGCAAAATCCATTAGCTCCCTCATATCAAAGAACGAATACAAGACCGTCTCTGATGCAAGATACAATACAAGGGAATTCGCGACCAGCTCAAAGATAGACCAGATTGACCTTGTAGACCTCTGCAACAAGATCGGTACATCAGAAGGAAAAGCCCTAAGCAAATCCCTGCAGGGGGCCATCAAGTACAACAAGACCTCGGCAAACATGACGAACGCCTATGGAGTTTCAATATATTTCCCTTACCAGAGAACGTCCTACGTGGATTCAGCCTGCAACACATATGAAGCAATCGGAATGGATGAAGAATATGCACAGTGCATCAAGGAATTTGCAAGCCTGGAAGTCAGCGGACAGGTAGCGGCAGGCGGTTCATCAGGTTCAGCAGGTTCGCTGTTCGGTTCTCTCTTTGGTGAACTGGCAGGAGGAGCTGCATCAAGTTCCTCATCCGGCTCCCTGTTCGGTTCACTTCTTGGTGGACTTTCCGGTTCAGGCGGCAGCTCATCCAGCAGTTCAGACATGATTGGTTCCCTGCTTGGGTCATTCCTGGGCGGAGGCAGCGGTTCAATCCTTGACGGAATCATAGGCGGACTTACAAACAAGAACTCATCGTTCCTGTCGGACCGTTCCATGTCAGTTGAAAAAACAGCGGACTATATCTCGCTGAATCATTTTGACGCAGGCAACCTTTCCTGGACCAAGTCTAACGGAAAATCAATTCTGCGCCTTTCGGAAAACCAGTGGAGCATGGTTCATGGAATTGACCTGAACATGTTCTACGATGACGGTCAAGGATATATCGACCTTGGGCTTGATAACATCTACGAATGGACCGATGACGGTGATTTGATTGGCGACTCGGACCGGACATGGCTGGCAATCAACGGTCATCCGGTGGCCTACTATCATGTTGACTCAACGGAATTCGGAAACGACGAATACTGCCATACGGGCCGTGTCCCTGCATTCCTAAACGGTGACAGGGTAAATATATGGCTGGTCTTTGACAATGAACACCCATACGGATTCATAGCCGGTGCCCAATATGATTACAAGGATATAAGCTCCGAGACCTCCCCGACCGCTGTCGCAAAGAATCTCACAGAGCTCAAGGTTGGAGACAAGCTTGAATTTATCTGCGACTATTATTCCTATGACGGAAAGTACATGGACAGCTACCGTCTTGGAGACCCAATCAAAGTGACAAAGAATATGGAAATCAGCAACGTGGATGTAGGACCGGGAAAAGTGCTTCTGACCTACCGCTTCACGGATATCTATAACCAGGAATATTGGAGCGACAGCCTGACATTCTAAGGGATATCCACAGGGATTTCCTAAAACTCATTGAAAGTCTCCGTCAAACGGCGGAGACTTTTTTTTAAAACCTATTGACATTTTTTTTGCGTCATAATATATTTTAATCATCGCAACGCGGTAGTCGTATAACGGCTTATTACCCCAGCCTTCCAAGCTGGAGACGAGGGTTCGACTCCCTTCTACCGCTTTAAAAAGTCCCTTAGTTTAAGGGACTTTTTTTTTTAATTTTTCCTGTCACCATTGACAACAATTCCTCAGGATGGGTTTATAAATGAAAAGAATCTTTTTCCCTTTGCTTTTGATTACCACAATCCTTTTTTTTGAATCCTGTGAAAACTCCTTGATTCCATCATCCACCCCCCTTTCGGTAAACGACAGCGCTAGAAGCAGCGCGCCAACAGGTATCACGGCAAGCCAGGGGATGGCAGGCACAATCCAGCTGTCCTGGCAACCGGTAAACGGAGCCTCCAGGTACTATATCTATGGAACTTCCGAGCCAACCCCAAAGGAAGCCGACTTCATTCAGGTGGACCAGACTGTAAACACATCCATAGCCATCAAAGTAAAGGAAGGTTCCACCGCATGGTACAAGGTAGCCGCCGTGGACTCATCCTTCAATGTGGGGAATCACAGCCAGGCCGTGCGCGGTTCATCACTTGCAAGACCTGAGATAACCGAAATAGTTTCAGAAGAAATAAACGACGACATCTGCCTGAAGGTCCAGTGGTATATGTCCAACTGCAACGACCAAACCTACAGGCAGTCAATCTCCTATCAAGTCTGCTGCAAGGACGACCTTGGCAATGACTATTCAAAAACTTATCCGGCGTCAAGCCTTGATGAGACAAGCTGCATCTTCGAAAACCTGAACCCTCATACAAAATACAGCGTACAGATAGTGGCCATAAACAATGAATATGGAGACACGGAGGAAAGCCTTCTCATGACGGAGGAGACCCTGCACAGGTTAAGTCCAGGCGCTCCAGCCGATTTGACTTCGGACTTCGGAAGCTCAAAGAACATGATCACGCTTTCATTCACACTTCCGGCCATGTCGGACATCTATTATGGAAAGACCAACAGCTATATAAATATTCCTCTGTACTTCAAGGTCTACAGAAAAGCTGAAACCGAAAGCTCATGGATGGAAATAGACTCCCACTTTGGAACTTCCGATGCATCGGACCCTCTGCATCCATTCATATCACAGGAAGGGACCCCGTTGACCTCATATACGGCGGGGACAAAGGTGATATGGACGGACACTCTCCCGGAAAGCTACAGGGGAATCATGTTCGAGTATAAAGTGCAGTCCTTCATCGACAAGGAGAAACTTCCTTCGCTGATGGAACAGAACCGTGATACGGACATAAAGAACTACTCCATGATGGAAACCTCCAACATCAAATCCATTGCAACAGCAAAAGCCTGGACAATGGCAATACCGAAGCTTTCCGTAAAGGACTATCAGGCCATAAAGAACACCGAATCCTCCAACACTTATGACTCCGCTTCCGTCAAGTTTTCATTTGAATGGGAAAACTTCCTTCTGGACAACCAGGACCAAAACAATCTGCTGGAAGGAAGATACGGTTTCATTCTGACAGAAAGCTTCAAGCCATTTTCCATGGACGGCAGTCAGCCGCACACCATCGACCTGAGCTATTTCAGCAACATGAAAACCCTGAAGGAATATGACAAAAACTTTACGCTCCCGTCCGACCGCGGCAAATATGAGTACACAGTCCATATTGTCCCTAAAAATGAACAGGACAAGACCAAAGCCATTACCAGCGCCACTACCACCACATTGATAGTGACCGACAATGCAGGGGAAATCGAAAACTTCACCGTGGACGATGGATATACCGACAAATTCATAGTTCACTGGAAAAACAACGACGAATGCAACTATTCGCTTAGCTATATCCAGACTTCGGACGGAATAGGCGACGGTGGAGCCATTCAAAATGTTGACATAAGCACAGCCACCACAAGGGATGGAATCACAACCTTCGTGGATAAAAACAACATACCAAGCACAGGGGTCGAAAGAATCTATACCCTTTCGGCGGAATATAAAAACGCTACCACAGCCCCTATGAGCTGCACCAGCAAGCTTTCCAGTTCACTTGGCAAACCGGCTGTCGAATTTGACGAAAACACCCCATCCTACGATTCCATCACCATCAGCTGGAAAAAGATTCCGGTAGCCGAAAGATATACGATATCTTTGGATGGTACAGAAAAATATACAAAAATAAGCGCCAATGACGACAGCATATCATCTATCTTCGACACAGCGGGAAATGAATACTGCCGCTTAACGTTGACCCGCGAAGACCTTGGCGCAAACTACTATGCCGATGCAAAAAAATCTGGAAAAGAACGAAACGTCTCCGTCAAGGCCTTTTCAAATAATGACAGCTCGGAAAATACTGTCATGGCAAAGACCCTTGGTCCTGCAGACATGGGACTTGAGACAACTGTTGCCGAAAACGAAACAATCATAACTGCAAAGTGGAATAAGATACCAGGTTCCGCCGGCTACATTGTTCAGAGATACAGGTACCGAGCAACAGGACAGTCCGATTATGAAAAAGACGAAGACACACCTGAGCTTTTCTTCATAAACACCGGCGACATGACCGTAAAAACAAATTCAGGAGAAACGGTACCAGCATCGACCATGAAGGTGGCATTTGTCGATGGAAAGATTCAGTTGCAGGATACATACGCTCCAATCCCTGCCAGCGAAAAGGACTCCGCCTCCCAGCGACAGATTACCCAGTCAAGGATTCCATGGGGAATCCCTATTGAGTATACCGTAATCCCAGTCCTATCCGAAAAGGATTCATTCGCGAACGGTAAACTGAAATCACAATCAATCGCGGCCGACATTGTATATATGAACGGCGGTTCCATAGCAAAGATGGGGTCGGCTATAGGTTATGGACTGAACGTACATGCATCAAAGGCGGACAGCCCGACCTCCATAAGAATTGATTGGAGCAGACCTTACATAGGCAACAAAAATCTGAGGCCTTATATATACAGACGTGCAAAGGGCTCCAGCGCCCCGTATTCTGAAAACGCAGGAGTCAACATAAGCGACCCGCTTACGACAAGCGCAAACATAATCTGCACTACCCCGGCAAGCCGGTCCGAGCCGTACGAATATGCTGTCAAGTATCTGTCCTCAAGTTCAAATATGCAGAACCCGTTTGTGGATTCCTATATCGAAAAACTCAAGTCATCGATGGACGAAATTTCAACGGCCGAACAGAGAAATGTTGGATACGCCTTTGGACTTACAGGACTTTCGGCTACATGCAGGGATTCATCCAACAATGAAACCTTTACAACGGCGGTCACCTGGGACCAATGGAATTACACAAAACGCGCCCTTGGACCTGAGGACAACGAAACGGAACCGGCCTACACAATCTGGACAAAGAATCTTAACGTCGCTCCAGGCTGGTTCAGGATTGGTCAAATGACGGCGGACGGAAAGGTTTCAGCAACAACAGAAGACTGGTATGATGCAAAAATCACGCCGACCGCAAATTGTATCTCACTGACACCAAACGGCCTCACCGACACCACTGGAGAAAATCTGGGGCTCCTTAAAGTTCAGCGTGACCAGAAACAGTATTACATGATACGTGCCCAAAGAAAAAATTCCGAGGGCAAAACCGTTTACACATATCTTGGTCTTGACGGTTCTGTCGGAGCCTATAGAAAGATTTCCACGGAGGAGTTCACAAAGAATGTGCTTTTGATTTTGGCGGACGCTTTGGATCAGGCGGGAATTTCTACTGGTGGAGAAAGAAACTGCGATGGAGTTCAGGGAAAATTCACAGTCAATCACCCTGGTGCAACAAGGGACTTGTATTACGGAACAAATGGAAATGACTATGTTCACAAATTCCATGACCTTCCGGGACTCAGGAACACAGATTTGGTTAGCGGCTATACGATTAAAATTAACAACTGCAATAAAACTGGAAACTGCTGTGGTGGAAGCACTGTAATATGTTTCCCTGAAGTAACTGTTGAAGTAAGGAGTCACAGTTCAAATCAAAATTCCTATGTTGGAAATGTTAAATTTACGGCTGGTAGAGCCCATGCAGCTGTAGTGTGGGAAAAAGATACTCCTAAATTGACTGCAACGGCCAGTCAGGATGGAAGGGAGAATTTGGTTCTTTCAGTTTCAGAATCTGAAAGCAATGCAAGAGACAGAATGAAAGAGATATTCCCGTTCAACATGTTTGAGGGAAGAGAAAGCAAAGTTACCAGCTACAACAGTTCATTGGCCCAGTACAAAGGAAGATGGTGGGACATAAAGGAAGGCTCAAAGCTTGATTCAGAATTTGTTGATGTGGAGGGAGAATAATGAAGATTAGCATAAAGAACACCTGCATCGCATTGTCAGCTCTGGTTGCGGCGAATCTGTTTTCATCCTGCGCGGACATGTTCCAGGGTAAAATCGGAATGAATACCACCTCCACTATCGCAACTCTTGCGGATATAGTGACGGAAACGAAATCCATTGACACTCTGGCCTGTCCGTCGCAGCTTTTTGTTTCGGAAGGGGACGACGCAACTTCAATAACCGTGTCATGGACATCAGTACCTGAGGCACTGTCCTACCGTCTTGAAAGGGCCGTCGTCACAACCAGGAACATCGCCGGCGGATTTGACGAACCATCGGAAGGTGATTTCCAGATTATCAACGGAACTTTTGGAAACACCGCATTCATTTACGGCAGAACCTATTATGTGGATACTATCCTTACGAATCCAAAAAGTACTGCCCCAGAGTATGGCTACAAATATTTTTATAGGATAAGCGCCGAAAACAATACCCAAAGCTACGGGGCCAGTGAATTCACTAAACCCAAAGGCGGAAACCTTTTTGCTCCACCAACAAGCGTCACCGCCACCACAGGTTCCTACAAAGACAGAATCATAGTCTCCTGGAAAAAATCGACCTCCGTATCAGCTACAGGCTACACAGTATACAGGAGCCCAAATGCTGACGGAACGAACTCCACACGGCTTGCGACGATAAAATCAAACATGACACAGTATGTCGATTACATTGCGGAGGATTCCCGTGGCACAGAATATTACTATACGGTGTGCGCGGAAAACAGCATCGGGAATTCGTCAATACAATCGTCCATCGCAATGGGATACGCACGAACAGATGGAGCCCCAACTCAGGTCACCGATCTGAAAGTCACAAAGGGACGCGCCTATGACAAGGAATCCATAACCATATCATGGACCGGAGACCCAGACACATTCTATTCAGTCTACCGTTCCAATTCGAAGGATTCGGCACTTACGATGCTCACATCAAGCCTAACCAATTCGACGAACTACACCTATAGCGACACCAACTCCCTTTCCGAGAATTTGTATTACTACTATATGGTGCAGCCGTGGAAATATGGTCCAGATGGAACGACCCAGGTAAAAGGCCAGATGTCGGATACATCAATGAATTCGCCATCCCCGGCGGAAGGATTCATTTTAAGTTCACCGCAATCAATATACGTCACGAAAAATCGTGGATACCATACGATCAGCTGGACAAAAGCTCTGGGAGCACAGACGGAACAGGAAAATTATTCCTACATCATCCTCGGTTCGTCAGCACCGGACACAGGATTCACACCGGTCGCCACAGTGGAAGCCAAAAATTTGACATCCATAAATAACGAATATTCCTATGCACTGACCAGTCCTAATTCCTACTACAGAATCCAGACCAAGAACGGAGACAACCTGAGCATGGAAAGCCAAACGGTTGCACCTGCGCCCTATGCACCAAAGAACCTTTCCGTTTCAAGATATGCAAACCTTTCCTCTGAGATGGGTGCTAAATGGATTTGCAACGCAAACGAGGTATATCCGGTACGTCTCTCCTGGACCGCACCGGACGAACCATCCGACGTTGCCGGCTACTATATCTACCGTTCTGACAAAAAGGACAGCGGCTATAAAAAGCTTTCCGTAGATAACGACGAAAAAACATATCTGGTCACAGGAACAATTTTCTATGACCAGAACACAGGGGCCCGTCCAAAAAAGGTTTACTATTACAAAGTTGTATCGGTCAACAGCCTTGGTGACGGAACAAACTATACGGATGCAGAATTTGGATATGGTGCCATAACAGCCAACCAATACATGCGGGAATATAACATAACTGTTCTCAATTCTCAAAAAAAGCTTACGCTTATGCACAAAAGCGGAAACACAAATAAACTGGGAAAGGAATCCGCTGATGGAACATTATCCGGAAGCCTATACTACAATGCGGGTATTTCAGGTGTAAGTGGCCGAGTAATCATGGAATACACAAACTACTCCGATTTCTATGTCCATTCCAACGGTAAAATCGATTCCGTGCCTCTTTCCGGTGACGATGATATCATTGGAACAGCTGACGGAATTTATTTTAATATAACAGGAAACACAAATACTTCGGCGGGAATAGATACCAACGGTTCCATGGACGGCACAGTGACTTGCAGCGGAATGTATCCAGGTTCCGTCAATTATGATTCAATACAAATAAAATCGGGAGCGGCAGGCGGTGGTGTCTATATAATAAAGCGAGAAAATTTTGAAGCAGAAAGCGTCAACTGGAGTGTCGCCAACGAAAAATAGTAAACAGGAGATAAAAATGAAAAAAAATTTCATCAGATTTTTTATATCTATCATAGCGATATGCATTTCCGCCCTCTATGTATCATGCTACGCGCCGTCACCTCTATATGGTACATGGCAGGATTCCTACGGAAATAAAATAACATTCATGCCGGATTCCACCTATACCTCAACAGTAACGCTGAATGGAAACAAAGAGCAGCAGGATGGTTCCTACGAAGTTTTGAACAATGTTCTGGTATTCACCCGCTCTTCCGGTTCAATAATGTCAACGGAATGGGACATAAGGGGAAACATAATGTATCTAGCCTGGACAGACACGAGCTCAAATTCCATGTTGCTTACATTGATGAAAATATCTAACTAGAGGAAAAAAATGAATCTCCAAAAAATTTCTTGCATTGCGGCGTTAATGCTATTGTTTTCATACCAGACATTTGCCCAGACTCCATCCTCCGATGCAAATGGCCTGACCATAACCGAAGATGGCAAACCGGCGGCGGAGGATTCCCTGGAAGGGATGGCCGACAAATCAAATAAACCATTCCTGGTGTTTGATTACGGCGCAGCAGGGGCATACGTTACGAGAATTCAAAAGCAGACCGGCAGAAGCAACTTTGTGTTCGAAGATACCCTTGTCGGCCTGTATTTTTCTGCCAGGACCCAGAATTTCCTGCCCCTAAACCTGATGGCCCGGGTTGCGGCCTATTATCCGCTTTACTCAACCTTCAATAAGGTAAAGCAAGACCCAAAGCAGACCCTCCTTTACGGATTCGACCTTATACTTGCCCCAATATTTGAAATAAAGGACTGGAAATACATGAGACTTGATTTGGGTGCAGGACTCCATGTTCTTTATCAACTGACAGATGCATGGCACTATGTGGGCATAGGAATCCCTCTGCTTGTACAGGCGCAATTTCCTGTGGCAAAACGGTGGACAGTCTTTTTAAATACAATCGCCTCCATCGATTATGGAAACATTGGAACAAACAAAGTTTCATCCCCTGTAGACATTAACTATGAATACCAGCTTTCCATAGGCGTGAGATATTCAAAGAAATTGACAAACAGTCCTTCCTATATCAACAAATAAGTTTGACAAGGAAAACCGCTTCCGCTATGCCCAACTGCATAACGGATACGGCGCATCAACCTTCAATGCCCAATACAATGCAGGCCTGACGCGCGGCCTCCTGTTCAGCTATCTTTTTACTTTTTCCGCACTCAGGACCATAGGACACATCCCCAAGAATGACACTGACGTAAAAAGTTCTGTCATGATCCGGCCCTGTCTGGGATATGAGTTTATAGACGGGGCACTTTTTGTATTTCTTTTGATAAAATTCCTGTAGTATGGATTTGTAATCCTTGTTACCCTTATCCAGCTGAACCTTCCTGATTTCAGGCACAATCAAGTCCAGCACAAGAGCTTTCGCCGCGTCAAATCCAGAATCAAGATACAAAGCACCTATGACGGCTTCGACAGCGTCCGCCAGTATCGCAGGTTTGAGTCTTCCCCCAGACATTTCCTCGCCCCTGCCAAGAACAAGACAGGAATCTATATGCATGATATTTTTTGCAATCGGGGCCAGGGATTTTTCGCTAACCACATTCGACTTGATTTTCGCCAAATCCCCTTCAGGATTATCCATCATGTCCTCATATAGAAAGGCCGAAGTCACAAGCCCCAGCACCGAATCGCCAAGAAATTCAAGACGCTCATTGTTATATATCTTGTGATCCAAATTCTCATTGGAATAGGACCTATGATGGAAAGCCAAATCAAGCATATTAAGATTATTGAATTTCAATCCCAAATTTGCACAAAACTCTTCCAGCTGATGCCTTCTTTCAGCGGAAAGAGGTTTAGACTCATAGAACAAGTCCCTAGCGTTCATTTTGCCACCTTAAATAAAATCATGCCCAGGAAGACTGCAATCAAAAACATAGATGAAAAGAGTCCTGCAGAAGTCCTTCACAAACATACATATCCATTCAATACAGCAATCTTTCTATAAATCATTCAGACTATATAGCAACTTTGATGTATTGAATTAAAATATACAAAAAAAGCACAGTAAATTAATACTGTGCTTTTACCTAAAGGAACTAAAATTAGTTGCCCTGCTTCTTGATATAGTTGTAAACGTCTTCAACCTTTACAAATGAAGCAGCAACTTCATCAGGAACCTTTACACCTGTTTCAGCTTCCAGGCTGTACATAAGTTCATAAGTATCAAGACTGTCGAGTCCCAAGTCACCACGGAATGTTGCTTCCATTGTTACCTTGTCTTCATCGATGTCAAGATTATCAACGATAACCTTCTTAAGCTTTTCAAACAATTCGTCCATTTGCGGCCTCCTTAAATTAACCGTTTACCTCTGGTGTAATGACCTGGCGTCCGCGGTAGAATCCACACTTTGGACACACATGATGCTGAAGAATCAAGTTACCACAGTTATTACATGGAACAAGATTTGGTGTTGCAAGATGCATATTTACACCACGTCTTCTTTTGGTAACAGCTTTTGATGTTTTTGATCTAGGTACTGCCATAGTATATAAAACCTCGCTATAAAATTTTAGTCGTCTGTATAACAAAGTAATATTACTACAGATTCCTATTTCGTGTCAACATTATATAGAAAAAGTAAAAACATTGTCAATGTCAAAACAGCATTAAAACACCTAATAGCGATTATAAAAAAAATTTATATGGACAAGCACATCCGTAAATTATTCAGTTAATATTAATTTATTTTTGTTGCAAATTCCAAAAACCACGCGTATAATTTTAAATATCCTACGGAGGAATAAATTATATGAACAAGAATAACGAAGAACCAAGAGTACTGGCCATCATCCTTGGTGGTGGAAAAGGTACCCGTCTTTACCCTTTGACAAAGGAACGCTCAAAACCTGCCGTACCTTTCGGTGGAAAGTATCGTATCGTAGATATCCCTATTTCCAACTGTATCAACAGTGGATATAGAAAGATTTATCTCTTAACACAGTTCAACTCTGCATCACTGCATCTACACATCATCAATTCATATAATTTCGACCGTTTCAGTCGTGGTTTTGTTGAAATCCTTGCGGCAGAGCAGACATTGGAACATTCAGGATGGTATGAAGGAACCGCAGATGCCGTACGCAAAAACATGGCACATTTTAGGGTCCAGCATCCAACACATTACATCATCCTTTCTGGCGACCAGCTTTATAGAATGGACCTCAAGAAATTCATGGACCAGCATATTGCTTCAGGTTCAGATATCACTATCGCCGCAAAGGCTGTAAACCGTCACGATGCATCTGGATTTGGAATCATGAAGGTGGATGACTCAAATCAGATTACAGCATTCATGGAAAAACCTGCAAAGGACATGAACATCGACGAATGGAAAATTCCGGAAGCATCAAGAGGCGAAGACCTGCCAGCAAATCTTGAGTATCTGGCCTCAATGGGTATCTATATCTTCAATGCAGAGACAATGGAGGAGATGCTCGACAACAAGAACAATGACTTTGGAAAGGAAATCATTCCAGAGGCAATCAAGACAAAGAAAGTAAGCAGCTATATTTTCAACGGATACTGGGAAGATATTGGAACAATCAGTTCATTCTACAATGCAACCCTTGATTTGACAGACCCAATCCCACAGTTCAACTTCTACGACGAGGACAAGCCAATCTATACACACATGAGAAATCTTCCTCCTAGCAAGATCAACAACGCCACATTGCAGAACTCCCTTGCAAGCGAAGGTTGTGTAATAACCAATTCCCGCATCGAGCATTCCGTAATTGGTGTACGTTCAATCATTAACGAAGGATGCGATTTGAACGGTGTCATCATGATGGGTGCCGACTTCTACGAAAATGACGCAGAGAAAGCAAAGAATGCAAAGAATGGCACTCCAAATGTCGGTATTGGCAAGGGATGTAAAATCAACAAGGCAATTATTGACAAGAATGCAAAGATTGGAGACAACTGCTGCATTAACGTAAGCGGCCGCAAATATGAAGATGGAGACCATGGTCTGTTCTTCAGTTCAGATGGAATTATTGTAATCAAAAAGTTTGCAGAAATCCCATCAGGAACGGTTATTTAAGTCCGACTTCAAATGACGCCCCGATGCATGATGTCGGGGTACGGTTCATCTGATAAACAAAAAGGCCTGTCCATGCAATTTTGGGCAGGCTTTTTTTATGGCACCAACTGTCACGACATTGTTTTTCCATTAGCGCGACTCAAAAACTCTGAAAAAAGGATTATCAGAATTCAAGGAACATTGAAATAACTTTATAGGCGTCAACCAGCTGCCTGGTTTTTTCCGTAGCAATTTTCAAAAGGACCGGGTTTCCTGAATATCGGTCTGGGTGAAAATACTTTATCTTATCCTTGTAGGCGCGTTTTATTTCATCCAAGGAGCAATCCGTTGATATTTCCAAGACCTTGTAAGCTTGTACCACTTCTGGTGTCAATTTTTTTTGGACAAACTGTTTTGGTTCATAAATAGTTTGATTAATTCTATACGCATCCGCCATGTGATAGACAGTGCCGGTCTCGTTGTTGACGTGATATTCAGGAATGTTTCCAGTATTCATGGATTTTTTTTTCTCTGAATTTCTTTTTGCTGAACCAGGCTGCACCTTGTCATCAGAATCCGGAGAATTTTCCTGACCAAATCTTTCAGATGCGGAAGAATCTACCTTCACAAATTTGACCTCACCGGCCTCAAGGGTTTCCCTCAGCAAGTCCCCCAGCCTGTCATAAATTGTATCCATTTGTCATACCCCATCATCATCCATACCCCATTCAGCAAGTCTCCGTTGCAGAGTTTTACGTCCTATTCCCAACACCTCGGCTGTACGGCTACGGTTATTTCGATTGGCGGCCAGGTTTTCCTGTATAATGATTTTTTCCGCATCATCAAGCGTAATACCTATTGGAACCGATATAGAATCCCCGGCAGTGCATTCCCTGATTGTTGGTGGCAAATCCTCTATACCAATTTCATCGCCACTACACATAACAACCGCACTTTCCATACAGTTACGGAGTTCACGGATATTTCCAGGCCAGTTATACTTAAACATCGCAGCCTTTGCCCTGTTGTCCACGGATTTTATATTCTTACCGTTCTCGGAATTAAATTCCTCAAGAAAATTTGAAATCAGCAACGGAATATCATCCTTGCGTTCCCTTAGCGGAGGAACTTCAATATGTATGACGTTCAGACGATAGTAAAGGTCCTCCCTGAAATGTCCAAGCTTTACTTCTTCCTCAAGATTTCTATTGGTGGCCGCAATTATCCTGACATCCACGCTAATGGTCTGTTCCCCACCAACCCTCTCGAACTTTTTTTCCTGAAGGACCCTAAGAATTTTTATCTGCACACTCGGATTTATTTCGCCAATTTCATCAAGAAAAATTGAGCCGCCATGTGCCAATTCAAAACGTCCTTTCTGCAACTTGTCAGCCCCGGTAAAGGCCCCCTTCTCATGTCCAAACAGTTCGCTCTCAAGCAAAGTTTCGCTTAAAGCGGCGCAATGCACTTTTACCATGCTATTGCCTTTCCTTGAGGAAAGATTGTGGATGGCATTGGCGACCAGCTCCTTACCGACACCACTTTCACCGGTAATCAGGACACTCGCCTTTGTGTCCGAAACTTTCTGAATCATCTGCTGAACTTTCTGCATTGCGGCAGATTTTCCAATCATACCTTTTAGTGCAGAGTTTCCCTCAAGTTCGCGCTTTAAGTTCTGATGATGGAGGCTCATTTCCCGGCCTTCGAGGGCCCTTTTCACAATCATCGTCAGCTGATCAAGATTCAGAGGCTTGGTCAAAAAATCATAGGCCCCGTGCCGCATTGCGTCAACCGCACTATCAATGCTGCCATGACCGGTAAGGATTATGACAGGAATACCCGGAGTTTCCGCCGTAACCTTGGCCAGAACCTCTTCTCCGCTGATCCCGTTCATCCTCAGGTCAGTTATGACAAGGTCGATATCTCCATGAGAAATAATTTCAAGCCCCTCCGCACCATTGGAGGCAGTCTTAACGTTGTAATCCTCCATCTCAAAATTGGCGGCAAGACCTTCACGAATATTTTTTTCATCATCAATAATTAAAATCGTAAACTTCATTTTAAATTCTCCGAGGACCTGTCAGCTAGAAGCTTTATATTTTTTTGAGGTACCGGCAACGAAATCTTGAACGTGGTACCTTTACCCAAGGAGGAACGAACCTGGATGTCACCACGGAATTCCTTTATGATTTTATAGACAGTGGTGAGCCCCAGTCCTGTACCAGTGGCTTTTGTTGTGTAGTACGGCTCGAAGATTCTGTTGGAAGTCAACTCATCCATGCCGGTTCCATTATCCTTGAACGACATTAAATATTTTTCGTTCTTGATAACGGAATTTACAGTTATCCGGCCCCTATAGTCAATATCAGAATCGTCCGCATTGATGGTATCTTTCCTAAGCGACTCTATGGCGGCAATCGAATTCTGCATAAGATTGATTATGACTTCCCTGAACAGTTTTTCATCAAGCAAAAGCCGTGGTGCTGATTTGCATAGCTCCAGTTCCACATCAATATTTTTTTCTTCCAGCTCCGGAGCAAAAAAAGAAATTATGTTCTGCAACAGATCATTTGGATTTGCCAGCTGCATATTCGCCTGAACAGGACGGACTGCAAACAGGAAATCAACTACAGTCTTATTAAGCCGGTCAATCTCCTCGTTGATTATGTTCAGATAATTTTCCATGAACCGCTGGTCTGGAAGGGCACCGTCACCATTCCTGGCCTTGTTGACAGCCTTCTGCAGCAGCTGGATATGAATGCTTATGGCCCCCAATGGATTCTTTATTTCATGCGCCACCGATGCGGCAAGGTTCGTCAAACTTGCAAGGCTCTCCATTCTGTGCAGCAAGATTTCTGACTGCCTTTGCTGGGTTATATCATCAACCGTTATGATTGCCCCAGCGACATGATTAGTGACAGCATTACCTGACCCATGTTTTTTCACTACAAGGGAACCAATTTTCACTGTCACAAAGCGAAATGAATCACCAAAGGAAATGGAGAATTCTTCAATCACATTCGACTTCTGATTCAATGCACAATTTTCAAGATATTCAGAAATTTCTTTATTTTCAATAAGATTCCAAATCTGGTTCCCATCCTGGTCCGCCAATCTAGGAGAAAAATGGATAAGCCGTTCCGACGCCTTGTTGTGATGGATAAGCCGCCAGTCGGTATCCACAATAATCAATCCCGTCGAAAGGCTCTCGAAAATCGATGTCAGATTTTCTTTTTCAGAAATAAGCCCCTGCATCAAATCAGAGACCTGTTCAGGAGTCAGCTTTGATATCTTCTTGTAAACATTTTTAAAAAAATCGTTCACCTGATTGCATCTCCAAATATGCCGCCATATTCCCGATTTATCAGCATCAAATTCCTTACAAGTTCCTCGAGACATGCAGCAGGATTCTGATTATATATCCCAACATTGTTGTATGCGTTCCTTATTTCCTCAACACATCTGTGTGAAACTTCACATCCGCAAGCGGATTTCAACAGAGGTCTCTGCATTTCAATCAATGTCTCCATAAAAATTTTAAGCAAATCCCTTGGCTCAAAATTTCCACAGACAGAAACAATTGAAGGTATATTTGGGACATGAGCAGCGGCAATATCCTTAAAAAAAAGTTCCGCATTATATCTCACGGTTTCCGGACTAATCGGGAAATAGGTCTGAAGGAATTCATTAATTGTATTCGGCATAGGCCCACCACCGACCACAGGGTCATAGTGATATACGCGCCTTATTACTTCCTGCTGCTGTTCAGTATTCCTGCTAAAAAAAGAATATGTCCTTACCCTGGAAAGAATTGTTGGCAACATGGCACTTCTGCGGGCCGTCGTTAAAATGAACATAGTATTCTGAGGCGGCTCCTCAAGTATTTTCAGCAGAGCATTTCTGGAACTTTCAGCCATACTGTCGGCGTTTTCAATAATCAAAACCTTCTTTCCACTTTCGGTACTCAGATGCGCCCATTCCGAAAAATTACGTATCTGAAGAACCGGCAAAGAATCATACAGGAATGAATTTTCCAGTTTTATGCAGTTCTTTTCTATGTTGTCCAGCAGTTTTGAAAGCTCATCGCCGTCTGGAATTGCCCGTCCAGGAGTCAGGACCTCCAGATCTTCATCAATCGCCTGAATAAGGGGGGCAAATTTTGATAGCTTGTCATCGTCTTTCCATAAAATGGAACTGAAACGTACGGTCAATTTCCGGACGGCCCTCAAATACAGATATCTGGCAGCCTCGACATGGTTCGTGTTTTTTGCGTTCTGGGAAAGCAAAGTCGTTTTGGCGGCGGCAATCTCGAGGGTACGATTTCCCGGTCCAACAATCAGTAGATTTTGGGAAACCATTGCCTTATGTTTCTGACAGTTCGGGCACGTGCAGTTCCAATTGCCAACAGGATTCCCGGTGCAGGATAAAACACGGGAAAGCTCAAGCGCGCAAGTCAATTTGCCTGATGCCGCGGGACCAGAAAAAAGGATTGAACCTGGTAACCTATCTTTCGCTATATCCTCGGACAACAAAACCGAAGCGCTTTGGTGCAAAACATTATCAAACAATTTTTTGTCCACCACTGAAAAAGTTCAGGAAGGCAGCAACGGATCCCTTGAATCCAGAATTCCATGATGGAATAAAACTGTCCCCTAAAATTTTATGGAAAATTGAATAGAAGAAACTTCCATCCAAAAGTTTTGAGGCATCGAAAAACGGCTGCGCGGAGAGAAGAAAAAGCAAGAAAAAAATAATCGCAAAAGCTTCCGCAATTCCAAAAATGAAACCCAACGTATGGTTAAGCGAACTTAAAATTTTTTCTTCAAAAATTTTACCGATCGTGTTCTGCAAAATCTTTATGACAACAAAAACAATTACAAAAACCGCAAGGAAAGTTGCAACGGAACATAAAAGCTGATTGGAAATGAATTTGGTCATCAATCCCATGAAGTTTTTATAAAAGCATACCGCAGCAATTATCGCGACAACCGGAGCGGCCTTGTCAAAAAAAGAATCCACAAAGCCCTTGATGGTACAGATTATTACGCACACAAGAATGCATGCAAAGAAAAAAAAGTCTATCGTAGCGAAACTCATTTATTTATCCCATCCAAAATAATCTCGGCTATGTGCTTAGCCGGCTTAAAATTGGCGCAAAGTTCTTTACATGCGGAAGAAAACTTGTTGCGAAGATTTTCATCCAACATTTTTTCCAAGGCATCCTTCAAATTTGAGTCCGACGCATCAGGGCCAACCAAAGACAGAGCGGCTCCCTTGCTTTCAAAATATTTTGCATTGTCCACCTGGTCCCCACGGGTTCCGGAACCACACAAAGGTATCAGAACCATCGGTTTTTCACTGACGGCACATTCCCATAAAGAGTTTGCGCCTGCCCTGGAAAGAACGACATCGCAGGCCTGGATTACGGCCGGCATTTCGCTGTAGATAAAATCATATGGATGATAATCCGCTGGGTGTTCTGTAAATATCTGTGGATTTTCTTCCGCAAATTTCTTTCCTGTCTGATGGACAACGATAAAACGCTCCAGCAACCAGTCCAGATTATCTTTCACAAGGTTGTTTATCTGCAAAGCTCCAAGGCTGCCTCCTAAAACCAAAAGGACAGGCTTTTTAGGAGTTCCGTCAATCCCCAGATACTTCAGCCCCTGCTCCCGGTGATTTTCATAAAAGATTGGACGGACAGGGTTGCCGGTTATCGTGCATCGTTCCTTCAGGGAATCAGAGAAAAATTTTTTTGTATCTTCATAGGAAACCAGTATCCTTTTTGCTGAACCGCTGTTAAGTTTTGTTGCAAGACCAGGCGTAAAATCACATTCATGGGTATAATATGGAATCTTTCTGGATTTCGCGGCACGGCACGGTGGCACTGATACAAATCCGCCCTTCGAAAACAGGCAGTCCGGATTCAATTTTTTGAGAATTTTCTTTGCCTTGAAATATCCGGAAGCAATCTTGAACAAATCCTTTATATTATCCCAGGACAGATACCTTCTTAATTTACCGCACGGAATACCAATAAACTCTGTTATGCTGCCGCCAGAAGAAAGAAGGTTTTTCTCGACGATATCCCTGTCCATTCCCTTCTCATTGCCAATCCAGTATATATCGACATCCAGGTCCCTTTCAGCCGCCAAGGCCTTTGTTGCATCAGCAACCGCAATACCTGGATAAATATGACCTCCGGTTCCGCCTCCGGCAAAAACTACTTTAATTTTTTTATTTTCCATAAACGACTCCCTAAACTAAATACTTTCCATCAAAAATCATTCCTTTGGGGGAAACTGTTTTAGTATTTCGATGATCGCTGTCTTCTTAAATAAACTGGCATACTGTCTGGCGCTCATTCCCATGCTATCCTTTAAATCCGGATCCGCTCCGCTATCAAGCAGAAGCTGAACAATTTTTTCATTGCCATTTCCGACGGCCAAAACCAAAATCGGCTGCCCATCAGTACTGACAATATTCAAATCCGCACCCTTTTTTATAAGGAATTCCGTAATCTTATAATTTTTACGCCACACAGCATCCATTACGGCTGAATAACCCCTGTCCCCCGATATGGCATTTATATCCGCTCCAAGGGAGAGCAACCATTCAACCTGGTCCATGTGCTCGCTTCTTGTGGCAACACTCAGCATTGGAACACCTTCCGATGTTTTTGCGTTAACTATCATGCCGGCATGAATGAACAGCCTATAGATATCAACGACATCCTTTTCCAGATAATGGGCAAAGGAGTCCGCCGTAAAAGGAATCCCCAAAGTGAATAGCTGAATCAACGAGTTATGTTCATAGTCTTTTTTTTCGATTTCACAGAAGGCTGAATCCAGGTAATCCATGAACACGGACAGATTTTCAAAACATTTAAAAAGGCCCTGTCCTTCTGTATCAATACATGCTACCTGCTCAATCTTTGATTTTTCACCGATGACATAAGTTTTTATTCTCTTGCCAGCCAAAATACCAAGCAGAAAAATAAAATCAGGCCTGTCCTTTAATTTATCGCAGTCCAAAATGATACAGTGAGTCGATTGAAGGGCATGCCGCATATTTTCATGAAGGCTATCACCATCGACAGCTCCATCCAAAAAAACTTCAAAAGGGGTTATTTCATTTTTTGAGAACAAGTAACTTTCAATAGTCTTTAATCGCTCGTCCTGAATATTCTGAGAAATCACAAGCCAGTTCATACGTCCTAGTATAATGCAATATTAAAAATCCTACAAGCAAATAAAACTAAAGAAAAAGGCAGGACTCAAAAGATCAATCCTAAAGAACAGGAGACAAAAAAAAGACCTTCGATTTCTCGAAGGTCTTTTGATGCCAGCGGTCAGAGTTGAACTGACGACATAAGGATTTTCAGTCCTCCGCTCTACCAACTGAGCTACACCGGCAAATTCGCTATCCCAGTAGGACGCGCTAGATATGTTTATACTATATATGTAATATTCATTTATGTCAACAGCTTCGCCCTAATTTTTGTATTAATTTTTATTTTTCCTGGGAAAAACCGCCGGATTCATTTATTTTTTTCTCCAACTCCTTTATGGAGGAATCCCCTGGAAAACGTTCGACCAGCAAGGAAAGTTGAGCCTTCGCCTCCTCCGTTTTATCCGCCGCGAGCAGGACCGAGATATAGTTCTTCAAGAGGGATATGTCGGTTGGATTTTCTTTTGATATTTCAGAATAGCTCGAGCAGGCTTTCTCCAAATCACCGGACATAGCATAGACATATGCAATCGAGATCTTAAGATTGGTGTTGCCGGAATCCTTTTCCAATAAAGACTCGTAGACATCCAAAGCTTCGCTCCATTTTCCCGAAACCGCATGGCACCTTCCAATGCTGTAAAGAATAGAATTGGAGAACTCGCCTTTTTTATCAACCGACAGGGCCTTTTCGTAATATTCGACAGCCTTATCGTATTTTTTTAGGTCATCATATGCGCGGGCAATATTTAAATACTCTGTCAGCAAATTTTTTTGAATGACTTCCCCTTCTCCAGGAATTGCAAAAGTACCATTTGACGAACAGCCAGTAATTCCCAAAAAGAATACCAGTGCAAACGCAAAAGTAACAGAATACAGCCAAGCAAATCTCCGCATCATAGAACCGATCTCCATAAAACTATAAACCACTAGATACAATATTCTTTATCTGAGCCCTGGACACTTTGAACCCTGACAAACGGATTGTTGTAGAGTCCACCTCCTCAACAGGAATTCCGCCCAGGTTCAGCAGGGTCAAAACAATTGTTTTTCTATTCTTGTCCGCAAGCGACAGAAAACAATCCATAAGGTAATCGTTTCCAGGAAGCCTGGAAAATTTGCCCCTCGCCAATGTAAACCACCCTGACGCTATCTCTCCAATGAAGGCCGCCGCAAAAGTCCCTGGGTCCGGGGAATAAAAAAGGATATCCTTCTCGTCAGTCCCGTCAAGATTCACATATTCATTGTACGGCAGGCTTTCCACGTCATAACGGGAGGCATAATTATCAAGCAGCGGAGCTATTTTTTTTGCAACAAGCATTTCCTTGTTTGTAGGAAAAGAAATCTTGTACACCATGGCCCTGTTCAAATAGTACTTAAAATCCCTGGGATATTTTTTGGCCAGCGCTTCCTGTGATTCGGACTCATATTTCTTTTTTGTCCATCCGTTGCCTTCGCTCAAAGCAATATCCACGGCGAAAGAAGGAAAACTTCCATCCGCAGCAATCTCTATACGTCCGGAATCCCCCGGCCCACCAAGTCCAACATAAAGATTTGACATTCTTCCAGTCACGGTAGATGCCGTGGAAGCCGAAAGGCCTGTTTGGGATGCAACTATTTCAGCGACCAAATCCTTATGATACTTGACAGGCACACTTACATAAAGCTCCGAATTTTGACTCAACAATGCAAGGGTCGAAATATCTGGGATGGATTTACTTTTTGAAGCACAGCCAGCAAGAAGAATATCCAGTACCATGCACACAACAAAAAAGGCGGCATACCGTCTGAAGGCATATCTTTTCATGCACTCCTCCCATGAAAACTCAACGAGGAAATTTCGGTTTCCGGTTTGACTTTCCGCGTCCATTCGCAATGAATCTGAAACAGGCGGCTGTCCATCAAATTTGCGACGCAAACCTGAAGCAGATAAAAATACAGGTACCCCTGTTTTCACAGAAGTACCCGATTATCATCAAGTCAACCAAATTATTCAATCCGGAACAGATCTACGAATCAGGCCTTTGAAATCTTTGCTGTCCAGATTTTTTCGTCGGTCTCAACGGCGAAGCCATCCTGGATTGAATCCTTCCACTCCGCTGAAACAGTCAGAGTTTCGCCGGAAACAAAGTCCTTGAACATATCGAAGGTCTTTTTCAATTCCGAATCACCTGAAACAGAAAGGTTGATCCTGTCAGTAATTTCCAGTCCACTTTCCTTACGCTGATTCTGTATTCCACGGACCAGGTCACGTGCGTAACCTTCCATCTTCAATTCATCAGTGATTTTTGTTTCAAGCCCAACTGTCAAGGTTCCTTCGTTTACAACTTTCAGGTCTTCCTTTTCAAAACGCTCGACTATTACGTTTTCCGTTGTCAAATCAACATCCTGACCATCAACAGAAATTGTCAAAGCCTTTCCGTCAAGGATTGCCGAAATCTGGTCATTTGATAACTTAACAATCTCATTGGCAGCAAGTTTCATTTTTCCGCCCAACTGTTTGCCAAGAACACGGAAATTTGCTTTGGCCTTATATTCAACCAGCTCATCCTCGCGGTCATGGAATATGACTTTCTTGACATTAAGCTCCTCGGCAATGGTGTCCTCCATATCCTGGAGAACCTTCTTTTCTGCATCGTTCCTTGTTACTAGGGCAACGGAAGCCAAAGGCTGGCGGTTCTTGATGTTGAACTGGTTTCTCAGGCTTCTTCCCATTGAAACAGCTTTCTGGACTGTCTCCATCTGGAATTCAAGATTCTCGTCGCGGAAACGTGGATTATAGACCGGATAATCCATAAGGTGAACAGATTCCTTGTCGCCTTCAACCTTAAGATTCTGCCACATAGTTTCGGTCAGGAACGGAATAAATGGAGCGGCCGTCATAGTAAAGGTCTTGAGAGCGGAATACAAAGCTCCGTACGCTTCAATCTTGTCTGCATCGTTTCCAGATTTCCAGAAACGTCTACGGTTACGGCGGATATACCAGTTGTTGATCTGCTCAATGAACGACAACCAAGGGTCCACGGCAGCGCTAAGGTCGTAATTGTCCAGGGCCTCTGTAACTTCTTTTACCATTTTCTGGCTGACGGAAAGGATCCAGCGGTCCAAAAGATTGTCAGGAAGTTTTTTATCAAATTCATGTCCGGTACAGGTCACTCCATCAATATTTGCATACTGGACAAAGAAACTGTAGGAATTCCACAGAGGGAGGATAATGCTCTTTATAACTTCCCTTACACCATCATCACTATAGCGGAGGTCATCGGCCTTGACTACTGAAGAATGAATCAGGAACAAGCGCAGAGCATCGGCACCAAATTTATTTATGGCCTCAACAGGATCGGTATAGTTCCTCAACGACTTGGACATCTTTCGGCCATCGGAGGCAAGGACAAGTCCATTGACGACACAGTTCTGGAAAGCCGGCTTGTCAAAGAGATGGCTGGCAAGGATGGTAAGTGTATAGAACCAACCTCTAGTTTGGTCAAGACCTTCCGAAATAAAGTTCGCAGGGAAATGTTTTTCAAAATATTCCTTGTTCTCAAAAGGATAATGCTGCTGGGCATATGGCATAGATCCAGATTCAAACCAGCAGTCAAAAACCTCAGGGATACGGTGCATAGTTCCGCCGCATTTCTTACAAGGGATTGAAATCTTGTCAACGAACTGCTTGTGCAAATCCTCTGGATATGTGCCGGACAGATCCTTCAATTCCTGGCGGGAACCAACGCAGAGAACGTTCTTACATTCCGGATCATCGCACTTCCAGATAGGAATCGGATTTCCCCAGTACCGGTTTCTACTTACCGCCCAGTCACGGGAACCGGCAAGCCATTTACCGAAACGTCCTTCCTTAATGTGCGCTGGCTGCCAGCTGATCTGAGAATTTGCCCTCAGGAGAGCTTCATGATGGTCCGCAACCTTTACGAACCAGGAACCAATTCCCCGGTAAATCAAAGGAGAGCCACAGCGCCAACAATGTGGATAGGTATGCACATGCTGCTCTTTCTTAACAAGTTTTCCCTCTTTCTTGAGGCGGTCCATTATATCCTTGTCGCAGTCTTTCACGAACCGTCCCACATACTCAGGAACTTCCTTTGTGAATTTACATTCGGCATCAATAGGCTCTACCTCTGGAACCCCAGAACCTGCGAACACCTTATGGTCATCTTCACCGAATGCCGGCGCAATATGGACAATACCGGTACCGTCCTCGGTTGTAACGTAATCAGCATTGAACATGCGGAATGCTCCATCCACGCAGTTCTGCTTTGAATCTTCAGAACATTTTGCAGGATCGGCATACTGTGCAAAATATGGGAACAATGGCTCGTATCTTGCTCCAATAAAATCCTTACCCTTGTGGCGGTATATAATTTCATAGTCCTCAGGGTTCTTGTAATATGCAGAAAGACGTGCCTCGGCAAAAATATAGAAATCACCGGACTCCTTGTCCTTTATCTTCACGTAGTCCAGCTCCGGTCCCATACAGAGTCCCAGGTTTGATGGAAGCGTCCAAGGGGTGGTTGTCCATGCAATGAAATAGGTGTTCCCCTTTTCCATGTCCGGATCGTCAATAGCTTTAGGGGCCTTTGTCACCTTGAAACGGACCGTGACGGTCATATCGTTTACATCCTTGTATCCCTGGGCAAGTTCATGAGTGGAAAGGACTGTGGAACAGCGTGGGCAGTAAGGAAGAATGTACTTGCCTTCATAAATAAGTCCCTTGTCCCAAAGAGATTTGGCGACCCACCAAATTGATTCCATGTAGTCAGGGTTCATTGTCTTATAGTCATGGTCAAAATCAACCCAGCGTCCCATACGGGTAATTGTCTGACGCCATTCCGATGTATACTTTAGAACAGAATCCTTACACTTTTCATTGAATTTATCTATTCCGAATTCCTCAATTTCATGCTTGGAATTGATTCCCAGTTCTTTTTCAATCAAATTCTCAACAGGAAGTCCATGGCAGTCCCATCCGAAACGTCTTTCGACTCTCTTTCCTTTCATAGTCTGATAACGTGGGATAATATCCTTGATTGTAGATGGAATGAAGTGTCCAAAATGTGGCAGTCCAGTAGCAAATGGTGGGCCGTCATAAAAAACATAGTCCTCAGCACCTTCCCTCTGGGAAAGGGACTTCTTGAATGTGTCATTCTTTTCCCAATAGCTCAGGACTTCTTCTTCCTGCTTAGGGAAATCAACTTTTGGGTCAACTGATTTATACATACAATCCTCGCAAATGGCTTATGCCATGATTTTACTATCAAAACAGTATAGCACAACTGCACTTTTTATGGAACCTCCAAAAATCGCAATTTCCAGAGGTTCCCATAAACTAGGACACCCTATCCAACCTGCAAGACAAGGTCCCATTTGTAAGACGCAAACTAAAAAATTATTTACCAGCCAAACATTCTACCATGTTCACATATTCCAGTTTCTATGATAGAATATCCCTACGGGTATGCCCTGGACTTCCAGGGCATTGAACAATTAAAAAACATAATTTTGTAAAGAGGAAATGAAATGGACGAAGCAGCAGTAAAAAAATTTTTAGGAATCCAGTCTGGAGAAACTGAAGAAACTTTTGCAGGTTTCATGGAATCGCACGGCAACGACTTGGCAGCTTCTTTGGGGGAATATCTTGAAAATGCTGTGGATGCAGGAAGCAAAAATGGCTCTGCAGAATATTCAGCCTGGTGCCTTGCAGCTGCAAAGGATATTATGGGAGGAAAATACGGATCCCTGGCCGATGTACAGGCCGCCGCAGACGCATATGCCGCTAACTAACGAAGGATTACGGCGGACCAAGGCGCAACACGTTTAAGACCTTGATTCCGCCGTTTTTGGTTTTTGAATGAAAATCCCGGTCTTTTTCAAAAAGGTCGGGATTTTTTTTTATTCGAGAATGGTTATCTCCACGCGCCGGTTGGCGGCCTTTCCTTCGGGGGTCTCATTGGATGCCACAGGTTTAGATGAACCCGCACCAGAGCAAACAAGATTTTCTGATGGTATCCCCCTTTTTATCAACGCCTCCACTATTGATTTTGCCCGTTCCTCAGAAACCTGCTGCTCTCCAACGGGATTGCCGGTAGAGGCGGCATGTCCGGTTACAAGGAAAACGGAATTTGGAAGCCTGCTCAGTACCTGGGCTATCATATCCAACCTGTTTTTTTCACCGGATAGCAGAACAGCCGAATCCGGTTCAAACTGAAGATTGCTGATTGTCAAAACCAATCCAGAATCGCTATCCTTTACAGATACCCCATCGATTTTTTTATCCATACCGTTGTCACGTATCGATGAGACGACCGCTTTTCTATCAACACTGGAAGCATAATCCATGAAAAGATTTATCGTTCCCTTGTAGGATACGGAGTTTCCATCAAAATACGTATACATTTCGTCAATAGTGTCACGGCAAAGAACCATTTTCCCTGAATCACAGGAAATATATAGGGTTGCATTGTGGCTTCCCGCCGCCCGGCTCAAAGAGGAATCAAATATACTGTTTTTGTTCTCCAGATTCATGGCCGGTGTATATCTTGTTGCCCAGGATGCTGAAACAACCATGACATCCATATTTTTCCATACATCCATACCTATGCATTTGTATGAGACTACCATAGGAATCAATGTGTATCTTCCGTTCTCACTGGGATTGACGCATCTATACGACGTACCTGTCCAACTGTCGCCAGGGGACAGCTTTTTTACTGGGAGCTGTGGAAAATTCCTGAAAGAAGGATACCCACATTCGTTTTCAATTGAAAAGGACCCCATTGTGTCCACTGAAAAATCAACATCCACGGCCATGTTTATGGATTCACGTACATCGGCAAGATTCCTTTTCGTCTTCTTAAGGACATAGAACAGTCCGGAATAATCGGATACGCCATTGACGTCCATTTTCGGGGTAACAAAGGAACGGATTTCCCTGCTGAACAATCCTGTATATTTTCCATTGTCATACCGGCGCAAATCAGTACGTTCGGTTAATGTAAAATTCTTATCCGATGGATATCCAGCAAATCTGGTATCCTCCGCAAAAACATTAGAGGCAGGTCCCAGCAAAAAGGAAAGAACCAGAATGGACAAGCAATATTTTTTCAATTCACCCCTCCAAAACTTGCAACGTTTAGGTTTCCATAAAAATGAACAATAACCATGCATGGCTCCCGTCATATTCTTAGCCAGTCATGTCTACTGTATAAAGACATAAAAAAACTTTCGGTTACAGCATTTCATGGAACCATATTTCGCTGATAAAAAAAGACCCGGAAGAATCGATTTCTCGCCCCCGGGTCCAGTTTTTTTCAAAGATTGAATCTACCGTTCATTATCAGAGTCTTTATAGTCCGAATCTTCCATAGGGATACAGTAGGCATGATATTCGACTCCGTCAATCACCACAACCTTTTCCACGACACAGTTCTCCGATTTTAGGCTTTCAACGAACTGCTCAATGTCCGCCTCCGTAACAATCAGGTCACCACTTTTATGTGCCGCCATTACGGATTCCTCGTCAACCTGAGATTCACCGAACATTGACAATTGCAATACGGAATCATAATTCTGCTTTGTGAAGGCAAACACCATGAGACCTTTCTGGAAGTCCGCAGTATAAAGCTGCGCCGTATAGACATAATCACCGGAGACATCCACATGTGATGTGTAGCCATCAGAGCGAAGAATATACTTGCCTTCCTGCTCCAGAATGATATAAGGCTTGTCCGTCCTGAACAGAGATGGATAGCTACGGTCCTTTACTTCATTCACGAAACCGTGCAACAACTTTTCCACGTCCCTCCTGTTCAATGGAGGAATACCGCTTGAATCATCTCCGTCATCGTATTCTTCGTCGTCATCGTATTCTTCATCGCCGTCATACTCTTCATATTCGTAGCCGTAGTTAGCCCCACCATAGGAGTAATCGTCATAATCGTCATAATCATCATAATCATCATAATCATCGTCATTGTCATCATTTATATCCGAGAAGAATACTTCGTATTCCAAACCATCGATAACAACCTTGTCATGATATGTTATTGTATAATACTTCAGGTTTTTATATAGCTGATCAAGTTCCTCTTCGATGGAGAAATTCTTAGCTCCACCCAAATCAATTCCATCCATTGATTCCTTGAGTCTTGAAAAACTTCCGCGGTCCCAAGAATCATCATGACCGTATACCACATAAAAAATATTCGGGATTTGTTTGTCATGGCTTACGATGCGTATGTATTCATAAGGGAAACTATAGGAATCATCAATCAGCAAAAGATAATCCTTGTTGCAAAGATACGCATAGCCATCCCTCAAAACTCCTGTCAGGTTTGTATCAACAAGCTCACCAGAATTTTCAAGCTCGATCAAATGTTTTAGAAGCGCCTTCTGCTGTTCCTCGGAAGGAGCATCGGATGATTCGTGCGTGTAATGGTCCTGTTCCTCTTCCTCATAATCATCATTTATGTCCGTAAAAATAACTTCATACTCGACACCACCAATCACAACTTTATCCCTTAACGTGATTGTGTAAGTAAGGACAGTATTGAAAGCGGAAACGTAATCTATAGTCTCAAAGAAATCCGGCTCGGCGCTGATTTTTATTGTCTCGGCCCGGAACCTATACCCATTATGATCCTCCACGGTGTCATGTCCGTAGGTGACGTAAAGGATATTTGGATATCCCTCGACCGGGCTTATAAGCAGGTCATATTCATATGGGAATTTCCAGTCCGGCTCAACAAGGAAACGGTTCGAACCATCGCTTATATAGCTGTAATCATCCGTATCAACGAACACACAGTCCGTAGAATCAAGAACGCCGGATTCCTCCCGTTCGACGATATGCTTGAAGAGTGCCTTCAAATCATCCTGAGTTGGGACAACGGATGACTCTTTTTCGCCATCCCCATCGGATTCCTCAACAGACAGCTCACCGTCGTTTTCATCCGGATTAAGTCCTTCATAAGCCTCCGGTTTGTCAAAGGCATACATTACCAGATAAAATTTTTTTCCGTTCAAGTCAACAACAGTGCTGTAATCATTTGAAAAATTTTTCACGACACCGTAAAATTCACTGAGGGACATCTCATTGAAAAAATCTGGTAGATAATTATCTTTCAAAAGTTCCTGATGGGAAGAAAAATAGTATTCAGCGGAATCTGAATCACGTAAACCATAGATTACGTAAATCAAACCGTCATACCCGTTTTCGGTACCCACAATCTTTGTATACTGGTAGGGAATGTCATAAGAGCTTTCCACAAGAAAAACGTTGTCCCCGTCACTCAGGTAGACATATCTTCCATCTTCCGACGCCTTGGCATTGCCTCCTGTAGAAATCAGTTTACCGGAGTTTTCCAAATCCGCGATGTGATTTACAAGTGACTGAAATTCCGTCTTATCTGCACCAGAAAGCTTCTGCGCAAATGTGGAAAATATTGTTACGCAGGTCAATAAACTTACTACAACAAATTTCCTAAATATCTTCATAAAGCACTCCCCTAAAAAGTCAAAGAAATTTTATATTTCAGATTCAACTTTTTAGACATACCCCCAGATAACAAAGGATATGTGTTTTTATTTTTTATTTGCGACGCAAATATTTTGAGGGACAAGGCTGATAAACCATACGGTCTCATCAACCTTTCCCAATCTGGCGGACAGAATATATTCCATGCCGGATAATCCAAAAAAGCATTAGAAACATAATCAAAGCCCGACAGGATTTTTAGAAACGAATTTTCTTGTCAGATCCGGCGTAATACTCTTTACGCAAAGACTTTACCTGGTCATCCTTCAGGTAATCATCAAAATTCATCATGCGGTCAATAATTCCCTTCGGTGTAATTTCGATAATGCGGTTTGCGATTGTACTGATAAACTCATGGTCATGGCTTGAAAACAGAACAACTCCATTAAAACGCACGAGCCCCTGGTTCAAACTTTCAATGCTTTCCAGGTCAAGGTGATTTGTCGGGTCGTCCAAAATCAAAACATTCGCACCACTGAGCATCATCTTTGAAAGCATACAACGGACTTTTTCACCTCCGCTCAAAACCTTGACAGGCTTAAGGCTTTCGTCACCACTAAAAAGCATGCGTCCCAGGAATCCTCTTACGTAAGCGTCATCCTGTTCCTTTGAATACTGCTTGAGCCACTCAGTAATATTCATGTCATTGCTAAAATATTTACTGTTGTCACGTCCCATGTAGGTATGTTTTGTTGTCTGCCCCCAGTTCACAATCGCATCAGGACACTTGACGTCTCCGGCGGCTATATCAAAAAACGATGTGATGGAATTATGTTCCATTCCAACAAAAGCCACCTTCTCGCCTGGATGGACGGTTATTGAGAAATTCTTCAAAAGTTCGTTACCTTCCGAGTCAACAGAATTGAGATGCTCGGCGGTGAGTACGAAATTTCCAATCTCGCGCTCCGGCTGGAAGAATACATAAGGAAATTTTCTGCTGGTTACAGGCAGTTCCTCAAGTTCAAGCTTTTCAAGAACCTTCTTTCTACTGGAAGCCTGTCCTGCCTTGGAAACATTGGATGCAAAACGCTGAATAAATGTTTTAAGTTCGGCCATCTTGTCCTCACGTTTCTTCTGCTGATCCTTGGCCTGTTTTTGCATGATCTGGCTCATCTGATACCAGAAATCATAGTTTCCTGTAAACTGTGTAATCTTTCCATAGTCAATGTCACAGATGTAGGTACATATTGCGTTAAGGAAGTGTCGGTCATGGCTAACAACAATAACGCAGTTCTCGAAGTTGATCAAAAAATCTTCAAGCCAGGCAATGCTTTCCAAATCAAGACCGTTGGTAGGTTCGTCAAGAAGAAGAATGTCTGGATTTCCAAAAATTGCCTGCGCCAGAAGAACACGAACTTTCTGACCTTCATCAAGGTCGCTCATCATTCTGTCGTGATATTCCTCTTCCAGTCCCAATCCAGACAGCATCTGCTCAATCTGATTTTCAGCCTCGTATCCTCCGAGTTCACCAAATTCGGCTTCCATTTCCGCAGCCTTGATTCCATCTTCCTCGCTAAAATCAGGTTTTTCGTAGATGGCATCCTTATCCTTTCCAAGCTGATAAAGCTTAGGATATCCCATCATGACAGTCTCTTTAACGGAATATTCGTCAAAGGCGAAGTGGTCCTGGCTCAACTTTGCCATTCGCTCTCCAGGGGTCAGGGAAATCTGTCCCGCATCAAAATCCTGCTCACCGGAAAGGATTTTCAAAAAAGTTGATTTTCCAGCCCCGTTGGCTCCAATAATTCCATAACAGTTGCCCTTCATGAATTTAAGGTTAACATCCTTAAAAAGAGGCTTCTCACTAAATTTCAATGTCAAGTCTGATACTGATAACACGTTTTTACTCCCATAAAAAGTTGATGAGGAAATATCAATTTCCGAAATCAACTTTTTACGCACATCCGCAATGAAATGAGGATGTGCAGTCGATATAAAAGTTTGCAACGCAAACTTCAAGAGAAAGGATTCGCACCATCCGTGCGGATTCTTTCGACACTCCCATAAAAAGTTGATGAGGAAATATCAATTTCCGAAATCAACTTTTTACGCACATCCGCAATGAAATGAGGATGTGCAGTCAATATAGGGCATCTCTAAAAAAGCGATGCCCGGAATATTTTATATTCCAACCTAGTTTTAAGTCTTGAAATTGTATGATCTCCGGTCATTTATGACCTATGGTCAACCTAGGCTTAAAACATCGCGTTTTCAAAGTTACCTCTAAAGTTGCGATTTTTAGAGGTTCCCGATATTATTTACCAGAGAACAACGAACGTAGCTTTGAAAAAAGACCCTTCTTCTGCTTGACCGGAGCGGCCGGCTGTTTTGCCACGGAAGCTCTGCCCTGAGCTGACTGATATTTCTTTCCTCCTGAACCACCATTACCGTTCTGTCGTTTCCTATTCTTTGAGCCGGATTTTCTGGAATCCTTTTTTCCTGCTCCGGAAGCATCCTTTGGAAGTCCAGAAGCAAAAGATTTAGGCGCAAGCCTTTCGCGATAAAGCTTCATGCGTTCATCGGTGGACATCGCCGCAAGGGCAGCCTCCTCTTCCTGACTAAAGACCCTTCTGTCCCTCTTATACTCTTTTGAGGCATTCTCATTTTTAGTAGAATAGCGGCCCTTACCTCTATTGCCCCGGCCGGAATGTCCTCCATGTCGGGAATTGTACTCCGCCTGTTTCTTGCGGCCATATTCGCTTTTGTCGTTATAATCATCATGATAGCTGTCTGTCTTTATATATACACCGGCAGACTTGTCCTCCACCATCATGCTGCTTTCGGCAACCTGGGAAGGGATTGATTTTTCAATATAACGCTCAATCGGTGGAAGGCTATATACATCCTGCTCTGAACAGAAAGTATATGCCTTACCGGATTTACCGGCACGGGCTGTACGTCCAATACGGTGCACATAGTTTTCGGCTTCGTTAGGCAAATCATAGTTGATTACCATGGCTAGATCGTTTACATCAATACCACGGGCTGCAACATCCGTCGCAACAAGGCACTTCACTTTTCCGGCCTTGAACCTGTCCATAATTTCCAGACGCTTCTTCTGAGGCAGGTCACCAATAATGTATTCACTGTTAATACCGTTGTACCTGAGCCGCTTTGCAACAACCTCGCAGCTGCGCTTTGTGTTGCAGAAAATGATAAGGCTTTCTGGCTGGTCCTTATTGATTATGCCAAGAAGAAGCTTCATCTTGCTGTCACTTGAAACGTGAAGCAACAGCTGGTCAATCTCGTCAACGGTTATATTATCAGCCGCAATAGTTATCTCCGCAGGATTGCGTGTATACTCCCATGCAAGATTCTTTACATAAGAATTAAGGGTCGCACTGAAAAGCATGGTCTGACGTTTTTCGGCCGCCGGAAGAACTTTTATCAATGTGCGCAGGTCAGGATAGAATCCCATGTCGAACATACGGTCGGCCTCATCGATGACAAGGAAGGCAACAGAGCTTAAATCCATCTGCCCACCCTGGTTCAAATCAATGACACGACCAGGAGTTCCGATTATGATATCTATTCCGGATTTCAATGCGGCGACCTGCTTGTCATAGCCTACGCCACCATAAAAACTTGCGCACTTAAGTTCCGTGCATTTGCAAAGCTTTTCAGTTTCTTCCTGAACCTGAACCGCCAATTCCCTTGTCGGAACCATAACCAGGACCTTTTTGCCGGATACCTCGCCACGGCTCAAAAGTTCCTGAATGACGGACACCAAATATGCGGCCGTCTTTCCTGTTCCAGTCTGTGACTGAACATACAAGTCACGACCCTCCAGGGAATTCTGTAAAACCTGTTCCTGAACCGGCGTACATGTCACATATCCGGCCTCGGCGATTCCCTGCTGCAGTTTCTCATGCAATAAAAATTCCTTAAAATCCATTTCGCTTCCTACTTTTGGGCTAAACCATTGTTGCCCTTGAACATTTTATATGGAAACTCTAAAAAAAATATTCAGAGATTACCGTCTTTTGTCGATAATTATTCGTCAAATTATATCGTCTTTTTAATTGAATGTATAGGGAATCTCCAAAAACTTTATCCTTCAACCATACGGACAAACAGATTTTCTATGAGACGGGAAAATTTGGCTTGCATCTATCGTTCGGGTAAAACTTACACTTCATATATGCTTTTAGTTATCAAAGAGACGTTCATCCCCTTGGACATATCCAAAAGCTTTTCCTGAATCTGCGCATTTCGCCTGTCAAAAGTCGTACGGTCATAATCAGCGGAAACCTTGTAATAGTTCCCTTCAGTTGAATATCCATCCATACCTGCTATGTAGATGTTCGACGGCCCCACGAATCTAAGGAAATTCAAAAACATCAGGCCGGAATTATCTATCAAATCAGGTTCGGACAGCGCATAGGAATTAAAATTCAGCATATAATCCCATCCGGCAAGGTCCTTGAGATTGGAAGTGACAATCCTTTTTGCAGACCCACCGACCTGTATATCCCCGTAGCGCCTCATGTTGCTGCTGAAAACAAAATCATAATCATAATCAGGTGGAATACAGTTCACAGCGACAACGACAGGTTTCTTTTGCTGAATGAACTCATGAATCATCTTTGATTCCCGGACAATGGACATTCCAGGCGCAAGCAAAAGTATATCCTTTTGAAAAAACAGAGGCCTCAAGTTTTCTACAGTTTCCCGGTCATCATAATAATGGTCCATATACTGCTTATAAAATCTTTCGGCGTCCTCCTTTTTATAATTGCGCCTGTTTTCCAGCGGGATTGACTTCAATATTTCGTTAAAACTTTTTTCCGTCAAAGAATGTTTTTCTTCCAGATAGATTGCATAATTCGGATGGCAGTTGTTTGTGGCGGAAAGATAGTAAGGTAGACAATATCCCCAGAATCTGCGCCTATAGATTTCATTCAAATAATCATCCATGATTTCAAGCATAGGTTCAATCTTGTAATCCGCACCATAGTTCTCATTCATGTGATCAGCAAAAAGCTCAAGATTCAAATTTCCGGCACCCCGGCCCATTCCAAACACACAGGCGTCGATACAAATTTCTCTGGGCAGATTCATTTCAACCATCGTGACGGCATTGCCGAATGCCTGCTGAAGATTGTTATGACCATGATATCCCAGCGCGATTCCACGGTCCATATTGTTATCCGCCAGGTAGACCAGACGAAGGAACTGCTTTCTCTTTATGTTCCCGAAAGTATCAACAATGGACATCGCGTAGGGAGACAGCTTATTAAATTTCTGTATCGCCTCAACAAATTCAATATCGGTATAGGAATCGGTCCCAACAAACTGGACAAAAAGTTTATAACCTTTGGTCTTTATGGCACTGCAATAATCATAGGCGAAATCTATTTTATCTTTCTTAAAAATGACCCTTATTCCATCAACGGAGGTGCCATCATACACAGGAATGGATTCAACAGGCGGAGGACACTTGCAGTCAATCATGGCAAGATATGTAAGGAACTGTGATTTAGGAGCAATGAATGGAGCGATGCTTTGTACAGAAGAAAAAATGGTTCTGTCTGGGCTGGACGGCTCGTTCTTTATGAAGCCTATCTCAAAAAAATCGATCCCGGTCTGAGCAATTTTTTCAGCAGTCCCGCGTATGGCACGGTTCCCAAAATTCCAGTCATTAAGGTACCCTCCATCCCTGAGAGTACAGTCCAACAGTTTTACATTTTTCATTCTATCCCCACACTAAAGGTGCTACCCAAGTAAAATATAGCACATGATGAGGAATAAAACAATTGCCACTATCTACCGGAAAGGGTCTTTTTCCATCTGGCCAAGGACTGCAGAGCCTGCATAGGAGTTGTGGCATCCAGATTCATTGACAGAATCTCTTCCAGAATCATTTCCTCGTCACTAAACAAGGCGCCCGTCCAGGATTGCTCCGGAGCCGTTCCAGAAAGCTTATCGTCAACTTTTTTTTCTTCCTCAAAATGGACCTCAGGCAACGATTCCTTATCAAAGGACTCCCCCTGGATACTTTCCAGTATAACCTTGGCCCTGTCTATCACAGGCTGAGGAACACCGGCAAGGGATGCGACATGTATACCGTAGCTATTCGCGGCCGCACCATGGACAACCTTTCTAAGGAAGGATATGGTGCTTCCACTTTCGTCAACGGCCATGCATAGTTTCACCAGGTTCCGATGCTCCATCCTTGTCAGCTCATGATAGTGCGTGGCGAAAAGAGTCTTAGCCTTTATCCTCTCCAAAAGATATTCACTTACGGCCCAGGCAATGGAAAGTCCATCCTCTGTACTGGTGCCACGGCCAACCTCATCCATTATTACAAGGGAATTTTCTGTTGCGGAACGAAGGATGTGGGCCGTCTCTGTCATTTCCACAAGGAAAGTTGACTCACCCCTGGCAAGATTGTCCGACGCACCGACGCGGCAGAAAATACGGTCCACAATGCCAAGTCTTGCCGAACTGCAAGGGACAAAGCTTCCCGTCTGGGCCAAAAGGGAAATCAATGCGTTCTGCCGTAGGAAAGTACTTTTACCAGCCATGTTCGGACCTGTTATGAGGGCAAAGTATTCCCCGCTCCCATTTTCAAGACCAATCTTTAAATCATTTGGAACAAATTCGCCTGTCGGAAGGTGCATTTCCACAACAGGATGCCGGCCATCCTTTATTTCCATAAGCGGTTCATCAACGAACTCCGGTTTTATCCAGGAATGAATTATGGCGGCCTGGGCAAAAGCCGAGGTCACATCCGCATAAGCAATTTCCCTGGACGTGGAACGCAGATAGGGAACAAACTGTTTCAGCTGAGACCGTATCTCCACAAACAGATCCCGTTCAAGTTCGAGAATCTTTGCCCCAGACTCATTCAGGCTCTGCTCCAGTTCCCTAAGCTTTGCGGTCGTATACCGGTCGGCATTGACAAGAGCTTTGCGCAGTATGAAATGCTCCGGAACCCTGTCAAGTTTTCCACGGGTCACCTCAATAAAATATCCCATGTTGCCGCTATTCCTGATACGCAAATTCTGTATTCCCGTACGGGATTTCTCTTCCTCAAGATATTCCTCAAGTATGCCGTTGAAATTTTTCTGAACATTCCTCCAGTGGTCCAGTTCCTCTGACCAGCCATCCCTTATGATTCCACCGTCAGTCAGGGACGTTGCAGGATCATCCAATATTGAGTTTCCTATCAAGTCAATAATGTTGACCGCGACATCGGAATTTTGTGAGGTGAAGTTCAATGGCCCCAGGACTTCCTGTGCCTTCAACCAGAGGACCAGGGAAAAACGTAGGGCCTGCAAATCTTTCGCATGGGCACGGTCCATCGCGATTCTAGCTCCAAGGCGCTCAATGTCAAGGATACCGTTGAGCATCTCCCTGACACGGTGCAAAAGAATCCTGTCATCAAAAAAAAGCTGCACATGTCCCTGGCGTCTTAATATCGAATCCCTGTCTGTCAAAGGAAACAGCAGCCACTCCCTGAGCATTCTGCTACCCATTGATGTCCTGGTATGGTTCAGACACTCCAGCAAAGTAAACTGGGTTCCTCCATCCCTAAGGTTGTATATTATTTCCAGATTCCTTCTGGACGAGTCATCTATTATCAGATACTGGCTGTCGTGGTATACAGATATCCCGGAAACATGAGGTGTCACAGTATTCGTTGTCTTCTCAAGGTAATCCAGCAGAAAACCAGCAGGAGGGACCTCAATGGAGGATTCATCTAGGGAGAAGGATTTAAGATTTGCTGTACCGAACTGCTTCAGAAGATGATTGTACGAAAGCTCTGCATTGAAATTCCAATCCGGGTAATAGGAAACGGACATCCCCTGGCAGGATTCAACGACCTGCTGAACAACAGGGTTGTTCCTTAGAGAATCCGGAAGTATAAGTTCCTTTGGATTGCAGCGGCCTATTTCCTTTGGCAGATTTTCCGCAAGATTTTCCTCAGGGAAACTTGTCGCCCGGAATTCACCTGTGGTTACGTCAATAAAGGCAAAACCACATTGCCGGTGAGACACAAAGACCGATGCAAGAAAATTATTTATTCCACCATCAAGATACTCGGTTTCAAGAGCGGTTCCCGGGGTGATTACCTCGACAACCTTCCGCTCCGTCAATCCCTTGCCGTGGGCAACCTCGCCTACCTGTTCCGCGATTGCAATCTTTTTGCCCAACCGCAGAAGCCTCGCGATATAGACCTTCGATGCATGATACGGGATGCCACACATTTTTCTTTCCCCACGGTGGGTCAAAGTCAAATTCAACAGACGGGACACCTCTTCAGCTTCATCATCAAACATTTCGTAAAAATCGCCAAGCCTAAAGAAGAGTATCTCATTTGGATATTGGTCCTTTATGCTCCGGTACTGTAAAAAAAGAGGTGTATCTTCCGCCATCGTAAATTTCCTATAAGACTAAAAAAGGCTCCAAATATCCTGCCGGAATACTGAAGCCTGTAAATCCTTTAATACAAAGATCAAAACGGGAATGCCAGAAGAAAAGTTCTGGACAGCCCCTTCGTTTTCCAAACAACTTTGAAAAAAGCCTCAATAAATTCGGGCATACAAAATAATACGCGGCGGAACTTACTGAGACTTCCAGATTTTTTAGAACTTCAAACCAAGCTCTTTTATGACAGCGCTTGTCAAATCCACTGAAGGACTGTACCAAAGAACTGCATTTGCCTGCTGAAGACTCAATACCATACTATACCCCTGCTTCTGGGCAACCGTTTCGATTGTTGAATACAGCTTCTTGTAGAAGGCGTCGTTATTCTGAAGGCTGTTCTTCAAATTCTGCAACTCGGTGTTCTTGGTAGAAGTATACTCAGTCAAGTAGGCTGTCTTTTCTTCAATCTGCTGCTGAATTGCCTGTGAGTTTGATTTTTCACCCTTGCGATCGTACTCAAGCTTTTTGTTGTGCAGATTATGAATCTCTTTCGTTACGGAGTCAATTTCATTCTGAAATTCCTGACGCTTTCTTTCATAACTGCGGACAGCTGTCGAGTTCTTGTAAAAAGCTTGATAAACGCGAGCTGTATCGACTACTGCAAATTTTGTAATCTGCTGCTGTGCGAAGGCTTTTGAACAGATTCCTGTAACCGCCAACAACAAAACCAATGCGAAGCTTTTAATGCTCTTTTTCATAACAAACTCCTAAATCTTTATTCCCGAGGTCAAATATTAAATTTAATATTCGATTTGTGCAAGCACAATTTCCTTCAGGTTTTATCTATTAGTGATATTGAATGACAAAACGAAATCCCAACTCTTCAACCAGGAAGTCGGATTTCCGAATTTGTCCTCCCAAACAACACCGTTGTTGGAAATCTGGAACTTATTTACAAGCAGCAATCTCAACGGGAACTGCTGGATACAGAAACGAAGACTTGGTCCATAACTGAAATACCAGTCATTAAGATTTCCGAAATCCGTGAACACATGTGCCGGTTCATCCTTTATCATGGAGGCATCAAAGAAAGCATCGATGGCTACAATGCCAGGAACGACAGGGAACCTAAGCTCAACTGAGTTGTTCCACAATGCCTTTCCACGACCGGATTCATTATTGTAAACAGACCAGCCTCTTCCATAGAACAGTCCGTCGATATAAAGCTGGTTAGCCTGCTTGATGGCTGTACCCTGGACAGGGAACTGGAATGAGATTCCGGAATAAAGCATAAGAATCAAGCGCAGACTCCAGCTGTCTGTGAACGGATGGTCCACGAGCGTGAAATATTTTTCCGCCTTCGTATCTGTGCGCAAATAGAATTCTGTTTCACCCCAGTCAGGAGCAAACGGGAAGATTCCTTTTGGAATAAGTCCATACCATGCAAGGCGCTGACTGAAGAACCATCCGCTGGAAGGATCGTAACTTATGTTTCGGCCGTCCATTGAGAACGAAGCGAAAAGAGAATTCTTTGGTTCCCAGTTGTTACTGTAATCGCTGACATCGGAATCATAAGGCATGTAGAGGGACGTATCATAGATGTTGTCCAAAAGGCTACATGATATACCGCCGCTCAAAGTAAGTATCGCAAAATCAGGAGTCCACCTGCGTCCAATGGAATCACTCAAGTTGAACTCATGCTGCTGATAGTCCATATAGTATCCAGATGAGCTTATGCTTCCATCCGGCTCAATATAAAGACGGGCGGCATTTTCGTTTGAATGGGAATAACTGAAGGAAAGGCTATTGTTAATTGGCTGCCCAAACAACCAGTTCTCGCCATATCCTAAAGAAATGGACTGTTCCGTTGTTGAAAGCTGTACACCAGCCGAAACCGATTTTCCAAGCCCAAACAAGTTGGAATCCTGAATCTTTGCGAACAAAGAAATAGGGAACTGATCAGGATCCGTGACACCACTGAAAGTCAATCCAAAGTCCAATGTGGTGGTACTCTGCTCCGTCACATTCAGGACAACATCTACAAGGTTATCCTCCGACCCTGGGGCAATCTCAGGATAGATCTGAGAGAAATATTGTGTGTTGTAAAGGTTCCTAAGTCCGTTTGTAATTTTTGTGTTCGAGAAAATATCTCCACTTTCAATAGGTATCTCCCTGTCAATTACATAGTCCTTTGTCTTTGTGTTTCCCTTTACGATTACATGCTCAATATGGCTGCGCTCATTTTCCTGGACATAGAAGATATATGAAATCGTCTTCGCGTTGCTATCCTTTATTGGGGACGCCTGGAACTGGTTTGAGGTGTAGCCGTTTTCATAGTACTTGTTCTGAACCAGCATGACGGTTTCCTGAAATTTTGTCTCGTTATAGACGTCTCCAACCTTCTGGCGCACCAATGCCTGAAGCGTCTCCGTCGAGAATACCTTATTGCCCTGGAATGTGATACCACCAAAAGTATATTTAGATCCCTCCTGGATATTGAACTGAATAATCAGTTCACGGCGGTTCTTCTCTTCATTGAACACGGAGTCATCCACTGAATAGTTGATAACCTTTGCATCCACATATCCGCGGTCATTATAGTAAGCGGTTATTATCTTTGAGTCCTGGTCCAGCTGGGTTTCCTTGAAGGATCCCTTCTGGAAAAGTCCCACCTCCTTGAGTGTGATTTTACCTTTCAGGGTGCTGGAATTTACGGAAGTGTTGCCAGTGAACACGATAGACTTTACAACAGTCTGCTTTCCTTCATCGATTGTGAAAGTCACGGTATATCCACTGCTATCTTCTTTCGCGGAGGAACTTACCCTGATATCTGTATAACCTTTTTCTATATAAAGGTCACGAATGGCGCGTTCATCCATGTAGCGTTTGCTTTCATTATAGACGGATTTCTCCTCGCTTGTTATGGCATCCTTCAATTCCGCAAGGCGCACCTGGTGGTATCCAACGAAACGTATACGAGAAATCACGGGGTACTCTTTTATGAGCAGCGAAATGGAAATCGAACGGCAAGACTGGTAGGATCCATCCGCAGGGGTTACGTTTACAGCCTCGATGTCCTCAAAAAAATTCAAGGCATAGGTCCTGTTGAGGATATCCTCGTAAACATCGTCAGTAAATTTTTTTCCAATGAAACCATTGGTGATTCCATCCAGATCGGAGGACTTTACGCTTTTAAGTCCTTCGAAGGTAATGGACTTTATCATCTTGTCATAATACCAGCCGTCTGGTACATCGGACTGTGAAAAAGCCGGGACAGAAATAAAAACTGTGGTCAGCAAAGATACCAAAAAAGCAAGTACACCACGTTTGACACTCATAAATAAGTCCTCTTTATTAAATTTCCTAAAATTGCATACGCCAGGACAGTGTTAGCGACGTAGATGAAACCACAGAATTCTCCAGGGCTCCAAAATCCGGGGCAAACTGCCAGCGAATGTTTCCGAATGGGGACAGCATCTCAAAACCAATTTCAGGTTTGAACACAAGCCCCCCGCCGGAATTTAAATTATCATGCATGGAAGTTTCATCATATGACCACTGCATAAGCGCATCAACATAGATATCGCTTCCAAAGTACTTCCCTATGTAAACAGTCGTATTATCAAAAAAGTTACCGATTCCAGAAAATTCTTTGTCCGAAGACGTAGAAATGGTTTGGTTTATAACATTCTGCAAAACTGTCGCTCGAATTGAAAATATATCAAAATTGAGCAAGTCACGCAATGCGTTCTCAAGTTTTCTTGTCAAGACAGTCTGCGCCACAAGATCACCTGTCGCGACAATTATATCCGTGGCGGAAGTGGAATCACCGGTGGCAATCTGGCCAAGAAGAGACATGATTTCCGACTCAGATTTGACCGGATTAGCCGAAAGCACAGGATTAAAGTGCGACGCCTTCTGGTTTATCGCCTCCAGCGAAATAGTGACATTCCTTCCATCGGAATCCCTTTCCCTTGTTTCAGCGCGCAATGTAAGTTCGGGATCAAAGCTTGACTGGTTCTCGTTAAGATAGACCTTTCCTTCCGTCAGATAGAAGTTTCTGCTCAAATAGAATACCTCTCCGCCCCGGAGCGCAACCTCACCTTTTATGCTCCAAAGGGAATTCATTGAATCCATAGTGAAATGCAGGGAGGAATCAGGGGCCAGCATTCCACGGAGTATCGGGTTGACAATGAAATTCACTTTCTGTCCCACAATCAGGTTCAGGTCAGCCGAAACAGACAATCCAGTGGATCCTGAATCTTCAGTTGACGATGAAGACTGTTTCTGTTTGTTTCCATCGTTGGACTTGCTCTTCGCCAAATCAGAAAGGCTGTCTATGACAGTGGCTTCCGTATTCTGGAGGGAGACTGTTCCCAGCAGATCGACTCCGTCCTGGTTGTAGATAAGATGCAAATCAGCCCCCGCCTCACCTTTCAGACGCACAAAAGGAATGTCTATATCAAACGGAATTCTTCCATTGTCACCGCTGGACATGTTAATGCTGATCTCGCTTGGAGCCCATCTGTCAAGTTTTATGTCTGCGTCCACGGCAATATTGTTGCTCCTGACGATAAAATTCGTTGTAGGTATAGTTATCTCATTCTGCTCCAGATTGAATACCACATGCTTTCCATGTACATGCTCAGGAATGTAGCTCGGAAGGTTCACGTCAAGCCCGTCAAGCAAAACCTGTCCATGAAAAACAGGGTCGGTAAAAAGTCCTCCCAAATCGACATTGCCGGTGAAAATACCATTGTAGAGGCTGAACCTGTTCGAATTGAAAAGGAACGCAAACTGGGATATATCCAGGTAGATATTCTTCACATGGAAATCCATATTGGAACCGTCCACCGCACCGACGAAATCAAAATGAAGAGGCTTGCTGTCGTCGACAGAGAATTCCATTTCCCCGGTGTCGTAGATATATCCGCTGAGCCCCAAATATTCGTCCGAAGTAACGATAAACAGCCCCGGAGACCGCTGGAGTATGAAATGGAGGGGGATATCCTTCTTGAATATTTTACCCGTAACCGGATCCGCATCCAAATAAATAGTGATGTCCTCCGGAATCTTGAACAGATCGGCATAATATGTTGGGGACCCCTTCTCGGTCTTTTCTTTGTCGCCCTCAAAGGAAAGGTCCAGCGGTATATTTATAACCGAATCACCGAAGTCCCATGATATTGACGATTTTAGCTCTCCGGTGAAGGTTTCAAAATCAATTCCGCCGTTTATCTTCGCAAAGTGGAAAGGCTTCCATTCGGCCTCAAACTCAGGTATATCAAGCCGTCCTTCCTCATAGACAGCATTTCCATGTAGATTCAGCGGAGTATTGTTCAGGTTGATGGACAGATTTGTCAGGTCCAGGGACACAAAAGGAGACTCCAGGGTTCCGTAAGCATGGACGGTTCCGGAGAACAGGTTGTCCCCGTTCTGTTTTGCCAGGAACCGGGTCATGGGGAAAGAAAGGATATCCACATCCGCAGAGAAATTCCAGTCGGTAAGTATTGTGTCGAAACCTTTTCCATCAGGATTTTCAAGTTTTCCGGATATGAGAATCTTTTCATCCGACAGGTCGTTTGCCATGGCGACATCAAGATTCACTTCAGACAGCACCCCGTCTTCCTGCATGGTCCAGAATGCCTCGCCGCCTCCCGTAAGATTGGACACCGAATCCGAATATCCAATGTTATCGAACAGGACGCTCTCGTTGTTGATTACACCGCTCAAAGTAATCTTCGACCCAAGGTTCAGGCGGTTGCTCAGGTCCTCCACGGTCAGGTTCTCAAGGTTGAACACAAATCCATCAAGGGCCGAATAAGTGAAATCCGTACGCGCGGACAAGGAAAGCAGGAGGCCGTACGCCGAAACAGGGAAATCCGTTACCTGGAATATGCCGTGCAGAGGGTTATCGAAATTCACGTCCAGCTCAAAACCGTAGTCACCGGTAACGGTGAGCCACTGGCCTAATGTATAGACTCCCATGAGGGAGTAAGGGATATTGTTCAGACTAAAATTGGTGGTGAACATCAGCTGCTTCTGGTCCGGGATTATATCCACGCTGGCTGTCGCCGAAACCGAGTGCCTGTCATACAGCAGGTCCAGCTGAGAAATGTTGACAGTCTCATTGGAGCCGTCCATCGAAAGGAAAAGCATCTGCCTTTCCTTTTCCGTATTGGCCACAACTATGTAAGGACAGTTGAAAGTGAAGGACTTCAGGTCTGTTGAAACATAGATTTCCGTGGACATGATGTAAGGGGCAAACTTTGGGGCCATGTCAACGAACCTGTCCCTGGTTTCGCCGTCCATGAAAAATGCAAGGGCCGACACGATTGTATCCAGATAAAGGCGGTCCACCTCTATACCGGCGTACACCCCCGTCTTCCTGCCGAACGTAATGGTTCCATCCAAGGCAACCAATCCTGGCTGGTCGGCATCGGGATGAGAATAGTCGTTAACCGAGAACCTGAAATCAAGTCCATTGTTCTTTCCGGGGAACAGATCAAACTGAAGGGCCGTAAAGTCCTGGTCATTCAGATAAAGCTGCGGAATGAAGCAGGACACGCCATTTCCATAGGCATCCAGGTAAGCGTCCCCCCTGATTATTCCACCGTTTGGCATCCTGAAATGGCCAATCCTGAGCTCCCCTGTCGGCATAAAGTTTTTCATGTTGAGCGAACCCACAAAGGTTGCTCCAATCATGTCCCCGTACACGCTCAAGGAATTTGCCCTGATAATGGAATTGTCCCCCACAAGGTCAAAGACCGCACGCTCGTACGAATACAGGATTCCTGCAGGAACCCCAAGGGAGCCGGTCGCGTTCCATCGATATTTCCCGGAGGCAATGTTATATGTAATGGCGGCGTCAGTAGAAACACGTGACCCCTTCAACTTTGCCAAAGTCCCGGTCAGGGCCGGCATCTTCAGCAATGAAAACGGATCCAGGTTGTCGGTTGAAATTCTTGCTCCGATGTCCCCCGACTCCATATTGAATTCCGCCGCAAGAGAGTACGGCATGTCCTTCTTTGTTGTCCGCAACGCCAGAAGGTTGTCGCTGTACCGCAAAAGGAATTCGGTCTTGTTCAGGGAATAGTCGGCCTTGTTGTATCTGCCCAAATTGATTGTCGCAGAGCTTCCCGATATCTCCGGAAGGATTTTTCCGTCAATATCGAATTTCTCTCCGATGCTCTTCCCGCCCATCGCGGCAAGACTGGCCACCACCTCGCCGTCCAGACTGACTCCCAGGGCCTTACCGTCCCCCTGCTTATTGATATTCATCATGCGGATTTTTCCAGAAACGTCCGTCCCGGAATCACGGTAATGGGCCTTTATGTTCTTAAGCTGTACCGCGAAAGGAATCTTGAACATTCCGTCCCAGATATTTTGGATTGTCTCCTGGTCAATAAATTCGTTGGTATCTTTCTTTTTGTCAGGCTTGTCACCGCCCGACAGATTTCCCAGCTTCTCGATTATGGTCGAATACTTTTCTTTGTCGAATTCAATAACAATGTCGTTGAGGACAAGCCTGGAGAAGGCGTTGTTGAAATCCAGCCGCAAAAGTTTTTTCAGGTCGTAGGAAAAAGAGGCGTCCCTTACGGTAAGTATAGGCTCCCCGTTTTCGCGGTCGTATATAACAATGCCGTTGATGTGTATCCCCGAAAAAACCGAAGGGGAAAAGCTGTCGTATGACAGACCAAGACCGGTCTTTTCGTCCAGGGTGTTCAGCAGCCTGGATTCCAGATGACTTATGGCCTTGTTCATAGCAAGATACAGGGGCCGGAGCGACAAAAACGCCAGCAGCATCAGGAGAAGAAATATTAATATGCCTACAATACTTTTTATCCAGCGTTTCATAATCAAAAAGAAAAGGCCACTCCATGATGCCAAAGTAAACATTGCACCCGCCGGCTTTTATTGAATTTACCGCCCCGTTGTGCAATAATGTCCGGGCAAGATCCATACAAATGAAATCCGTTATTCCCGGAGTTGATATGGTATCAAATTTTTAACAAAATTTGAAGGTTTTTTCCATGATACTTAAAAATTTTATTGTCCTAGAAGGTATTGACGGCGCAGGCACAACTACACAGCTGGACATAATCAAAAACACACCAGGAACACAAAAGTTTCTCTTCACGGCCGAACCGACACCGTCCCCGGTTGGCAAATTTTTGCGCCAGATGCTAAAGGGGGACGTGCCGGTATCAAACGAGACCGCGGCGTACGTCTTTGCGGCCGACAGGAACGAACATGTAAACGGCCCCCTCACAATCGACGGGGACAGGCACCTCTGTACAGGAATCGTCGAGGCCTGCAACAACGGGCATACGGTTATCAGCGACAGGTACCTGTTCTCTAGCCTCGCCTACCAGAGCATAAACTGCGACCCGGAAATCCCGCGAAGGCTCAACGAATCTTTCCCCCTGCCACAGCTCCTGATATACTTTGACCTGAGCCCGCGGCAGTCCCTTTCCAGGATAGGCGGACGCGGCACAAGGGAGATTTATGAAAAAGAGGACTTCCTTGAAAAAACCGTGGAACAGTACCGGAAAGTCATAGCAGAATACTCCTCACCGGAAAAATCCTGCGGCATGGAGACATTCGTGCTGGACGCCTCAAAATCAAAGGAGGAAGTCAGCGCCGCAATTTTCAGCAAGCTGAAGGACCTGGGCATCTGCATTGGACAATGACCGCCCCTCCGGAACGAATAAACGCTCAAGATATCCCGCGTCAGATGCCGATAAATCAAAGGTAATGAAATCTACATCAAAAAAAATCGCGGGAATCGTGTTATCCGCGTTATTGTCAATATTCATATCCACCCCGGCCTTCTCCTATGTGGCGAAATACAAAGAGGATTACTATAAGCTCTACCACATACATCACCAGCAGCTTCCGGATGACTGCATGGAGAACATATACTGGCTGGAAAGGGCCGTAAAGGCGGACTTCGCGAACCCTTACTACGCCATGACGAAGATAGAGAATGAACGGCAGTGGGAAAAATACAGGTGTCTTTTCATGATGCACCTGAACCTCAAGCTGATTGAACAGCACCTGAGGCTGGGGCGCATATATGACAAAAAGATTGCATACTTCTACGACGCCCCCTGGACTGATGAATACCAGAGGAACCTCGAGAAAGCAAAATCCTGCTACGAGGCCGGCTATTACTATTGGGAAGAGGCAAAGCTTTGGGCGGAAAAGGCCAGCGTATCGAAATTCAATTTCATGTACCTGACGGACCTGCAGAACTGGGAGGACGAAAGGGAGCGGATCTCGACAGGCATCCTGGACTACAAAAAGACCCTTGACCGGGAATTGAGCAGACTGCAAAAAGTTTTGGACCAGCTTATTGAAATGAATGAGAAAACCTATTAAACTCGCCTCATGAGCGATAACATTTTTTCATTTTCATACCCAGCCAATTCCGGATTCGGAACATCCAGCATACATTTTCATTCAGGCAATCCTGCCCTGGAAAGCCTGATTTATCAAACCAGCGACGCGCCTCGTCTGTTCGTCACGGACTCCACCATCGCCTCGCTACAGTCGACAAAGAATTTCATAAGCCTTTTCAAATTGGACAGGGACGTATCCGATTTCCCATGCACAGGGGAACGCGGTTCCGACCTGCTTCTTATCCTTGGACCCGGCGAAAAATACAAGACCCTTGACAGCGTTACCCTGATTCTGGAGACGGCCCTCGGCCACAATCTGAACAGGAACTGCGAATTCGTTGCAGTCGGTGGAGGAGTCATCTGCGACATGACAGCCTTCGCCGCCTCCATGTTCAAGCGGGGCGTGGACGTAAGCTTTGTCCCAACGACGCTGCTTTCAATGGTGGACGCGGCCATCGGCGGCAAATCTGGATGCGACTTCAAGGGATACAAGAATATGATTGGAGCGTTCTGGCCAGCAAAGACCCTTCATGTCTGGCCTGACTTCGTAAAGTCGCTGCCGGAAAACGAATATATATCAGGACTTGGCGAAGCGCTAAAGACAGCCCTGCTTTTTTCACCGGAAATGTGGAAGGCCTTCGCCGAAAACAAGGACAGGGTAATGTCCAGGGACTCGGACATACTGCAGATGACAATCAGCGAATGCGTAAAGGCAAAGGCCAAAATAGTTGAGGAAGATTTCAGGGAACATGGAAGGAGGTCCTTCCTGAATCTGGGCCACACATTCGGACATGCACTTGAGTCTGTCGCCGGACTCGGAACCATAACCCACGGGGAGGCCGTTGTCTGGGGAATCGGACGGGCTCTGGACCTGGCTCAAAGGCTTTCCCTGTGCAGCGAATCCTATGCAGAGGAAACAAAAGCTACGCTGGCTTCCTATGGATACGACATGAAGCCGCAGCCTTCCGTCCTGGCATCAAGGGATGATGGAACGGTAAAGCTCATGATGGAAGCCATGAGGAAGGACAAGAAGAACCAGTCCTCTGATATCAGGGTGATACTGCAGAAGGGCATGTGCGATACGTTGATAATGTCCGCGGACGACAATGACATAGAGGCGGTGCTACGATGATATCCAGGGAACACTATTTTGACTGGGCAGCGACATCCCCCTGCGACGAAGAAATTCTTCACACGGCGCTAATGGAATGTGAGGCGCACTGGGGCAACCCTTCCAGCATACACGCGGCAGGTACAGACGCAAGGCAATCCCTGGAGGCAGCAAGAAAAAGGACGGCGGAATCTCTTGGAGTAAAGACCGATACAATCTATTTTACCTCCGGAGGGACAGAAGGAGACCACATTCCCCTTCTCGCCCTGCTGTCCAAGCCCACAAAAGGAAGCGCCGTGCTCAGTTCAATTGAACATCCTGCGCTGCGGGAAATGTCGAAGATGCTCCAAAACTGTGGATGGAAAATCATAAACGTCAATCCGGACAAGAACGGAATCATACAGCCGGACGCAATCGCGGATGCAATCCAGGATGACACGGCGTTTGTTACGGTGATGGCAGTAAACAACGAGACCGGCGCAATACAGCCTATTGAGGGGATATCAAAAAGAATCACGGAAAAATGCAAGGGCAAAAGGAAACCGTTTTTCCATGTTGACTGCGTCCAGGCGGCGGGAAAAATTCCCCTGGACCTTTCCGGATGGGGAATCGACTCCGCGTCCTTCAGTGCGCACAAGATTGGTGGACCAAGAGGAATCGGTGTGCTTTACCTTGCAAAGCAGATAACGCCCTTCCTTCGTGGCGGCGGACAGGAATCAGGAATAAGAAGCGGAACCGAGAACCTTTTCGGGGCAACCGCAGTCTCCCTTTGCTTCGAAAAGTATCTCATTGCAGAATCAAACCATAAATCCATTGAACGTCTGGAACTGCAAAAGCAATGGACAAAAAAATTTATTGAATCGCTAAAAAAGATAAAAGGATGCACCCTCATCCCACACTGCAGAGGTGAAGACGGATACGAGGACCTGTTCTCGCCATGGGTAGTACAGGCCGCCTTTCCAGGAATACCGGGCCAGGTTATGGAGAGGGCGCTAAGTTCTGAAGGATTCTACATATCCACGGGAAGCGCCTGCTCATCCGGTAGACATTCCAGGCCAGTACTTGACAGCATGAATATCAGCGGACCGGAAAAGGAATCCGCCGTCAGATTCAGTTTTGGATGGGAGACCACGGAAAAATCAATGGAAGAACTTTTCCAGCAGGTCAATAAAATAGCAGAACAGTTTGCCCATTGATGGATATCAGGGCAAAGATTTTTAGAGAGGTGAACAAATGAGATGTCCATCATGTGGCAGTCTTGATGACAAGGTCATAGAATCCCGTTCGATGGTGAACGGGGAAAGTATCCGAAGAAGAAGAGAATGCAACGAGTGCCACTACCGTTTCACAAGTTACGAGCGCATCGAAGAAAAACCGTTCATGGTTGTCAAGCGCGATGGACGACGGGAACCTTTTGATCAGGATAAAGTGGCAAGGGGCATTGAAAGGGCCCTGGAAAAACGCCCGGTATCAACAACAATGGTCGAGCAGATCGTTACGGAGATTGTAGACGACGCCTACACTGTTGGAAAGATTTCCCGGGAAATTTCCACATCGGATCTTGGTGAGATTGTCCTCAAACGGTTGAACGAGGTTGACAAAGTCGCATACATCAGGTTCGCATCCGTGTACAAGCATTTCAACAACCTGGACGAATTCATTACGGAAGTACAGAAGCTTGAAGAAAACAACCTGGGAAACAACTAAAAAAAATGGCCGGACACTTTATCCGGCCTTATTCATTTTAGAAACTGTGGACCCATCTAAGCACAAGGCGGTTGAAATACCATTCATATCCGGCATAGGTCAGCAATGGTTCCACGTATGAAACCGAATGAGGTTCCTCAAAACTCCGTCGGCTTGAGAATCCCAGCAGAACAGAGAGGCTGTCGTGCTGTCCAAAGGTGAACTGGGCCAACGGGCTGATTGAAACCTTTTCGAAATTCCCTCCGAAAGCGGATGTCCCATAGTCGGAGGCATCGAAATGTCCTTCCCATTCACAAAGAACGCCGGCCCTGCTAAAAACCATAGGCATGGCATACGCAAGGACCAGGCTCTGGTAGTTCTGCAATCCATTTGCCTTGTTGCCGGAGCACTGCCACATCCATACATCGGATTTCCCGTGGGAAGTGAGATGCTCATAGAACAGCTGGTAGGTGTACATCACCTGGAAATGGGTCCAATCGCCCGGCCAAACCGCGCCGGTATCAAACTGGAAAGTCCCCTCCACAAACCATCTTAGCAGCCACACAGAAAAAGGTGCGTCATCAGTGTAGGAGTCGGCGCCATTAAACGAGGCCATCCCCTGCAATCCTCCAAGATTCCATCCCGTACCAGATTGAACCCCCGCCCTGAAAATCAAAAAAGGAAGAGGCGTAAATTTTACAGAAACGCCCGGCATTAAAGAAACTGGAGAAACTTCAAGGGACCCCTCAAGAACAACCTCGGCAGACTTCAGCAGCCAGTGATCGCCTAGCGGAGTGGAAATGGAATAGTCGGCATAACCGGTAACCCGTCCCTCCACCGCGCTGTAAGGTCCCGTCAGGGGAGCAAAATGGGTCGCACCCTCAACATAGTCAGACTTAGGATAGTAGGCAAAATCCGTAGAAGTCGAGAAGCTCCAACCATCGGCGAAAACTTCGGTCAATCCAAATGTGGCCAAAACAATAAGCAAGCCCAATCTTTTTATCACAATCATTACCTCCGTCAAAACAAGGTCAAAAAAAAATCCCTTCCGGTCAACCAGAAGGGATTTGCAAGTAGTGGCAAGTGGGATCGAACCACCGACATACGGAATATGAGTCCGTTGTTCTACCGACTGAACTATGCCACCGAAACTTGATGATTAGACTATATAATTTCCGATGTTTTTTGTCAACCGATTTTCGAAAAAAAAATTAAAATTTATCAAAAAAAATATCCGCCATACAAGAAACATGAGATGAGACAAGATAAAACCGCGCGGGGCCACAACATCATTGACCATTTGTTCAAATTTATATAAACTGTCCAAGTGCTTTGCCTCGTGCAAGGCTTTTTTTGTTACACCCTTAGCTAGGAGTCGATTTTATGGAAGCAGAAAAATTTGATACACCTTTTAAAGGACGCAGCCTTTTAAACTGGATTGACTGGACTCCAGATGAAATTCTGCAGATTTTGGATTATGCTATCCTCGTAAAGAAACAGTCCCACGCAGGCGAAGTCCATCAGCGTTTCCTGGGAAAAACCATAGCCCTTATCTTTGAAAAAAGATCGACCAGAACCCGTTCATCATTTGAAACCGCATTCGGCGAAGAAGGTGGACATCCTGTATTCATGTCCACAGCCGACATACAGCTCGGAGGCAAGGAAAGTGTTGAGGACACAGCGAGAGTCCTGGGCAGGATGTTCAGCGCAATAGAATTCCGTGGATTCAAGCAGGAACATGTCGAGATGCTGGCAAAATATTCCGGTGTGCCTGTAATCAACGGCCTCACGGATGATTACCATCCTACCCAGGTTCTAGCGGATGTCATGACCCTGAAGGAACATTTCGGAACACTGAAGGGGCTTACAATGTGTTTCTGCGGTGACGGACGCAACAACATGGCCAGGTCCCTGATGCTTATTTGCTCAAAGCTTGGAATCAATTTCTCCATCTACGCACCAAAGGAACTTCAGCCGGATTCTGAAATTATAAGCATCTGCAAGCCTTTCGCGGAAAAGTCCGGTGCAAAAATAGAGATATCGGACGACAAATCCGTAGTCAAGGGAGCTGACTGCCTTTACACAGATGTATGGGTCTCAATGGGAGAAGAAGCGCTCAAGGAAGAAAGATGCAGACTGCTGGAGCCGTTCCAGGTTAACGCTGACCTGATGAGCTCGACAGGTAAAAAGGATACAGTATTCCTGCACTGCCTCCCTGCCGTAAAGGAACAGGAAGTGACCACCGAGGTATTCGAAGGAAAAAGCAGCCTTGTGTGGGACGAAGCCGAAAACCGCAAGCACACCATCAAGGCCATCATGCTGGCACTAATAAAATAGGTTCGTTCGGTATTCCGGTTATAAAACTTTAGCAAAAGTGAAAAGAATTCAGTTGCAAAACAATGATTTTGAAATTATACTGTTAGTGTTTGTGAAATAGGAACACGAGCACTAATCAACGACAAAAGGAAGGATTTTATGAAAAAAATTATAGTAGCCCTTATTTTTGCAGTATGTATGGCACTGCCAGCATTGGCCCAGTCAAATTCTGACTCTTCAAAACCAATCTGGGACCATGGTGACAATGTATCCGAATATGTATACTATTCAACACCTATCTACAGCATCATGCAGACACGCGATGCATATGTCGTTTTCTACCAGCAGCAGAATTTGAACGTCGCGACAACCGTGATTCCAAAGAAATGGCAGGTAAACAACGAGAACAAGAAGCTCTTTTTCCGCAACAAGGCTCCAGGACTTGATTCTTTCATCACAGTTTTCTATAAGAACGGCGAGTTCCACCATGTCGTGGTAACCGTAAACCCAGACGTCAGGGACCCGGTATGGAAGGTGGCACCATCTTCAGCAAAGATTGATGTCGAAGGAATCGAAACTCTGGATATCAAATTCTAATTGAATATGTGGAATTTTGGGTAGCCAGGCTTTGCCCGACTCCACAGATCAGTCTGATTTTTATGTTAAACCAGACAGATAAAAAAATGAGCAAGGAAACAGCTAAAGACTGGTGCCCTGCTCTACTAAAGGCTGGTTGTGTTTTCCTCACCCAGCCTTTTTAATTTTTTAAATTTTTGGATACAACGAAATGCTCTTAATCACAAACGAACAGATTGATTCCTTCAAAAAATTTATCGGCTCGCATGATTCTTTTATTATTGTGGGGCACAAGGAACCGGACGGTGACTGCATCGCCAGCAGCGTTGGTATGTCATACATCCTGAAGCACCTCGAAAAAAAATATATACTACTCAACGCAGGCCCATTCAAGCGAAGCGAAAGCAAGCCTTATGAAAAACTTTTCCAGACCGACCTTATGACAATGACACAGGCTGAAAAGGCTGCATGCGGATTGATTATTGTCGACTGTTCCGAATACGCAAGAATTGGCGACATAGGAGAAGAACTGAAGGGTCTGGACACATTTATAGTTGACCACCACAAGACAGCGAATGTAAAAGGCGACCAATACATAATTGATTCCACCGCACCGGCAGCAGCCTGCCTTGTGCAGCAACTTTTTGAAGCGCTGGTCGGAGTACCATCCAAGGAGGAAGCCCACATGCTTTTCTTCGGTCTGGCAACGGACACAGGTTTCTTTCACTACCTGAACGAAAAAGATTCAGAAGTATTCAAATCGGCGGCCAGGCTCACGGAAGCCGGGGTAAACCCTAGAAACATATATCAAGAAATGTCAGGCGGAAAACCATGGTCAACAAGAAAACTTTTGGCGGTGCTGCTTGAAAGAGCCCAGCGCTACTGTGATGGAAAACTTGTAGTCACCTACGAGGAACAGAGCGACACAAGGAAATATGGCCAGGAGGGCCGGGATTCCGATGCACTCTATTCGCTTATGCTGGCGACGGAAGGCGTGGAGGCGGTCCTCTTCATGAGACAGGACACGGACAGAACCTGCACAGCCGGTTTCAGGTCCCTGAACAAGTGCGATGTCAGCGCAATCGCAGCAAAATTTGGTGGTGGCGGACATAAGAATGCCTCCGGAGCAAGCATGGAAGGCCAGATTGACACCATGCTTCCTCTTATAATCAAGGAATTTGAAAAAGCGCTGTGATGACCAGGAGAATACGAGCGAGGATAAATTATACTATGAATGCAAAAACAATAACAATTTTTTATCAATAGGTTCTTGAAAAATCTTGTTATTTTAACTACCCTTTTCAGTAACAAATTTTTATGTCATCTGTTTTTGTATTCGGTAGATAACTAATTTTTTGGAGGCTTTTCTATGAATAGAAAACATTTTTTTGCTTTTACACTTTTTGCAATGGTATCAGCCGCTGCATCGTTTGCACAGAACGCAACAATCGACTCTGTATGCAAATCCCTTACTTCCCATCCTGTGACTACAGGAAACTTTACCCAGGAAAAGACTATAGCAAACGCCAGACGCTCGCTAAAATCAAACGGAACATTCCTTTTTAGCAATAGACTTGTAATTTGGGATACAGTCAAACCTGTCGCATCCTCAATGATTGTGACGAACGAAAAAATCATCCAGAAGACTCCTGACGGAAGAACGACCGTACTCAGCGGAAAGGACAACGAAGCATTCAAGGGCATCTCCCAGAGTGTGACAGCACTTTTCAGCGGCGACAAATCAGCCTTGGACAAGAACTTCGTAGTCAACTTTACAAGCACAGCTACAACTTGGAAAATGGTTCTCACACCAAAAGACAAAACCGTTGCATCTGCAATGAAAACAATCGTAGTCTCAGGAACAGGCGACTCCAGAAGTTCTGTTTTCACGGAAATGACAATTGAACAGCTGGATGGTGGAACTATAAAATATATTTTCAAAGATCATACTTACAGGGAGAATCTTTCAGATGCTGAAAAAGCGCTTATCAACACTTCAAAATAAGCATTTTGTTTTTATCTGCGCAATATTCCATTTATTGGTGATTGGAATATTCGCAGTATCGCTTATGACAGGTAACGGTCTGACAATAGACGGTGACCTGTTCAACATGCTTCCTTCATCGACACTGGGCAAGGAGATGGGAGTTGCTGACGAAAAACTAACGGCCAGCACATCTCAGGCAGTATACATCCTTGTCTCCCACGAAGATTTTGACAAGGCAAAATCAACAGCCGAGGAAGTGTATGATAAGCTAAAAGATAATGAATTCTTTTTGTCACTTTCTCTCTATACCGGGGACTCAACGGTCAGTGGTATAGAGAATTTTGTCCATGACTACCGTTGGAATCTGTTGGACGAGGACACGGTGGAGCAATTAAAGACTCCCGAGGGCGCTGAAAATTTTGCGGACAACGCATTGGCAAGCGCAGGCGGATTCTACACATTGACTTCTCTCCAAAACCTGGACACAGATCCATTCATGCTTGACGAATATGCGACCCGTTCGTATCTAATGTCCATCCAAAACGCCGGTGCAACGATGTCAATAAAGGATGGTGTCCTTGCATCCGAAAAGGATGGAAAATGGTATGTATTCCTTAACGGAACACTCAGCAAGGAAGGATCCGCTATTGCCAGCAAGAACAATGGTGTAACAACTATTTACAGTGTCTGCGAACCGCTTGAAAAAGATGGCGTAAGGTTCGTCTATGACGGAGTCCCGTTCAACAGCCATAAAAGTTCAAACAATGCGGTCAGTGAGATTAGCATAATATCAACCTTCTCCATGGCCTTCATTGTCATAATCCTTTTGATAATCTTCAGGGCATCAGTTCCATTGGTGGCCTCCATTTTCTCAATCGCAGTTTCCATGGTGACCGCATTTTCGGCCACACATTTTATCTTCTCGAAGATACATATATTGACAGTCCTGCTTGGAACCTCCCTTATAGGGTCCTGCATTGACTATAGCCTGCATTTCTTTATCCACTGGAAAGGAAATCCGACATTAAACTCAGGTGCGGAAATCAGAAGCCACCTGAAAAAAGGTCTTGTGCTTTCACTTTTTTCAACAGCTATCTGCTACATAATGCTTCTTTTCGCTCCGTTCAATCTTCTTAAACAGATGGGTGTATTTTCGGCAATCGGTATCATGAGTTCATTCCTTACCGTGTCATGCCTGTACCCTCTTTTCACGTTGCCAAAACAGAAGAAGCGTACAATTCCGTTATTGAAATTGTATCACCGCTCACCACTTAAAAAGAGTCACCTTACAAGAAGCATCGCTACCGTAGCCATGTTCGCAATCCTTGTGGTCGTATTGCTTTGCAATTGCAAAAAGCTTCGCATAAAAAATGACATGTATCACCTCTACGAAATGGAAGGCAGGGTACTTGAAGACAGCAAGGTCATGACAAGCGTCACAAACTATAATCCTAGCGGATGGTTTATTGTAAGCGGCGCCACAGAGGATGAGGTCCTTGTAAACGAGGAAACAATTTGCCATCAGCTTGACGAAATTGGCCAGGGCCGTCCTGGATTTGGTTATCTGGCAACATCCCTTTTTGTACCTTCAAAATCAAAGCAGCTAAAATCGATAGAGGCCTGCAAAAATCTTTTGCCGCTTCTGGACTCCCAGATGGACATGCTTGGAATTGAAGCATCTTACGGAAAGGAAATAAAAAGCAGCCTTGAGAATGCGGAATCCAATATCCTCCTTCCAACAGAAAGTCTTCCTGATGAGATTTCATCACTTATATCACCTCTGTGGCTTGGAAAAATTGACGGAAAATATTACTCCGTAGTTCTGCCGGTCATTATGCAGAGTTCTGTTAATTACAAGGAAATAGCTGCAGGAAACGAGAACCTGTATTTCGAGGACAAAATGGTCGACCTTGGAAAAGGTTTGGACAAGCTGACCAAACAGATTTTCATTCTCTTTGCAATTGCATATGCAGTGATTGTCGTCATACTGAAGTTCTTCTATTCATGGAGACAGACCATAAAGATTGCCCGCATACCTCTCCTGAGTGTCCTTGCGATTCTGGATATGTTCATGCTTACCGGAAATCCAATCGATTTCTTCTGTGTAACCGGAATGATTCTTGTATTCGGATTGGGTATGGACTACATGATCTATATGATCGAAAACATGAGCAGAACGACCGATGACAACAAGGATGAGGACCATACAAAGCTTGAACCGTTCAGCATCATTATTTCCTTCGTAACTACCGCGGTTTCGTTTGGTGCACTGGCATTCAGTTCATTTGTTCCTGTGCACGCAATTGGACTTTCAATCTGTATAGGACTAACGGCGGCTTACTTCGGAACAGTATTCTAGGAGCGTAAGGTAAAGGCTGCCGAAATGGTTCAGCTTTTATCTACCTCAAGTTTGCGTTGCAAACTTCTTTATTTAATATGACTTTCTATAGGAGAAGGAACATGCTTGGACCAACAAAAACGCTTTTCAAAGCTTCACTTCTCTGCTGCGCTTTACTTGGATCGTCACTTTTTGTTTCCTGTGCGTCCACGAAAAGTGCAGTCAATACGGCCAAATCTTCCAGCGCCGTCTATGTAACGAACACAAAAAAAATCCATGTGCTTTCGCCAGAGTATATGGATGAAGAGCTTGATGCTATTTATGATTTTTCCGCGGATTTTGGCGATCAAAATCTGTCAGCGCTGTCATATGTTTTCGTGAACGGCGAAGAGATTTCCATGAACCTTATGACTCCATTCGGGGCAGACATAGGCTCTCTCTACTACGATGGCGGTACGGTCAGTTTTTCCCTGCCAATCAAGGTTGGCATAAAGGGGGAATATATCGTAGCGGATCTGCAGAATATCTTTTATCCAGCCCAGTACCTGGCTGAAAACTACAGTTCCGTAGGGTTGGATTTCGTGGAGTCAACTGATGGTGACAGGACTTTCAGGACCATATCTTCAGGGAAAAAGGTTGTCGAAAAAATAGAGATAGATCCTGATAAAATAGTTCTTGAAAACGTCCTCAGGGGATACACCTACACCCTCAAGGCCGTAGACGAATGACGAAACAAAAAAATCCCCATGCGGGGATTTTTTTTTGTCCAAAACATTCCTTCCCGTTTGACAACAAAATGGAACATGCATTTACCCAGTGGACAAGATAAATCAATCCAGAAAAAACATACCGGCAATAAAAAGTGAAAGGAAGTTTTGCACCATAAACCTGATGAAATAAAAAAAAAGGAACCTCTTGACGAGATTCCTTTTTCCTGAGCTATTGCAGATTCGAACTGCAGACCCACGCCTTAAAAGGGCGTTGCTCTACCTACTGAGCTAATAGCCCAAACTTCATTTCGTTGAAGTGTCTTTATAATATACAATATCGCACTTCTTGTCAACCGATTTACAAAAAAAACTAAAAAATATTTATAATTTTTTCATATCCAGCCGACCACGAATCTCATTTCATACGTGAGCCAATTCTTTTGAAGTTCCATTGCAAAAAAAAGTGGCCCTAATTCTGGACCACCCATAAATAAATCAATCAGCAAAACTCTTTGCAGCCGTCACGGCTTTATATTTGTTGCCGAATATAGTCACAAGGCCTTCATCAAGCCACCCCTGTTCAAACGAATACCATACCACAGTATGCTCGTTACGTCCTGTACCGGTGGTGATGTAGCGGCTTCCAAGCACCTGCATCACTTCCCCCCTGCGGGAATTTCCGATGACAGGGCTCTCAAAAGATGGCTCCTTACGGAATGCCGCATACGGCTCATGAACAAGGGCCCAATGAACCCCAGGATGCAGCTCCAAAGAATTTGCATCCGCTATGTCAATCTCCTTGTTCCTTGAACAAGACACGGCCAACATACAAAAAACAAATCCCACAGCAACCAAAAATTTACGAGATTTTAACGTGCTTCTCATAAGCCAACACCATCCAGTATATATTTTTTTACATCCGGATAAATCAGCAGATCACTGTCAACAAAATTCAAGTCTCCAATGCCCTCTATATCTATCCATTTATATTCAGTATGTTCAGTGAGCCTGTATTTAAAAAAACGTCCCCTGTGAGGAACCTTTATTAGATATGCGTGCAAATCATTAGGTCCATTGTGCTCAAAAACGTTTTTGGCAATCAACTTAACAACTTTGACCTTGATCCCGAACTCTTCCTTGAATTCCCTTACAAGGGCTTCCTCGTCGGATTCACCTTCCTCCACTTTTCCACCAGGGAATTCCCATCGTCCTCCCATCTGCCCTGTTGGATTTCGATGGGCAATCAATACCTTTCGTCCACAGACTGCAATCCCGGCAATAGACGTTTTAGCCATATAGAACTCCCATAAAAGCCGGCGAAAAATAACATCTTTCGTATCCGACTTTTTTAAGCACATCCACAATGAGATGAGAACGTGCGGTTAATATTGAAGTCTGCTACGCAAACTTTAGGCAGATAAAAACCGACATATCTTTGCAGTTTTTATCGTGCGCTCATCACAAACTAAAGAATTATAACTTTTGGCAAAATGAAATGCAACAAGGCGGTAACAAAACATAGAACCCCAATATATTTTCTGGAATCTATGAACAAAACCCGCAGCCTATCGTTTAATTCAAAATCGGTATCAGAGGTGGTCACCGTATAGAACTCCAAAAGAATGGAGGCACCACCCATAAGGCCTGCGCACGCCGGCAACAGGTCGCCTAGAATAACGATACTACCATAGGTTGAAAAAAGTTTTGCAAAACCCACCAAGAGCGAAATTATTCCAATCAAAAAACGAACGCTTCGGTTTTCAAGTCCCTTGAACTCTTTGGAACGCTTTGGAGCTTCATCCAAGGAATCTTCGGTACCGCTCTTTACAATCGATGTGCCTTGCTGTGTTAAGTCGATCCCGTAAACAAGGATAAGACCCGCAAAAATATTCATAACCACTGATAGACAATAGAACTGGACCACGAACTTTTACCTCTTCTTTTTCCGTTTCTTGGACTATATTATAATACGATAATTCAGAACTATCTAGACAAAACTTTGCATGTCAACTCTTTTGTGGTCTCCAAGCAGGTCACAACAGCCTTGATATTGCTTATATCGTAATTCCTGAATGACATACGACAAACCTGGTCTTCCTTTGAACTGTCAAAGGAAAATTCCTGATGACTTTTATTCGATTCCGCACCGTCAGAATCTATGGCGGAAACATCAAGACTTAAGTCTCTGACCAAAACCTCGGGGAGCGAATTTTTTGAGCCGGATTTCTTTTTCATTTCCACGGAGACATAGACGTCATCCCCAAACGAGAACGCCGACATGCTGCAGAAAACCCCTTCAATGACATCCTCATGGCTTTTACGGCCAAACAGGTTGACGCACATAACGACACCGAATGTCAGTATCATGGCAAAAAATATGGTGCGGTTCATCCTCGTACCAACGAGGACACGGAACATTCCCCTCTTTGGTTGATTCTTCCCTGTGGCCATATCGCTGTAAACTTTGCTTTCATACTTGCGGAATTCACCTTCACGGTGATGAAAAACAACCGGCTCCTCACCATCGGCATACCCATCAACAGGTCCATTTGAGAATATTGTTCCAGAGTCGTCCATCAATCACCACCTTTCTATCTCTTGATAATAGACTGTATAAGGGAATCAGTGCGCCACCAGTTCACGTAGACCTTATCAGAAAGTGCAGACAGTTGCGACAGGACCCCTGTATCGCTAAGATTGAAATCATAATAAAGGGTTTTCCTGTGGTCAGTCTTTATCTGCCGGTTCAAAATAATCTGGCCATTGTTCTGAATCATCTGAATATCGAAACCGCTATCTATACAGGCCATGAAAAAATACCAGCCATTCCCTGTGACACCAAGGAAATCATACGGGACGCTGTATGTCGTATTTGAAAATTCATCCGAGGCACTGTCAGTATGGGGAAGAATATTGAGTGGCTTTGCATACAGCCCGCTTTCCACATTCAATGCATAAAGCAAGGTTTTGTCGTAGCTGATGCCTGACTGCATCCGGCTTGACTCATCTATCCTTGGAACAGAATAGTCGACATTTATATAAAGCTTGCGGGATGAATAATCAGGCACAACGTTTCCGATTTCCATATAAAATTCCTTGCCATCATCGTATGGTACAGGAACATTCTTTTTTTCAATCGGCACGGTAAAAAGCATATATCCGTTTTCCGCAAACCAATACACCACCGGCCCGTTGCTTGTTGCACAGACTACGACCATTTCGCAATCATTGGTTACATAAATCTTTTTTATCAGAGGAAACGGAGTACCGCCTGGTCCCTGCTGTCCAAGATATCCAACATATTTTCCATCCCCATCAAAGTGAAGAACAACCTGGGTCAGGCGGTCACCCGTAACTTCGTCAGCTTCCTGCCTGTCGAAAGGGAGATAATCAACGACATACAGATTTTTTTTCGAATCAACCGCGATGTCGCTTATTTTATTGAAAGGATGGACTATTGCACGTCGGGTAGCATTTTTTACTTCGCCATCCTCCGTAGCAAACGACGGACGGGGATTCTTCTCTTCATTATAGTAAAGAGTCAGCAGGTCCCCGTAAGAATTAAGCTCCATTATTTTTCCGGATTCACTGTTCGCGATGTAAAAAAAACCGTCCCTCATAGCGATGCTTGAAGAAAGGTCCCCCACCTGCGAATAATCAAACAAATTTATTTCATCCTCAAAGTTCCCATACGCAAGAGAAAACACCTGTTTTTCCTCAAGGGATGTGGAGGAACGGGTGCAGGATGAAAAAGTTAAAACAGAAATGCCGGCCAAAAAGAAAACACGACAGAATTTAGTCATAGTATTAGAATAAAGAATAAAGTTTATATTGTCAATTAAAAGAAAATTTAATATTATTAGAAGATAAAGCACAGGTTTAAATTCCTGTCATCACTTTCAGGAGGAACAGCCAAATAATTTCAGGCTGTCTCGATTCGTTATGTTTGATAAAGTTTTAACATTCTTTTTTGGTTCTCAGAATGAGCGCGACGTAAAGGCTCTAAAACCAATCATTGCTAAAGTCGAAGCAAAAGAAAGCTGGGCACAATCCTTCAAGGATGAGGAGTTCCCTCAGCAGACACAGATTCTAAAAGACAGAATAGCAAAGGGAGAAACCCTGGATGACATCCTTCCGGAGGCATTTGCATTGGCAAGGGAAGCCGCAAACCGAGTTCTTGGTGAACGGGCATATCCTGTACAGCTGATGGGTTCCCTGGTTCTCCACTCCGGACGCATCACCGAAATGAAGACCGGTGAAGGAAAAACCCTTATGTGCGTTGCCGCTGCATACCTCAATTCCCTTTCAGGAAAAGGTGTCCACATTGTAACAGTAAACGACTACCTTGCAGAACGTGACTCCCAGTGGATGGGCCGTGTCTACAAGTTCCTTGGACAAACTGTAGGCTGCATCCTCAGCAACATGGACAATGACGCAAGAAAGGCCGCATACGACTGTGACATTACATACGGAACAAACAACGAACTTGGATTCGACTATCTCCGTGACAACATGCAGATTGACATGAAGAGGAAGGTCCAGAGAGGTTTCAACTTCTGTATCGTTGACGAAATTGACTCGATCCTCATCGATGAAGCCAGAACTCCGTTGATTATTTCTGGACAGGGAGAGGATGATACATTCAAGTACCATGAAGTGGACAAATATGTTAACCAGTTCACCGAGATGGAAAAAGACCCTAAAACCAACGACTACCCTGACGAAGTGGAGCTGACACCGGAAGCACGCGAGGCCCTGCCAGGTGAATACAAGGTCGATGAAAAGAGCAAGAGGATTTCCTTCACCAACCGCGGAATGAACAAGATTAATGACATCCTGCATCAGCACAACCTCATTTCCGCAGACTCAACAGTATTTGACGAACAGAATTTTGAATACGTGCACTACTTCACCCAGGCCATCCGCGCCCATGTGCTTTACCATCCGGACGTGGACTATGTCGTAAAAGATGGACAGGTCCAGATTGTTGACGAATTCACCGGACGCATACTCGAAGGACGCAGATACGGGGACGGTCTGCATCAGGCCATCGAAGCAAAGGAACACCTTAAGATTGCCCAGAGAAACAGGACACTGGCTACAATCACCTTCCAGAACTTCTTCCGCATGTACACAAAGCTTTCCGGAATGACCGGTACCGCGGCAACGGAAGCAGTCGAGTTCAGCAAGATTTACAAGCTTGACGTAGTCGCGATCCCTACAAACAAGCCTGTATCAAGAAAAGATGAAAATGACGAGGTCTACCTGAACGAAAGCGACAAATGGACCGCTATCGTAAAAGAGATAGACGAAGTACACAAAAAAGGTCAGCCGGTATTGATTGGTACCGTTTCCGTAGAAAAATCAGAGCATCTTTCCGCCTTGCTCACCCGTCACGGAATACGTCACGAAGTTTTAAATGCAAAGAACCATGCCCGTGAAGCTGTCATTATTGCAGAAGCCGGAGCCAAAGGCGCCGTTACGGTTGCAACAAACATGGCAGGACGTGGTACAGACATCAAGCTGGGTGGAAGTCCGGAAATGAGGGCCCGAAAGAGAGCCGGAACAGAGGCAACACAGGAACAGTTTGACGCCGCATTGGCCATTGAAAAGGAACAGTGGAAAAAGGACTATGAAGAGGTGAAAAACCTTGGAGGTCTTTATGTCATAGGTTCAGAAAGACACGAAAGCCGACGTATCGACAACCAGTTAAGAGGTCGTTCAGGACGTCAGGGAGACCCGGGACGCAGCAAGTTCTATATTTCTATGGACGACGACCTGATGAGACTGTTCGGTGGCGAGCGCATGAAGAAAATCATGACCTCAGTCGGTATGAAGCCAGGCGAACCAATCGACCATCCGTGGCTCAACAAATCAATCGAGAAGGCTCAGAAGAAGGTCGAGGAAAGGAACTTTGAAATCCGTAAGAACCTTTTGGACTATGACGACGTTCTTAACCAGCAGAGAAATTTTGTCTACCAGCAGAGAGACGCAATCCTTGAGGACGAAGACCTTAGCGGCCGCGTAATAAACAACGCAAAGGAAACTGTTGCAGAAATTTTCGATGACTACAAGCATACAAAGAAGACCGGAACATCTCAGAGTGCCCTCATTGACCGCATCCATGAGCTTTACGGCCAGAATGTTTCGATCGACCAGCTTTCCGAGGAAGGCGTAAATGCTATTCTCCAGAACGACATTACACAGAAAGAGCTGCTTGTTGGCAAACCTAACTTCAATATGTTCATCAGGTACCAGTATATCCAGATGATTGACAAGAAATGGCTTGACCAGCTGGAATACCTGGATGGTCTCCGCGAAGCTGTCCACCTCCGCTCCTACGGTAGCAAGAATCCTCTTACGGAATACAAGAATGACGGTTTCGACCAGTTCGATGTAATGCTTGACTCAATAAGAAGATCTGTGGAAAGCAGGATTTTCAAGGTCAAGATTCAGCTTCAGCCATCCGGTGCGGAAGTCAATAGACCTCAGCCTCGAATGCAGATGAATGCACAGCATGAGGAAGCCCAGTCCGCCATAGCCCCTGCTCAGCAGGCACAGCAGGCATTCAATGCAAGACAGGCACAGCAGGGAGCGGCCAACACAGGAATGAAATCAGGAAGACAGGGACAGTCTGTAACAATAATGAGAACACTTCCAAAGGTTGGCAGAAACGATCCATGTCCATGTGGCAGCGGCAAAAAATACAAGCAGTGCCATGGAAGAAATTCATAAAACTGTAGCATACAGTTAACGGAAAACAATATTTCCCCTGGATAAAAAGTCCAGGGGATTTTTTTTAGGTTCATCGCGCATTAGACAGGCATGGGAGATAAAAAAAAATCCCCCGAAAACTTCGGAGGATTCGATCCATGATTGGAGATGGAACAGGCTAACGTTTCTTGCTTTTATCCGGAGCGCCAAACCTGTTCAGAGGCCAAATCCTAAGGCTGGCTTTTCCAAGAATACGGTTCCTGTTTACATACTGCGGAGCCAAGATTGTATAATAGGTTACGGAGAATTCGTCACCAGGCCACAAAGGTTCAAGGCTTCGTCCGTAGCTATGACGCATATCAAGCGAGTTATACCGGTTATCCCCCATCATAAAATAGCAGTTATCCGGGATGTAGTTAGGATTGCCGGAGGAATCGTTTGCAGGGAAAATTCCCATGTTCCTTTGATCCATCTGGTTAAGGTATTTTATGAGGCAGAACATTTCATCCATCAGTTCTTTCCTGTAGGAATCGGACTCCCAAGCCAAATCATCGGCATTGTTTCCAAGAAGTTCCCCACTGCGGACAACCAGCCGTCCAATGCAGAGCTTGAACATAAGGTTAAGACGGAACCGTGAATCGGTATAAAGGTCACCACCTATCAGATTATCGCCACTTACAGCACCATTTTCAGAATACTTTCCCAAATCGGACATTCCGCTATGCCAGTCGTTCATAAAATGGTTGAACCAATCGTATCCACCATCGTTGACAACAATCCTGAGAATATTTTTGGAAAGGGAATTCAATAACCTTACGCTACCCGGGACCCTAAAGTCAAATACGGATGCGTTCAAATCTTCGACAGGAATCAAATCCTTTCCGCTCACATCAATGGCACCAACAGCAAGCTTCTTAAACTTTTCGGACAGCTCCATGCATTCATTTTTTGCGGCCTCCAAATTAAGGCTGCGTCTGTCGGATTCTACCTGAAGGATTTCGTCATAATCCACCTGGTCCAAAGGGAAATCACGTACCTTACGTTTCGTGTCAGCGGACAGGGCATTCAGATTCCATACCGCCCAGCCATCATCCTGCTCCACCTGGACAAAGTCAGAGCCGGCCGTCCTTGAATAAAGTTTTCCGTCCATCAACATAAGCTGCTCGCCAGGAACTCCCACGACACGCTTAACCAACGGGTCGGCTTTTTGGTTTCCATTTTCGTCAGTATTGGTCTTCACAAGAGTCAAGGTAAGCATGTAAACAAACTGGGACATGAAGGATTTTACTTCATTCTTTCTGTCGTTCGAATAATGAGGATTCCTGAACACGACGATGTCCCCGCGGTTGTATTTCTGTGCATAAGGCAGACCGACATCGCTTAACGGAAATTTTGGTCCGGCAAGAGTTTTCATCACAGCAACACGGTCGCCAACAAGGAATGTGGACACCATTGATTCAGAAGGAATTTCGTACAACTGGAAGATAAATATATTCAAAAGTACAATCGTAAATACAGCCTGCACAAGAGCGTCCACCCATTCGGCGATCTCTATGCCAAGCCTCTTGAGCCCGTGGTAAGTCTTTTTTGGATTATTCTCAAAAAAACTTTTCCATTCATCGCAGACCTTGCCTATCCTCTTTTCAGAAATCACGAACTGGATCATAAAAGAAAGCACGGTGATGGCAACCCAAACCAGTGCGGCTGCCAGGTCAAGGCCATATGGACATCCGTACCTGCCGGCCCTCTGAAGCACAAAGGCGGTTATGAAAACAAATGGTTCGTACTGGAAGAACCGCCTTACCATACAAATATGCTTCAACTGATTTTTCTTTATCAGCATGACTACTGACACATAAAAAAGTATTGCCGTAAAGAGCAGCGCCAGCGGAAATGCCAGAACCGATACATCTCCATGAAAGGAGACGCAAAGAAATGAGAACACAGCAGATAAAACAAGATTGCTGTATATATAGATCTTAAGTTTTCTCATATAAAGAGCTCCATGTTTGAAAACTACAGTCCCTATGCCCCCTTGGGACATAAAAACAGTCAATAGAAATATAGCAAAAAAAATCACAATAGACTATAGTTTAAGTATACTTTATAGCGATGAGGAATGATAAAATAAAATTTGCACCGCAAGCCGCAATAAATATCAAAAATCGATTTTCCTCATCGATTTTTTATGGGAGCATAGATGAATCAGCTACTAAACACGCAGGCCGCAAAGGAAATGGTTGACGGAGATATTTCCCTGTACAGGATTCTTTTGGAATCGTACCTTAATGATAAAAAACTGGAAGAGCAAAAACTGATTGAACTGGAGTCCAAGGAAGACACTACAGAGGCCGCAAAGTACGTGCATTACTTTAAGGGAGCCGCAAGACAGCTTGGCGCGGAAATATTGGCACAGGCAGGACAGGAGCTTGAGGATGTCCTTAGAAAAAAGACCCAGGGAGATATAGATGCATTGAACAGTATGTTTTTCAAGACCTACAGGGAAACTGTAGAGGCTATGCAGCAGGAACTTGACTCCCTGGACAATAAATAAGGCGACCTTTCAAAAAATTTCTTGAAATTTTCATCAACCGATTTTTTTAATTCCTCCCCGGCAATCCCGCGGATAGCTGCGGCACGGGAATAGATTTCACTGAGACCAAAATCACCAGAGACTGGCTCCCCGGGTATCTTTTGAAAAGGCGCGTCAGTTTCAAAAAGGATACGGTCCAACGGTAGATTCGCTATGCACTCCACATTCCTCTTTGCACCGCGGAGAACATTTTTTCCAAAAGAAAAATATGCGTTAACGCCTTTATCCAGCAACGAAAACGCATCCCTGGAGGAAAATGAAAATCCATGGAACATAACGGCCGGCAGTTCCGCCATATCCGTTGCATACCGGAACATCATGTCAAGAGCCTTCCGGTTATGTATGATGACCGGAATCCCATGAAGCGAAGCAAGCTGCAGACACCTCTCCCACACCCGTTCCTGTGCCCCGCAGGACAATCTGCCGGCGTCATCAAAAAAATCAAAACCGATTTCGCCAATAGCAGCAATCCTTTTTTCTTTCAAAAGTCTTTCCAGGAACGGAAACAGTTTTTCATCCGGATTCTGTGGATGTATCCCAAACGAAGGCAGGATTCCATTTTCCAGGCAGATTCTTTCCATCGCCTCAAATTCGGCAGGACCAAGGGCACAGGAGCACCCTTTTACGCGGTCCAGTCCAATACCAATGTGCCCTACGGCTTTCAAGTCCTCAATGCACTGGATCAAATGAAAATGGGAATCATAAAAAAAAGTTCCTTCCATAAGCAAAAACCTATACAAATTTAAAGTTAAAATCAACAATGAAAACGAAATCTCTAAACTCCACCGCCAAAAATCCGAAAATATAATCAGAGTTTGGGTGGCGGAAAGCTGTCCGCTCAAAAAAGGTTACAGAAAATTAATGTAAAATCCAAGGACTATGTATATTTTTTGTCGGGTTTTCTTTTTTTTCAACCGCATTGTGCAAAACACAGCGCGGAATCTTAAAGGAGCTGACTATGGGAACCTACACATTAAAAAGTATTGGGGATCAAACTGACTACATGACCGTCGTAAAGGAAATGGATGACGGATATGTAGTGCGAATCATTCGTGACAAGGACGGATATACAGATGTGACCACCGACTACATGTCAAGGACTCTGTTCGAAAGTTGCATCCGTACAGGCTATATTGTCAAAATCGAAAGCCTGGATGAAAAATTGGTTGCAAACGCCTAACCGTCAGACACGTCAATCAGAAAGAACCCTGCCGAGCATCTGTGTTGCGGCAGCAAATTTGGCTTCCCTGTCATTTTCGCGGGGGAGCCAATTTATTTTTACGCCCTTCCTTTCCATCCCCCTGAACCAGGTCTCCTGTCTTTTTGCAAACTGGCATATGGCATGGTATAGCTGGTCGGCCATATCTTCCCTGTCCTTTATTTTACCTTCCAGATACAGGCTTACGAACCTGTACTCAAGTCCAAGCTTCTCCAAACGTTCCCAGGAATAGCCGGATTCATGCAGCCCCTGTATTTCCTCTATCATGCCATGCTCAAGGCGATCGTACAGCCTTTTCTTTATGTTAAGATGCATCTGGTCCCGTTCAAGGGTTGTGCCCATGACAAAGGCATTCACATCAGGACGTTTTTCAAGAGCCTCGCGGGCCTTCACGCATTCCTCGCTTTTCATGAACAAAGCAATCTCTATTGCCCGCACGACCCTGTCCCGCAGCAGAAGGTCGCTTTTATTGTGCAAATCCGGTTTCAGGCCAAGAAGGATGGAGTCAAGCTCCTCAAGAGATTTTTTCTCCAGATCCTTCCTGAGTTCCAAATTTTCGGGAACGGGAACAAAATCATAGCTCCTCAGGACGGAATCAAGGTACATTCCGGTCCCCCCGACAACGAAAGTCATCTTGCCCTGGGAAACAAAATCATTCATCAGGTGATAGAACTGCTGCTGGAAATGAAAAACATTGTACTCGGAATCAAGCGTCGTCACATCAATCAGATGGTACGGGATGGTCGTGACGGACTCACTGCCGTCCGGATTTTTCTCCTTGACGGTATAGTCCTCCAAATCCTTTCCGCTTCCTATATCCAATCCCTTGTACACCTGGCGGCTGTCAGCGGATATGATATCCCACCCATATTTCCTGGCAAGGGACACCCCTAAAGCAGTCTTCCCAACAGCGGTCGGTCCAAGCAGAACCACACAGTTAATTTTGTTTCCCATCAGGCCCCCCAAAAACTACAGCACCCTACAGATTGCGCACTTCAAGTATTCGCTCTTTGGATATCCCATAAGCAGAGGATGATCCGGACCAGCGCCCCGTTTTTCAAGGACCTGTACCCTTTTGTGGCTATCCATGGCGGCATGGGTCAGCATGGAATAGAAAGTCGGTTCATCAAAATATGCCGAGCAGGAACAGGTGACAAGTATGCCTCCCTCATTCAAAAGCCTCATGGCCCTAAGATTTATTTCCTTGTATCCTCCGTAAGCCTTCTGGATGAGCTTTGCGCTTTTTGTAAAGGCAGGAGGATCAAGCACTATGACATCAAACTTTTCGCCGTCGGATTCGTACTGCTTGAGCAGGTCAAAGACGTCCGCGCATACGGCCTTCATCTTGTCCTGGGCGCCGTTCAGTTCAATGTTCCGGTTCACCAGGTCGACAGCATCCTGCGAAATGTCCACGCTGGTTACACTCTTTGCCCCTCCCATTACGGCATTAAGACCGAAGGCTCCTGTGTGAGTGAATGTATCCAGAACCTTCTTTCCATGACAGTATTTCTGTATTGCAGCACGGTTGAACTTCTGGTCCAGGAAATATCCCGTCTTCTGTCCATGAGCGATATCGACAACAATCTTTACACCATTTTCCGTGATCGTGACAGATTCCGGCCCAGACTTGTAAATCCATCCGGACCTAAGCTCCAGTCCCTCCTTTTCACGTACAGGGGCATCGCTTCTTTCATAGATTCCGTCGCACTGTACGGATGATTTTAGAGCATCAATTATCTCGTCCCGGAACTTTTCGCAGGCCAGAGCCAAAAACTGGACAACAAGATAGACCTTTTTCTCCGAGGCATACTTCTCCACAACAAGCCCGGGCAAAAAATCTGATTCACCATAGACAAGGCGGCAGCTGTCACCGGCTCCAAATGATATTCCACGGATGCTTACGGCCCTTGAAACAACCTTCCGCCAATATTCAGCAGTGTCGCCCATGATGACGTCCGCATGTTCCTTGCCGATAAACCGGATAATTATCTTTGATTTACGGTTGAAAACCCCAGTACCCAAAAAATTGCCTTTGCCGGTATAGACTTCCACTATATCGCCATCCTCGACGCCAGCTTCGGACAGGGGGGTGGTCTTTACTCCGCTCCCGTCGCCTGCATACCATTTGACAGAAAAAATCTCATTATCATAAACCCAAGGGAATCCCTGAAGGATTTCGACTTCCTCTTTTGCTTTTAAAATAACATGTGTAAACTGATTCATGTTGTTGAATATATTCTATAAATGAAAGTTTCGCAACATGAAATAAAAAACATAGGTCCACCATTCTTGACATAAGGTTTTTTTTATAGAATATTTATTTCCATGAAAAAACAAGAGTTCTCTCGGCAATACCTCGAATCAATTTCAACGGCGGATCTGATTTCGCTGGCGGACGACTATGGAATTGATATTCCTTCAAACCTTACAAGAAGGTTCATCATTGGTGAACTATTGGAACTGGCAGAAGAACTGGAAAGCGATTCGGATTCCGCTGATGATGTCCAACTGACGGATGAAGAGATAAATCTCCCTGACTCATTACCAAAAAGCTATAATGAAACTCAGATTTTTGCAGTACAAAGGACACCTGCATGGGTTTTCGTTTTCTGGGATATAAGCACAGCCCTGCTGACTTCCCTAAGGAACGACCCGGATTTTGAAAATTTCTTTCTGCATGTAGCTTTTTTTGACAGCCCGACCAGCGACACCCCCGTGGACAGCTTTGATGTCAGGATAGGTGAACATGACCGCGAGCAATATATATTTATTCCAGCGGAGCGGAAATACGTAATCATCAATCTCAAGTGCAATTTCTTTGACGCCGAGCAGAAGGTGCTTGCATATACAAAACGACTGGAAATACCACAGGAATGCAGCGCCGTTGCGTCGCTTCAGCCTGGACAGAAACTTGAGATGAACAAACTGGTGGCACTTTCAGGAATGGACGAAATAATACGGGCCCATTACAGAAACCACCGCCAGTCATTTTCCTCATAGGGGGGAACGAAATGCCAGACAAAAGACTTATTTTAGTTATAACCGCCGAACAGGCATACATCCGTAGACCGAATTCGGAAGATACTTTCTCAGCACCAAACGACATTCTTTTTTCCGCCATAACAGATACCTACATTCCGCTTGTAGCCATGATGGAGCGGCTGGAAAATGAAAACGTCCCATTCAAGATCAACCTAGTGCTCAGTCCCCTCCTTTGCGAGCTTTTGGAGGACCCAGCCATACAGGAGCAGTACCAGGTTAACCTGGAAAAGAGGATAGCCATCGGCAAAGAGGAACTCAAAAGGAATTCCGAAGACGGAGAGGTTCTGAGCCTGGTGCAGTCAACCCTGGAGGCGCTGGAAACAAAGCTTGACCTTTTTGTCAATACATACCAGAAACGTCTCATCAAGAGGATAAGGGGGCTGGTTTCCAGAGGAATCATAGAAATCATACCGACCGCCGCGACCTACGCCTATCTTCCGCACTACTCAGATTTCACGGAAGCCCTGAATGCGCAGATAGAGACAGGACTCCACTCCGCAAGAACTTTCTTTGGGGAGACCGGGGACGGATTCTACCTCCCTTACCTGGGATGGAGCTCAGGCTTCGACAAAGTCCTTAGACCTTACGGCATAAACTATACCATCGTCGATACAAAGGCCATACTTTTCTCCGAGACCCCAAGCGAAAAAGGGATTTTCTGTCCTTCAAGAACAAACAATTCGCTGGTCCTGTTCGGAAGAGACCCCGATACCCCTCATGACCTGAAGGGGGAAGATGGATACATACAGAACCCCGTTTACCTTTCGGTCGAAAGGGACGTAGGATTCGAGCTTCCAGGCGAAATACTTCAGTCCATACTAGAAAACCACGGTACCAGAGTCCAGACCGGATTCAAGTACTGGGCCAAATCGGAAGATTCTGAAGACCAGGTACTCTACAACCCATCCGAGGCCGCACGTCAAGTAGAACTTGATGCCCTGGATTTCTTCGAGTCAAAAAAGAATAAGCTCATGGCGGCCTCCCAGGAACTTCCTGACGACGATGCCATCCTGGTATGCACCATACCCGCGGAAAACCTGGGACAGTCCTGGCACGAAGGAATTGATTGGCTTGAAAAAGTGATCAGGCTGTGCGCTGAGGACAAAAACATAAGCCTTTCTGTCTGCAAGGATAACATTAAAAAACAGTTCTCCCTCCAGAAAATATATCCGTATCCTTGTTCCGGAGGTGGAGATGGATACAGCGAGAACCTGTTGGACAGCAGCAACAACTGGATGATGAGATACATAAGAAAAGCCATGGAGCGCATGATTGAACTTGCCAACCGCTTCCCAGGTGAAACAAGCCTGAAGGCCAGGCTACTGAACCTTGGAGCAAAAGAAGCCCTCCTGATTCAGTCAAGCGCAATTGCCAAGATGATACAGGAAGGACAGTGCCCGGATTATGCGACAAAGGAATTCAAGGACAACATACTTTCTTTCTCACAGGTATTTGATGCCCTGGCAAGCAACTCCGTCAGCACGGAATGGTTGACGAATCTTGAAAAGGCTTACCCTCTTTTCCCTTGGATCAACTACAGAATTTTCAGCAGGAAAAAATAACTTCCACGACGGACAAGTCAAATGGACTCCATCCCAGCACGGGATGGAGTTTTTTTGTTCCCCAGGACAAAGCTGTTTTTCTATATAATACATGGATTTAAAATAAAAAAGCTCTGCCAGTGGGATTAGTGGGAAAAGCTGACAGAGCTGAGTGGGAATCGCTCAACATAAATAGTGGATTTATATTGAAACTGATTGGGAGTATACACTAGATATAGTGGAGTGTCAAATTCTTTTTTTAGAAATTAACATAAATTTATAAATTTTATGTCCCGGGCAACATTTTTACATAAAAAAAGCCACATCCAAATTGAATGGACATGGCATATACTTTAATATCTATTTTGCTCTTTTCCTGGTCTGCGGAACCATGCGCCTTTCGGCCACGGCGTAAGCCCTTTTAGTGGCCACACTCTTTTTGCCTGTAGAGGCGACGGCGACACGCTTGGTCTTCTTCTGCACCGACGCTTTATTCGTTTCCTCCGGCAGTGGATTCTTTCTTGGACGGCCACCCTTCTTTCCATTCAGTCTAGCAGCGGCGCTCTTTTTTTCACTCTTTGTGCGTCCCATCATGGAGGCGGCGGCACCGATGTTGCTTATCTCTTCGGATTTCCATACGGAAAGCTTTTCGGCGTCATCCCTAAGGGTCGCGACCTCTTCCAAAAGCTCGGATGCGAAAAGAAACTTCCGGCTGATATTTTCCATGAGGACGGCGTTCCTGCCTGGCTTGATACCTGATGTTATGACGCTTATCTGCTGAACCAAATCCAAAGCCATCTGCGCCAGATTATCCACACACACGCTTCCACTTGCGTTTCCGACTTTCTTATGGACTTCCCTGACATGGCTGGACTTCAATGCCTCAATGATTGCATCCTCGCTATCAGTTCCACCGATTTCTATTTCCGTGGAATCCTTTTCCATGCTGTAGCGCAGAAAAATCATTGACAGATTGAAATTCATCGTCCTAAGTGATGCAAGCTGGTCAAAATCAGCATCCGGTCGAATGCTCATATCCTCGATTTGCTCCGCGACGTCTTCCTGCAGTCTGCGGATGTCTTTGAGAGTAACTTTCATAATTGATTCCCCTATCCCATTTTTTCCCTACCTATAGAATATTTTATAACCCAAATTTTGTAAAGAGTTTAAGTGAAAAAAGCTAACGATTGGAAATCTTTTGTAATTTTGGGTGGACGTATTTGTTTTTTTTTTTGCAGGCTGCATTGATATGAAAATAGCTGGGCCGCAAAACAAAAATGGCAGCCAAGAATATGTCCGACGCATAGAAATTGAAGTTTTTACATATTTTATGTAGAATATGCCGATACTCTGATATGGGAGTATTTTTAGCCGGACCCAAGGAGGGTTGCGGTTACAATAAAGGGATTTTGAGAAGCGTAGGATAAAAGTATCGAAAATGGCGCTTTTATCTACCTGAAGTTTGCGTCGCAGACTTTCTTATCAACAGCGCATTCCCATTTATTGCGGATGTGCTTAAAAAGTCAAACCGGAAATGACATTTCCTCATCGACTTTTTATGGGAGCTTTCAATGAGAAAAAAGCACAACGGCGTCATCTATTTAGCCGGATTCAGTTTAATTTTCTCTTCAATACCTGTCCAGACTGCCTGGAGCGCACCGAAACCAGTTGCCGCCACGACGGAGCCGGCAGAAAAAAATACTAGCGACATAAACGATTATCCCTATTACCCAAGATTTTTTAACGAGACAATATCAAAAATCTATGGATTCGCTGAATCCGGAGACTATATAAAGGCTTCCCAGGTGCTTACCGAAAAAAACGCCGACGGAATAATCGCAATGGAGTTTGGAAAAGCGGACTTCCTGAACGGAAAACATTCCGATTCCATAATTTCAAGGATTGAATCCATCGAAGAGCAGATCAAGGCCCAATTGAAGGAGTATGTATCCCTGCAGGGGCAGATATCTTCGGCTGTCGACGGTTTCATGGCGGCCTCAAAAAAAAGTGGCGCAGCTCCATCGGAAGAGGAAACGGAAAAACTTTTATCCACGCTAAACCGTTTAGTCGATATAAAAGCGGCGCTAGGAAGACAGACAGCAGAGCTTAACCAGATATTCAATTCGCTGAAAGAAACAAGGGAAGTCCAGGACGCAAGCTTCATTTCATATCTCATAAAATTTGTTGCAGGAACTGGACGCACAGAAAATACCGGCATAGCAGGAGCCTTGACCTTTCAATGGCTTGATATCGAAAAACGCGTCTGCGAAAATCTTTTCAATTCCGCATCGGTCTACACAAAAAAGATTGCGGCAGAATTATCCCAGCGTCAGCTTCTTGAATACAACGATTCCTATGGTTCGCTGTCCAAAGAAACTGCGTCACTCAAATCCATAATCCCGGTCATCCTAAAAATCACTGACCTGGAGGAATCCTTCGGAACCGGCTCAGGAAAAAGGACAGATTTCAAGTCCACCGCAAAATTCCTGCAGCAGCTTACAGAAAGGACAGATGAAATAATCCCGTTCATGTCGGAGATTGCGGACCATATACACCAGGTCGATGATTTTATTGACAAGAGCGTGGCCGACACTGCCCAGGATTTAAGGGACAACCTTGATGAGGTTTCCCAGTTCTACATTGACAAGTCCAACATATTCGCTGATTACGTAAACAAAACGGAAGCCTTGATTCATAGCCAGTGGATTCTGGATGCGAAAAAGAATTCAAACGAGACCGGTCTGTGGACAGAAATGCTTGATACTTACATGACGACCTGCGAGTATATATCCAAGACCTGCAATACAAAATCCGGAGAGACAACCCTGTCCGCTGGAACACGCCTTATCTCCGCCGCAAAGCAAATGTACGTGGAGGATACGGAGAAATACCAGGCCCTGATGAGTCTTATCCCGGAAGCTTCCGAGGAGGATTCAAGGCAATACCCGACAAAGCTCCTTAACAGTATAAACACGTTCAGGCAGAGCATGGCCCTGGACATAACCACGATGACAAACTGCTCGAAGCTTCTCGGCACCGGAAGTTTTTCTCAATCAAGCAACATCCAGTACATGCAGAGAAAAATAAAGGAATCCATAGACAATATACAGAAACTGAGTTCGCAGACAGATTCCCTTGTACAGCAGGCCCAGGCCCAGCAAAAGGAGGCCATGCAGGCGCAAAGCCAGATTGATATTTACTACAACCGTGCCCGGGCCGCTTTCAATAGCGGGGACTTTACCACGGCAAGGAACAATCTGGACAGGGCATCCAGCCTCTACACCTCCCTGATTGACAACCTCAAGCGCGACGTGTCAATCCAGGATGAAACCTACAACAAGATATCAACATTGAAACAGTCCATCGCCGAAAAACAGCAGCCTCTGCTCGTCCAGGAAGTCCGCGTTCTAAAGAACAACGCCAAGAATGCCTACTATGCAGGAAACTTTGACGAGGCAAGCCAACAGATTACCCTGGCGGATGAAACCATCCAGAACTGGAGCCGCTTCATGGATATGGAAGTGGAAAAAGACGAGGAACTGGAAAGGCTTAAGAATCTGATAAACACAGCCCTGGCAATCAAGAGCGGAAAGGAGCTTAATCCAAACGACGCCCTTTACCCGGAGATGTCCCAGATCCTTTCCATATCCAACCAGTATTACCAGCAGGGGCAAAATCTTATTGGAAGCGGAAAAACAGCTGACGGTAAAGCCCTGCTATCCAAGGCGAAGGACAAGCTGAACGAACTCAAGATTGTTTACCCAAGAAACCAGCAGGCGAACCTCCTCTCCATGCGTATAGACCAGATATTGGACTTGAAACAGTTCAACGAGACCTTCAAGACAAGGGTCGATGAACTCAAGCGAGTGAACTATGCCAACAGGGACCTTATGGCCCAGGAGTCCTATTCTGACCTGCAGGACCTCTATGAGCTTTCCCCTAACTACCCAGGTCTCGCCGATTTTAAGTACCAGGTGGAGCTGACCATGGGATTGAAACAAAAAAACATAGACGCTCCGGCGAACGATGAATCCCAGGCCATCGCAAGGAAGGCCCAGCAGACCTTAGCCAGCGCTGGACGAGATCCAATGGCACTGGAAGCCGCCCGAAAACTGGCAAACCAGGCGCTGGCCATAAATTCAAGCAACGACCTTGCCCTGTCAGTCCTGGACGAAGTTGCCCTAAGAACTGGCTCCCAGGCGGCGGTTGTCCTGTCGGCCGCGGACGAAGCAAAATATCAGCAGGCCATCACATATCTGCAGAACGGAAACGTTATTGCCGCCAACTCAAATCTTCAGGAAATTCTGAAGAAACCGGCAAACAGACGTTCTGCAAAGGTCCAGAAACTTCAGAGTAGAATAAAAGGTATGCTAAATTGAAAAAAAGGTTCACAATTTTAACATTCTCAATACTTTTCCTTGTGGCTCCACAGATTTTTGCCCAGAAACTCTACTGGGATACCCCACGTGTCGTCACACCGGCAAACGTTGACTGCAGGTTCCCCTCCACCGTATCCGGTACAAGCCGAAGGGCAAGGACATCGGCCGCATTCTGGGAAGAGATAGACAAAGAGAACAAAGAGATATACCTGTCCGTAAGCACAACCTCCAATGGAACAAGCTGGAGCGAAGGCAAAAGATTTGCAGGTCCATTCAAATATTCGGGAACCATACCAGAGATTTATTCCGCCACCATAAATGATACCGGAAAAATGGTCGTTGCCGTTCTTACAGGAATCAACGAGATAACGGTATTCTCAAGCAACGACGGTTCAAACTTTAGCTCAACGGTCCTGCCCCCGCAGGAACTTCCATTGGTCGGACCCCGCGTATTTGCAACGTCCTCAGGAACCTATGTCCTTTTCGCCACGCTGGGGCAATCCGAAGTGCTTTCCCTTGTATATGCAACCTCCAGCAACGGCAGCGACTGGACCAGTTTTTCTCCGCTGAACTTTTCGTTTCCTGGAGCCTCCAACCCTCTGGTCCCATACGTTGCACCGGCAAATGGTGGCGACATGCTTGTATTCCAGGCCCACTATTCCTCCGGCAACCATTATTCTTTCCAGATATTCTCGTCCCTTTCAATGGACAACGGAAAAACATGGTCCTACCCGGCCCTGGTCACCGGTTCGATGCCTTCCTTCGAAAACTACAACAACCAGCGGCCAGTAATCATAAGCCACGGCAACAAGACCTACCTGGCATGGGAACGCTCCCCGTACAACGGAATCACCTCATCGGTATATGCAGGAACGCTAGGCCCCGACGGCAGATTCGATTCGGAGCCGGAGCAGATAAGCACGACAAACGGAAGCATACATCCGGAGCTTGCAATACACAATGACAGGCTCTATATGATCTGGTCAGACATCCAGGGCTCAAACAACAAGGTCTATATCACACAAAAACTTGACCTCTATTGGGACGACCCTTCAGTTTTAGTGGAAAATACCTCCGCATCTACAAGCGCTGTAACTTCCAACAGGGGAAAGGAGCTTTCATTTGTTTGGACGCAAGGAAGTTCCAATGGAAACTCGCGTATCGCCATGCTGTTCAAGGACGTCTATGCGGCTCCACCAAAAATAACTCCGCAGAATTTCACAAACGGAAAAGGTGGAACAGTTGACCTTGTATCGGCAACCGTCGAAGAATCCTCCGACTCCTCCGGAATCAGGGGGTTCTCGTTCATCTACACAAAAAATCCTGATGAGGAACCGCCGGAAGACATAAATACATATCCCCTGGACAACAGGCTGGAAGGTCATGCAACGGAGGATGGCCTATGGTACTTCAAGGCAAAGCAGGTGGACTATGCAGGAAACTGGTCCAGAAGCGCGGTCGTCACATACAGGAGGGACACAACCCCTCCAAACAGACCATCGATAGTTATGCCCGACCTGGACGAGAACGGACTGGTAAAGAAAAACACATTCTCTATCAGCTGGACCCCTTCCCCGGATGATTCCGACGTAGAAGGATATACATGGGCGCTTCAATATATTGACTCCATACCGTCAAGTCTTGCTGTAAATGCCAGACATCCTTTGAGGCTTAGCCCGGAACGCATAGAGGAAATAAAGAACGCGCTCCTGGAAAAGAACTCACCCAAATTTGAAGAGCTAAGCGAACCTCCTAGATACATGAAGGGCGACAAGACGAAGCTGATGGAATCCTTCGACAACAGGCGAAATGGATTATACCTCTTCACTGTCGCCGCAATAGATGAAGTCGGAAACATAAGCGAAAAGGAATCTGTCGTCCTTTTCCTGAACAAATACATTCCTCAGACATACATCACGACAATAAATCCTACAACGAATGTTTATGGCGACATTGCCCTGGATATATTCGGCGGCGGATTTACCTATGAGGGAAATATTTCCGCAATATATATCGATGCCGACGGAAAAGCTCCATACGATTATGTCCTGACCAAAAAGAATGAAGATTTCATGGTGACCTCGGACAACAGGATCACAGGAATAAACCTCACCCAGATGACGCCAGGAGACTATTACATTGGCCTCATGCACACAGACCGTGGACTATATCTGACAAGAAACAAAATCCTGAACGTCAGGCAGTTTGGAACCGTCAAGCCATACAAGGAATACAAGTTCATCCCGAAATGGCTCACGGATGTTTTCAGCAAAAAATATCGTGTAGACATTACACTAATCATAGTCATCATAGTACTTGCGCTGGCCGCGTTTGTCACAGTCATAGCATCCAAGGGACTGTCAAATACGGCAAAAGAAGCTATGACCGTAAGAGCAGAAGTAAAAGCGCTCATCGAAGGAGATATCATGCCGGAAGAAAGAAAAGTAAAACGCGAAACCCTAAACAGAAAAGGCCTGAGCCTAAGGTTCAAGCTGGTAGCCTACACCATGTCCCTCATACTCGTACTGATTATATCGCTGGCCGTTACCCTGGGATATTTCATGATCAGGCGTGAGGAACGTACAAGGGCCCAGGGACTTCAGGAAAAAGTGCACGTTATCCTTGATTCCCTCTCCAGCGGAGCAAAAATCAACCTTCCGAACGCCAGCTCCAATCTTCTTGCGCTAAGCGACCTGACAAAGGAATCCGAGGCACTCTCCGATGCGAACTACGCCACCATCACCGGATATTCGGAGAATGTTTCGGATACAAACCTGGACTACGTATGGGCAACAAATGACCCGGCTATTGCCTCCAAGATAGATACCCAGGTGTTTACACTTGGTCAGAGCAGACTCCAGGCGAACTATATAAATGCCATAGAAGAAAAATGCCTCGCCCTGAATGAGCAGGCCGAAAATGAGATAAACGTTATCGCCCAGCAGATATCCGAACTGACAGCAGAAGGAGTCTCTCTGGCCGGACTCACGGATGATGAAAGCACTGCCAGACGAAAGGAGATATCAGAGGTCACCACGCAGCTTCAACGACGGGTGGACAATATCCTTTCCGATATGGCCACGGCGACAATCGGAAGCTATCCTCAGTTCAGCACGGATATAATCGACAGCGACAACACCACATACATGTTCTTCAAGCCGGTCCTTTACCTTAGAGGCAACGAGCAGACTTATGTACATGGTATCGTATTCGTTGAAGTCAGCACCGAGGCCTTGATCAATGAAATCAGGAGCGCAAGGATGACCATCATCAGGACCGCATCCATTGTTGGCCTGGCTGGTCTCCTGCTTGGATTCATATTCTCTTTCCTCATTTCGTTAATCATAGTCCGACCAATCATAAAACTGGCCAAGCATGTCGCCATGATACGTGATACCGACAACAAAGAAAACCTGGCCGGAAAGGACATATCAATAAAGAGTAAAGATGAAATAGGTATGCTCGGCGATACCGTAAACGAAATGACCCATGGACTTGTAGACGCAGCGGTCCAGGCAAAAAACCTGACGTTCGGTAAAGAGGTACAGACAAGGTTCATCCCTCTCCAGACCGACGACAAGGGAAACACGTTGACCTACGGTTCGCTTGCGGCTCCGGGGGCAGACTTCTTTAGCTACTACGCAGGCGCCGATGACCTGTCAGGAGATTATTTTGACTACAAGCAGATTGACCAGGACCACTACATCATAATAAAGTGCGATGTTTCCGGACATGGAGTTCCGGCCGCACTCATCATGGTTGAAGTCGCTGCCCTCTTCCTGAATGCATTCAACAACTGGAGCATGAAAAACCCATCGCAGGGAACTAACCTTGGACCGGTGGTTGGACAGATCAACGACCTAATCGAAAGCCGCGGTTTCAAGGGCCGTTTCGCAGCATTCACCCTCTGCTTGATGAACACAAAGACAGGTGACTGCTGGTTCTGCAACGCAGGAGACAGTCTTGTCCAGGTTTACGATGGAACGGAAAGAAAGAAAAAGACCATCAATTTACCGGAGACACCGGCAGCGGGAATGTTCAGCACCGATCTCGTGGACATGAAAGGTGGATACAAGGTAGTGAAACTGAGACTCAAGAAAAACGATGTCCTCCTGTTGTATACCGACGGAATCGAGGAAGCAAAGAGAAATTTCCGCGATGCGGACGGAAAGCCTATAGCATGCAATGAAACAGGACTAAGAGACGGCGATGTCCATGGCAACCACAATTTTGGAGAGGCGTCCGAAGAAATGGGACCGGACAGAATAACGGAGATAATTGAGAGCGTGTTTAACCGTGGAACCTATGTACTCAAGAGATGGCACGAACCAAAGCAAAGCGATGTATACACATTCGATTTCTCAAACTGCCAGGGAACAGCCGAGGAAGCTATCATGGCGCTTGTATCAGTTGAAAAGGTATTCAGAATGTACAGGCCGTCCAACTCCACACAGAGCAACAAAGTCAAGGTGGATAAAAAGATAGACGAGTTCCTTAAAGGCCATTTCAAGGATTACAGTACATACTGCCTTAACCACGCGGATATCGAAACGGACCCTACACATATCCATTACCTGGATTTGTGCGAGGACCAGCAGTATGACGACCTTACGCTGGTTGCAATAAAGAAGAACTAGACCAGAACAATCCCTGTGCAATCAATTTCCTTACCGGAAACAATTGAATCTGTGCAGGGATTTTCTATTTGTACCCGGATTGAAGTTCCAGGAACATAGTCGGAAGAATTTTTTACCGGGCATTCCACATGAAGATAGTTCTCCGTCACCGCATGTATAATGTTTTTTTCCGGGGAGTTACGAAGGGAACGGCTATTTTCGACAACCGCGGAAACATTTTTACCCTTCCAGCCTTCGATGTAAGATATCTTTCCGGAAACAGCCTTTTCGGTTAGCCACCTTACCCTCTCTCCTTTTACCCTTTCCGGAACCTGACCCTTCATGGAAAATGCCGGTGTCCCGGGCCTTGGAGAAAAAGGAAACGCATGTATCCAGGCAAAACCGGACCTGTCGCACAGTTCCTTAGTCAATTCAAAGTCATCCTCGATTTCCCCTGGAAACCCTGCAATCAAATCACAGGAAATGAAGGGATCAGCCTTTGCCTGCCGAATCAGCTCTATGGATTTGAATACATTTTCCACGGAATGAGGTCTCCGCATGAGTTCAAGAATCCTATCGCTTCCGGACTGGATGCTTAAATGAAAAAATGGCTGTATCCTTGCATCGGAAAGAACTTCGCAAAGCTCCCCGTCAACGCTTTGTGGATACAAGGATGAAACCCTGACAGCAATCTTGCTTGTGTTGGCAAGCACCAATGAAAGAAGACCCGCAAGATTTACATGGTTTCCAAAAGAATCTACAGAGGAGTACTGGCTCAGGTTGACTCCCGTGAAGACCACCTCCGAAACTCCAGACTGTTCCATCTCCTTGACACGCCTGACGACTTCATTTGCGAACAATGAAACAGACTTTCCCCGGGCCAAATGGATACGGCAGAAGGAACATGCACAGTTGCAGCCGTCCTGAACCTTGAGGGAACCTCTGCTATGCTTCTCGAAGACAGGTGTATACAGTGAAAATGGATTCAAATCTTCGCTCAACGAAAATTTTGAATTCCTCAGGACCTCAAATCTATCATCACCTTGAACTTTATCAATATAACCATTCAAGGCTGACAAAGAAAGATATCCATTTTCAGTGTAGAATTCCGGACTGCCGGACAGTTTCGAAGATATTTCAGTCAAAAGATACTTCTTTGTTCCCCTAAGAATTGCAATCCGGTTGGGGTCTATGGCCCTGATACTGTTCCCTTCAACTTCCGCATAACAGCCTGTGACTATCACAATGGATTCAGGGTACTTTTCAAGCAGCAGCCGGATAATCCTTCTTGCCTTTTGCTCCGCCTTACCAGTAACAGTGCAAGTGTTAACGATACAAAGCAACACATCAATATTTTCCTGGGCGGCGGCGGTAACAGCTTCCATGTCCGCGATAAATCCACAACGGAGAAAAGCCCTGGCAGCCCCCTCAGTTTCATCCTGATTTAACCGGCACCCCAATGTTTCAAAGTGAATAATTTTTTTCATAAAAGACATCGAAATATAAAAATAATACCCCCAAAAACATATGTTCTTGGAGGTCTAAGACAAAACAGAAATTAAATTAGAGATGTGTCTGGCAGCGAGACTTACCCCTAGAGGCATCCGACAGACCTGAATTCTGTTCCAAGGCCCTGTCATATGCAGAGATAGCGGAAGTATAATCGCGAGCCATCTCCCTTGCATACCCAAGACGAGACCACCAGCTGCTCATTGAAGGCTCCATACGTACAGCCATCGAAAGGGAAATATCGGCATGCTCATATTTTGCCTGGCGTATATAAATTTCGCCAATCATGTAATAGACCTTGCCCAAACGGGATGCATTATTTTCCTTTGTAAGGGCGATATAGGACTGGAACAAGCTCAAGGCTTCAGAGTTCTTGTCCAAATAGTACTTCGATTCCCCCAGGATTTCGATTATACGAACATCGTTCGAATTGATTTTTCTTGCCGCTGTAGCCTTTTTTTCTGCCTCGGCGTACTGCTTGTTGTCAACAAGAGCCCAGCACATAACAACGTAAGAATCCATGTTGTGAGGATTCGAATCAAGCTCGGATTCACAAATCTCTACCGCCCTGGAATAATTTCCGTTTCTCCATTCCTTCAATGCATCAGGCTTTCCCTGTGCACCCGCGGACGCCAAAAATACGATCCCTGCTAGAAACGCAAAATATATTTTCTTCATACAAGCTTTCATGTCAGATAACTCCTTAAAAAACATTCTAATTCGCATCACCGTTGGTCATAGTACATTTACCGGAGAAAGATGAACCAGGTTCAAGGACCACCTGGTTAGATGTTATATCGCCGATAACGGTACCTGTAGAGGCTACGTGCACAAGTTTGAACCCTTTTATGTTCCCCTTGACTTTTCCGCGAACAAGAACCCTGTCAGCGATAATGTCTGCATTAACTTCCGCGTCAGTGTCAATCATAAGATCGCTGGTGGCCTCGATATTGCCGCTCATGCGTCCCCTAATCATAAATGGCTTTGCAAATTTTATATTACCGGAAAAAGTAATATCACTGGCCATTACGGTATCAAAATCGTCCTCTTCTGTCTCGAAGGGCATAGAATCTTTTAGTTCGAACATAGTGATAATTATAATTATTGTTAACGACTAAGTCAATTATCAACCGTCAGCTTTTTCTGTACCTGACTGGCATACACAAAAAAAGGTCGGGCGAACAGTCATTCACCCGACCAAAATGGAGTGTTACTACAATGACATGCAGCTTCAATGCAGTCATCATCTTGGATCCCTCCCAAAGCTCATAGAGACACTTCAGGAAGCTGCTATTTGCGAGACAGCCAGGCAGTTAACCCGGCCATCATTTTACAAAACCTGTTTATTAGCGCTTGAGGTTGATAACTGTCTCAAGCATAGAGTCACCAGTCTGGATTGTCTTTGCGTTTGACTCGAATCCTCTCTGGGTAACGATCATATCTGTGAGCTGCTCCGTAAGGTCAACGTTTGACATTTCCAATGTACCGGCACGGAAACTACCCTTTCCAGCTGTGCGTGCCTCACCGATGTTTGCCATACCAGAGTTGATTGACTCTGCGTAAGTGTTGTCGCCCTTCTTTTCAAGACCACCCTGGTTTGTGAAACTTGCCATTGCGATCTGTCCGATTGTGCGAGTTGAACCGTTTGAGTATACACCAGTGATGATACCTGCCTGGTCGATGCTGAAGTTATCCAAATAACCCAGCTTGTATCCGTCCTGGTAGTAAGCCTTTGTTGTGCTTGGAGATGCATCCTGTGTGATCGTGTTCTCGAATGAACCGATTGTTCCCAAATCCAGGTTGATTGTCTGGCGGTAAGGGTTTCCATCTGCATCCGGATTTGAATCAGGAACATTGAAAGATGCCTGGAGGATAATGTTTCCAGTTGGGTTTGATGTATTTCCTGCGCTGTCTGTTACAGACTGAAGGCTTCCCAGGTTGTCGAAGTTCAATGTGTATACGTTGTTAACTCCGTCCGTGGTTCCGATTCCGGCTCTTGTCTCTGTTGCGACAGCAGCATTTGGGTCAACACTGATTGCGACAGTCCACTGGTTTGGATTTCCAGGAACCTTCTGGAAGTCCATGTGAAGCTGGTGAGGATTTCCGTATGAATCGTAGATATCGATTTCAGTCTGCCATGTTCCTCTGGCGATGTCTGCTTCTGTTGGATTTTCAGGAATCTCTGGCAGGTTCTTGTTGAGGTTACAGAGATAGCGGACTGTCTCTGTTGCCTTTGGAGGATCCTTCTGTCCGATTGGAATAACGAGGTCAGTTGTTGAGGCTGATGTCTGAACAACCTGTTCACCGTTGATGTTCTGAGCCATCCATCCCTGAACGCGGAGACCGTTTGCAGGATTTACAAGGGTTCCATTTGCATCAACACCGAAAACACCGGCTCTTGAATAAAGGGTCTCATCGCCGTTCTTGAGAACGAAGAATCCATTGCCCTGAATTGCAAGGTCTGTAGAAACTCCTGTTGTCTGGAGGTTTCCCTGTGTGAAGATTGTGTCGATAGATGCAATGCTCATACCAAGTCCAACTTCCTTAGGGTTAACACCACCAACCTCTTCGCCTGGTCTTGCTGCACCGCTAATCTGCTGGCTGATCATATCCTGAAAGTCTACGCGACCTTTCTTGAATCCGTAAGTATTTACGTTTGAAATGTTGTTTCCAATAACGTCCATGCGTGTCTGGTGATTCTGCAAGCCGCTTACACCAGAATAAAGTGATCTCATCATAACGCTTTACCTCTCGTTTTTATTCTTATTCGCCGTAAACGGCTGCAATTTTGTTCATATCGTAATACATGTTGCCGACCTTGACCTGTGGAGCGTTTCCATAGGTAACAGCCTGAACAACGCCCATTGTTGTCGTACCGCCAAGGTCAAGTTCAACTGTCTTTCCAATTGTACTTACGGCCTGGTTTGAAGTCAGCATGGCGTTCATCTTCTCAAAGTTTGAGTTCATGTTTGTCATCTGTTCCAATGAAGTGAACTGTGCCATCTGTGCCAGGAACTGTGTATTGTCCATTGGATCGGTAGGGTCCTGGTGCTGCATCTGGACGATAAGAAGTTTCAAAAAATCATCCTTGCCCAAAGCCTGTGAGGTTGCCTTACCATCCACCATCAATGACTTGTTGTAAGTGTCCACTTCTGCCTGAAGCTTGGCAATTTCCTGGGCACTCATCTTTGTGTTCAAGCTTACGCTACTATCCACACCCATATTTTCACACTCCCATTACTAGGCCACGACATCAATCTGATGGTCGCCGATTTTGTTATATGCATCTGATACAGAAGAAGTCTCCGCGGCTTCTCCGGACTGGGCAAAATCATTATAGGTCCTGTTGGCCATGAACTGCTCGCCACTAGGCTGCTGCCCCTGACCAAAGGTTCCATTTGAGTTGGCATTGTCGGCAAGGACCAGATTAAGATTGGCATTTTCAAAGCCGTTGCTCTGGAAAGCCTGCCTCAAAGTGTCCATGTTCTGCTTGAACGCCTCGAAGGCTTCCTTGCTCTGCACTACAATTTGCCCACTAAGAATTTTATCGGAAAGTTCAAGGCTGACCTTAACATTTCCAAGATTTTCTGGTTTAAGAATCATGTTGATTGAACCGGAATTGTTGTCCTTAAGCAGGATGCTTCCAGCCTTGACAAATTCTGGTGCGCTGTTCTGAATCTGCTGAGAAAGAACCTGCTGGAATCCTGCGTCCGTCGCCTGGGCAACCTGATTCTGCACAGGAGTTTCCACTGAAGCGAACATCTGGTTTGAGTTAAGGTTTGCATCTAGCATATTTCCAGATGACTTGTTGCCATCCTCGGACGCAATTTTCTCCACTCCACCATCTGTTGTACGCTGGTCAATTACATTGAAAACGGATTTTCTTTCTTCCGGTCCAGCATTTTTGTCAAATGACTTAACGGAGGCTTCGGCTTTTTCATCTGCAGGAGAAGAACCGCTTACCTGGGATTCAACATTCATGGCGAGGGCATTTTCATCTGCAGCATCCTGGATTGCCATTGCATCTCCAGAGACCTTGGGTTCATTTGCCCCAACGGACGCCGCCATCAGTTCCTCGAAACCTTCCCCGGCATCCATCTCGATAGCAACTTCTTCTTCAGAAGAGATATCAAGTCCCTCGCTGATTGCGACAGACAGCACTGTTTCTGGAAGTGCATCCTCCGCTGAACTGATATCCATTGTAAATGCTTCGGCAAGTTCAGAATCGGAGGAAGCTTCCTCCTGAGGCAAAACGTTTGATGCCGCGGCAAGTGACTGCGCAAGGGCATCAGAGCTTTGAACCATATCCTCAACATCCAGTTCAACGGTTATGGACTTTTCTTCAGAAATTGCGTTCTCTTTTTCAGGAGAATTCTTTACGGCACGTCTTCTGGAATCAGCGGAAGAAATCTTTTCATCCTTGCGGCCGTCTGTGGATTTATCTGGCATTGACTGGGCGACAGCATCCTCCACGGCTCCGTTGTTCAAGCTGTTCTTGTCAACCACCGCGATTTTCTGCTGGCTAGGTAAATTTGCTAATTTGGAAACGTTTCTTGGTTTTTCAACTTTTACGGAAGCCAAGATTGATTTGAATGAATCGGGATTAGAATTTTTGTTGACGGAAGCATTCGCTTCATGCATTTGCTGTTTAGCGTCAACAGGAAAAGGATTAATATTAAATGTCCGCATCGGTAATACCTCCGGTGTAAACACCGAAGCGTATACCGATGCAGAAAATCAATCGTCAACGATAGAGGTCGGCTTGTTGGCCATCTTCCTCTGGATCTCCGCGGCACGTTCAGCCTTCATAAGAGATAACCAGTAGGAACCCATTGAAGAGGTTCCAGCAGCAGAAGCGTCAACTTCCGCCTGACGCAGGACGTCAATGATATCCTGGTCATCCATCTCTTCAAGAATAGCCACAGCATTGGTTGGCTGCATACCGTTCAGATTCTGCACAATTTGTTCGATGTTTACGATTCTAGTATCGTACATTCTTACCTGAGAGTTAAATGTTTTTTCACGCTCTTCCTGAGCCTTTTTCTGGTCCTCAAGTTCCTGTGCAATCTGTGTATTATTTTCTTCTCCAATCTGGATATCGGATTCACGTTTATCCAGCTCCTCAGTCCTAATGTCAAGTGCCTCTAGACGTTTAGCCCATCTGTCATTATCCAGGTCAGCCTCGGCCAAATCATTTGGGGAAGACACGGACGTAGTTTTCTGAGGCTGAAGTCCAAACAGCTTATAAACAGGAGCAAAAAGTTTTTTTGCCTGGATAACTCCAATATAGTCAAACCACAAAAGTCCTAAAAGAACAAGAATTATGATGAGAATTATAAGTACTATTGATTTTCCAATATTTTTACTTCGTGACACCTTCTATCCCCTACAGAGTTTCCATAAGATTACGCTTACAAAACTCTTCTCTTTTTTTTTATATATCGGATTTTATAATAAAGTCTTAATAAAAAAATCCGTCTCCAGTGAAAAGCCACCGCAGACGAATCTTTTCATAAACCACTTATTTCTTTATAAGTCCGGCAATCGCAGCACCAAGGGTGATGTCGTTATCCCTGCTGATAATCTGATAGTGGAGACATCTTTCCTTTGTCAAAAGCTGTTCAAGATATCCTTCGACCCTTTCATGAATCTTGTAGGTCTTGTAGAAGGTAGTTCCGTCACAGAGGATGCAGACAGGTTCGGTGGCCTTTGTTCCCTTTCCGCTCTTCACCACGCAGGCAGTAAGTATAGCCGCCGAAAGCCGTGCGGAACGTTCAACAAGTGCATCCAGCAACTGGAAAAGCATCTCGCAATCATCCTGGGATGCAGACTCCGCAACCTTTGCGCCCAATACAGAATTTGTTCCATGAGGTCCATGAAGGAATTTGTCAATCTCGATGAGGGTCAGGGATTCAATCTTGAGCAAGGCATTACAGAATTTTTCAGAAAAAAGTCCCTCAGAGGCTGCAGCATGAACGATTTCATAGGCGACAGGTCCAAGGTATGCTCCTGAACACATTTTCTCAAGAATTGATGAACCAGGCTTAATGGATTTCCTGTCATACTCCACATCAAAATCTGAGCGCATCACCTTATCAAACTTTCCGTTTTCGCAAACAATGATCTGTTCCTTCAAACCCTTGTAGGCAGGATCGGCAGGCTGGATATAGGCTCCGTTCATTCCCGTTCCCAAAATGAATCCGATGTATGAAGAATACTTGCATCCCTCGTCAGGACATGCGGCACCTGCCAGCAAGGCAGCTACAGTATCATTGAGCATGGAAATATTGACCTTCTTTTTCCATCCATGAGCCGCAAGCGCCTTCGCAAGTTCCTTTCCGATATGGCATCCGACAACCTCAGGGGCTTTGATTTCCTTTGAGAAACCAATCAGTACACCGTCACCATCTTCTGTTATTGTCATAGGATATGAAAAACAGAATCCGATGTTCGAGGACTTATCCTTGAGGTGCTCAAGGTTGTCGGCAAACTGGTCAAAAAATTCTTTACGGTTGAGCTCGCGTTCAATACCAGGCATGCTGGTTTTTTCCATGAAGTCAATGGAAGCTTTTCCCTGCTGGTCAAAAGATACCAGGCATGAACGGAAATTTGTTCCGCCGGCATCTATCACAATAACACTTTCGCCAGCAGCAGCCCTCTCAGGAGGGTTGGAAAATGTACGAATCATATCCTCAGCCGCAGGACGACCGGAAAGTCCTTCGTTCATATCAAAAAGCATAGCATCGACTACAGAGTCAATATCCATGTTCACTGGAAAATTGTGCTTTCCAAGGAATGCTGCAACAGCGTTATTCATTAGATTACTCCCGTAAAAAGTCAATGAAAATACAAAAATTTTCGGACCGACTATTTACACACATCCGCCATAAACCGGGAATGTGCGGTTGATAAATAAGTTCGCAACGCAAACTTCATGCAGACAACGCATCCCTCACCGGAAAACGTTTATCTTGCATACATTATAAAACAGTTGACTTGAAATCAAATGTTTTATTATTTTAACACACTTTACTCTTTTCTACAATAGAATTAAAATCATAGACATGTCCCTAGAAGAAAACCTAAAAGACAAGTTGAACCCAGAACAATACAGGGCCGTGACAACAATAGACGGACCTATACTCATAATCGCCGGTGCAGGCAGCGGAAAAACCAGAGTCATTACCTACCGGATAGCGAACATGCTTGAAAAAGGCATAAACCAGAGCCAGATACTTGCGCTCACATTCACGAACAAGGCCGCAAAAGAAATGCAGGACCGAATAAAGGAGCTGACAGGCAAAAAGCTCCAGAACCTTACAATCAGCACGTTCCATGCATTCGGCGTGCGCATATTGAGGCAGGACATAGACAAACTAGACTACCGGCCAAATTTTTCCATATACGATGAAACGGACAGATACTCGCTGATAAAAGAGACCGGACGCGAACTGAAATTCTCTCCGGAGGCCCTGGATGTTTACAAAATTGGCATCCTGTTCAGCGACATAAAGACCGGAAGGAAACAGTTTACCTCGGAGCACGACCAGTACAGGGCCCTTTACGAAGGCTACCAGTCGGGACTGAAGCTGTACAATTCAGTGGATTTCGATGACCTGATCACCCTTCCGATAAAACTTTTCAAGGAACACCCTGATGTACTGGAGCAATACAAAAACAGATTCAGATACATAATGGTGGACGAATTCCAGGACACAAGCCATCAGCAGTACGAACTTCTTCATCTGCTGGCAGATAAAAATGTCGCCGTTGTTGGTGACGATGACCAGAGCATCTATTCCTGGCGCGGAGCGGACTATCAGAACATAGTCAACTTCGAGAAGGACTTTCCTGGTATGCAGGAAATCCGTCTGGAACAGAACTACCGATCCACCGGTACAATTCTAGCGGCCGCGAACGGCGTCATAAAGCACAACACGAACCGGAAAGACAAGGAACTGTGGAGCGGAAACGGAAACGGACGTCCCATCGAAATATTCATGCCGGAAAACGAAGCCGCGGAAGCGGATTTCATTGCAGAGACCATCCAAGGAATCTGCGCGGAGGAAAAACGCAAGTACGATGATTTCGGAGTGCTCATGAGGGCAAACACACAGAGCAGACCGATTGAGGAAGCCTTTCTTGAAGCGAACATTCCCTACACCATGAGCGGTGGCACCAGTTTCTTTGAGAGAAAAGAAATAAAAGATGTAATATCATACCTGAGGGTCATTTCAAACCATGACGACGACATAAACCTTCTCAGGATAATCAATACGCCAAGGCGCGGGATTGGCCGGGTCTCCATTGAAGCCATTAACACAGTTGCAAAGAACATGGAATGTTCCCTATGGGAAGCAATAGTAGCCATAATCGGTGCAGAGGACAGCGACCAGTGTCCGGTAAGCGACAGCGCAATTGAAAGCCTCAAAAGTTTTGTCTCAACAATCGAGTCAAACAAATCCATGCTCAGCGGAAAAGGTCTAAGCAAAAAAGTAAGGGCCATGGTTGAGCAGATAGCCTACTTCGATTACCTGATTGGCGAAAATCCAAAAAGCGAAAAGGCTGCCAGATTTAAATTCATGAATGTGGAGAGCCTCATAAAAAGTATGGAGCAATGGGAAAACAACCCCGACAATGAGGACACAGGGCTCTACGCATACCTGAACAGGATCACCCTGCTTTCAAGGGACGACCTTGACGATGGCGAAGCCGACAAGGGAAAAGTCAACCTCATGACGGTCCACGCCAGCAAGGGACTTGAATTTCCAGTGGTATTCATTGCAGGAGCCGAAGAAGGTCTGATGCCTCATGCAAGGGCCGTGGAGGAAGGCGGTGATGCAGCCATCGAAGAGGAAAGACGCCTTTTTTATGTCGCAGTGACCCGGGCAAGGGACAGGCTCCTGATTTCATCCTGCCTCCACCGAAGAAGGATGACCGGAACAACAGAATGCCAGACCAGTAGATTCCTTGAGGAAATCCCTGACAGCCTTATTGCCTACCACGAACCGCCTAAAGAAGTCAACGCCGAGGAAGCGCACGAGCTGCTGCAGAACATGCTGAAAAACCTCTCGCGGCCAAGAGTCCCGAAACTTTGACAGCGCCTTTTTCATTGCGGCTGTACAGTGCATAGAAAATCGATTTCGAAAATGGGAGGACCTAATGAAAAAAAACTTGACCGTGGCGGTTATCTTTTTGATGCTATGCCAATCCTTTTTCTCCTGCGCAACAAACAATATTGAAAAAACAGAAACGGTTGAAAAAAAGGTAAAGGAAACGCAGGAGAATTCAAGCCCCGTAATTGGACTAAAAACTAGAGGACTGAAATGCGAAATCGAGGACATGGTTTTGGAAAACTGTTCCCCTGAATCAGACGAATCGGCCAGCGGAAAAAAATGTGTGCGCTTTTCCAATAACTCAAAGGCCCGCATAGATATAGAACTTCCGGAAGGAAAATATGAACTGCTGTTTTCCCAGAAAGCGTTCTCCACGGCAGGTTCCCATATTCAAGTCACCCTGAATGAAGACATGTACGACACTTATCCAAGCGAGCCACCACTGGGTGCCTGGGAGCTGACAATAAGGAAACCTATTGTTTTCTTCAATGAAAAACCCCGAACAGTATCCCTTTCGATAAGCAAAAAGGAAAGTCCGGGGCAGGATTTTTTTGTTGATTACTTCCAGATTGTCAGAATCGCCAGATAAGCGGAACCTATTTTCCCAAATCCAGCATGCGACGGTTAAAATCTTTCGGAGGCCGTTCGATTATGCTCCAATCAAAATCAAGGACCCCATGAGGAGGGAACAAAGGCGGAGGCGGATCCTTTCTTCTGGAATTGTCGTCCTTGATTATCTGCTCGATCGTCCTTGCCCCATCGGTCAATGTCAAATAAGGTTCCCCGAACGCACAGATAGTGGCAGTCCTGACAGTGTAGCTGTACTCTTTTCCCTGGGAATCAACGGCATGTTTTTCAACCAGAACTGAATTGGTTTCGTAAGGGCCTGGCAGGGAATCTATCTTCTGAAGATTTCGTATCTGTGTACGGCGTCCCAATGTGCAGGTATAATTCTGGTCCCCAATCCACAAGTGCTTGGGAACATAGTACGTATCGGGACCATCGATTATAGCTGCGATGGCGTTTTCATCATATTCCATATCGGTCACCCAATACCGGATTGGATAAACGACGGAATCGGTTACGAAATAGGACAAAAGTTCTGTGCTTTCCACCGGAGCCGACTCAAGTATACCATTGGCATTGCCATAATCCATCCAATACCCGGCCATAAAATTTTCACGTTCCATTACGTTGCCGTCCAGCAAAGGACTGACAGGCACGGAATCAGAGTCGTCAACCTTTATCTTGAAATTCAGATAAAGCTTATCCCCAATAACCGCCACGGGTACATGGTATATTTTTTTTCCGCCAAGCTTTTTTCCCTTGTATTCAATCTGGAGGTCCCATGCCCCGGAACATTTGTCTTCTGCATAAAGGACATCCCCATCGGACTGGACAACAGGCATTCCGTAATCGCTTGTAAAAAGCTGCTCCGTCAGTGGAACAAAACGGATATGTATTTCCTGAGCTTCGGAAGAATTTTGGGTCGCAATATTTGTATCCCGCTTGACCGCCTTCGAATATTCAGGACTCTCAGCGGCCCTGTCATCATACCACTGGTAGAAGGTCCTTAAAACTATCTGGGGAATAGCACCTCCATCAGCTGAGGTGTATCCAGTGTCAAACACAACGTAGCGGTTATAGTTCTCCCACACTCCCTTCAGAAGCTGTGGCACCGGCCCTTCCTCCAGAACGTTTGCATCCTGGGAAAAAACCTGCGAGACGGATAGAAATAAACACAAAGAAATGGCCTTGAGCCTAGAAAATCTTTTCACCCTTCGATTGTCGGAATTTTTTGTCATTTAGATTACGAAAGACCGGGCAAATTGAATACAAATCCGGCCCGGCCCCGGTAAACTTTTTATCAGCCATCGTAAAATGTCAGGATTCCTTCTTTCCCCACCTTTCCTGAACTGTGTCGCGGAGTGTAAACCTGACAACCTTACGTTCCTCAAAAGACTTTTGTATGAGCTCATCAACATTCATGGCTTCATATATCTTTTTGGCTTCATCCAAATCCGCCCTAAGGACAGGATGCTTTGGACTGAACAACACGCAGCAGTCCTCGTATGGCAGTATGGAAATATCATATGTCCCAATCTTGACCGCGACATCAACAATCTCTTCCTTGTCCTGACCAATCAGAGGCCTGTACAATGGATGCTCAGCAAAACTTTCGGTCACGGCAAGATTTTCGACAGTCTGGCTTGCAACCTGCCCCAGGCTTTCGCCTGTAATTATTGAATCCGCGTGAACCTTATCCGCCAGCATATTTGCAACCCTCATCATGCACAGACGAAGCATCAAGGTCGAATAAGGTTCCGGGGAGCTCTTCTTTATCTGCATCTGGACATCGGTAAAGGAGACTATGTTAAGGTTTGTCTCAAGCCCAAAATCTCCCAGGATTCTTGCCAGGTCCTCAACCTTTTTTTGAGCCTCGTCAGATGTGTATGGATATGAATGGAAGTAAACGCAGTCTATCTTCATTCCACGGCCCATCATCCGGTATCCAGCCACAGGACTGTCCAGGCCACCGCTCAGCAACAAAAGTCCCTTCCCGCTTACGCCCACAGGCAATCCGCGGCAGGTCTTCCGCTGTGAAGAATAAACATAGGCCCTGTCCCTTATCTCGACATTCACAACGACATCAGGATTATGGACATCCACCTTAAGGATTCCCTGGTCATCTGCATCGCCTGCGGATTCGACACATATTTCATAAGAATTCATAGGGAACGCCTTGTCTTCCCGGCGGGCTTCGACCTTGAAAGTCCTTGAACCGGCGTCCCTTGCCTCTTTACAAAGTTCCGCCACGGTCTGCCGTATTACGTCAATATTTTTTTCAACGGACCTAACCTTCGCCCAGCCCGTTATGCCTATCAGATGGTCAAGAACATATTCGACTGCCGGACAGGATTCCTCTGTACATTTTACATAGAGGCGTCCGTTTCTCAGGAACACATCGGCCTCAACAGGATCAAGGGCATGACGAATATTTTTTACAAGCTGCTTTTCAAACAGCTTCTTGTTTGCCCCTTTCAGGGTAAGTTCGCCAAGTTTTCCAAGATACTGCTGTGTATATCTGCTCAAATCCCGTTCACCGTGCTGTCTGTAGTCCGACATCTTATTCCTCTCAAATTTGTTATTCATGCGATGGAGTCTCTAGAATTGCTGGAGATATCCTAAAACTGATATTTTATGCCAACCGAAAAATAGTTGTTTATTTCGTTGCAGAATCTTGATTTCCAATCATTTTTGAAAAGATCTACAAGGTCCCCGCCTGAATAGTCAGTTCCGTTGTAGTGATAGGTACCGTTATGGTTGTCAACGATATTTGTTCCCTGTCCCGGGAATATGTCAGAGTCAACTCCCTTGTTCCGTATCCATTCAAAGAGATAGCTGACAGAAAAAGACAACTGTCCCCAGGAACGCTTTTTAAGGGAATACTCCGCGCCGACGCTTTCCTGCAGTACAAACATCAGATTTTCCTGATTCAAAAAGTTGATCGTGTTTGAAGATTCCAATGCATTTCCTGTCGTCCCGGAAGGATTGGACATCATAGGATGGTTGTTCATTCCACCGTCCGTGGCATAGGTCCCATATCCGGACATAAGATATGCCAGGGCCTCGTCATCGGAAATAGATTCGTTTATGTTTCCATGACGGAGGAATGTTGACATAAGCTTTATGTGCAATGGAGGCAGCGGAAGAAAATCCAGTTCAAACGAAAGCCTGTCGCTGTTCGGCGGATAGGAGGAGCCCATCGGTATTCCATTGTTGCTGTAATTCAGGTAGTTATACATACCCGCCTCTATTGTTCCGGTAGTGGTGTTGGCATAGTCGGAATGGGTATAGGTATAAGGCAAAAGCATTGTGTAGTCAAAGGCCATCCTTGTGCAGAAGGAATTGGCTGGAGTATAGATGATGCCTGTCTTTGCCGCCATGAAAAGCCTTGTATTGAGAAGGCCTTTTTCAAAGAATCTTGAGATATTGAAATCATCAACAAAAATATCAGTCGCCCAAAGGAATCCATTAAACGGCCTGACCTTAAAGGCCATTCCAATCTGGAGGTTATCATTGTAGCCGCCTATTTCCTGGGCCACCACATAAGGAACCGGCATCAGGTAAGATGGATCGAGGCGTTTTCCGAATACGATGGACTCATAGTAGGCCACAGAAAACACCTGGGGAATGAACTTAATCTCGATGGCATGGAACGCAAGATACTTGTCAGGCGCTATGAGGCTGCCGTCAAAGCTTTGGGTCGATCCAATCGCTGAATACTGCTGAGTGTAGGACCATCTTGGATTCATACTGGTGAACGAGAAATTCGTTCTATGGTATGAATTGTCATTAAGCGACAGTCCGGCATTTATGAACGGACCATATCCGGAACGGTATATACCGGTCTGAGCGAATATATTTTTTTTGCCAATGGCAAGAACGTCATTCATTTCCAGGAACACACCAAAATCACCAAGGGACATCTTGTTCCGTCTTGCATCATGACCATCATTCTCAAAGACGGCCAGATAGTCTTGAATGTCATGATTGTATCCAGCCAAACCAAGATCGTATCCCATGGAAACGAAACCCTTGAACATGGTGATGTCCCCGTTTACGCCTGGGAAAACACTAAAAAGGACTTCTCCAAAATCAGATACATTTGCATCCTTTTTGTAAGTCGCATCGACTTCGGCGCAGACGTTCCAAACTTTTCCCGTCACTTTCTCCCAATACAGTTCGGCGTTTTTTACATCCCTCTCGTTCCCTTTTTCGATTACAGTCTGAAGTATGTCCCTGATATTTGCAATCGGATACGGCCTAAGAGGTGGTACATCATCAACAAGACCTCTCAGCTCCCATGATTCCACAAGGCTATAAAAAGTATCGTCAGGATCAACGCTTACCTGGGCATAAAGACACGAACTCAGAACACATGCCACAAATAGAGGAAGAAAAATTTTTTTCATCAACGATTCTCCGTTCAAAAATTATCTGGAATATGAGTTTATAGAATAATAGTAGAATTTACAAGTAAAGTTATGGGGAAAAACTCTACAAACCTAAACTTGACCAGATTTTACATCGAACATATAATTATATGATGACACACCATAAATTTTCTATAAAAGCAACTGTTTTCTCGATTTTGTGTCTGCTGACAATTTCACAGGCATCATCAAAAACCGTTACATATACAACCGACTATTACAAACTTGCTCAATCTGGAACAAAGGAAGAAATCGTTAGCGCCTTCAAGGAAAGAAAAGACCTTGGAAAGCAGGTTTTCGGAATGACGGAGGAAACCTTCCTGATGATGGTCCTGAAAAATGACAGGGACCTGCAGATTGTAAAGACCGTCGTGAACGGAGAAAGTTCCATACAGGCAAAAGACGCCGACGGAAAGACTCCAATAATGTATGCTTCAAAATATTCAAGCAGCCCGGAGGTTTTGGAATATCTGATAAAGCACGGAACGACCTTTAACATTGGAGTCGCCAGCAGAGTCCAGCAAATAGATTATACAGGCCATACTGCTTTTGACTATGCAAAGGAAAACGCGGAACCAAAGATTCTGGAAACCCTCCAGAAATACGGAAAAGACGTTTCGGACGCAAAAAAGGACAAGGCAAACAGAAACAAGCAGACCAAAGGTAACGTAAATAACGAAGCCGGAGGTACAGCAAAGACTACACTCTTTGGACAGAGCAATACAGAAACAAAAACAACCCAGGAGCAGGAAAAAAAGGAACCTGAAAAAACAATTCCGGCAGAAAATCCACCGGAACCAACGGAAAAAGAGGCTGCAAAGGAGAAACCTGTAGAGACAAAAGCGGTCCAGGAAAACAAAAAGGAAGATTCCCAAAAGAAAACAAAAGAACCAATGAAGGAACTGACGGAAGAGGATTACTACAGGCTGGCCCAGATAGGATCCAGGGAGGAAATCATCTCCGCCTTCAAACAGAATCCAAAACTTGGTGCGCAGACTTTTGGTGAAGAAAAAGAAACCTTCCTGATGCTGGCTCTTAAAAACAACCGTGAGCTGCCTGTTGTAAAAACAATTCTGTACGGTGACAGCTCTGTCCTTGCACAGAATTCTCAAAACAAGACACCAGTTATGTATGCCGCACAGTACACAACTGACCTGGACTTATTGGAATACCTCATAAAATACGGAACAACCCTAGGCATTGGAGTATCCGCCAGGGTACAGGCCATTGACAAAACAGGACACAGTCCGTTCGATTATGCAAAAATGAACCCCACCCCTGGAATCACATATGTCCTTGAAAAATATGGAAAGGAACCATCCGCTGAAAAAAAGAATAAGGTTTATAACAAATACAACCCAGGAAAAACAGCAGACACCACTACGGAAGATATAGATGACTCCCCTATCGAGGAACTGGAAAAACAGGAGACAGGTGGCTGGACAATAAATTCCTCACACTGGCGATTCATCGGAAGCGCAAACATAACTGATAACAGCAAGAATTCTGAACAGCCAGAAACTCCGGAACCACAGGAAACCACCGAACCTGAAAAAACGGAAGAAAAAAATGAACCGGAAGTTGAAGAAATCGCTACGGAGGAAACGGATTCTGATGAAGAAAAACCAGAGGAACCGGCTGAGGAAGAACAGGAAGAGACTGTAGAAGAACCTGAAACAGAGGAACCAGAGGAAGATTTCACCGAACCGGAAGTCGAAGAAGAACCAGAAATTGAGGAACCAGAGGAAGACAACTCTGAACCGGAAGTTAATGAAGAGCCGGAACAGGAAGAAGAATCCGAGCCTGAAACCGAGGAACCAGAGGAAGATTCCGCTGAACCTGAAGTTGAAGATGAGCCTCAGATTGACGAGCCTATCCCGGAGGAATCCATCGAAGAAGATGAACTCCCTGAACTGGATATCGATGAAGAACCGGAACAGGAAGAAGAATCCGAGCCTGAAACCGAGGAACCAGAGGAAGACACTTCCGAACCGGAAGCCGAGGAGCAGCCTCAGATTGACGAGCCTATCCCTGAGGAATCTGTCGAAGAAGACGAGCTCCCTCAACTGGATGTAGACGAAGAGCCGAGACCAGAGGAATCAGTTGTGGAAGACGAGCTTCCGGAACTGGATATCGACGAAGAACCGGAAACCGAAGAGGAACCTCAAATCGATGAACCTATCCCTGAGGAATCCGTTGAAGAAGACGAACTTCCGGAACTGGACATCGACGAAGAACCGGAAACAGAGGAAGATTCCGCTGAACCTGAAGTTGAAGAGGAGCCTCAGATCGATGAGCCTATCCCGGAGGAATCCGTCGAAGAGGACGAGCTCCCTGAACTGGACATCGACGAAGAACCGGAAACAGAGGAAAATTCCGCTGAACCTGAAGTTGAAGATGAGCCTCAGATTGATGAACCTATCCCTGAGGAATCCGTCGAGGAGGACGAGCTCCCTGAACTGGACATCTACGAGGAGCCAAAACAGGAAGAAGAATCTGAACCTGAAACTGAGAAACCAGAGGAAGATTCCGCTGAACCTGAAGTTGAAGATGAGCCTCAGATTGACGAGCCTATCCCGGAGGAATCCGTCGAAGAAGACGAGCTCCCTGAACTGGACATCTACGAGGAGCCAAAACAGGAAGAAGAATCTGAACCTGAAACTGAGGAACCAGAGGAAGATTCCGTTGAACCTGAAGTTGAAGATGAGCCTCAGATTGACGAGCCTATCCCTGAGGAATCCGTCGAAGAAGACGAACTCCCTGAACTGGATATCGATGAAGAGCCGGAAACAGAGGAAGATTTTGCAGAACCGGAGTCAGAAAAGGAGGAGTCCGAACATGAATCAGGTTTAATAACCTACCCTTCATACGGCAGTTTCCCAATTCCACAGCAGAATACGGATAAAAGGGAAACACCATCAGGCAGTTCTTCCGCTGATAACAGCAAACCTCAGGAAAAGCATATTGAATTCAATGTGGATGATCCAGATTCCGCTGACGAATACGGTGTAACGCTCCTGATGAAAGCCGCAAAATCTGGAAACGATTGGGATTTGACAAACCTCCTTGAACGTGGTGCGGATGTACAGAAGAGGGATTCCGATGGATGGACAGCCTTGATGTATGCAGTCCGCTATCAAAGCAATATGGATATAGTCCGAAAACTTCTCGACGCAGGCGCCTATACTAGGGTCCGCAACAAATATAATGCGACACCTCTATTGATGGCTGCTGACTATACACAGAACCCTCAAATTTTGGCAACACTGCTTGAAGGAAGATCCATAGCAGAGGATGAAGTTTTCAAGGCATTCATATTGAGCATAACCAGTACCTTTGGCTCACAGCATATCAAGAACGCAAAAATAAAGCTCTTCCTTGATAGAAACATTGCAATCAATCAAGTATGGAAAGGAAAGACTCCTTTAATTTATGCCTGCCAATACGCCGACTCTATCGAAGTTCTATCACTCCTGATAAATTCAGGGGCAGACAAGACCTTTAGGGATGCGGACGGCAAGACAGCATTGGATTATGCCTTGGAAAATCCTAAACTCAAGGCCGAAAAGGTTAAAAGCCTTCTATCAACAACACTAGAGAGAACCGAAAGATGAGAATAACAGGTGGAAAACTGAAAGGCCGGACTACCGAAGTCCCTGGCGGAAAGATGGCCATAAGACCGGCCATGGACAGAATGAGGGAGTCCATATTTGACATAATTGGACCGGAGCTTGAGGGGAAATCATTTCTTGATCTGTTCAGCGGTTCCGGAACCATAGCCATAGAAGCGGTTTCACATGGAGCTACGAAAGTCTCTCTATGTGAAATGGATAAAGCAAAAGCAAAAACCGTCCTTAAAAATGTTTCGATGACCGAGGAAGTCGGTGTCAGGATTGACTGTCATTTTATGGCCGTCGAACTGTTTCTAAAACGGTGCAAAGGTCCCTATGACTTCATTTTTTTTGATCCGCCGTTCCCATACAAATACAGGCAACAGCTTGTAGAAACTGTCGCGAAAAGGTCCCTGCTGAATGAAAAAGGAAAACTGCTGATACACCACCCCAGCGAAGATCCATTGCCGGAAAAAATAGGAAACCTTACCCGCTTCGACCAAAGGGTATACGGAAGATCCATCGTAGATTTTTTCCAGCCCGGACAAGAAAAAGCGGAAGACATGGAATCATAATCATTTTTTAAGATTTATTTAACGAAAAAATATGTAAATTAAGGTTCTAATGTAATGTTTGTTTTAATAAAACTGCCGATAATAATATTGATAGGTATTTTCTTGACCAAACATCCTGAACTTCCCTACCGGCAGTTATTAAAAAATTAAGTTTTAATAAAATTGGGTTACCTTTCTAATGATTCTAGAAACTCCAATTGATTTGATTTTTTTGAATTCGTTTAGCCTTCGTAGACCAGAATCAATAGAAGGCATGATAAAGATTACATCCGTGCAATTTTTATCTTCCAAGTCTGCAAGTACGTTGCTTTTACAAACTTGGACACAACGCTGCCATTGACGCGGAGTTCTTATGGGAGAGCAAGACACAAAGGCATAGAAATTTCCATGCTTTTGTCTACCTGAAGTTTACGTCGTAAACTTCTTTATCAACCGCCCACCCTCTTTTCATTGCGGGTGAGCCTAAAAAGTTGATTTCGGGAATTGATATTTCCTCATCAACTTTTTGTGGGGGAATGTTTATGACCGACGCTTTGAAACAGGAAATCGAGAAAAAGAGTGGACCAGGTGGATTTATCAAGGTTTCCGATGCTCCGGTCGGCAATTTGTCGGACCAGCAGAAGGTTGTCTTGAATCGCAAAGCCAATGAGCTTTTCAATCAAGGAAAAACTGATATGGCGGAACGCATTTTTATTACAACCGGCTATTCAGACGGATTGACAAGATGTGGCGACGTTCACCTAAAAAAAAATGAATACATGGAAGCCTTAAAACTATATGTATTGGCTCATAACAAACGAAAATCTGAACCGCTGACGGAAAAATTGGCGGGAATTATATCTATACTTTTAAAAGATGGGGATTAAAAAAATGACAGATTCCAAAACTGAAAAAGGGGTTTTTGAATACAGCTCACAGATCATCATTGAACAAAAACCGGAGGACGGTGTCGCAAATGAAATCTCCGAGCTTTCAAAAAAAGGTTATAATTTTCTGAAAGAGAACAAAGTTTCCGAAGCAAAAGAAGCCTTCAACCAGATTCTGAAAATTGAGGACAACAATAACTATGCACTCGTAGGTCTTGGAGACTGCGAACGCAAACAAAATAGATTCGCGGATGCGGTTACATACTATTCAAAATGCCTTTCATTCCACCCAGGAAACAATTATGCGCTTTTTGGACTTGCAGACTGCTACAAAGCATTGAACCAGTACCACAAGGCTATTGATATATGGGAGGAATACCTCGTCCATGACGACAGAAATATAACAGTCCTGACCCGGGTTGCCGATGCCTACAGAAAGATCAGGGATTTTAAGCAGTCGAAGAGACTATACCTGCAGGTCCTCGATATGGAAGAAAACAACGCCTATGCCCTTATCGGCCTTGGGCATCTCCATTATGATTTCAAGGAATACAAGGACGCCCTCTTTTACTGGACAAAGATGCTCGACGTGACATCCCAGAACGTTGATATAAGAGTCCTCACCTCCATTGGCAACTGCCATAGAAAGTTGAAGACATTCGACAAGGGGCTCATTTATTTCGAAAAGGCGCTGGAAAAGGACCCGAACAATTTCTACGCCCTGTTCGGATTGGCTGACTGCTACCGCGGATTGAACCAGCAGTTCCGCTCCATCGAGTACTGGAACAGGATTCTTGATATCGACCCAAGAAACAAGGTCATCCTTACACGTGCCGGAGACGCCTACAGAAACATGGGCGACTACAAGACCGCCACCGAATATTACAACAGGGCAATGGACATTGACTTCGACATCTATGCGGCCCTTGGACTTGCCCTCATCTGCAAGGGTGAAGGCAAATATGACGAGGCCATTGACCATCTGGAAAAACTGATCCGCGATGACGAAAAGAACTACAGGCTTTACATCGACCTTGCCGACTGCTACCTTAAGAAAGGTAACAACAAAAATGCCATTGAAGTGCTCCAGGGTTTCCAGAAAAAAGGCGTAAAAAGCCAGGCAATCAACGAAATGCTTGAAAAGCTTCTGGCAAACAAGCCACTTTTCTAAATTATGGACAAGATAACACTTTCCGGAATGTTTCCGGCGGAAATCTGTCAGTCCCTTGAATTGAAACAGCAGTTCAGGGGGAAACAGATTTTCCAATGGATCGCCAAAGGCGTAACGGATTTTGACCAGATGACCAACCTGGATAAAAATACCCGTGCCTACCTTAACGAAAAAGCTCAAATCTATTCCTCAAAGGTTTCCAAGGTTCTGAAAGATCCAGACGGAACGATAAAGCTGCAGATAACGCTCAACGATGGCAGGGCCATTGAAACGGTGCTCCTGACGGACAAGGAAGGACGAAAAACCGCCTGCGTCAGTTGTCAGGCTGGATGCGCTATGGGCTGCGCTTTCTGTCAGACCGGAACCTTGGGATTGGGAAGAAACCTTACCGCCGGAGAGATTGTAGAAGAATTCCTTTTAATGGAAAAAGAAGCAGGAACCCTGGACAATATCGTATTCATGGGAATGGGCGAGCCTATGCAGAATCTTCCAGCCATCCGGAAATCTGTGGAAATTCTGGCCTCACCCGACGGAAGAAAACTTGGAACCAGAAGAATCACGGTCAGCACCTGCGGACTCACAAAAGGCATATACGATTTGGCAGATAATGGACCAAAAGTCAGGCTGGCCGTTTCCCTAACCACCGCAGACCCGGAACTTAGGGAATCACTTATGCCAGTCACAAGGGGCAACCCTCTTCCAGAACTTAAGGAAGCCATAAGATATTACATCGAAAAAAGCGGAAAACGGGTAACCCTTGAGGCGGCCCTCCTTGCTGATAAAAACACAGGAAAGGAAAGCGCCCAACGGATGATAGATTTCGCCTCCGGACTGGATGTCTACATAAATCTTATCCCGTGGAATTCCGTTCCCGGGTTGCCATTCAGCACACCAAGTCCCCAGGAATGCAGGACCTTTGTATCCTATCTTGAGAGGGCCGGACTAAACGTCAACATGAGAACCAGACGTGGAACCACTATAGGTGGAGCCTGCGGTCAGCTTGGAAAATCATCAATGAGCCCAACCGAATAAATTAAGCCTATTTCAATATCAACACTTTTTCATATATTAAGATTATATTAAGATAATTTTTTATTCTATCTCAAAAATTAACTTGAATTATTTTCAACCTCTGTTTATAATGTATCCATAGTCATAATAAGAGGTGCAATATGCAAAAAAAGATATACGTAGCTGGTATGGATGATGACGAAACAGCAGGAAAAGTTGACGCCGCCGTAAAAGCCGTCGCTGGAGTTATCTCCGTATCCTCAATTACGGCAAAATGCCAGGTATGTGTGGACTTTGATGAAAGCGCAGGTGGAATCGAGGACTCCATCAACAACGCAATCTCATCAACCGGAGTCACAGTACTGGGATAATCCACAATCCAAATAGAGCGGACGCTTCGTTTTAACGGATGAAGCGTTCCCTAGTATATATGTAAAAATGCGCCTAAACAAAACAGGTCCATTGTTTTTCCTTTCGGTATGAAATACCATCACTTAAAATACCATTAAATCATTATGAAAATTACGATACTTGACGGCAACGCCCTTAATCCCGGAGACCTTTCCTGGGAAAAACTCCAAGAAATTGCACAGTTATCTGTTTATCCACGCTCCGCTCCGGACCAAATCATAGAACGGATCGGCGACAGCGACATGATTTTGCTAAACAAGATCAACATTACGGAAGAAATCCTGCAGGCTTGTCCCAACCTTAAATATATCGGGGTACAGGCCACAGGATATAATGTCATAGACCTTGAAGCCTGTAAGCGTCATGGGGTAACAGTGACGAACGTTCCATCCTACAGCACCGCGGGAGTCGCACAGCTGGTTTTCGCTTACATCAGCGAATTTGCGGACAACGCAAAGATGCATTCCGACAGCGTAATGGCCGGTGACTGGTGCAAGGCCCAGGATTTCTGCTACTGGAAAAAACCTCTCATAGAGCTTGAAGGAAAAACGCTCGGCATTTTTGGCTATGGAAACATCGGTTCCAGGGTTGCCCAAATCGGAAAGGCATACGGAATGAAAGTCATTACCTGCACCAGAACCTCAAAACCGGAAATAGAGAACCCGGTTGACTTCGAGACACTTTTGAAGGAATCCGATTTCCTGACCCTGCACTCACCTCTCACAGAACAGACAAAGGGAATCATAAATTCCACGACCCTGTCCCAGATGAAAAGGACCGCATTTCTTATAAACACCGCAAGAGGTCTCCTTGTAAATGAATCGGATGTGCGCCAGGCATTGGATAACGAAGTCATAGCGGGATATGCCTGCGATGTAGTCAGCAACGAGCCAATGGACCCGAGCAACCCGTTGCTTGGTGCAAAGAACTGCATAATAACACCTCACATCGCCTGGGCCGCAACGGAGACAAGACAAAGGCTCCTGAATGTCGTGGTAGAAAATGTGAAGGCATATCTGGCTGGCAATCCACAGAACGTCATAGTATGATTGCCCTGCGTAATTTATCTTGAACAATGCACAAATTGTTCATATAATTGTTACATTTGATTAAATGACGGACCTCGACGCGGAGCATCGGGGTATCGTTGTTCTAATAGGAAATTGCACCCCAAGTCCGATGCCCGTCAAACGGCGTAAAGCGTCAGGGTATCAGCCACGCCGGGGTGGATAAAAATTATTCCATAAGGATAAGGAAAACAAAAATGGGAAAGACAATCGCACAAAAAATTTTTGATGCCCATCTGGTGGACAAACCGTTTGATGGCACAAACATTCTAAAATTGGATCGCGTATTCTGTCATGAAATCACCACACCAATCGCCATTAACGATTTGGTTGACAGAAATATGGATAGAGTATTTGATAGCACAAAAATCAAGGCCGTAATCGACCATGTAACACCTGCAAAGGATTCAAAATGCGCAATGCAGGAAAAGATTATCAGGGAATGGGCCAAAAGAAATAACATCAAAGACTTTTTCGATATCGGAAGCAACGGTGTCTGCCATGCAATCTTCCCTGAAAAAGGATTCGTCCGCCCAGGATTTACTGTAATCATGGGAGACAGCCACACTTGTACCCACGGAGCTTTCGGAGCTTTCGCAGCCGGCGTCGGAACTACAGACCTGGAAGTTGGAATCCTTAAGGGTGTTTGTTCTTTCAGGGAACCAAAGGCAATCAAGTTCATCCTCAACGGAAACCTTAAGCCTGGTGTATATGCAAAGGACGTAATCCTCTACATCATCGGACAGATTGGTGTAAACGGTGCAACAAACTGTGTAATGGAATTCACAGGCCCTGTTGTTGATAAATTTACAATGGAAGAGCGTATGACCCTCTGCAACATGGCAATCGAAGCCGGCGGAACAAGTGGAATCTGTTTCCCAGACATGCAGACAGTTGAATACCTCTGGCCATTCATCAAGGATGAATTCCCAAGCAAGGACGCAGCTTTGGCTGAATACTCAAAATGGGTTGACGATCCGGATGCCGAATACGAAAAGGTCTACACTTTCGACTTGAGCCAGCTGGAACCGGTCTGCACAATCAACTACAAGCCTGACCAGATCAAGAAGATTTCCGAAATGAAGGGAACAAAGGTGGACCAGGTTTACATTGGTTCCTGTACAAACGGCCGTCTCAGTGACCTCCGCATCGCTGCCCAGGTTCTCAAAGGCCACCACATTGCGGATGGAGTCAGAGGAATCGTTTCTCCTGCAACCCCAAAAGTTTACAAGGATGCACTGGACGAAGGGCTTATCTCTATTTTTATGGAGGCCGGATTCTGCGTAACGAACCCAACCTGTGGAGCCTGTCTTGGAATGAGCAACGGAGTTCTTGCTGAAGGCGAGGTCTGTGCATCAACAACGAACAGAAACTTCAATGGACGCATGGGAAAAGGTGGAATGGTTCACCTCATGAGCCCTGCTTCAGCTGCAGCAACAGCAATCAATGGAACTATTACAAATTCAGAACTGTACAAAGGCTGATTTTGGATTTATAATTTATCAGGGGCATCTTTGGTGCCCTCAAAAATAAAAAAAACTAAGAGGAAAACAATGAAACAATTTGGCGGAGATGTTCTTTTCCTGGATCGTTCTGATATCAATACTGACGAAATTATTCCAGCCAAGTACTTGACTGAGAATACAAAGCAGGCCCTTCAGCCTTATCTTCTTGAAGATCTTAAGCTGGAAGGATTTAATCCAAAGGCGGATGTCGCTGGCAAAAAGGTCATCATCACAAGGGAAAATTTTGGATGCGGTTCCAGCAGAGAGCATGCACCATGGGCCCTTGAGGTAAACGGAATCTATACAGTCATCGCAGTAAATTTTGCACGTATCTTTAGACAGAACATGTACAACTGCGGTCTCCTTGCTTTGGACATGAGCAAGAAAGATATCGACGATATGTTCCGTACATTCGCTGAAAAGGATACACAGTGTAAGATTGAACAGAAAGAAGATGGAACATGGAAGGTTAAGTTAATTGCCGGTTCATTATCAAAATCATATCCATTCAAGCTTGAAGGTTTTGAAAAAGCCTTAATCGAAAATGAAGGCTGGATTGGATACGCCGATAAAAAATATTAATCCTAAAAAAAACGATGCCTTTTGGCATCGTTTTTTTTTTCTAAAGCCCACAAAATCAGCAACATTCCACAAGACCTTTCTCGACAAGGCGGTCTAGTATCTGCTGGACAATTTTTTCGGGATTATAGAGAGCGGTATCGATTTTCATATCCACAAAAGAATAATCTCCATTATCGATTCCATAGAGCTTCTGATATCTTTTTGAATCTTCCGAATCCCTCATGGCAGTGAACGCCTTTATCTGGTCCAAATCCCCACCCTCACGGTTAAGGATTCTCTTGGCCCGGACATCATCGTCGGCAATCAGGTAAACCTTCAGGTCAGCTTCCTTAAGCATCCATATAGCAAGCCTACTTCCAAGCACACAACTTTCGGCCTTGGCCATTTCTACCTGCCTTGTATCGACCGCTACGTCATAACTGTCATCAGTCTTGGCATTTTCAATAACCTCTGCAAGGGTCATTGATTTTTCTGCAGCCAGCTGACGGAAAGTAAAGTTAATCAATTTAATTCCAAGCGTATTGGCCAACAGCGTGCTGACGGTAGTGTTCCCACAACCGGATTTTCCGCTGATAGCAACCCTTAACTCTTTACCTTCTGGAACAATGTATTTCATTTATCCCTCCTATAAAAAAGCCAATGAGGAAGTTTACAACATAAACTTCAGGTAGATATAAGATGCGTCATTTCAACAGCCTTTATCTACCTCTTTTTTCAATATAAAAAAAACGGAAACCAGATGAAAACCGATTTCCGTTGTATCAATGACCACTATATTTTTACCGGAACCATGCACCAATACAAAATCAGTGCTCAATATTCACCGTCCCATTCCAAACAAACAGGAATGCAATGAAGATTAAATCAGGTCCCCGTCATGTAGTCAATTAGAACTGCTTGAATACGTGAGCAGAATCAAGGACATAGATTACCTTTGGAATGCCCTGGCTGAAGTCAACAACATTTCCTTCTTCTTCAGTTGCCTTAGGGAATCTCAACAAAGCGGATGATTTTTCAGCTTCATCAGATTTTTCTGCAACTTCTGCTACAGCGGCGTCCTCTGCTCCAGCTTCATCAGCAACTTCCTCAACAGCTTCTCCAGATCCGATTACTGGAACCTGGTTGATTGTTGGGTAATAGCCCAAGAGTCTCTGGCCATAGTATACCAAAAGTCTGTTCTGGACTTTTGTGATGTCCCTGTTTGGATGGCGGTTGAATATAAACAAATATGAGTGATTCTCATCATCCTTCAGGTTTCCAACAATCTCCATGTAATCATAGTTGTTGAATTCATTTGGATTTGTTCTCTTTGCTGCTGAAAGAATTGTTGCTTCACTCCAGTCAAATGCGAACAGATCGCTTCCCTGCTTTTCAATTCCTGTGTCTGTGAAGTGATAAGCCTCTGCAACATATGGAGAAACTGAACCTGGCTGTGTTACGATAAACACTGATTCACCATCGATAGTTCCGACCATTGGGTTGCCAGACTGAGAAAGGGTCTTCTTGAAATAAAGCTTTACATTTTCTGCATCAGTTACATCGAAAATTACATATGCATATGTCAAAGGATCTTCGTTTGCAAGCTTTGCAAGTGTTCCCAAATATTTCTTTTCACCGGCAGAGAATGTCCACCATGCTGAGTCGTATGCAAAATCGTCAGACTCGTTGTTTGTGAATGCAAAAAGCTGATTTCCAAGTCCAAGGCGTCCTTCTTTTGTTTCTGCAGTTGAAAGAGCAGCAGGATAGTATGACATAGAAATGTCGCTGTTTGTGAATGCACGGTACTCAGTATAAGGGATTCCATCAGCCTCTGAAACAGTCTTGACATCTGTCAGGGTTCCATCAACACTTGTCAACTCAACGTTGCTTCCTTCTTCATAGAAGAAATAATTTGCAATGTCACTTTCGCTAACATTGTAGTCAGCAAATGGGTCGGCGGCGAACACAGACAAAGTCTGTGACAGGACAAAAGCGATTCCTGCAATCACTTTTACTTTCTTAGAACAGAACATGTTGTTACTCCTTTATTCTTATTCTACATTTTTCGACTGCTCACGGATATTCTCCAGAGCATCTTTTGCGTTTATGACCATGGCACCAACCTCAGTGAACTGATTCTTGCTGCCGATGGTATTTATCTCACGGTTGGCCTCCTGACAGATAAAATCTAGTCTTTTACCTGGCACAGGGTCATCGGTGATTTCTTTTCTCATGGCCTCCAGATGACTCCGAAGACGCACAATTTCCTCATTAATTGTATATTTGACGAGCATGGCGGCCGTTTCTTCCAGGACCCTCTTCTCATCAAAATACTCATCCAAAAGTTCCCTGAATTTTGATGTAATCATTTCACGGAACTTAAGCTCCATCTTAGGCTGCCACTCCTTAAAGAAGGCTGCACACCCGTCAAGGATGTCCAGCTTGGAAAGCAAATCCTTTTTAAGGTTCTCGCCTTCCCGGTTCCTGTCCAAAATGAACTGATCAAAGACTTCCGTAAAAACGGGCAGAATCTTCTCCCAATACGACTCCGCATCATACTCATGGGTAACGTTAAGCACGCCTTCCTGCTGGATAATCAACCCAAGGGGAATCTCGTCCTCTTTTCCACCCAAAACCTTGGCAATCCCGGCAATCGCATCACGGTAAGAAATGGCGGCGTTGGGATCATAGGAGACAACAGCATTGGAACTGGTCTCACGGATACGTATGTTCACGTCAACCTTCCCGCGGACAACCCTATCGCTTACACATTTCCTTAAGCGGCTCTCCAGCGAGTTCAGAAAAGAAGGAAGATTGATATTGAGATCAAGGAACCTTGCGTTCACGGATTTGATTTCAACGCTTATTTGTGTGGTACCAGAAACGATTTCCTTATAACCATAGCCGGTCATGCTGTTCATTTCGAAGTCCCCCCATTCAGCGAATCCAATACTCCCTTTCCAACTTTCCAGTTATCGCCTGCACCTATTGTAACAAAAAGATAGCCATCTGAATAGTGGGAACCACTGTTTTGGGACAATATTTCAAGACAAACTTTTTTTGCCTCGTCGAATTCCCCTGCATATATTACATTGCCATGATATTTCCTTGTCCTCTCGGCCAGAATTTCACCGGTTACGGACGCAGCAGAAGAATCCTCGCGGGCGCTTCCATAGATTTTGTTTATAATCACCTGGTCGGCGCTTTCAAAACTGGATGCAAATTCCTCAAGCAGGGCCTGAGTCCTTGTATATGTGTGACTCATAAAATCGACGACCATCTTGTAATTGGAATAGAATTCCCTGTATCCGGCCAAGGTTGTCTTGATGGCAGTAGGATGATGGCCGTAGTCGTCAATAAAGATGACATCCTGTCCGGCAGGTGTCTTTGCCCGTCCAACAATCTCGCTACGCCTTTTGCCTCCCCTGAAGTTCAGCAGACCAGCCTTTATTTTGTCAACAAATTCAGGAAGACTTTTTCCGTCAGACCTGATGATTTCACAGCACATGGCGACCGCTGCGGCTGCATTCAACACGTTGTGCCTTCCCGGAACACCCAGGGAACAGTCCCCCAGTGCCGAAATTGAAAAATACTGCCGTCCGTCCTTCACCTGCTTGAAGGTCAACCGATAATCCCCCTCCGCGGATTCCCCATAAGGTATCAGCTGGATGTCAGGGCGTTTTCCCGAAACTATTTTGGCAACCTCAACAGCCCCCTGCTGGTCGGCGCAGTAAATCAGCTGACCATTTTCAGGGAGAAGGCAGGCATAATCAACGAAGGCATCCCGGATACTCTCATATGTCGGATAGTAATCCTGATGGTCGCTTTCGACTGATGTCAAGATGATTTTCTGTGGATGGAACGACATAAAATGCCGCTGATACTCACAGGTCTCGGCCACAAAATACCTGGCCTTTTCAGAGGCACAGGAATCGGAGGTCATGGTACAGGAATCCCCGAAAGAAGCTATGATGCTTCCCGCCAGAACCTGGGCAGGCAGATTGAGTTCCTTAAGGAGTGTTCCTGTCAACCCTGTTGTCGTAGTCTTGCCGTGGACTCCACATATTCCACAGCTGTACAGGGAACCAGAAACCGCACCAAGGGCTTCGCTGTAAAGCATCATAGGGAGATTACGTTTCCTGGCTTCAATCAGGTCAGGATTTGATTCCACACTATAGGCGCTGGAATATATGACATACTCCACCGCATCCGTTATGTTAGATGAACCAAACGGCAATGCCTGGATATTGTATTTTTCAAGTATTGCGTCAGTATAAAATTTTTCAGAGACGTCGCTTCCTGTTATTACAGCTCCCCTGGCATGCAGGATTTCAACAAGAGCAACCATTCCAGTTCCCTTGATTCCAACAAAGTGAAAATGAACACCATCAAGGTTTTTTGGAAAAGAATTTTGATTTTCAGACATATTTGAAATATACCATCTAAGTTCAATTTTTGCAATTGAATAGTAATAAAAAAACCTCCAGAGGAAATCCCCGGAGGTTTCTTCATGGCCGGACTGGAAAAACGCTCAAGCCTTCCAGCTACATGAACAGTTATCTCTGACCCGAAAGCTGAAGATAAATCTGGTCAGCGAGTCCAAAATGTGTATTTTTTGTCAACGCCTCTGCGTAGTTGTCATACATCATGTCCTCGTACATTCCGCGGGCAAATTCATTTTCCTCGCCGAACATGCTTTCATGATGAATCGTGTCCCTCATGGAAGAAAGCATCATCTTGACCATATAGTTCTCCAATTCCTTTGACTGGGCATAGAGATCCGAGGTACGGTCGATGGTAGGTTTCCCCCCGTCTATGGACCTTACAGCGGAAGCCATTCCTTCTGGGGAAGCATTTTTATCTGATTCCGCGGTATAATAATCATAGAACCCCATGGTATAGTCTCCATTCAGCCTATGATTTTTTGCAATCTGAGAGGAAGCGACCGTCTCCACCCCATCAGAAGGGGCCGGGGAACTTTTCTTTGTAGTAATTTCCTGGACAAGAGACATGAATCTACTTTCGTCGGCCCTTTCCTGCGCAGCCTGAATCACCTGGCTTCCGTTGGATAAAGTACCCGTTATTGACATCCCCGCTATACCGCTAACAGCCATAATGCTTTCCTCCCAAAAAAATGTATATCAAAAACTATCTCTTAAGCGATGTAGCTGTCTGAAGCATTGTGTCGCTTGTCTGGATTGCCTTTGAATTGAACTCGTAGGCCCTCTGGGCTACGATCATCGCGACCATTTCATTTACAACGGATACGTTGCTCATTTCAAGGAACTTATGCTTGGTCATTCCCATTCCGTCAATACCTGGGCGGGATGCAATAGGGTCTCCTGAAGCGTTGGTCACTTTATAGAGGTTGTCTCCAACGTTTTCAAGACCTACGGAGTTTGGAAAACGGTAAAGCTCAAGCTGTCCAACTTCCACAGGGTCAAGATTTCCATTAACCTTTACGCTTACACGTCCATGGTCCGAAACCGCGAGGGTCTCCAGCTGGAATCCCTCTGGAAGGATTATCTCAGGAATAACACGGAGACCATTTCCTGTAACAAGCTGACCTGTTGAGTCAACCTTGAAGGAACCGTCCCTTGTGTAAGCCCAGCTGCCATCATACTGCTGGACCCTAAAGAATCCGTCACCCACGATGGCGATATCAGTATCAACCCCGGTCGCCTGAAGGGAACCCTGGCTCATAATCCTCTGTGTGGCTCCAACCTTGACACCATGTCCCATCTGAACACCAACAGGAGTGATCGTGTCCTCCGTTGCAGGTGTACCCGCGAGCTTCCGGTTCTGATAAAGCAAATCCTCAAACTCCACGCGGTGCTGCTTGAATCCAGTGGTATTGACGTTGGAAAGGTTATTTGAAATCGTATCGATGTTTGCCTGCTGTCCGTTCATACCGGTAGCCGCTGTCCACAAACTTCTTACCATAATTTATCTCCTAGTTTTATTCTCTCATTGATTAGCGGTTGACTGTAACAACCTTGGTCCAAAGCGTCTCCATCATGTCGTCTTCCGTCTGGATAGACTTCTGGTTTGCTTCATAGGCACGGTTGACTTCAATCATCTGGACCATCTCGTTCACTACATTGACATTGCTGGTTTCAGTGTAACCCTGGAGTACGCGAGGTCTTTCGTCCCCTTCCGCGACATGATAGTTGCCGGCGATTAGGTTTGTATCCCAAAGTGATTCACCCTGCTTTTTAAGGTACCTTTCATTTTCAAAACGAACAATCTTCAAGCGGTCCGCCACGTCATTGTTTTCGCGGTTGATGACCATGCCATCCTCGTTTACAAAGAACCTTTCGTCCTCAACAGAAATGGGTCCGTTTTCTCCCATAACAGGATATCCGTCCTTTGTAAGAAGAATCCCCTCTTTTCCAAGGAAAAAGTTACCGTTGCGTGTAAAACGTTCACCATCCGGAGTCTGGACAACGAAGAATCCCTTTCCACCAAGGGCCATGTCTGTACTTGTCTCGGTGGACTTGAAGGAACCCTGATCAAAATCTGTATAGAACTCGTTCGTCTCGACCCCAAGACCTACACTTCCAATAATAGGGGCCGCGTCATAGGAACCCAAAGAAGTGGTATAGACACCGTCCGCGGATGTCCTACGTATCAGGAGATCGCTAAAAGCCTTGCTTACAGGGACATCCCGCTTGAAACCTGTCGTGTCAACGTTGGCAAGATTATTTGAAATTGCATCCAGTCTATTCTGCTGTGCGTTCATTCCACTTGCACCAATATACCATCCTCTGATCATACGCTTTACCTCGCTTATAACGATTATCGGCACCAGAAAAAAGATTTTTACAGGGAAAAATAAATTTTTCCCTATCCCACTGAAAACCAGTCCAAATGAACGCCCCCGCCGGCATGAATCAATAGGCAACCGGTTTAAAACGGACTCGACATATAACATAATTTTCATTATAATATGTACCTATGCAAATTGATGAGTATTCGGCTTATTTTAAGAAACATTTCAAATGGACCAGTTCCTTTGTATCCGGAATATCCTTGATGCTGATGGACGCAATAATCGTTATGCTCAGCATTGGGGCTGGATTTTTTATCGTAAACGCAATATATCCTCCTGCAATCAACTTTAAGTCATTCGTCACATATTCAATCTACCTGCCGGTCATCCTGATGGTTTTCTATGCCGCGGGACTTTATCCGGGAATACTTCTAGCCCCACAGGAGGAGGTCAAGCGTTTTTCTCTTTGCACCTTCTTTTCCCTGATGGGAATAGCATGTTCAATAAACGTGGAAGCGAAGACCCGCTATCCTATTGCGCTGGCCATGGCTATCTCGTGGCCATTCGCGACATTGTTCCTGCCTATCGAAAGGGAAATGTTCAGGCACCTTTTCGGAAAGCTCCACTGGTGGGGGGTCCCTGCCGTTATATATACAAGGAGCGTAGAAAACATAACAATCGCTGACAGGCTCATGGACAAACCCAAGTATGGATACAGGCCGGCCCTCATAGTCACATCCAGCGTCAACCCAGCAACGGAATACAGGGGAATACCTATCATCCATGACAGCCAGAAGCTTTTGGACGAAATAAAGAGGCTCAACATAAAAGTTGCCATACTTTGCGACTACGAAAAAGGTATCGAAAGGATACATTCCAGCTACAGATATGTGATTTCCGTCCCTCAAAAACAGTCCTCAATCACCATGTCCCTCCACATAAGGGATTTCGGTGGAATACTGGGATACGCGTCCACGAACTATCAGACAAAACTGTTCGCCAGATTCATCAAGCGCCTGATAGATGTGTCAATCTGTCTCCTGGCGTCCCCCTTTGTGCTTCTGGTTACCGGCATCATTGCCCTTATGATAAAGATAGACTCACCTGGACCTGTTTTTTTTGGACACAAGCGCATTGGCAAAAACCGCAAGCAGATAAGGTGCTGGAAATTCCGTTCGATGTATAGAGACGCCGACAAACGCCTGGAAGAAATCCTGGCCACCGACGCGGAGATGGCAGCCGAATGGGAGAAGAACAGGAAATTCACAAACGACCCTCGCGTAACAAGGATCGGCAAGTTTTTGCGGAAGACCAGCCTGGACGAACTGCCTCAGCTGTGGAATATTTTCGTAGGGGAGATGTCCTTTGTAGGTCCACGCCCTGTGACGGAAGGTGAACTTGAGAAATACGGCGACTCCGCGGATTTTGTCCTAAGCGTCACCCCGGGCCTTAGCGGAATGTGGCAGATTTCAGGCCGCAGCGACACAGGATACGACGAGCGTATCTCTCTTGACTCCTACTACATACAGAACTGGTCTATATGGCTGGATTTATGGATAATTGTAAAAACCATTTGGGTTGTATTGCTTGGAAAAGGGGCGTATTGATGAAAAAAGCTTTTATATTGATTCTCGCGGCATTTGTTTTCAGCTCCGCTCTATTTTCTGAGCCATCCGAACAAAATCCGGAGGATATGACAGGAAACAGGTATAGAGTCGGTGAGGTCACATATATCACCAACGGCAAAACCAAACCACATGCGATCGACCGTACCGTTGAAATCAACAGGGAACTGACATTTAAAACGCACGAAGAGATAGACACCTACACCGACAGCATAGTTCAGCAGCTAAACAATACCAGGCTTTTTGATGACATCCAAAAAAATTCCAGTGACAGGACACCGGATGAAAACGGCACCATATACGTTGACTATGAAATAACGCTTTCAGACTCGAAGAATCTGCTGGTGTTTCCAAAACCAAGCTACAGTTCCAATGATGGTTTCGAGTTGAAAGTCAAGCTCAAGGATTCCAATTTCCTTGGTTTCATGAATACTCTCAACCTTGATGCGAATTTCAATCTGGGAACCTCATCAAATCCGGATGACTTCTCAAAAGTCACCCTGGGAACAAATTTTGATTACACTTTCCCTTTTTCCCTTGGCATAACCCAGGATTCATGGAGCAACGAATTCGAATTTAACTGGCTGATTGGGGACACACCGGAATTCAGCTTCAACACAGGAGTTACGGTGGGAATACCTTTTGGACACAACATGCTCCAGGTCAACGTCAAGCAGGGAATCAGACGTGAAAACGATTACGTAAAATATGGTGATGAATTTTTCTTCACCGAATCAGGAGGGCTTTCCCTCCCCCTCACGCTGGGATACATCGGGGATATTATACCGGTGAAATATACCCCGTCAATTTCCGTGACCTACAACTGGGACCATAACGGAATCGACAAAAGGAATGAGGACCTGATCGGACCTTCATTCAAGATTCAGCAGGGATTGGGAGTTTCGGCCATCAACTGGAATGGCAATTTCAGGGACGGTTATTCCTTTGACCTGACCCACTACATTGGATACAATTTTGCGACCGAAGCGATAATCCCTTACGTTTCGGCGGAAGTTAAATTCTATAAATCCTTCAAGTACGTTGGCATAAATGCACGGCTCTATGGCAGCGCAATGGTGAACACATCGGCAAATGAGGTGGGAACAAGGCTCAGAGGTATCCTTGACAATCAATATTTTGTAGGAACGGATACGTACGCCCTTAGCTCCAATGCATCAATGCTGTTCAGCCTGGATGTCCCTATCCATATCGTTACAACCGACTGGCTTGGATGGGCCGCCGCACTGTTTGGTCCATACGAAAATCTTTCACCCGGGGCACAGAAATTTCTTAGCTTCCCAAGGAAACTTATGGGGGCACTCAACTTTGAGCTCCAGCTTTCTCCGTTCATTGACATTGCCCTCCTGAACAACAGTCAGACAGGACGAACCTTTGATTTCAGGGATGGACAGTATGACGCTGGAATAGAAGTGCTCCTGTATCCAACGAAGTTCAAGAACTATGTTGTCAGGGCAAGTTTTGGATTTGATTTAGGAAGGACCCTGTTCAAGGATAGCATTGACATGAGCTGGAGAAACCCGAACACAAAAAAGTACGAGATTTTCTTTGGACTTGGACTGCAATACTAGGTCCTGGCCTGCATAAAAAAAGGCTGCCGGATTTTGACAGCCATGCTTTGATTGTTTTATCCACCAAAAAAAGTGGCCTGAAAATTGTTTCAGGCCGCTTTTCTTGTATATAGTATACTTTGTATTACCTTTTTGTAAGTTTTCTTCCAGCCCATTCCTGCCAATAGGTTTCAGGATTTGAATTCGCCAGAACCTTTAGCAGTTCATCAGCGAAACTTTTGTATCCCAAATCCGAGGCTGTTTCCTCAAGGACACCCAGAAGTTCCCAAACCCCATATTCATTGCCCCACGCGACGATATCAGAATATCTTGAGCATTTTTTAAGAAGGTCCTGCAGATTGCTATAAGTATAGTCCGTGAGCCTGTCCTCAAGTATCTCCTGTATTTTTGTTACAGCGATTATGCATCCTAGCGCGGAACATTTAAGAGCCTTAAGCTGTTCGGCCTTTACCTGCTTATCAGTTTCAACATACATCGCGGAAGTTCTGTAATAGGAGGCCAGGCCCACAAGCGCACCCAAGGACCTGTCTGTATTACTGCGGTAGAGATCGAAAAAACGTTCCATCGCTTTATTGTCCCTTGCGGCTATGACGTTGGCCATAGAATTCATAAAGGAAGCATTGCTGTATAGCTTGTCATCAGCAAGGATGCCTGTCATATACTTTTCGTAGTCAGCATAATATCCGGAGGTCTTCATTGACGCAAGATACTGGCTATAGTTCATAGAATCCAGCTGGCTTTTTGCAATATCCGCTATATCATACAGGATATCGTACTTCAAATCTGGTACGCTAAGCAGTCCGGAGGATTCGTAGGCCTTCTTCATAAAAAGCTCGGCCTTTTTAATTTCGCCTTCGACTTTATAAACACGGCCAATCAAATAGTCAGCCTCGGGATAAGACTTGTTCAGGTCGATGAAACTTAACAGGTTTGACAGCTTGTTACCGAATTTATTTGAGCCATAGTAAGTTATATAGGATCTCACAATACCAAGGGCGTTGTTCAATTTGTTTTTGGCCATCGCATCCTGAACCAATCCCAAATCGTCCCCCGCAAGACGAACCGCGGAAGCCCTCTGGGCCTGGTCCATCGTATACTGTTCCCATTCAATCTGGGCCTTACGTTTATTCTTTGCCTGCTCCGCCAAAGATATTGAGCGTCCATAGTCCGCACTATCAAAGGCATCCTGGGCCTTCTTCAGTATGTACCAATATTCATCTCCGGTCGGCTTCCTGACTACAATAGCCTTCTGAGCATAAATGGAACTAAAAACAGATACCAGCAGACAACTGAACACCACAGATTTTTTTACTATATTCATACCTAAAGAGTCTCCAATTCTTCCCTAAATACCTTATCGGCATCTTTTGAATCAATTGTTCGTACAATTTTTCCTTTTTTAAATATAATAGCCTTGTCTCCACCACCGGCGATTCCCAAATCCGCATGCTTTCCTTCGCCGGGTCCATTAACAACACAACCCATCACGGCAATTGTTACACTTTTTTTTAGTGACAGCAGTTCGTTCTGCCATCTTTCCATGAATTTATGAACATCAAACCCTAAACGCCCACATCTAGGACAGCTGATCAATGTAACACCGCCTTCCCTCTTTCCACATTCATGAAGAATCTCGCGGCCCGCAATGACCTCGTTCTCCGGGGTGGATGACAAGCTGACACGAATTGTTTCACCAATCCCCTTATCAAGCAGACGGGAAAAGGCCAAGGTAGATTTTACAACTCCGGTTATAAGAGGACCGGCCTCCGTTACCCCGATATGAAGAGGAATATCCGATACCTTCGCAAATTCTTCGTTCGCCTCTACGGTCTCTTCAACGGATGAAGCCTTCATGCTGACGACGACATTTGAAAATCCAAGTTCATCAAAAATTTCGGTTTCCCTTAGGGCGGTTCTGCATAAAGCCTGCGCCCTTGTCAGTTCATGATTTTCAACCTGCTGTTCCAAATCTTTTGGTAGACTTCCAGTGTTTACGCCGATCCTTATCGCAACACCATTTTTTTTGCATCCCTCCACGACCTTTTCCACCCGGTCGCGGCTTCCGATGTTCCCGGGATTTATCCGGATGGCAGCCACAGGCCCCTTCAGACATTCCAAGGCCAGCCTGTAATCAAAATGTATATCAGCAACCAAAGGTACATCAGTGTTTTTGGAAATGACACAAAGTCCCCGGGCGCTTTCCATATCCGGCACGGCAAACCGGATTATGTCACATCCCAAAGCCTTCAGGACATTTATCTGACGCACAATGGAAAAAAGTTTTTCAGATCCTTCTGTGACATCATCAATTGAATCTTTCCACATTGTCTGTATCGTAACAGGATTGTCGCCGCCAATAAAAATCTGTCTTACGTTTCCATGTCCGCCAATACTGACGACCCGCGATTTTCTCATAACAGTTCCTCTGAATATTATATGCTATATAAAAAATACTTTTAAAGATGTACGGAATATTTCATATTCCTAACAGAGTTTAAGGCCTTGAAATTGCAGGGCTTTAAACGAATAAAGAATTAGGGCACCACCGTCAGATGACAGCGATGCCCTTCAATGTATGCCGGCACTAATAGCGATAATCGAAAGTCCCGGCATAGGTTTTGATTATAACCATCAATTAAGCAATCATTCCGAATACCATTGCAAACAAAGCAACAGTTTCACAAAGTCCGACTACCATGATGTAGTTTGTAAAGCCTTTTCCTGTTTCGGCAAGAGCGTCACTACCTGCGGCACCAGCCTTTCCCTGTGCGATGGCTGACATACACATTGCAAGACCTGCTGCAAGACCGAAACCGAGTGCAAATAATGGATCTACCAGGCCGTCCATGACCTTTCCTTTCAAGGAATTCATCAAGAGGAAGCCGTAGATTGTCTGAGTCAAAGGAGCTCCAGCGAAAACAACCAAAAGGAATGGAGCAGGCTTGTTGTTGAGATAACATCTCTTCCATGCACCAATTGCACCCTGACCAGCAATACCAATACCGATAGCACTACCCATAGCAGCGATACCCATTACCAAACCAGCACCAATCATACCCCAGTTCATAAATTACTCCTTAGGACATGCTATACATGTCCCGATTTTTATCATTTTTTTCAGAAGGAATCCCTCTGTAGTTTATTTAGTCAACCGGAAAAACTTTCCGGCGTTTATACGAAAAGATTTGCCACTTTTTCCAGTAAAGCCTTATGCCTCACCAGCCGCGTTCAAATTCTTTCCAAGTCCTTCGACATGAATCTCTTTTGCGTCTGCCTTCTCACTGAATGGACGATACTTTGTTCCACTCCAGGACATTCCCAAATGCTGGGAGAATTCAAGGGTATTCAAGCGAACACCATGAACGACGACAGAAAGAAGGTTCAAAACCATATTCAATCCATGACCGAATACAAGAATCAGGACCGCAAAAATCATCATGGCAAGTTTTCCGAACATAGGTCCGGCCATGCTGTTTACAGTCTGACTTATGGCAGCACCTGCAAGTCCAACAGCCCAAAGACGGATATAAGAAACGATATCACTGAATACATTAACGACACCCAGCAAAACGCTTATTATATTTTTGCAGCTTTCAAGAACAGACTTACCTACATTTCCCTCATAGTTCGAGAAAATGAAGCTAAGAACAAAACCAAAAAGCAGCACGCCAATCGCAATGAAAGGCATAATGGATGGCAACGTTATGGCCCCACCAAATATTGGAATTGGATTTCCAGTATCTGAAAGAGGGAAACGGGAACCGTCTACGACCATGTTCATTACGACATAGAACATACCCCAAAGCTGCATGAGAGCACCCAGGTCGCCAAGACACTTTAGGCTCTTGCGGTCAGCTATGAAACATTTTATATGCGCAATGCTCAGCTGGATGATTGCAAGAAGGAAACAGAATACCTTCTGGTTACCATCATAGTGCGCAGGATTCTTTGCCGCCGAGACCGGATAGAACGACATATCCACCATTGGCTTTGGAAGTTTGGAGGTTTCAATTCCAAACCATGAACATGTCAGAACACCCCAGAGACAAGTGCACAGTCCTAGAACAGTCACAAGTACCGGCAAAGATTTTTTTCCTGCACCGCTTTTTGCCAACAGGACCAGTCCAACCAAAGTTATGATTGCACCATACCCTGCGTCACCAAATATCATGGCGAAGAAGATGCAGAAGAACAGGAGGAACCATCCTGAAATATCAAATTCATGGTATCCAGGTGTAACATCCAAGAAATCCGTCAAAGGATAGATGATGCTTACAAGCTTGTTGTTCTTGAGCTTCGTTGGAACAGGATCATCGTCTGTCGGATCTGAAACGGCGCAAGCCCATTCATTCATTTTGCATGCCGCCAGCAAATCCTCTACAGAATCATGAGGAACATAACCGGTAATCCATGCAAGCTTTCCAGATTTATCCGCCTCTTCAATCTTTTCTTTTTCCAAAGCGGATTCCACTGTATCAAGTTCAAGGCGGTTTTCAACTTTCTCGGCATCGGAATCCCTTTCCATGCCACTAAAGACCGTCTCAAATTCAATGTCGGATGCCAAGGCAGATTTTAGATCGACAATTCCTTTACGGAATTTCTTGCAATCAATCAGTCTGTCCTCAATTTCCGTTATCTCGTTTTCGGCCTTCTCAATGTCCTGCACAAATTCATCTGTGGACTTGTCAGGCATTGGAACTGAAAAAGCTTCTGGAGGCAAATCCTCTGGACGCTCAGTAACTTCAGTATCAGAAAGCAACAGGAAACGAGTAATCTTTCCATCGGAATTGACTACCATGGTCCTGGATGTTTCACCAATAAGACTGTACTTGTCAACAGGAACCTCAAACATATACATGAAGATTCCCTGTTCGGCAAGTTCCTTGAAATCCTCCGGATTTACTGAACCCCATTTTTCAATGCGGTCAAGTTCCATCGTTGACTGAGAAATTACATCCAGGAGAGACTTCTTACGGTCGCTAAGGCTTACAATTTCTCTAGCCTTGTCGTCAGCCTCGTTTGGAGTCAACTCCACCTGAACTGCCTGTTTCTTTTTGGAAACCTTTATCTCATCGATTATGGAAAGGGCGCGGTCCGCCGTAGCATTGGCCTCTTTGTATGCAGCCAAGACAGGTCCATTTCCTTCCACAGTTTCAAGATGAACAAGTCCAAGTTTTCTCAACTTTTTGAGAGAATTTTTACGTTCCGAATTCAAAACGACAACGGAGACTTTTTTCATTTGCACTATCATTTTTTAGCCCCCCTTGTTCTAGTTCTTGAAGTCGTCGCCTTTTTTTCTTCAACCACAGATTCAGCCTTACTGTTGGCTTCATCAGTAACGGACTGAAGTTTTTTCTTTGAAATCTTACTTCGGACAACAGCGGCAACCTGCTCATCACCAAGGAAAATTCCAATTCTCTTGATGTTGGCCTTGGTTTCCGGAATCTTGACCTTTTCAAACAAATTAACTCGCTGGGAAGTGGTCCTCAATTCCTGAGACAACAGACGTACCTGCTCCTCAAGAACCTCGGCCTGCAAATCCAGCTCCAATTCCTTTTCCATGCGGTCAGCAGCCATATCAATCCACAAAGGTGTAGAATAAAGGTCATAATCTCCACGACCAAAATCGGCACCCTCATAAATTGGTATCTTTACACCAGCTATATTACCCCAACCTTTCTTGATGTTCTTGACAGTCACCATTCCAGGTTTAAAGGCATCTTTTTCACCAAAGACAGAAATCCATTTCTGGAAATCCTCTTCCAAGGCTTTTTTTTCTGCGCGAACAGCTTTTGCCTTTTCGTCAATGGTTCGGATTTCTGACTGCAGCTGCTGTTTTTTTAGAGTCAACGTAGGAAGATAGCGCTGATACATTTTCAACGCATCTTTCTGAGTCTTCTGCTCATTTTTAGTCAGCTTTAGTTTTGCCATTCAGTATCCCCAATATTGAACTCTAGACAATTCAAGCTTTTGGCCAGAACTGTTCAATCAATTCAGTCTTCAAACCTGTTTCCTGCTTTTCGAAACACTGGGACAGAATCTTCCATCCATTATCCAAGGCCTCTTCAAGAGGAATATTTACACTCAAATCCATCATCTGCTCTTCAAAAAGCTTTCCATATTTCAAAAGCTTTTCATCCCATGCGGACATATTGAAACCCATGGACTTCTTTTCCAAAGTATCACGGTACTGAGCATAAAGACGAATCATACCATCCATCAAGGCACGGTGATCCTTTCTTGTCTTGCTGTTGACCTGCTGCTTGAGACGTGAAAGTGAACCGAACGGCTCAATGTGTCCGCCCTTCAAGTAGAACTGTCCCTCTGTGATGTATCCTGTGTTATCAGGAACAGGGTGTGTAACATCGTCTCCAGGCATCGTTGTAACGGCAAGGATTGTTACGGATCCAGATTCAGCGAAGTCAACGGCCTTTTCATAGCGTGATGCCAACTGGGAATAAAGGTCTCCCGGATAACCACGGTTTGATGGAACCTGTTCCTGGGTAATAGCGATTTCCTTCATTGAGTCAGCGAAGTTTGTCATATCGGTCAAAAGAACCAGAACATCCTTTCCCTGAATAGCGAACTGTTCAGCAACTGCCAGAGACAGGTCAGGAATCTTCATACATTCAACGGTCGGGTCGGCAGCTGTATGGACGAACATTACAGTCTTGCTAAGAGCTCCACCTTCCTCCAAGGTATTCTTGAAATAAAGGTAGTCATCATACTTAAGTCCCATACCGCCAAGAACGATAACGTCAACCTCAGCCTGCATAGCGATACGTGCCAAAAGCTGGTTGTATGGTTCTCCAGAGATAGAGAAAATTGGAAGCTTCTGGGAAACGACCAATGTATTGAAAATATCAATCATCGGGATTCCTGTACGAATCATGCGGTTTGGTGTGATACGCTTTGAAGGGTTGACGGAAGGTCCTCCGATTTCAACCAGATTGTCAACCAAAGCAGGACCATGGTCGCGAGGCTCCGCTGAACCGTTGAAAATACGGCCCAAAAGATTTTCGCTGAAAGAAACCTTCATTTCCTGACCAAGGAAGCGAATCTGGTCATTTGTTGAAACACCACGTCCACCGGCGAAAACCTGCAAAGAAACCAAATCTCCATCAATCTTGTTGACCTCTGCCAGGGACTTACCAAAGCGTGTAGTGATTTCAGCCAATTCATTAAGCTTTACGCCTTTTGCACGAACGGTGATAACGCTACCGTTGATACTTTCGATTTTGCTGTATACCTTATTCATTACTCACCGTCCTTGAGGAGCTGTTTAACTTCCTCAGTCAGCTGTGCTTTCTTTTCATTGAGCAAAACATCAATGTCCTTTTCGTGACTCTTGAATTCAGCGCTCTCAAACTGAGTGTAATTCATATCAATGAAATTCTGTCTGAGGTTGTTGAAGAATACACGTGCCTCATCCTTTTCCTGGAGATCAAATTCTGAACCAAGGATTTCAACGATTTTCTTGAAAACATAGCGCTGTCTTTCCGGTGTTGTGGCACCTTCGGTCTCATCAAAGCTATCCTGCTGCATATAGACTGCATCAAGGAATTCGCTCTTTAGATAAGCAATGAAGTCTTCCAGCGAAGTACCTTCTTCACCGACAACCTTCATCATCTGGTTTACTTCCGATCCACGTCTATAAAGGGCGCGGGCATATTCAACCCAATCAGGGGTAATTACGGAATGATATTTTGACCATGAATCCAGAGGGTCGATTGCAGGATAGCGGCGAGCGTCAGAACGTTCACGGCTAAGACCATGGAAGGCTCCAACAACTTTCAGTGTAGCCTGGGTTACAGGTTCCTCGAAGTTACCACCGGCAGGAGAAACGGTTCCACCAATAGTTACGGAACCAGATTCACCGTCGCGCAGTTTTACGATACCTGCACGCTCATAGAAAGAAGCGATTGTTGATTCCAGATAGGCAGGGAATGCCTCTTCACCAGGGATTTCCTCCAAACGTCCTGACATTTCACGCATAGCCTGTGCCCAACGTGAGGTGGAATCAGCGAGAAGCAAAACATGAAGTCCCATCTGCCTATAATATTCCGCAAGAGTAACACCTGTATAAACGGATGCCTCACGGGAAGCGACAGGCATTGATGATGTATTACAGATGATGATAGTTCTTTCCATCAAGGAACGACCTGTCCTAGGGTCCTTCAATTCAGGGAACTCGGTCAAAGTTTCAACAACTTCACCGGCACGTTCTCCACAAGCCGCGATGATTACGATATCAACATCCGCGTTACGGCTGGTCGTATGCTGAAGAACAGTCTTTCCGGCTCCGAACGGACCAGGAATACAATATGTTCCACCGCGGGCAACAGGGAAGAATGTATCAATAAGGCGAACCTTTGTAACCATAGGTTCAACAGGATTCAATCTCTCTGCGTAACAGTTTACGGCACGCTTTACAGGCCACTTAAAGCTCATTGAAATATTTACGCTCTTGCCCTTTTCATCCGTCAAGGTCGCAATGGTATCATGAATCTTATACTTGCCAGCCTTTGCTACAGACTTGACTGTATAAGTTCCGAGGAATCCATAAGGGACCTGGATTTTATGTGTGAACGGACCTTCCGGTACAGTTCCAACGGAATCACCGGCCAAAACCTTGTCCCCAGCCTTTGCGGTTGGAGTAAATTCCCATTCCTTGTTTTCGTCCAGGGCAGGCAAATATACACCACGCTCAAGGAAGTTTCCGGAATGCTCCGCCAGCAATGGAAGAGGATTCTGCAATCCATCGTAGACCTGTCCCAAAAGTCCAGGACCAACTTCTACGCTCAACAAATCACCGGTGAACTCAACTGAACAGTCAGTCGAAATTCCCTTGGTCATTTCATAAATCTGCATCTGGGCCGTATTTCCACGAATACGGATGACCTCACCCTTAAGGTTCTTTCCATCGACTTTAACGAAGCCTACTTCATTCAAAGAGACTTTTCCATCAAACTCTACAGAAACCAGGTTCCCGTTGACAGCAACTACTTTGCCTTTTGTATCAGTCATTTCTTTTCTCCAAGAATCTCATCATAAATTTTATGGTACGAGGCAAGGCCTTCATCACGATTAAATTTTCTTATACGCTCTGTCAGCATTAACTTAAGCCCGTAACTGTAGACTGCATCCACAGAGAACATATCTAAAGGCGCAATCTTGTCCAACACGCTAAGACGGTATTCGTTAAGGAACAGCTCTGCACTCAAAGGACTGTCCATCCCTGTCGCAGTGCGTGCCGCCTGAATAACTTCACCGTCCGTTGTGATTGGTACAACGCTTGCCTCTTTCTTCATTTTCTGTGCACGGACCTGAGCCAATGCGTAACGAAGATTACGTTCCTTGTCATACCATTCATCAAGAAATGCGGAGCCAGTCGATACTCTTTCCCGAGGAGGCTCAAGGCTTAGATTCTGTGCGACCTGGCAGTCCTTTGCGTTCATGTAACGCATACACAAATCCTTGAAATACTCCGTGGAGATAGGAAGCTTTGAGGAGCTTTCCCCGCTCACCGAGAAAGATGGAAGCTGTGCTACTAAATAATAGAGATGTTCCACTACTTTGTTTCCTTGTCAGCTGAAGCAGCCTTCTTTGTGGACCTTCTTGCAGGTTTCTTTTCCACAACCTCGGCGCCGATTTTTTCTGAAGATTTTGTTACAGCAGGTTTTTCCTCAAGGGGAAGTCCTGCCGCAGCTCTTTTCATAAGCTCAGTTGTTTTTGGATTTAGGTACGCGCTAAAGAGATTTGCAACTTCCTCTGCACTAAAATCATAGAAAGCGCTGCCATCTTTTGCACCAATCCTGAATCCAGAAGAAAGAGAAGCGTCTGCCTTAATCTCAAGTCCCTTTGAAATCTGAGTCTTCAAGGCAGTCTTGAAGCCTGTCTCAAGGGCTTTCAAATCTTTTGCGGAAAGAAGAACCGTCAGGTCTTTTGCCTCCACATCAGCCGCCCATGCCTTGACTGTTTCCGGAACGAGTTTCTTCAAGACGTCCTTGTCGAAAGCGTTCTCTGTTTCAGCCATAACCAATGCTGAAAGTTCCTTGTTGATACCGTCGCGGAAAGAGATGATAAGGTTGCGTCCAGCCTGAGTAATCGCATCCTCACTGGCCTTTTCCATTCTCTCAGTCTCAGCCTTTGCATTTTTAATTATGCTGTCAGCCTTTTCTTCTGCCTCTTTTATAATAGAAGCAGCTTTCTTTTCGGCATCAGAAATAATATCCTGTGCTTCACTTTCTGCTGTAGCGACACCGTCTCTTTTGATTTTGTCAATCAATTCCTGTAACTGGACGTCCATCGTAACCTCTCTATTTAGAAATTTTTTTTAGCTTTAAAAACGAAAACCACTCAATGACTTAAAATTTTAAGCATCTGGCAACTTTCGTAAAAGTTTAGAATTCAAAACAGTACTTAGTGATCTGATGATACTCTTCACCAGGCCTAAGTATTGTCGATGGGAAATCTGGCTTGTTTGGTGCATCAGGATATCCCTGAGTCTCCAGACACAGACCTCCCTGGGCCTTGTAGACGAATCCGTTTTTACCAACCACGCCATCAATAAAATTGGCGGAATAGAACTGCACACCGGCCTGGGTAGTCTTGACAACCATCTTCCTTCCGCTGGCAGGATCCTTAACGTAGGCCACATCCTTTAGAGAACCATCATCCTTAAAATCATTGGTACAATAGAAATGGTCATATCCAGATTCAACCTTGTCAAAATCCTGTCCAATCAGTTTAGGGGACTTGAAATCGAAAGCGGTTCCCTTGACCGGCAATTTCTTTCCGGATGGAACATGGTCATCAAGTTCTAGAACATAGTCACCATCCAGCCACAATTCCTGGTCCTTTACAGATCCACCATTATAGCCCTTGAGATTAAAATATGCATGATTCGTGATTGTAATCGGGGTAGCCTTGTCCGTCGTGGCAACGTATTCGATTGTAAGGTTGTTATCCTCATCAAGAGTATATATCTGGCTCACTTCAACATTGCCAGGGAAATGCTGCTCGCCATCCGGACTGATCCTATGGAATTCAACACCAAGTCCATTCTTGGTGGATACAGGCCTGGATTCCCAAACCATCTTGCCCCAGCTGTCAAATCCACCGTGGAGGGTGCGACCAAAATCATTGTCATCCAGCTGATATTTTTTTCCGTCCAAAGTGAATGTGCAGTTGCCAATCCTGTTTCCAAAACGTCCGACACATACACCGAAGAAGGAATCGTTGCGAATCCATCCCTCCAGACTAGAAAAACCAAGCAAAACATCCACTTTCTTCTGATTTTCTCCAGGCAGATTTATGCTTGTCAAAGTACATCCATAATCGGTTGCGGAAAAAGACATTGCACCGTTTGAGACAGTGTAAAGATTGACTTCCGTTCCATCCGAAAGAACACCAAATTTATCCTTTTTTATAGTTAAGTTAGCCATGGAAAATATTATACAACGGTTTTTTTAAAATGCAAGTATCGGATTAATTTATTTAAAGATTAGAACATATTTAAAACTTTTTTACACTAGACTAAAGAGATGTCAACACCGCAATCAGGCCATGTCCAGTATAAATTCAACCTCAGTGATTGTGGTCCTGAGATGCTGCGCAATTTCTTCTACAGACATGCCGGTGGCGGCCAAATCCAGTACCTGGTCCTTCTTGCTTTTCTTTGGACGTATAGGATTCGGTGATATTATAATCTCCGGTCCCTCCGGCGACAGTTTCTTGCCCGACGAAACCTCAGGAACCGTATCCTCAATCTCGAAGCTTGATTTTCTAACAATATCATCAAGCTCCTGCGAAAAATCATCCTTCCGTGCTACACCACCCAGGTCCAGACCGGAGGCACTCTTGGTTGCGACCTTCTGTTCATACTGATAGGCGGCCAAAGGTCCCCTGGGACGTCCCCTTGAGACCGTCTTTGTGGAATCCATTTCCTGGGCAGCATCTTTTACTGCAGTTTTCCGGATTGCGCGGCCTTCAGTCCGTGCGGACAATCTTGGTTGAACGGTTTTTGTCTTACGCTCAGCAACAGGCACCATTGACTCGACAGATTCTTCTTCCGGTTGGATTCCGTAGGATTTTGTTTCCACGGATCCTTCTTTCCTGGAGGATTTATCAATCCCCATAAGGCGGGACTGGAATACATTTGTCTTCTCAACAGTCTGTATCTCTCCCTTCAAAAGCTCAATATGTTTGTCCGTATCCGCGATGATATCCTTTAGCTTCTGTATCCTGTCCTCAAGCAAAGTGACATTGCGCTCGGCGTTACGGTTTATTTCCATCATCATATTGTTCAATTCCTGGCGGGTCTTTTCAACAATATCGTCAGTGGAAAAAATCTTACGGAACCTCACTATGGCAAGAAGCCACATAACCAGGTTGAAAACGCAAAGCAAAATAATAAGCACAGCCATATATGATTACCCCGTAATATCAATATGCTGTCCAAGGCTTGGATCTGAAATCTCAAACTGCTTAACAGGATTTTCCTCTTCAGCCTCGCCCCTTGCCTTTTTTTCGGACCTGGAATTATCGCCGGAAGAGGCCCCCTGCCTTCCATCCTGCTTTACGGTCGCAGCATCGGTCTCATCGCTAGCGGTTTCCTTAACGGCCTGCGACTTGACAAGATTATCCCGGGTCGCCTTGTCTATACCGACCTGGTTAGCAACCTGCGAAAGCTGGTTTTGAGAAGCATTGAACTTTGCAACATTGTCCATCTGTGAATAGACAGCGGACAAATCAATTGGATGTATAGCCATCAGGACCCTTTATGTCGTCAACATTTGCGTCATATTTACCGCGGCGGACCATCTTTGTCTGGTCATCATAGTAGAACGTAACGGTCTTGACTTCATTTTTGACCTCATCAAGAATATCCCTTACGAATACCTTTACACCTGGATATACCGTACCGGAAGCATTGACCTTTCCAACGACCTTCAAATCCTTAAGGCGCACTTCAATCTGCGCGATATCCTTAGAAATCTGGTCAATCTGGTCATTGATTTCCTGCTTACGGGAAATAAGGTTGCTGAGATTCTCTTCCTTGTCCTTTGGCAATGCACGGCGAACCTTTTTCTGTTCCTCAAGATGGGCGATTTCCTTATCCAGGACTTCCAGTTCGGCAACAAAGTTCTTCTGGTTATCCTGCATCTCGATGAGATGTTTCTTCGCCTCCGGATCCATACCGGCCTCAAGGATTGTCTCAACGCCACCGGTATTACCGATTGTCTTGGCCGTAATCTCCTCAGTGGCAATCAAGTGTCCACCACTTATCTGTGCACGTTTTCCTCTAAGGACAATCTTTTTCTTTGCGTTGACCTCGGAATTAATAATGCTGTCATTGACGATTACATATTCGCCGGCATTGATTGTAGCATTTTCAACGTGGTGCGCCCATACGGTCTTAGGAGTAATGACCTCTCCAATATGGCGGCCAACAAATCCCTGGGAAATAACGACATCACCGCCGGCCTCGATTTTACAGCTTCCAACGGTTCCGAAGATTTCGACATTTCCATCGGCCTTGATATTGAATCCATCCTCGACGTTTCCACGTACAATGACAGTTCCCATGAAGTCGATATGTCCGGTCTTAATGTTGACACCCTTTTCTTCTCTGACAGGTTCAACGGAAATCTTGTTTCCCTGAAGCAGAACCTCACCGTTACATGCGGCAAGAATAGTACAGCCATCCTCCGCCAAGGTAACATTCTGTCCAAGAGGGATCGCAATATCTTTTCCATTTTTTGCTTCAAGGTAGCGTCCGAGAACGGTTTTTCCACCCTTTCCCTGCTGTGGAAGCATTTTCTGAGCCAAAGGCTGGCCCGCAACGACATTCTGAATCATGTTGAGCTGCTTAAAGTCAATCTGACCTGTCTTTGATTCCTCAAGGCGCAGCTTCGTACTGTCAGTCTCAAATTTATATTCAATGTATGCATCCCGTCCATCGACAGGCTTTATAGCCAGGGCGACATCGTACGGCACATTGTAAACAGGATTATCCACATAGGCATTTATCCTGTCCTCGTCGATTCCCGCAACTACACCCTGGATTCTAAGTTTCTGCTTGATCGTGTCGGCGGATACCTCCGCACCGCTTGGTCCAGGAGAAGAAACAAGTATGGACGCGCTCATTTCATCAGGAGCAATGTCTACACTAAATACGGCATCGCCAGCAGAGATATGCTTGTAGAGTCCAACATTCACGTACTCATTCTCGGATCCGTTTTTACACAGCTCCTTGATTTTTGGTTCATCAATCTCCATAGTGTCAGGACGGTTTATATCCGTAAGTACGTCATTCACATTGACAGGATTTCCGCCTCCCACAGGAAGAACAATCTTAAGGTATATCTCGCTACCGAAGTGACGGATATAGTAAAGTCCGTCGGTGACGATAATCTTCTCTTCTTCCTCAACAACTTCACCGTTGGCTGAGACTTTCTTTTCGACCCTATCTTTCTTGATATATTTAGGATTCTGGTAGACCCGCAAAACCCAAGGCTTTTTTCCAAGGCCAAGGATTCCATTGGAGCCACTTTCCAGTACTTCATATTCAAGATGGGCAATCTTTGCCTCCAGCTGAACGGAAGCATCGTCAAGACAATCCTCGATGGTATCTCCACGGACTTCAACCGACTTTATATCGTTGTCGATTTCCAAAAGAACACCCAAATCTGCACGAATTTTATCCAGCGTTACCATAAATGCTCCTTAGAAAATACCTTTTCTTATGCTGGTCAACTTAGCGCGCAACCGCATGTTAGCCTTTGTATGCAACTGACTTATGCGGCTTTCACTAACATTCAACACCTGACCAATTTCCCTAAACGTCAAGTCCTCGTTGTAGTATAAAACAATAACCATCTTCTCATTTTGAGGAAGCTCATTGATTGCTTCGATAATAACTTTGCGTACCTCTTCCCGCTCCACTATCACATCCGGATTGAGGCAGGCTGGAGATTCGATGTTGTCCTGGATTGACATATGGTCGCTGTCATCACCGGAATACCACACATCGTTCAGGGACAGGATGCTGGTTCCGCTGACCTTCATGATTGCGGTCTGGTATTCATTTTCAGACATACCCATGGACTCGGCAACCTCCGCATCTGTGGCGGACCTACCAAGCTTGGCCTCCAGATTACCTATGGCATCCTCTATCTCCCTTGACTTCTGCCTGACGGAACGAGGAACCCAATCCTGTTCACGCAGCTCATCAAAAATAGCTCCACGGATTCTTGTTACAGCGTATGTCTTAAACTTTACGTTCTTGTCAGGATCAAATTTATTAATGGCATCCAACAGACCGAACTGCCCATAACCTACCAAATCATCAAATTCTACACTGTCAGGCATTCCGGTAGACACTTTTCCAGCCACATATTTCACCAGAGGCATATATTGTCTAATAAACTTATCACGGATGGCAGGAGATTTAGTTTTCTTAAATTCGTGCCAAAGTTCTTCTTCTGTTTTTTCCTCAATAAGCGAATTTCCCATTCTCCACACCCTTAAAAATACTTATTTTTATATCCCTATTTAATAATTCGTAAACTACTCTTCCCGCTTCAAAATTGTCTGAATCGCCTTGGCCAAGGTTGCGGCATCGTGACCGGATGAAACTTCATCGCCAGGTTTTTTGCGACTGTACAGCGATTTGTTCGGTCCAGAAAAATCTGTATCATCCAAAGTTCCTTCAGAGTTGTCGCTGATACCTTCATCACTACCAAGATCGGAATCGAAATCGGATATATCAGGAAGTGAATCAACATCGCTGACTCTTGAACCTTCAGCCTCTGCAGCAGGAGCGCTGTCAACCTTTTCAGGTGTACCAAGCGGCACAGGCCTGAATGATGACCCGGAACTGCTTTCCCGGGTAGACGAAACCGGTTCCCCACTATGGTCAGCCTTTTCAACTGAAGGCGCAGGAACATTTTCATCCAAACTACTGATGGAGGAACTTCTCTCGGCTCCATTTCCGGAACCCCTATTGGATAAGTCTTCCTTGGCGGCACCCGATGCTTTTGAAATATCCGAGCCCCCCTGGTTCAATCCAACCTTGTTCTGTCCAACAAAAAACTTCAGGTCGTCGCCATCATCCGAGAGCTCCTCATCGGAAAGCGTTATATCTATCCTATCACCCAGACCGGATTCATTTTTCTTCGACGGTGCGACGGAACTGTCAGAGCCATCCAAAAATTTATTGAAAATAAAATCAACCAGGAAAAAGACTGCAGCAAACAGAACTGCAAATAACAAACCACGCAGAAGAGCGTGCCCAAAATTTCCTTTGGTCGCCACAAGACTAATCAAAAAAGACAGCACAAACCCTGCAACAGCCGGTGCGATTACTTTCTTTAAGTTGCGCATGTACCATCATCCTCCATTATTAAAGATTAAGCCAAAATTTCCCAACGGTCAAGCAACAAAAATAACAAAATATATAGAAACTATCTTTTCTTTTTTGTTCCGCCAACAAATTTTTTCAGGAAGTTTGTTACCCCTGTTGAAGAATCGATTTCAGTCTTCTCAATTCTTCCAACGATATGCCTGAGACATACAGCAGGCCTTGAAGTCGGATTGACAACCATGAAAGGTTTCTGCCTGATTACCGCCGTCTGAACCACCGGGTCGTCATAGACAAATCCGATATAGTCGACCTTATAGTTCAGGAACTGGGCAACGATCGTGATGATTCTGTCTGAAATCCTTTTTCCTTCATCCGCGGAATGGACCCTGTTGACAAGAAGCTTTATATTAAGTTCACGATTTACAAGCTCTGTGGAAATAATCTTTATGATTCCATATGCATCCGTAATTGCAGTAGGTTCCGGTGTAGTGACTACATAGACCTCATCGGCGGCGGCGACAAACTGAAGAACATTGTTTGCTATACCGGCACCAGTATCGATGATTATGATATCAGCATTGGCGAGGGATGAAAATTCCTTTGTGAAATATTCCAGCTCCTCCATAGAAAGGTTAGCGATTTTTGAAAATCCGTTCGCTCCGGCAATAAATTTGAGACCGAATTCAGTATCAAGGATAATCTCGCTCATCTTTTTCTGATGATTGATTACCTGCATCAAATTATACCTGGGGACTATGTTCAATAGGACGTTGACGTTGGCCATTCCCATGTCACCGTCAATAAGGATTACCCTTTTTCCAAGCTCAGCATAAGCTATGGCCATATTTACGGCAATATTAGTTTTTCCGACACCACCTTTTCCACTGGTTATCGCAATAATCCTTGTCTTATGACCTTCTTCATTTCCCATCATCGCTCTAAGTTCGTTTGCCTGTTCTTCCATTCCCATATGCAATTCTCACTCTATATAAATCTGTTGTCAAAAACTGACTAATAAACTATTCCAAATGACCACACCAACGGAAGGCTGGATCATTCCTCTCCAGAGTCATCGTCCGGACCAAATTCCTTTAGGATGCGCTCCTTGTCAACCGTAAAATCCTCAAGACTTTTTAGGAAGAAATAAGGATGGGCACGCTGCATGGTGTTCAAGGTCTTCTGACCGTAAGTTACCAGCGAAACCGCCTTCGAACGCTCCGAGAGAACGCTCAGAACATTTCCATAGGAAACAGTCTCATCGCATTTTGTTATTATGACGCTTCTGTAGTTGAAGGAATCATAATTCCTCAATATATTCACCAGGTCGCTGGCCTTGGTTGAGGCACTGACGGCCAAATAAATATCCGCCTTTATTCCATCGACATCCAAAAGATTGTGAAGCTTTCCAATACTTTCCAGGTCCCTTGGACTGTAGCCGCTTGTGTCAACAAAAATGAAATCCTTTTTTGTCTTATAGGAATTATACAGATCCTCAAAGTCTTCCGGAGTGGAAGCCTCAAAGAATTCCGCCTCCATGACCTCCGCATAATGCTCAAGCTGTTCCTTTGCGGCAACACGTTCCTTGTCTGTCGTTATCATCAAGACCTTTGGCTGCTCATGCTTCTGCTTCTTTGCTGTCTTGATAATTGTGGCGGCCATCTTTGCAACGGTTGTCGTTTTTCCAACACCGGTCGGCCCCACAATGATAATGGTATGGCTCAATTTGGAATTGCGGTTCGGATACCTTGGGGCAATCTTTATGGATTCGCCTATCCAATCCAGAACATTGTTCTGAAGGGTCTCAAAGTCCTCCAGCTCATCGACGGACATCTCGCTGCTGATTTTTGAATTCATTGACTCTATGAACGAAGGTGTGAACTCATTTTTTTCCAATATTGAATCTATTTTCTTGATGGAAGGATGCAGTTTTTTTCCAGAGGAAATATCCTTCAGCTGCGCAAGAATACTTTCAATGTCATTCAGCTGTGACTGCATTTTTCCAAGCTGCTTGAATGTAGAAATATTGTTGGTCAAATTCTTGAGGAGCTCATCCTTTGAATTATCAAAAGTATTGGCAGTACTCTGCTGTCCCATTGAAGCGGACGCAGGTCTGCGTGGAGCTGCACCATATGACGAATAAGCCGAAGCATTCTCCCTTGCAGCCTGCATACGGTCATTAAAAGGTTCGCTGTCCATACCGGACATGCCCCTGTTTACAGTATAGTAGGCCCGGATCATTTCCTTTGTGCCAAGGCCGAGGAATCCATCCTTTACAATGCGCTCCCAGTTGGAAATATTGAAACTGTTTCCATATTTTTTGAAGAGTTTCGCCTTGCACTCTCCAAGACTGGAGGCTTCTATAATCATTCCGCTATTCATATTCTCACTGTACATCGACATCACCTATACGCTCAACTTTTATGCTACTTCCAGCCGCATTGACTTCACTGAACGAAAGAACAATGAGACCCGGAATTTCACGCTCGGTAGAGGATTTGACAAGCTGGCGAACTTCATCGGGACAAAGAATGATTGGCAGATAATTCTTATCCCTGACAGCCGCGATTGATGCACTCATGGCTTCGATATATTGGCGTCCCTCCACAGGATTGAAAGCAACAAACGGTTTCTGTCCTGCAATAACAGCCTTGTGTTCTATAATCTTTTCAGACAACCCCTGTGACATCATAAGAACCGGAAGCACCTTCCTGTCATCAACATACTGCAGACAGATCTGTGCGCCCAACGCCTGACGGACTTTCTCCGACAGCGTCCACGGGTCTTTTGAAATAGGTGCAAAGTTGGAAAGGGTTTCCAGAATGACAACCATATTGCGAATGCTGACCTGCTCCTCCAGAAGCGCCTTGAGTACTGCCTCGATCTGTCCGTAGGTAAGCTTGTCAGGTCCGTTGATAACTTCGTCAACAACAACCGGATTTGTTTCCTTGACCTTGTTGACGATGGCACTTACTTCCTGCCTTGTAAGAATATCCGCCGCATGCCGGCGAATGATTTCAGTAAGGTGTGTAGCTATGATTGTCGGTGGATCGATAACCGCATATCCAACGCGCTCAGCCTCTGGACGCTTGGTCTCTGGAACCCAAATAGCCTCCATGCCGAACGCAGGGTCGTATGTCTTTTCACCGGAAAGAAGATGCTCCTTTTTGACGCTTCCGGTATTGAGACACATATAGCAGCCAAGCTTGAGCCTGCTTCTACCGGCCTCGATTCCACGAATCTTGAACGAATACTCATCCGGTTCAATATTCATGCTGTCGCGGATGCGGATTGGTGGGATAACAAGTCCCAGATCCAAGGCCTGCTCACGTCGGATTCTTGTGACACGTTCCAAAAGCTCCGCACCCTTTTCCTTATCGACCAGGGAAACAAGCGCATACCCAAGGTCCAGTGAAAGAGGGTCCAGCTGAACAACAGGAGAAACATCATCCGGGCTGGAACCGGTCTGCTTTTTGTTTTTAGCCTCAATGGCTTTTGTTTCCTCGTTCCGTTTTTCAATTTTCTGCATCTTCTGCATGCGGATTCCAACATAGACAAAGAAACCGCCGACTGGAACAAGAACAAAGGTCGCGGCACCAAAGAATGCGATTCCCATCACGGCAAGAACGACACCCACAATGATATAGGCTGTACCGCTGACAGAGAAATTCTTTTTGAGCTGGTCACCAATGACCTCATCGGCAGAGGAACCGGTAACAAGAATACCGGTGGCAAAGGACAACATGAGGGCAGGAAGCTGGGACATCAAGCCGTCACCGATGGTAAGGTTTGCATAGCTGGAAAATGCAGCAGAGAAGTCCATTCCAGGAATTCCATGAGCCTTGTCACCCATCATTCCGGTGATGATTCCACCCACAAGGTTTATGACAGTAATGAATATACCCGCCTTTACGTTTCCGCTGACGAATTTGGAGGAACCGTCCATGGCGGAATAGAAATCGACCTCACGTCTTATCTGTTCCTTCCTCTTGGCGGCTTCCTCTTCGGTGATTGCTCCGGCGTTAAGTTCATTCTGAATATCGAACATCTTTGAGTTCATGCTGTCCAAAGTGAAACGGGCGCTGACTTCAGAAACACGTCCGGCACCTTTGGTAACGACAATGACCTGAACGACTATCAGTATTATAAATATAATGAAACCGACTACAAGGCTTTTTCCTGTAACAATATTTGCAAACGCCTGCACCAGGGCACTCTGGCCTGGAAGACTTCCAATGTCGAATTTTCCGCCCACAGGGTTCGTAAGAATAAGACGGGTCGATGCAATGTTGATTGCAAGTCCGAACAAAGTGACAAGAAGAGTAACCCGTGGAAAAGAAGTGAAATCTGAGGCGCGCCGAGTATAGACGACGGTCAGCAAGATAATCAAAGACAAAGCAAGGTTTATTGCCATCGCCAAATCGACGACAACCTTACCCAACGGAAGGAACATCATGATGACCGTCAAAACAATGGCCACCGGCACCGCGTTCCCACTTATAAATGAAAAGACAGAATTCTGTTTCTTCTGTCCAGTTTGTTTTTTAACTTCAGACATACTAATCCCTACCCACTTGTACTAATTGTATTCTATAATGCTCAAATTTTCAATGCTGATTTTCTACTGAGCCCACTTTTATCAGTAAAAATTTAGCTTTTTTTCTCCATGTACCCAATTTGAGCATAAATTACGGCGATTGCCCTCCAATAATTTTCCGGAATGACATCACCGACCTTGGCATCGTTGTAAAGTCCTCGAGCCAAAGGACGGTTTTCTATCATAGGTATATCATTCTCCCGGGCCAGCTTTTTCATGTTCTGCGCCAAAAGGTCCTCACCCTTCGCGGTCACTGCGGGGGCCACATTGACTTCCTTTTTCCACTGCACGGCGACGGCATAATGTGTCGGGTTTGTTATCAGCACATCCGCCTCCTTGACGGCCTTTGGAATATTCTGGGAAAGCATTTCCCGCTGGGCGGAGTCCAGATGGCTCTTCACTTCCGGGTCCCCTTCCAGTTCCTTGAACTCCTGCTTCACTTCCTGCTTGGTCATCTTGTTCTGTTCCATGAACTGCCGTTTCTGAACAAAATAATCAAGGATACCGATACCAACCAATATCACTGCAGCGATGATCAGCATCCGGCCGGCGACACCGGAAAACATCTTCATGGCCATCATCGGGCCCGGTATGTTTTCCGACGAAAGCAACCTGTTCCGCTGGGAATAAATCATCAGGAAGCAGACAATCACAAGGATTATAACCTTCATGATAGATTTTATGACATTAAAGACCCCCTCGAACGAAAAAAGGGTCCTCTTGAAGTACTGACCAAAATGGGGGACTATTTTATCGAACTTTGGACTTATGGTCTTCGTAGTGAAAATGAAGCCCTTGTTCTGGACAAGATTTCCGGTCACCCCTGCTATCACACCGACCAGCGCGAACGGAATGACTATCATGCAGAAATACCGCGCAAAAACCATGGCATACTGTCCATTGTCCACCCGCTCATCTGTTGCGTGCTGGAAGAAGAAAACCATCACCTCCTCCAGTTTCTGTTCTATCCAGGGACCCAAGAAAAGCAGAAGGATGCATCCCAACAAAAAGACAATCGAACCATTAAGCTCCTGGCTTTTGGCAACCCGACCTTCCTCGCGGGCTTTCCGGAGTTTATGTTCCGAAGGCTGTTCCGTCCTGCCTTCATCCTCTGGTGCAAACCACTGCAAATCAATCTGACTCATCAGCTGCCTCCCAGACTTATATTTTTAAAGAAATTCCCGATCGTATAGAACGCCGACGTAAAGGAACGGTCGGCATAGTCCACGAAATAAGGAAGCATGAACGTAAGAACAAAGAAGGCCGTCAAAATCAAAATAGGGAACCCTTCCGCCAGCAGGTTCATCTGAGGAGAAGCCTTGGTCAAGATTCCCATGGAGACGTTGATCAGGAACAGAGTTCCTATGAGCGGCATACCTATAACGATTGCGTCACGGAAAAGTTTTGTCAGTCCCATGAGCAGAAATTTTACCATATCGCTGTTGTGCTCCACAATGACGAACGCGTTCAGATGTTCAAAACTCGAAAGGAGGCCATCGGAAAAAAGTTTCTGAAAGCTTCCCGTCTGCATGAACACGAGCATGGCCACAAGGTTCAGGTACTGTCCCATCAAAGGATTTTCGACCTGGCTCAAGGCATCATAGACTTCGCTTGCGGCGAAACCCATCTGGAAAGCAAAAAACTGACCCGCGGTGCTGAACGCTGCAAAAATCATGTTGATGAAAAAACCCATGATTATTCCAATGAGACCTTCGCCAATCAACAGAAGAACGAAACTCAAATTGAAAGTCCCCTCCGGTGTTATGAATGAGGAATAAGCGGAATATATCCCAGACTCAAGAGAAAGCCGGGGCGCTATCAGACAGGCAAAATAAATCGCCAAAGTGACCTTCGCAATCCTCGAGACGGTCCTTGAAGAAAAAAGAGGCAGGGTCATTATAAATGCAAAACATCTAACGGCCACCAAAAGATATACAGGGGCCCTTGCAAGTATCCTTTCTAACATAAATCCTCAACAGCTGTAATCCAAAAGGTCATCCCATCCTAGGAATTTGTTCAAAGAGGTTTATCGTATAGTTCTCCATCCTGCTGAACATCCATCCACCAAGGAGGGCCAGAATCAACAGGATAGTCAGAAGCTTAGGAAGGAACGTCAAGGTCTGCTCCTGGATTGATGTCGTGGCCTGAAAGATTGAAATGATTAGACCAATAATCAAGGCCGCGCCCAAAACCGGCGCACATAGAGTGAAAACCTGCATTATACCTTCACGCATCAGCTGCGCAATTTCACCAAGTCCCATAGATTACCTCCCGATTATAGACCAACGCTGTGGAAAAGCTGGGTCGTCAAAAGTCCCCATCCATCGACCAGTACAAACAGCATAAGCTTGAACGGCATAGAAATCTGGACCGGAGGAAGCATCATCATACCCATGCTCATCAAGATAGATGCGACCACCATGTCAATAATTATGAACGGGATATAAAGCAGGACACCTATTTTGAATGCCACGGTAAGCTCATGCAGAATATAGGCAGGGACCAGGACATATGTTGGAACATCAGCAAGACTTTCCGGCTGGTCATCCATGATCATGGAGGCGAACACACCGATATAGCGGTCGTCATCGGCCATCTGCTCATACATGAACATCCTGAGGGGGGACTCCGCTTTGTCATACGCTTCGGTGATAGATATTTCGTTATTGGACAACGGTTTCCATGCATCGTTGTAAACCTTGCTGAAGGTTGGCCACATGCAGAAAATTGTCATGAATATGGCTATACCGTTCAGCACCGCCGTAGGAGGAACCTGCTGCAAGGAGAGCGCCCTCTTGATAAAGTCAAGCACAATGCTGAAACGGAGGAACGTTGTTGTAAGAATTATTATGCTTGGGGCAAGACTAAGCAGGGTCAGCATCAAAAGAAGCTGAACGCTGAAGGCTACCTGGTTCCCAGTCTGTGGAGCCGTGGCCGAGAATTCGATGTTAGGAAAATCGATTCCCGTAATATTGCCGTTCATCTCAGTGTTGCCACGTGTCGAACCTTCTGGAAAACTGGATGACTGGGAAGCGACCGGCAGGATACAGAAAAACAGTATCACCGAGAAAAAAACAATTTTCCTTATAGAGTTTTTAAAACCTTTTCTCATTTTCATTCACCCCTGTTCATACGGTCGCTCTGCTTTTTAATTGAATTAAGTATCTGCTGGGCGGCTCCATCGTCAAAAACATTCTTTGCCGGTCCAGAGCTTTTCTTCCTTGGCATAAAAATTTCGAGCACTTCACTAAAATTCTTGGGCTTTGAACTAGGACTCTTTTTTTCGGCATACAGATTCATAGCCGATATAAGCTCAGGGTCATCCAGTTCACAAAGAAGATTCACGGAATTGTCTGCGACCCCAATAAGGAATGCCCTGTCAACAAGGGTAACCACCTGGACAGATTTTCCCGGGCTTATGGAAAGGGATGCAACTTTTCTAAGGAACTTGTCATCGGCTGCAGAGGATGCCCCAGTTCCCCTCTGCAGCAGCTTGAAGATAATCCAGATTATGGCAAGGACGATCGCCAATACGAATATCATTTTCAAAAAAACACCGATGGTATCAGCCACGCCACCCTTTTTCGGATTTCCGTTTTTGGAATCACCTGTGGCTGCGGTGGACAATTTCTTGCCTCGTTCAATTTTTTTGCTGTCCGAATCAGGAACGTCCATCGACTTGGAACCATCCCCCTTTGCGGTGGACACAACCGGCGTTACGGCTTCTTCCGACACCGTTTCATACGAGGAAATAGAGGCTTCCAAATCACTGTTGACAACATAATCCGCAGACTGAGCCAATACGATGCTTGGCAACAAGAGACAAATGATGGCCATCACCGTGGCCTTTAACTTTATTGAATTAATTTTATTTTCCCCCACCCAATTAAGCTTCCACCCCTGAAAGCTGTAGTTATATGCAGGATTCCATAAAAATCATCTCCAGGGTTCCAGCGGTTTTGCCACTGGAATTGCGAGCCCGGATATTCCCATTTCCAGGTCCCCACCAAGAATGAAAATCTTATGGACATCCATATTTAAAATACTTTAAAGTACGGGTTTAATCAATTGCAACACACCAAAAACGAAGAAATTTTTTTAATATTCGCAGAAAAATAATGATTTTAAAATAGAAAACCGCACCGCCATTATCCCATAGGACATACAGCCCCACGGCGGTGCATCAGACGTTTTTATCATGAACGAAAAGAAAAAAATAAGGCGGAGTAAAAGCAATACCCCGCCCATATCATTTCAATTACATCTGGTTGGTCACATGCTCAAGAGCTGGAAGAATCTCTGTTACACGAACACCGAAGTTTTCGTCGATAACAACGACCTCACCCTTGGCAATAGGTTTATGATTTACAAGAATGTCCACAGGTTCACCGGCAAGTTTATCCAACTCGATGATTGTTCCCTCGCCCATTCCCAGGATATCTTTGATAGTCTTTTTGGTACGACCCAATTCTACGGTCATTTCCATAAAGACGTCCATAATCAAGCTAATGTTTCCCTGTCCAGCAGCAGCGCTGTACTGCTGAAGATTAGGCAACTGTAAAGACTGAACGTTTGGTGTATTCATTGGCTGCATACCAACCTGCCCCTGCATCATTCCCATATTTGACATATTATTCATTGGCTGCATCGCTCCCATGTTTGGCATACCTCCCATCATTGGCTGTTGATTAAATTGTGGTGCTGCATTATTCGGTGCAGCAGCTGCGGCAGGCTGTACGCCACCACCAAGAGCTGTAGCCATTCCCTCTGCAACAGAACTGTTCACCGCTTCCCACAAAGTGTAAGGCGATCCATCCAAAGTGATAGGATACGTAAACAAAGCGAAGGAGCCCTGTGGCATACGTACCATAGCCTTTGGCTGGTTGTGAGCCTCCGGAGGATTTGCGGCAAGACCAGGAAGTTTTCCACCCTGGCTCAGTTCCGTTATTTCAGCACCAGAGTATGTTGACACAAGCTCTCCCACAACGGAAAGGGCCATGTCATCCAACTCTGAATTTGGTTCATTGTTAATGAGGCTGGAAACTTTCTGAACAAATTCAGGGGCCAAAATAAACAGATGGTCTCCCGTAAGCCCAGCATTAAAATCAGCCATGACAGAGACGAGCATCTCAGGCACCTTGGCCAAAAGCTGATCTCTGTTTGATGCTTCCACGACAGGACTTTCAACTGTTGCAGTCGAACCAGTCATTGTCGAAATATTTGAAGCCAGCTTTTCCTTCATTGTTTCAGCAAATTTCTGCAATGTAGGAATATCCATATTACCGGCAGAAGGTGTAGAAGAAGAGTAAGCTCCACTAAGCCCCCCTGATTCTACGCCGGACAACAATGCATCGATTTCTTCCTGTGATATTGCGCCTTCACTCATAGTGTATCATCTCCTTCTGCTGTTAACTCTTCGAATTCGTCTTCATCGTTTTCTTTTATCTTCTCAATAATCTGTATTGCCCTCTGTTTTCCAACAACACCAGGCTGGCAGTAGAATTTCTTTCTGCTACCGACGCTCAGTATCAAAGGATCGCCCACCTTTGTTGTGTTGAACCGGATTACGTCGCCAATCTGCAGGTTGACTACATCCCGGATTGGTACGTTCATGCTTCCGATTTCGGCAATCAGTTCCATTTCAACGTCGGAAAGTTTTTCCTTGAGAGTACCAAGGTACTGTGTTGTGGAACTTCTTCTGACAGAGCTGAACCAGAACTGCGATGAAAGTTTAGAAATTATTGGCTCGATTGTGATGTAAGGAATACAGATATTCATCATACCGGCTTCCTCACCAATCTTGATTTCCAATGTAACAAGGATAACCATTTCAGTTGGAGGAACAATCTGCGCAAACTGCGGATTGGTTTCAATCTGCTGAAGCCTAGGCCTCAAGTCAATAACCTGAGTCCATGCTTCGCGCATATTGGCAAGGATACGAACGATTATACCTTCCATAACTGACTGTTCAATATCCGTTAAATCGCGGTTAACTTTTCCACCTGTATCGCCTGAACCTCCGAAAAGTCGGTCAATCATGATGAATGTAATTTCCGGAGCGATTTCAAGAACGGCATTTCCTTTCAAAGGATCCATGTTGATAACAGCAAGAGTAGTTGGAGTAGGAATTGAACGAATAAATTCCTCATAAGTCAACTGATCTACTGAAGCCACATGAACATGCACCAACGTACGTAACTGGGCTGAAAGGCTTGTAGTCGTAAGACGTGCAAAAGTTTCATGCATATTAGAAACAGTACGAATCTGTTCCTTTGAGAATTTATCTGGTCTACGGAAGTCATAGATTTTGATTCGTCTGGTGTCTGAAACCGGCTTGAAATCGTCAGTTTCGTTATCACCAGAACTTATCGCCTGCAAGAGCTGGTCTATTTCATCCTGTGATAATACTTCATTCATTCCCTAATCCCACCTAAGCAACTTTATTTTATTGCTGAACTATATCTTTTGTTGTAAAACGTACATCTCTGATTCTGGATTCGCTCAAGATTGTGTCGTTAAGCAAATCCTTGATATTCTGACGAAGAGCCTCTTCATTCTGAGGTCTCAGCTCCTCTGCTGTCTGTTCCGAGAAGAAACGGCGCAAAGTATCTGTAATCTCGACACGGCGGCTTGTGATTTCTGTTGAAGCAGCCTTGTCATCCTTCTTATATCCAAGGGCAACCTGAATACGTACAGAAGCAGGAATCTCTTCATCCGTATTTGTAGTTATCTGATCCAAAGATGTGTACCAGTCATATATTTCGCGTCTTGAAGTATATTCAGAACCAATCGGCATACTGTCTGTTGCGCTCTTGCCTTTTTTATTAAGATTATTAATTGTTATAGCAACAACTGTAACGATCACAATAATTGCAGCAATGGCAATAAGAATCCACTTCAAAAGCCCGAGGAAACCACTTTTTGCTCCCCCTTTCTTTGCTGTTACTCCACCGGCATCCTCGTCATTGAGGTCCATGCTGTTATCGTCGGCCATAATATCCTCCATATTTCTTCGCGATCAATTTTTAACTGCCTTTTTAAGCCGCCATGCTTTTTTGCGGCAGCTTGAAAAAACATAGTAACTTTTAACGGAAAAATGACTTTATAAAATATCACCCTTCAATTATTTATCGGCATCTCTTTTTTTTCTTAAAGCATTATTTTAAAAATGCCCCTCATCCAGGATGATTATATCAACACGGCGGTTATAGGCTTTACCTTCCGGAGTGCTGTTATCAAACATTGGACGGGTATCCGCATATCCGGCAAGCGAAAACTGTTTCTCATTTACGCCAAGGGCGCTCAGATAATGAAGAACATTTGCCGCACGGCTGGTCGAAAGTTCCCAGTTGCTTGGATAGATGCTTTCCGCAGATACGGGAGTGTCATCCGTATGACCTTCGATCCTAAACTTTTTGTCGCTGACATCAGGATCATTGAAGAATGAGGACAAACGCAACAACGTCTCCCTACATTCCGCCACGTTCAAATCAGCGCTGCCTTCGGAGAAAAAAGTATCCGACAGCAGGGAAATAACAAGGCCCCGTTCATCACTGGTAACGGTTATCCGGTTGTTCTTTGTATCAGGTTCAAAAATTGTGACGGCCTTTTTCTTTGTAGGTCCAAGGCTTATACCCTTTTCTACCGCCGGCAAAGAACTGACAGTATTTCCGAGGTCCGCAAGTTTTCCAGGACTAAGGGAGGTTTCGCCACCATTGTTATGGTTGCTGACGGATGCCTGAAGCTGGGCCATCTGAACCGCATCAGAATCTGATGGATCATAAAGGGCAACGAAGAAACAGAGCATCAAAGTAATCATATCTCCATAAGTATCCATCCATGCTTTTGACGGCTTGGAAGGCTCTTTCTTTTCTCTTTTCGCCATTAGTTTTTCCTTCCTGAGAATTAATCCTTAACCAGCTCTGGTTCCAAAATCTTTCTGGTCTTTGGTTCAAGATATGTAAGCAACTTGGTAGCCAAAATACGAGGGTTGTCTCCGGTCTGGATTGAAAGGACCCCTTCAAGAACCATATCTTTTGATCTCATTTCCCTTGTGTTCTGCCAGGTCAGCTTGTTTGCCATAGGTCCGAAGAGCCAGTTGGCGATGAAGGATCCGTAGAGTGTTGTAATCAAAGCGGTAGCCATGTTTGGACCGAGGGATGACTTATCTTCCAGGTTGTTCAACATACCAATCAAACCGATAACGGTACCCATCATTCCGAAACCTGGAGCATATCCAGCCCAGTTAGTGACAACGCTGATCCATTCCATGTGGCGGGCCTCAGTCTGGGCCATTTCGTTTTCAAGGATTGTCCTGATTGCGGAACCATCATGGCCGTCAACCATAAGGTGAAGTCCCTTGCTAAGGAACTTGTCCTCCAGGTCGTCAAGGCTGTCTTCCAGTGCAAGGATACCTTCGCGGCGTGCCTGCTCACTCAAGCGTACCATATCACGGACAGTCTTTTCTTCACCAAACTCATATTTCTTGAAACAGCGTCCAAGAATCTTCCAAATACCAATGGCCTGATTCATAGGGGCACAAATCCACAATGAGAAATATGAACCGCCGACCGTAACCAACAATGACGGGAGGTTCAAGATACTCACAACAGAACTACCTGATGTAATAACACCAAGCATAATCATTGCCAAACCACCAATAAATCCAATTATACTAGCAAAATCCATTTTAGAGAAAATCCTCCGTTTTTCCTTAGTTAAATATGTTTACGTATATAATCCATTTTTATAGGATTCACAGTTCCTGGTTGAAAGTCCCTATGCGATTCCTGTAGGCAACTATCTTGTCCACAACCTCTTGAGGAGACTCTTGAACCACGACCCTTTTTCCTGAAAGGAGAGTTAAAGTGAGATCAGGATTATTTTCCATGCTTTCAATTTGATGCGGGTTTATCCAGTACTTTTTCCCATCCAACCTGGTAACTTCAATCATATTCTATCATAATGAACGGTATTAAAAAAGTCGTCAAGTGTTGAAATCTTCAAAAATTTTAGTTTTTGATGATTTTTGCGCTCCGATTTTTTATACCAGCGCTCCTCCTCTTTTCTTCCATATCGGTAAACAAAAGTTATGACTTTAGAAACTAATGACAGCTTATTTCATTCCGGGCACAAGGGACCTCAACGCAACAGAAAAAGGAGCCTCCAAAATGAAACACGGGAACGGAAAGCCGTCCAAAAAAAATGTTTTAAGTTGTTATATTCGAAGGACTTAAACAATGAAGGATTCCATAAATATAACAAAAAAAATATGGCATTATGGATTTTTTTGATTTATTCTTGTAGATATGAAAAATAACATAATGATTATAGAAGACGTCGCCGAGATGTCCCAGCTTATAAAAATGTACATGGAGAACGCCGGATTTGACTGCGAAACCTGTGAGACCGCAGAGCTTGCTTTGGAAAAACTGCAGACAGGCTACTCCCCTGACCTCGTGCTCCTGGATTTGAACCTTCCGGGCATGAGCGGTCTTGATTTTCTGAAAAAATTCAGGGCGGAGTACAAGAGCACCATACCGGTGATAATAGTTTCAGCCCGCGACGCGGATGAAGATGTCATATCAGGACTAGGATACGGAGCGGACGACTATGTGGCGAAACCTTTCAGCCCGAAGGTGCTTGTCGCCAGGGTGCAGGGAAAGCTGAACAGGCTGTCCGTTACCGAGGCCTCGGTGGAAGAAACCATAAACTTCGGGGACTACACCCTGCTGTGCAACAGCTGCATACTGAAGAAGAATGGAACCGAAAAGATTCCCCTCTCCACAAAGGAATACGAAGTACTTGAGTATCTTGTCAGAAACGCGGGCAAGGCCATGACTCCGGAAGTGATATACAATCACGTATGGAAAAGCCAGTACGGAGATATCACCGCAGTGGCAGTATATATACAGAGGCTCAGGAAAAAAATCGAGGCGGACCCTACCCACCCGAAGCACATAACGACGCTGTTCGGCATGGGCTACAAATTTGAAAAATAATGCCCGGTGTCACCGCTTTGCATTGAGACAACGAAATTGGATTTTATCAAAACGAAATGAAAATCAGGTCACAATTTACACTGCTAATATTCGCAATCATCATAATTCCGCTTGTGTGCGCAGTATCCATGCCGGTTTACCACTACTTCACATCGCCACAGCGTTACCTGATGAAAGGATACAAGGAACTCAGGAAACTCAATCAATTCAACCTGTCGGAATCGGAGCTGAACGAAATCCGTTACCTGTTGAAAACCGTTCCGCCTAACATGCAGATCGCCATATACAGCAACTACTCGATAATAATATCCAACATACCGGAACTGCAAAGCGGGTCAACAATGTCCCCTTCGGACCTGTTCAATATCATAAGCGAATCCAGCGACAAGTATGACTATCAGATGCAGGGCCACTACCTGATGACAAACCAGTCCCTCATGGGAAGGCGATTCTTTTACATATGCAGAGCGCCCGTAGCCGAAAAAAAAGTCATGCGGAAGTACAAATATTTCTCCACGGCTTTCCTGATCATAATAATTTTTGAAATCATCTGCATAGTCCTTATCATCACCCTCTCGAAGACCATTTTCTCATCAATACAGCTGCTTGAGGTGAACACGCAGAAAATCGCTGACGGGGAACTTGATACCCAGATGGAGCTTCCAAAGAGAAAGCAGGAGGCAAACGAAATAACCTCGCTGGCGGAAAGTCTTGACAAGATGCGCATATCGCTAAAGGACAACCAGGAAAGGCGCAACAAATTCATCATGGGAATAAGCCATGACCTCAGGACCCCGGTGGCACTTATAAAGGGATACTCCGAGGCAATCACCGACGGCGTTGTTTCGGACATGGATTCAATAAAGAAATCGCTGTCCATAGTGGAATCAAAGGCTGACCAGCTGGAGAACATGATCAACGACCTGATAAACTACATGAAGCTGAACACCACGGAATGGAGGCAGCATCTTGCCCAGGTCCCAATCAAGCCCATACTCATGGAATTTGCAACATCGGCTACAGAAACCGCGGACGTGTACAACAGGAACATAACCTCGGACATCTCCATCAAGGACGGGACAACCATATTCATGGACAAGAACCTGTTCCAGAGGGCGCTGGAAAACATATTCAACAATGCGCTCCGCTACACCAGGGATGGGGATACCGTCAGCATAAAGGCGTACCAGACCGAGAACGACATAACCATATTGATCGAGGACACCGGCATAGGTATCGAAGAAAAGGACCTTTCCCATATATACGACATCTTTTACAGGGGCACATCGTCCAGAAGGGAACAGGGAATGGGCATAGGGCTTTCAGTCGTGAAGACAATCATAGACAGTCATGGATGGAACATCGATGTCAAATCGCAGCCAGGTGAAGGGACCACATTCTTTATCACCATACCGCTGAAGGTCTCATAAGGAGGCTAAGAGTTTCAGAATTATTACATCCGGAGCAAACGAATATAAAATTGCTAATGTATTAAGTGCAAAAATAAGTGAGCTCGGTGAATATGAATGCACTGTATAACGATACCGAAAGGATAAAATTGTAAGGGGTGATAGGTTTGAATTGTTAAAGTTGAAAGCAATGAAAATAATCTACAAGAAACGCTATGGAAAAGATTGGAAAAAATATTTTTTGAATCCATTTCGAGCATATTCTGGTTATATGCCTATACAGTTCGATGGTGATGAGGTAGAAAAAGCTGACCAATGGGAACAAACTTGTGAAAGCGGACCGATAAGTGATATTTTGGAGGATCGGTAATGGAAGAAGAAACAAAACATATTATATCTCATGAATTTGGATTTTCTGTAAATGAAGGTTTAATAATTGATGATAAAGATAATAACTCTATATTGGAAATAGTTTTTGATAACAATTTTCTTTTTGACTTAACCTTAAACCTGAAAAGCAAACTTCAAGTTGACTTTTCAAATAAAGAGGGACCTGATAAATATCATCAACGTTTCATAGAAACCATGGAGAAAGAAGAAAATGGAGACTATGATTATATTTACAAGAATGTGGCATGTTTCTTGAACAATTTATCCAAAGGTCCTATTGCCTGTGGAATTGGCAATGAAGAAAGAACTACCTTTTTGAAACAAATGCCAGTAATTGAATATTTTGAAAATCCTACCTCTTTCAAGTCCCATTCTTTGGATGATCATAAATTGATTAAGATTATCAGGAGAACAACAGGCCCAGTTAGAGTATTCAAGTCTCGAAAAAATTAAATTACTTATTACAGAATACAGCGAAATCAGGATCTGGTATGATAAAAATCCTGATTCCATCATGGGATTTTGCTATCTCTGTAGTTTTGTTAGAATCTTATACTGGCAAAATCTATGTAATGAATATTTCAATGGCAAGAGGTTTTGGTTTTTCTGAAGAAAGCGAATACGAGTCTTGGGATAGAAGCGACCTATTTGATGAAGATGGTTCTGCTTTTAGAAGATTACTAGATGTAAAGAAAGAGTTGTCTGACTCTGATAGAAGCAAATATGCGCAAATGTGGAAAACGGTTGAAAAAGAAAATACAAATGAGAGAATTGTTATTTTCAAAGATAACGACTTTTCTATTGTTTCCAAATAGAAACCTAATTCATCACTAATCCACTGTTTTAGTCCGTTGCATTTCAATGAACTAAAACTCGCCATCATAATCCGCCCAGCCCACTGAGGAAGCTGCCAATATGTGACACCACCTCCCCAACATTGTCGGCTGGAATTTCAACCGCACCGGGAATATCGCGCATATAGGTGTACTGCTTCTTTGCATAGCGCCGGGTATTGAATTTTATCAGAGCCTTTATCTCATCCGTCCCCAGGCCGCCGTCCAGAAAGAATTCGCTGTACCCGATGGCCTTCATTGCCGGCGTGTCCTTTCCATAGCCAAGGGACTTGAGCCTTTCCACCTCCATCTCCAATCCACCGGCGAACATGTTATCGACACGGCTATCGATGCGGGAATAAAGCTCCTCCCTTTCCCTTTTGAGGATTATCGTACAAAAATCGTAGCCACCTCGCAGCTGAGTCGGCAACGCAAAAGAGGAAAGGGACTTTCCGGTCGCATAATAAACTTCAAGGGCTCGGCAGATCCGGTACCCGTCATGCAAATCTATTTTTTTTGCATAAACAGGATCCACCGTCTTTAGCTCATGATACAGAGGTCCGTTGCCTTCCTTCGCAAGCCTTTCCTTCAACTTCCCCCGCAGCACGGGGTCGCTGATTGGGGTCGGAGGAAGCCCCAAAAGGAAACTGCGGATATAGAACCCGGTCCCCCCAAGGACCACCGGGATTTTGCCCCTGGAAAAAATATCAGAACAAATAGCGTCGGCCATCTCAAGGAATTCTCCTACCCCGAACTGGCAATCAGGTTCCACGACATCCACCAGATGGTGTGGTATTTCCTCCATCTCATCTTTTGTCGGTTTCGCCGTCCCAATGTCCAGGTACCTGTAGACCGCCTGACTGTCCGCGCTTACAACCTCACCCATGCCTTTAAAATCAAAAAGACTGCTCTTTCCAAAGATTTCCTTGGCCAAGGCAGTCTTTCCGCTGGCGGTGGGTGCAAAAATAACCACGGCAGGTATTTTCTGCGCCATATACACAACCCTTTTTCAATTCCGAGGCATTTCCAAAAAGCGATGTCACCGAGCAATGCCGTCCTGGCACCTCAAGACAAGGCTTCCGAAGCTGACCTCCCGCAATACTGCAAACAGCTCCCGGTAACGGGATCACATTCTACTGCTGAGACTTGTCTTCCAGATGATACTGGACCACGTTATCAAAAAGCTGACGTGCGGCAAGACTTACGACCTTGTCGTCGTTTTCCTTAATCAAAGGATCGTCCACCTTTGCCAGCTGGAATGCACGACGGCTTGAAGCCACTGTAATTTCGTATATGCTCTTCTTGTATTTTACTAACTCTTCAAGTGGAAAAATCATTTAATCACCCCTATCTTGCTCGATTATATCATCACAGGGATATTATGTCCAGTACAGAAAAAAAGCTTCCCGACGAATCGGATGCATCACGGAAAACCAACAAACAGCAGAGCCGGTCCCTCATTTTTTGTGGAATTCTGCCGATAATGTGGGAGAAGAAAAAAACTTGACGGCTCAAGTTTTCGGTGTTAAACTAATTCTAAACCCATAGTTAGTTTAATTACAGTCTAAATTAAGCAAGGGAGTTCCACTTTGACATTTGACGACAGATTTGCTTACATACCTCTTTTTGCAATAGCATTTATCGCCCTGGTTGTGTTTTTTCTATTGGTTGTCTCAAAAAAAAGAAGTACAGCAAGAGTTAGCTTTATAATTTTCGTGGCAGATATAATACTTTTTCTTTCCAGCCTGATATCAGGAAACATGATTCTTGCAGGAAACCCAACCGGTAAAGCGACTCTGTTTTTTGGAATATCCCTCCTTGTGGCGGCATTCATCACGTTGCCCTACTGCATCATGCTTTCCACTTTCGAGCCAAAGAAAATCGAAAAGCTGGTTCCAAAATTTTTCAACGACAAGATTGCAAAGGCCAACGAGCAGACCCAGAAAGTGGACGAGAAAACCGGAGAGCTTTCGGAGGACGACCTTTCCCTGATGGACATTAACAGGGACTTTATGGCCAACGCCGCAATGGCTTACGATTCAGATGGTGGATACAACAATTTTCTTTCATATATAAACAAGACAATCAAGGAACAGCTGAATGCAGATGGCGCCGCCCTTCTCATGGTTGACGACTTCGAGGACCTGGTATCCGTTAAAGCGTTCGAAGGGGATTTTCCACCTCCATACAAGCTTCCTTCAGATTTGCCGCACAAACCGGTAAGGGTTTCGACAAGCTTCAAGTTTGCATCGTTCCCGTTCCAGGACAATATCTTTGGTGCAATCGCCAAGTCAGGTCGTCCGGAATTGATTGCAAAACCGGAAATTGATGATAGAATATACCAGAACGGGCCGGAGGAATTCCTTGAGTGCGGAAGCTATATAATCGTTCCGCTGAAGGTCCAGGATACGGTTATTGGCGTCACGGCCTTCGCAAGAAAGAACGGAACGCCAAAATTTACGGAAAAGCACTTGAAAATGGCATCCACGCTCACAGACTTTGCGGCCGCCACAATCAAGAACGTCATAACAGTAAAAGATATTATTGAGCGTAGCGAAATGAACAAGGAGTCAGAAATCGCTATGCGCATTCAGAACACCCTGAAGCCAGCCAAGCTTCCATTGATAAAGGGATTGCAGCTGGGAAATTTCTGGAACCAGGCGGAAGGTGTCTGCGGGGACTATTACGATGTAATCGTTTCCAGAAAGGACAGGGTTTCGTTCATCATGGCGGATATCGCAGGAAAGGGAACAAACAGCATGACCGTCATGACGATGATCCGTGCAATGCTCCGTCTTGTGGTCAACACAACGCAAAGCGCAGGAAAGATTCTTACCTGGGTTAACAAAGGAATTACGGCCGAATCCTTCAGCACAGACCATTTCGGTTCCGTTTCCCTTATCAACTACAACCCTGAAGAAAAGGTCATGGAATTTTCAACCTGCGGTGTAATACCGATTTACTATTTCGACGGCGAAACTGATGAATTGACCCTACTCTCCCAGCCAAGCGACCCGATTGGAGTAGAAAAATCATCAGAATATAAAGATTTCGTGCAAAATGTTAAAAGTGGTGATATAATATTTACGTACACTGATGGTATAGTGGAAGCCCTAAACGAGGATGGAGTCCAGTATTCTACTGAAAAGCTCCTGAATTTGATTAAGGCCAACCATTCAAAGCCAAGCAAGGAGCTGGCAAATATCATTAAGAACGATGTAAAAAACTTCAGTGGCAACGCTAATCAGCATGATGATGAGTCGCTTCTGATTATAAAAATTCAATAATTTGAAATTTTAGAGCAATAAGGAGAACACTTATGGAACTGAAAATACGCAAGAATGGTGAAATTTACATCATTGACGTAAACGGCGAAATGGACCTGTACAATTCTTACAAACTGAAAGAATTGGTCATGAAAATGCTCGAAAAGAACGTAAAGTCCTTTATAATCAACCTGGAGCAGGTTGACTACATTGACTCATCTGGAATTGGTGCATTGATTTATATTTGTTCTACAATCAAAAAGATGAATTTGAAATTGTACATTTCAAATATTCATGGTTCTGTTAAGAAGGTTATTGAGTTGACAAAGCTTATGGGCTACTTCCCTATTGCTAATTCAGTTGAAGAAGCCTTGTTGATGGTCAACGAGTAAGGAGGTAGGTTCAATGGATATAATCAAGGAGCTCCGTTCAGACGGTAATGACCCACTATTTGATAAATCAAATATGCTTTACAAGGAATTCCCGTCAGACTTCCGCCAGATTAGATACTTTACTTTGCTTATAGTTCAGTCGGCTCCTTTGGAAATCAAGGAAATCAACCTTCTTGAACAGCAGATTTCTGAAATCATCAAGAATGCCGTAAAGCATGGAAATCATTGTGACATCAACAAAAAGGTCCATGTATGGTATTCATTCTCCGCAAACCACGCCCATATCATTGTTGAGGACGAGGGAGAAGGATTCAAGGATCTGGAAAAGTGGAACGAATTCAACCGCAAGCGCTTGGACTGTTTGCATACATCGAACTTCGAGGAATTGACAAACTATGTAACTTTCCGTACAAAGCAGTCTGATGAACAGGATGGCGGAAACGCCCTTTTCGCTGCAATGGAATACTGGAACGGTGGATTCATCTACAATGATAAACGCAATGGCGTGGCTATGCTCAAGAGGTTTGCACAGAAACGTCATGGTGTTACGATTGATGATGAGTAATTTTTTGCCGTCTTTTTCAAAAAAAAGTTGACGGTGAACACTCTTTTGTCTATATTATAGATACCGATGTCTAGAATATTTCGGGGCATTTGTATCTGTAAAAGACAAAAAACTTGGTACACGGGGGTGTACCGGTTTCGACAGGTAGGAGTGGACTTGTGTTGCAGGTGAGGCTGTCATCTGGTCTCTGATTCAGGTGAAAAAAATAACTGCTAAACGTAGAGACGAAGAGTCTGACGCACAGCTCGCTCTCGCTGCTTAATTGTAGCTGAGCACGGAACTTGTGGGGCGCTGTTCCTAGCACCATGATGTTTTGTTACAAACAGGGACTTGCGCTGCGTGATGTCCAGGTCATGTAGTGGACTTTTTCTGGAATACGGAGACGACGCTTTTGGGGCTGCTACCGTTTCCCGACAACTACCTCGCCCTAATAAACCTGTAGAGGCACCTGGCTAGCTTATCTGGACGGGGGTTCGATTCCCCCCACCTCCATTTGGACACACCGAAAAGTGTGTCCTTTTTTTTATCCAAATTGGTTTCCCCTATCCATACGCTAGAAAATATCAATGACTGGCATATATGCAGAACGTCCCAGGTATCATTGTTTTAAAAGGCATCACCTATGGGGGAACAAAGCTTTTTAGGTTGGATTTTCTCCCCATGACATAAAAAAATCCCTTCCACACTCGGAGCGCCTGAGGTGTAGAAGGGACCAGAAGTTAAGCTGTAAACAGCATAGTTTTTTATTTGATTTTCTTTACAAAAGCATCCCTGTAGCCGAACGACTTGAATTTTTCCAATACGCTACCATATTCATCAAGGGAAAGAGGTCCAACCATCACCTTATAGGCTGAGCCCGCAGGAACAAGCACCATTGGATATTTGCTGTAATCCTTCAGGAGGCTCTGTATTTTTTCAGAATTTCCAAGGGTGGCAATCTGAATATAGTAGAAGCCTTTTTTGAGTTCAGATTCCTGCCTGATGTATTTTCCAATACCCAGCGCCGGACCTTCATCTGTCTGTGGCTGCCGTTCAACGGATGGAGTCTCAACAGTTTCCTCTTCCGCGCTGGTTTCATTTTCAACGGATGTATCCTGAGGAACATTGACATCCTCTTCAGGCTCGGAATCAACTTCAGATTCTTCACCTGCATTTTCATCCTGAACATCCTCGATTCCAGTTTCCGGTGTGGAAGTATATTCAGGCTCGGAACCTTCTGTCTCAGGTTCCTCATCATCATTTGAGCCGGTTCCATTATCAGTTCCATCATCCATCAGTGAAGGATCAATAACGGCACTCAAATCTGCTACCGGCTCCTCATTTTCATCGTCACCGGCAGGGGATTCTGTATCGGCACTGTTTTCTTCGACCTCCTCAGATACAGATGGAAGTTCATCCACAGGAGATACTGTTTCTTCATCGGATGCAACAGGTTCATTTGACTCAACATTTTCCTCTGTTTCATCTTCAGAAGGCAACTCCTGTACTGCTTCTCCACTTTCATCTTCCGCAGGGGTCTGCTCAACCTCAGACTCATCTGTCTCTGGTTCATCAGAAGCCGGATCATCATTAGAGCCTGATTCATTTTCAGGAGCCGATTCAACACTTTCTTCCTCGACGGATTCGTTGGATGAGACATTCTCACCCTGCTTGTCCTCGTCAGGACCGGCCTCATGCTCTTCCACGGATTCACCATCGTTGTCCAAATCCGGTAACGGTTCAGTTTCAACAACTTCCTCGCCTGGCCTGTCATCAACAGGTCCCGGCTCATTATATTCAACAGCCTCGCCTTCCTCATCTTCCGCTGGAGGCATTTCAGGTTCCTTTGCTTCAACCACTTCGCCGGCGGCATCTTTTGATGGGACCCTTGATTCATCAATTGAAGGTTCAACAGCCTTTACCTTTTCTCCCGGCATATCATTTGTAATTGGCAACTCTGGTTCCACTTCCAAAACCGGAGCCTCGTTGACATCGACCGGCAAATCCTCTTCAACTGTTTCATCGGACTCAAGAGGACTTTCATTCTTTTCAGATTGGGATGGATTCTCATCGACACTTTCGTCTGGAGAATCTTCAGGTTCAGGTTCATTTTCTTCGACAGCTTCGCCTTCATCATCGGAATCCGCTTCCGTTGAAACAGTATCCGCTATCTCGTCCGCAGTATCATCGACAGACTCGTCTTCAACGGTTTCCTGTTCATCCATATTTTCCTGTTCCGGTTCTGGGTCAACATTGTCAACTGTTTCACCGTCACTATCCGCAGGGGTCTCGTTTTCCGTATCAACAGTTTCCTCATCAGGAATCTCAACGTTGGCTTCCGGTTCTTCATCGATGGATTCTTCACCGTCATCAATCTTTTTCTGAGGTTCCGTTTCAACATCCTGGACATCTTCTTCGGAGTTTTCATCTGCCTTTGGTTCCCCGGAATCTTCCTCTTCATCAGAAACAGGTTCCTCTTCCTCAGCAGTTTCCTCATCAGGATCTACATTTTCAACGTCTTCTCCACCGTCATCGGCAGGAGTTTCTATTTCATCTTCCTCTGTCTGAGCGTTCATGTCATCAGGAATTTCTTCGCCGCTTTCTGTTGATTCTTCAACAGTTTCCGGTTCAATGGATTTTACATTTTCGCCGGACATATCGTTTTCAATTTCACGGCCATCGGAGACTGACGGTTCCTCCTCATCGACGGCTTCAGACTCAACATCAGAGTTTTCTTCCTCTTCCTCGTCGACGGTATCTTCCTGAGGCTCCATGCTATCAACATTTTCTTCCGCAACATCCTCAGCTACAGGCAATTCCTCGTCAGTATCTTCAACAAGATTATCCGACGGTTCCTCTTCCTGAGTTTCCGGTTCCTCGACCGTGTTTTCGTCTTCAGGTTCCTCGGATGGCTCCTCGCTATCTACGGATTCATCCGCAGAATCCTCCGCAACAGGCGTATCTTCTTCGCTGTACGCGACATCATTCATCGCAGGAGATTCCTCTTGTGTCTCTTCCGGCTCAGATTCAGGAGAGTCGGACTCTTCATCTACAGTTTCATCAAGGACCGGCTCTACAGAATCAGTGGCCTCACCTTCCTGATCAAGCTCAGGTTCCCTTGATTCATCGACAGGCTCCTCCGCTTCAATTGATTCCCTTTCGTCATCATCCTCTTCAAGGTCTTCCGTTGGTTCATCTTCATCAACATCAGCTTCAGCATCTTCATCAGTCTCAGCATCTTCATCAGTTTCAGCTTCGTCGGTTTCAACTACAGCCTCTTCATCAGCTGAATCGTTCTCCGGCGGAGTCTCGTCGTCGACCTCATTCTCGATAACGCTTTCATCAGCTGGAAGTCCATTTTCGGAAGGCGCACCCTCGTCAAGTTCTTTATCTTCCGGAGACTCCTTTTCATCTGCAACGTCGTTCTCCGGCAACGTCTCCTCGTCCGCTTCCTCAGCTGGAGCAGCGTTCGAGACAGGCAAATTATCATCCGTTGAATTATCGGAAGTAGTATTTTCGGAGAGCATTTCCGGTTCAGAAGGTGTCAAGTCCTCAGCATCAACAAGCTCCTCCGGGGAAGGCTCTGTTGAAGCCGGTTCGGATTTCAAAATCTCGTCATCAATTTTTTCTTCAGGGATTGGCTCATCTTCCTCTTCCACAAAATCCGGAACATATTCAAAAGGCTCCACAGTTTCCAATGCGTTTTCAGTTACGGCCGGTTCCTGTTTTTGTTCCATTGTCTCTGGAAGAGTTTCTGGTTCATCGGTTTCCTCTTCCGGCATTTCGATTTCCTCTGACACGGAATCAGTTACATCGTCCACAGGAACCTCGGCGGCCTCCTCAGATAACAATGGACTTTCCTCCTCTTCAGATTCGGAATCCTCGGCCGGGGTTTCGGCGTACAAAGGGACATCATCTTTTTCTTCATCGATTACAAAGGAAACTTCCTCCGCCTCAGGAATGAAATCATCAACAACTTCTTCATCGTTATCATCGCCGGATTCCTCCTCTTCCACAGGAACCGTTTCCTCAGGAGGATCCATGTCTTCATCGTCTTCCTCAGGGACTGTTTCCTCAGGAGGATTGACATCTTCATTCCTCATGTCATCCGTCTCATCTTCCTGGACATCATTTTCTTCTGTGGCATCATCCACAATCGGACTATCATCAGATTCAACGGCAGGCAGCTCTTCCTCTTCGAGTTCCTCGAATGACTCCTCTTCGACAACTTCCTGGGATGTTTTCTCTTCGTCATCAGTTTTATTTTCCGGAACGATTTCATCTGCAGAAGTTTCCTCGATTGGGTCTTCTTTTTTTATGTCCAAGGATTTTTTGTCATCCTCTTCTTCACTTTCATCATTTTCTTCCGGGAAATCGTCCTCGACAATTTCTTCGACAGGCGGTTCATTTTTTTTGTCTACAACGGTTTCCTTTTTTTCAGGGGACTTTGCGTCATCCTTTTCTGATTTTTCCTCGTCCTCAATTTCCTCAAGGGGCTTTTCATTTTTTTTGTCCACCACCGGAAGGTTTTCATTTCTATCCGCCTTTCCAGTTTCCGGCAATTTTTTATTGTCCCTTTCAATTTCAGTTTTTTGTTCTGCAAACGGATTTTCTGTTCTTTCGGCAGGGGACGGTCTTTCTACATTGCTTTTATCCAGCAGGAAATCATCTAGATCGTCATAATCATAGGAAGTCTGGTAAACATCAAAATATTCGTCCGTTCCATTTTTATCAAAAAGCTGAGAATTTTCTGCAAGGACAGCCTTTCCGTTCCAGCTTCTATCAAAGGAGCCGCTGCGTTTTGAAAGACGTACAGCCATGGTCCTGTCAGAACCTAACCCTAGCTTTAACGCCGCTTCGCTTGAAAGGATGACAGTTTTCTCCAAAGATGAATCGACTCCCCCCAGATTCAAAACATCCACGGTCAATCCGCTTTCAGAGTTTGTCATCGTGATTGTGTCGCCAGGAAGATACCCCTTGGCTTTTGCAAAAAGTCCTTTTGGCAGCTGGCCGTTTTCGGCGATGGAAACAACACCATCGATGTATGCCTCGGTCGCAGCAAAAATATTGATACTTAATAAAACACAAAGATGTGCCAACAGGAATATTTTTTTCTTCATACAGTTCTCCATTTTGACGGCCTTAATTTTTGATTATTCACATCAATCCTTAAAGGCTGTCATAAATGTCCGCAGCAATTTCATTCGCAAAACTGACTATTCCTTTTTCATTGTTCTTTTGAACAGGAACCTTCCCCACTTTACGTGAGCCTTCAGCAATTTTTTGGGAAGTCTTGGTTTCATAAACCTCCCAGGAAACGGAGTCAATATTTGAAAGGATGCTGCCTTTTGGATTTCTTGAGAGGTTGGCATTGTAGTCAATTGTCAGGACTATGAAGTAATTGCACTGTCCCATCTTGGCTTCAATGAGCGAACGGGAAAAAATTTTCATATCATCACGATTTCCATCAGTTGAAACCGTTGGCGAATTTGTCGTTATGAATCCCCTGTCAAAAAAGAATTCAAACATGGCGTTCTCGATTACGCTTGAAGATTCCCGTACTTCGTTCTGGGATTTGTCGTGCTGGATTATCTGAAAGGAAATGGCGGAGGCATTTACATAAATTGCGGATACAACCAGAACTGCCGCAATAGAAAATAAACGTCTAAAAATACCCATAAAGTCCTCCGGAATATTAAAAGGTTTTGTAGATTTTTTATAAAAATCCCATGAAGTCTTTTAAATCATCGGCTTGTTAAAAGTTCAGTTTAGTTTTATTTGAAAAACCATTGCAGCGGGAAAGCGGATGAATTTTACAAATCACGTGGTCCTTGAAGCTCTGTAGAAGTAAATTTTTATGCTTCCCTTTACAATAATGAAAAATAATGTCGATAATATAAGGAAGAAATATTTTTTGGACGCATATCCACATTTGGTTTTTAACTTTTGCGGACTCCAATTTATTTTAGAGATGACCTATATTCGTGCAGGGGAAATTTATGGGCACAGTTGAATCAAAACTTTACATTATCGGCGCCGGTTTTGCTGGACAAATGATTGCCGAGGATATAAAACGTAAAAAAATTTTTGGAAAAATAGCGGCCTTCCTTGATGACGACAAATCCTTGATTGGAAAACAGATTGACGGTATCCCTGTCATTGGCCCAATCGAAGATGTTGCCCCGCTTCTGAACGTAAACGGAATTGACCAGGCGATTATAGCAATTCCATCTGCAACCGTGGACAGGACAAGACAGATATATACGGCCCTAAAGAAATCAAACTTTTTTCACATAAAGATACTTCCATCCATAAGCCAGGTGATAAACGGAAAGGCACATCTTGTGCAGGCCAGGGAAATAAACCCTCTTGATATACTTGGACGTACACCGATAGTCATTCCGCTTCAGGAAAGCCTTGCCTATCTTAAAAACAAACGGGTTTTGATAACAGGTGCCGGCGGTTCAATTGGATCGGAACTGGCCCGGCAATTGCTTTCCGGTGGCGCCGAAAGGATTTATCTGTTCGGTCATGGAGAAAATTCAATAGTCAACATATACCGTGAACTGAATGTACTCCAAAATGAGGGTGTGGGTGAAAAGGCCGCGATAGTACCGATAATCGGTGACATGAAGGACAAGGAGTATGTCCGCTATATAATCTCCCATACAAAGACAGACGTAATATTCCATTGCGCCGCATACAAGCACGTCCCTATGATGGAGGAGAACCCTGTAGCCGTAATTGAAAACAACGTATACGGAACCCAAAACCTTCTGGACGCGGCCCTGGAATTTGGGGTCGAGCGTTTCGTCCTGATTTCCACAGACAAGGCCGTTTCTCCAGTCTCCGTCTACGGGGTAAGCAAAATGCTTTGCGAAAAACAGATACTGGCCGCGTCAAAGAAATCAAGACCTGGACAGTCCTTTATGTTCGTACGCTTTGGCAACGTGCTGGGGTCCAGGGGTTCCCTTCTCCCAATCTTTATGGAGCAGATTCAAAATGGCGGACCTGTGACCGTCACAGATAAAAACATGGTCCGCTTTTTTATGACCATCCCTGAGGCCTGCTCGCTGGTACTTCAGACCGGCGGGGTCGGTGAAAATGGTCAATCCTATCTGCTTGACATGGGCGAGCCAGTAAAAATCATTGACATCGCGGAACAGATAATCCGTTTCTCAGGGTTCGAGCCTTACAAGGATATGGACATTAAATTCATTGGATGCAGACCTGGGGAGCGCCTGTATGAACCACTGTGGCTTGAAGAGGAAAATCCGACAAAAACGAAGCATCAAAAGCTTCTTACGCTGAACAGCCTTGAACCCGAATTCAATCTTGAGGAGCTTCTTGAAAAAATCAAGCCGGTCTGCATATTCGATTCAAACCATGCTGATGAATTCAGGAACAGTTCCCGGCTAATCGAAATTCTACGGAAAGCGGTCTCAACTTTGGACCAGTTCTACGCTGAAAAAGAAAATGCAGGAAAAGAAAAATCAAAATCAACAAAGGTGGTGCTATGAGTAACGGAGAAATAAAGGTGCCCTTCTTTAAGGCATCCATTGGACAAGCAGAAGAGGAAGCCGTGCTCGAAGTTATGAGAAGCGGATGGCTCACAACCGGAAAACAGGCTGCGGAATTTGAAAAAGAATTTGCTGCAAAGATAGGGACCCCATACGCACTGGCGGTCAACAGCAATACCAGCGGCATGATTCTGGCAATGGAGGCATGTGGCGTTGGTCCCGGAAAAGCGGTCATAACAACACCGTACACCTTTGTATCCACGGCAGCCAGCGCACGTCATCTGGGGGCTGATGTTTATTTTGCTGATATCGAAAAGGACAACTATTCAATTGACCCCACCGAAGTGGAAAGAATTCTAAAAAGCGACAAGGGTAAAAATGTTGTGGCAATTGTTCCTGTGCATATCGCCGGAAACCTGTGCAACATGGAAGCCATAATGGATCTTGCCAAGAAATATAATGTCAAAGTCATAGAGGATTGCGCTCATTCATTCCCAAGCAGAACAAAACTGGGATACGCAGGCTCCATTGGGGATGCAGGCATATTTTCTTTCTACGCGACAAAAACTATGACCACCGGCGAAGGTGGAATGGTGACAGTAAAAGACGAATCCATTGCAAAGCGGATAGTATCCATGCGCCTTCACGGTATGAACAGGAATGCATGGGACCGGTACACATCGCCTAAAGCGTCATGGGAATACGACATTGTTGCGCCAGGCTATAAATCCAATCTGCCTGACATACTTGCGGCACTTGGAAGAGTTCAGCTGGCAAGGGCTGAAGAATTTGATGAAAAACGAAAGGTGCATGCTGAAAAATATAACAAAGCCTTTTCCGGTATGGATTTCATAAAGATACCTCCAACGGGTGAAGGAAATTCCTGGCACCTGTATCTGATGAGGCTGGACCTGACAAAGCTCAAATGCGACAGGGATACCTTCGCCAAAAGGATGCAGGAAAAAGGAATCGGAATAAGCATGCATTTTATTCCAATATTCCATTTCTCTTATTGGAAAAATTTGTATCCAGATTTTACGGAAAAAAATTTCCCAAATGCCCAGGAAAAATATTTGGAAACAATATCCCTTCCGTTATGGCCTGACATGACAGAGGAGATGGTTTCAACCGTAATCCATACAGTAGAAGAACTGGGAAGGGAATATCATGTCTAGAACAAAATCCGATTCCCCTATTGAAAAGACTGCAAAAAAAAATTCTCGTTTCTCCTACCAGAAGGAATTCTACAGCGACTATGATTTTCCTGGTATGCTGTATGGAGCCATAATAAGGGGGCCGTTCGCAGGAAAGTTTGAATCCATATCAAAGGATGGACTGCCCGATGGATACACTGTAATAACAGCTGAAAATATCCCGGGAAAAAAATATATCGAAAACTCTGCAGAGGAACGGCCTATACCAATTTTTTGCGAAAATGAAACCGCCTACAAAGGTGAGCCTCTGGGAATGGTTATTGGACCGGATGAGGAAAAGGTCATAGAGCTTTCAAAAAATATTGGCATACAGTACAAGGAGATGTACATCCCTGGAAAGAAAAGCCTCTACTCTTCTTCACATAAGATATCAACTTCCAATATGGAAGAAATAAAGGAAATCACAAAGGAACTTCAGGTTTCAGGGTTGGATGATTTTAACTTCACGGAAATTGGAATGGACAATCTTGAGGTGGTGGCCTCACGTACAATCCAATCCGGACCATGCTTTGGAAGAGTACGCAGGGGCTATCCAAAAGGAATCGACAAAGCCATAGAGTCTTGTGCCCATGTGATTGAAAACAAGTGGACATACAAGATTGACCCCACGGACTACCATGAACCTTCCGGTGCAATCTGCAGATACATAAACGAGGATGACGAGACGGAAATTGAGATATACGCCCACAGTCTTTGGCTAAGCAACATGCGTCAAGTCGTTTCAGATGTCCTGAAAATAAAACCGGAAAGCATAAAGATAAATAAAACCCGCTCGACAAACAGTTCATCAAATTCGGTATGGTATAATTCGATTATTGCGGCACAAACAGCCCTGGCATCTTACTGCACAAAAAAAGTTGTCAAGCTTGTATATTCCACAAACGAGCAAAAAAAGTTTATGGATAAAATGCAGCCAATAATAATAACCAACAGGACCGGTACGGATGAAAATGGAAAGATACAGGCCATGGACATACATATCGATGTCGAGGCAGGATTCTACAATCCATTTGCACAGGAGATAGTTGACCGCCTTACCATTGCCTCATACGGTTGCTACCAGGTTCCGAATCTAAAAATAACATCACGAGCCCTGGCTACCCTTGAAAGTGCATCCTCATTGAATCTGCAGATGCTTGATTCCGCGGCCTTCTTTGCTATTGAAAACCAGATGAACGAGATAAGCAAAAGACTGAACATGTCCCCGGCTGAAATCAGGAAAATAAATTTCATGCCACAGGAAAATCTATCTGTCCATCCCCCTTTCTCCTTTATTCAGGAAAACAAAAATGATTTAATCGACCAGATATGTGAAATGACGGAATTCGAGAAACTTTACTTTACATATAAGATGAATCATGAGCTGGACCTGGAGCGGACAAAAAAAAGCAACCGCTATTCGGAGCAGAAAGATGAACAGCCGTCCTCCAAGGCCAACGATTTAGGCATTCAGAATTTCCATCAACGGGGCATAGGACTTTCCTGCGGCTTCGAAGGGACCTGCTATTTTGGTTCACAGATGTACAAGGATAGCGATCCATCCCTCGAAATCATCTGGAAAGATTCAAATACCCTGACGGTCCATACACCAATATATTCAAAATCAGCGATAGAGATATTGAAAGCAAAAATTTCTTCTTTACTGGGAATAGCCGGCAGCGGAGTAAAAATCGATTCTGATTTCACCATCTCGGAAGAACCTTTGATTCCCGATGTACTCAATTCCAATATCAGCGTGACAATGGAACTTACGGACAAGTGCTGTGACGCATTGCTCAAGGCACGGGCCCAAAAGAAAAAGTTTCCTTTGATAATTCAACGAAAAATTACGGAAAGGCAGAAGAAAAAATGGAATCAGGACAAATTTGAGGGAACCCCTTTTCTGCGGGAATCTTTCGGAATTGCAATCGTCAACCTCCAGCTGGACAAAGAAACCTACAAAGTCAGTATCCGTGAACTGACAATCCTTATTGACGGTGGAAAAATATACAACAAGGAAATCGCGGAAAACAGAATAAAGCTTGCCATCCATAAGATTCTCGCTGGAATTATAGAAGGTGAAACGGTAAAAGTTGAGTCAATAAAAATTGAATTCATTGATTCCGACAAAAATGCCGCCCAGATTGGTGAACTGCCCTATCAGATTCTTCCATCCGCAATCACCCAGGCAATTTCCCAAATCATCGGTGAACCAATTTCTGAGCTTCCAATAAAGGCTGACACAATCTATAAAATTCTTCAGGAACAGTCGAAGAAAAGTAATGTGGCAGACCTACAGGGAAAGGAAGATTCTTCAGGCACTAACAAAGAGGATACAATTGAACAGCATATTTAAATTGAACGGCAAAAAAGAAATCGAAGGCTTTTCATATGAAAACCTGCAGAAGGTGCTTAAAAAGAATGGATGCAAAACTGTCAAGCTTGGATGCTCCAACGGTTTCTGCGGCAACTGTATGATTCTTTTAAATGACAAGCCGGTTCCATCCTGCATGCTATCCATAGGCATGATTCAAAAAAATGATGATGTCGTTACGCTTTCATATTTCCAAAAAAATTTTCCGGAGGCAAAGGACATAAACAAGGGATTCGAAAAGGCAGGAATATCTTTATGCGGATATTGCGATGCAGGAAAAATTTTCACCGCCTATGACTTGATAAAAAAATCAAGGCCGTCGAAGGAAAAGATTTTTGCGGCCATAGGTTCCCTGAATCCCTGCTGCACCGACATTGACACCTTGTGCAAAGGCATCCTGTTCGCCTACGATTTCAAGCTGGCAAGAAAAAATAAAGAAAGCAAAGCGGAGATAGAAATCCTCAAGGAAAGCGAGGAAGAAACGGTCGGACAAAAAAGTGATGACACCGTTATGTCCGAAACAGTCAAGACTGAAACCACGAACACTTACAGCACTGACGATGAAAAAATGATTTTCCCAACCACCCTTCAGAAACTTTTTGAGGAGATTGAGAAGAATCCAGACTGCAGTATCCTTGCCGGAGGTACCTACAAGGAACCAGAAAACGAAATAAATGAAATCCTCAATAGCCAGGACGAAAACCTTGCTGTAAAGAAAAATACAAAAACAATATACCTGAAAAAGATTCCTGAACTGAATCAAATTGAAAGACACGAACGGTACATCGAAATTGGAGCCGCCGTACCATTGAGCAGGATTATAGATTTTCCAAGGATACCACAGGTGCTTTCGGAATCCATAAAACAGATTGGTAGCTATGCAATGAGAAACCTTTCGACCATCGGGGGAAACATCTGCATTCCCGACCACAAGGGTGGAACCTGGTCAGCTCTGTTGGCCCTGAATGCCAAGTTCGAAATAAGCACCTCGAAGGACCAGAAAAAATTGATAAAGGCTCACGAGTTTACAACACTTGGACCAAAGGAAGTCCTAACAAAAATCCGTATCCCGATTAACAACTGGAACATCTCCATCTATAAAAAGCTTGGCCAATCTGATTCAGTGTTTTTTGATTCCGCCGGATTCACATTCCTGGCAGAAACAGAACGGGAACATCTTTACAACATACGGATAGGTTTTTCCGGGCTTGGAGATTTGAGCCAGAATGACGAGATATTGAAACACAGCACCAGACCCTTCGGTAAAAAAATTAAAACGAATTTCTGTTCTGACCTGATTGGACAGCGGCTTCCCCTGCAGGAAAAAAACATAAAGGCATGCCTCTCTGATGCTGAAAAAATAATGAACGAAAAAAATATTGCAGGTGAAAATCCGATGATAGAACAGCAGTTCAAAATTTTGTTACGTTCCGCCCTGGAAAAAATGATTTAATGTCCATACCGGACATAAAAAAAAAGGATGCCGAATTCCGGCATCCTTTTTGATTCAGGTTACATTGCAGATCCTATGACCGGTTGAGTCGAGGCCTTGAACAAAGCGTCCCTTTGCCAGTCATAGCTCATACAGACCTTCAGCCGTGGACCTATTTTATGAGCATCGCATCCCCGTAAGAAAAGAAGCGGTATTTTTCATCCACAGCCTTTTTGTAGGCGTTCATTATATTTTCCTTCGTCGAAAAAGCTGATACAAGCATAATCAAGGTGGACTCCGGTGTATGGAAATTTGTGAACATCTGGTCCACAACCTTGAATTTGTATCCGGGATACATAAATATATGAGTCTTGCCGGTACCTCCGCGGACAAGACCATCCTCCCCGGCTGCACTTTCCAAGGTCCTGACCGAAGTTGTTCCTACAGCAAGAACAGGCCGGCCTTCCTTTTTTGCGGCGTTGATTTTGTCTGCAACATCATATGGAACCGTATACACCTCCTCGTGCATTTTATGTTCCTCTATGTTTTCCGCCCTTACAGGAAGGAATGTCCCCAAACCGACATGAAGTGTTATCCACTGCAGGTCCACATCCTTTTCTTTCAGTTTATTCAAAAGCGGTTCAGTGAAATGAAGTCCAGCCGTTGGACAGGCGGCGCTTCCGGTTTCCTTTGCATATATCGTCTGATACCGTTCGGAATCCGTGTCGTCATCCTCGCGCCTTATGTATGGTGGCAGGGGAATATGGCCGACTTTTTCAAACCACTCCTCCGTGACCCGGAATGGAAACTTTATTGTGCGGAATTCGGTGCCCTTGTCGGAATCCGTTTCGCCGGGATTATTTACAATGGTACCCTCCGAGCCGTCCGAGAATCTATACACGTTTCCTGGCTTAACCTTTTTTGCTCCCTTGACCATTGTGTTCCAGGTGTCACCATCCGGTCCGGTTTGATTCAGGAACATGAATTCCTGTTCCCTGCCGCTGGAGGTCTTAATTCCATAGCAACGGCTTCTGCGGACCTTGCTGTTATTAAAAATCATCAAGGTTCCCTCATCCACAAGGGAAACCAAATCTTCCATCACATGGTTTTCAACAACGCCACTTTTTCTTCCAAGCAGCATGAGTCTGTCATTCCCACGTTCCCCGGACGGTTTCTGGGCAATCAGTTCCGGTGGCAAATCAAAATAAAAGTCGCTGGTCTTCATTCTCGTCTATTTTCCTTGGTGTCAAACCTAAATGTTTATATGCCTTTTCAGTGACAATCCTTCCACGGGCGGTCCTCTGTAAAAGTCCACACTGAATCAGATATGGCTCATAATAATCCTCAAGGGTATCAATTGATTCCCCTATGGAGATTGCCAGAGTCTCAGCCCCGACAGGTCCGCCCTTGAAATTGTTGATTATGGAAAGCAGTATCTCCCTGTCGTAATACTCAAGGCCAAGGCTGTCAATGCCAAGCCGTTCCAGACCTTTTTCGACAATCCCAAGCGTTATCTTACCGGAGCCTTCGACCTGCGCAAAGTCCCTCATACGCCGCAGCACTCTGTTTGTAACGCGGGGAGTTCCACGGGAACAGGCCGCCATCAGAAGGGCTGCATCTTTGTCCACAGATATCCCAAGGATGGATGCGGACCGATGGATAATGGAGGCAAGCTCGTCATGGCTATAAAACTGGAGCCTCTGGATAATTCCAAAACGGCTGATCAAAGGCGAGGAAACGTTTCCGGCTTTCGTCGTGGCACCCACCAAAGTAAAATGCGGGATAGGAATCCTGACGGTTCTGGCCGCGGCCCCCTGTCCAATTACCCAGTCCAACGAAAAATCTTCCATGGCAATGTAGAGCATTTCCTCGATCGCCGGCTTCAATCTATGTATCTCGTCAATAAAAAAAACAGTCCTAGGTGTAATGGTCGACAAGATTCCCGCCAGGTCCTTCGGTTTATCCAGGGCAGGCGCCGATGTCACCTTGAAATCCGCCCCCAGTTCGTTTGCGGTAATCTGAGCAAGGGTCGTCTTTCCAAGGCCCGGCGGTCCAATAAGAAACAGATGGTCAAGGGCTTCGCCCCTTGTCCTGGCCGCATCTATGAAGATTGACATATTCTCTTTTATGGCGCTCTGTCCCTGGAAATCCATGAGCTTCAATGGGCGGAGACGGTTTTCCTGGACGTCCTCATCCAGTTTTTCCCCGGAATGCACGAAACCTGAATCAACCACGTCAATTCCGCGGACAATCTTTGTTTTTCCGGCACTTTCCAATGCAACGTTCTGGGCAGCCTGATGCGCAAGCTGGGCAGCAATATTCATTTCATCCGCAGTGTCATCCGGTTTGGGATATTGGGACTTATGGTTTACGCTTTTGTTCATGTCGCCATCTCCACAAGGGCCTGTCTAAATATAATATCCTCTTTTTCGGCTTTATTCTTTTGGCAGAAGGATTCATCCTTGTCAAACTCCGTGGCAAGCCGGGATACGACTGCCTCGCAACGCTTTTTGTCATAGCCCATGCTCGTCAAGGCATCGACCACATCGGAATATGGAACGGAAACGGAATGAGCCACGGAAGCCCCGTCATCAGCAAAACTAAGTTTCCCCTTGAGCTGGAGCAGCATCTTTGCAGCGGTCTTTTTTCCCACGCCAGGTACCTTCTGCAGCTTGTCCAGGTCGCCTGAATCAAGTATACCGGCCAGGTCGCCACAGGAGATGTTGCTCATAATCTTGAGGGCCCCCTTTGGACCAATCCCGTCAACTTTAAGCAAATCAAAAAAAAGGTACCTTTCGTTTTCATCAGCAAACCCATACAGGTTCATGAGTGCGTCCGTATGTTGAAGCCAGGTATAGACCTTTGCCACCTGGCCAACTGGAGGCATCCGGTTCAGAGAGGAGTCGGGAACACAGATATCCCATTCAATACCGTTGGTATCCAAATAAAGTTTTTGAGGCAATTTTCCTGTGATGGTTCCAGACAGACTGTTGAACATAAATCCTTCCTAAATAAAGCGTAGCAACAAAATACTTCGCACTGCTAATTATGGAGAAAGATAGAAAGATTGTCAAATGGGCGGGCCCTTTTACCGTAAAGCCAGAGGATAATGCGTTGTGGCAAGGGCTTTCAGAAGGTACTGTGGATATGTGTTATGGCTCCAGCCAGCGCATCGGCGGCATGGTCCGGTTGTGGAGTGACCTTCATGTTCAAAAGAATCTTCACGTACTGCTCCACCGTCTCCTTATCAGCGGATGCGGTCCCGGTTACCGTGGATTTTATTTTGTTAGGGGTATACATAAACAGCGGTATCCCCTGCTGAGCCAGGCACAAGGTTATGACCCCCTTGGCCTCAGCAACGGCCAGCGCACTTGAAGTGTTGCGAGAAAAAAACAATGACTCCATCTCGGCTTCGTCTGGCCTGAATTCATCAATTATGGCCAAAAGCCTGTTGTAGATGGCCAGCAACCTGACACCATGGTCCACTTCCGAGGAAGTTTCAATGACCCCATAGCTCACAAGGCGTATCGAACCATGCTGAAAATCAACAATGCCAAAGCCTGTATTGGCAAGACCTGGATCTATACCGAGGACCCGTTTTTTTTGCATCAAAGACTCCTGAGTTTGAGTGCCTGCTCCATTGCGTCCGGGGATACAAAAAAAAGGTGCCTGCCTAGACAGACACCTTTCCTATAGCCGTCATGACGCCAGGCTATTATGCCTCTGGATCAAAATCATCTGGATATTCAACTGTTGACCATACGTTCTGAACATCATCATCTTCTTCCAGCTTGTCCAAAAGCTTTGCAACTTTCTTTGCTGTATCAGCATCGACAGCTGTATATGCCTGTGGAACCATGCTTACTGCAGCAGACAATGATTCATATTCCTTTGCCTGAAGTGCTTCAAGAACCTTGTCAAAGTTGGATGGATCTGTAGTAACTGTGATTACTCCGTCCTCGTTTACAACATCCTCAGCCTCAGCTTCGATTGCAACTTCAGTCAACTCATCTTCGTTGATCTTTTCTGCATCATATTCGATGACACCCTTGCGGTCAAACATGCGGCTAACGGAGCCAGATGTTCCGAGGTTTCCGCCATTCTTTCCGAAGATGTTGCGAACGTTTGATGCTGCACGGTTCTTGTTGTCTGTGAGAACTTCAACCAAAACGGCTACACCACCAGCGGCGTATCCTTCGTATACAAGCTCTTCATACTGTGCTGCACCGTCTTCGCCAGTTCCCTTCTTGATTGCGCGTTCAATGTTGTCCTTTGGCATGTTAGATGCGCGAGCCTTGAGGATGGCTGTACGAAGTCTTGGGTTTGCATCAGGATCTCCACCACCCATCTTTGCAGCGATAGAAATTTCCTTAATAAATTTTGTAAACAGTTTGCCGCGCTTTGCATCAGCAATACCTTTAGCATGTTTAATGGTTGCCCATTTACTATGTCCTGACATTGGGAACTCCTTGAAAAAAAAAATAACCGATTTTCAATAATTTTATCCAAATGGTTAAAATGTGTCAATATTTTTGGATTTATAGAGCCACTCTCTGCACCTAGAAATTATATCCTGACCCCAATATTCTTCCAGCATGGCCAGGGCGACAGTGCTTATTGATTCATGGACCCGCTCCAGGCAGCGTACATTGCTGATCGCGAACCGGCTCATGGCTGACCTGAAATACTCCACAACGGGGACGGACTCCGTCGGATTGTCCATCAGGTCAAAAAATATTGCCGAAAAAACGGATGCGGAGGAACAGATTTTGGCCCAACGGGAAGGAGTCTCAATAATATAGTCCCCCTCATCGGGCAGGACGTCCATATCCTTTACGCATACGGTTCCGTCAATGGAAACCATTCTTGTGCATTTTCTGCAGAAATAGTAGGCCCAAAGGTATTCGGTTCCACAATAGCAGCGTACCCTTGGCATTTTTTCAAGGGACTCAACAAGGACGGACCTGAGAAAGAGTTTTCCCTCAAGGCAGAGGCTATGATTTTCAGGTAAAAAATATTTTTCGCAAAACTCGTCGGCCGTTTGACACACGATGGATTCGGCCACATTTTTTTCTATTATGTCATAGGCGGATGGATTTTTTTCAATTATTTCGATTTTTTTTCTTTCCGGAACGACGCATCCCTGAATCAGATGCCAGTCCTCATTCCCGCAGTCATTTTCCCTGGCCGCAAGCAGCAAAGTCCCCAGGGAATCATCATTTTGAAAGGCATCGCCCATCATGAGGATAGTAAAATATAATCCGGACGAATCCTGGGCCGCGGCCCTTAAAGAATCTGCCATACCAACAGACTGCCCCATACTCAGGATGCGGATGCTTTTCCCGTAGGAAATATTCATGGACTTTGTTATTTTCTTGAAAAGAGTCCTAACGCACTTGCTTTCCGAACCGGTACGGCAATCCTCCGTAACAATCACTTCAAGAGATTCGACACTCTGAGTCAATACCGACCTTACGGTTCTCTCCAAAAGATGCGGGACATAATTCTGGACATAAATGGCGACACTTATTTCGGCCATGCATTCTTATCCACGGGGGGCCTTTGCAGGATCCATCGGGGTTGTCTTTTCATAGACGATAAGAGAAATCTGTGGAGTGCCCTTTATGATATCCGTACCGGCTATTCCGAGGGCATCGCCAAAGGCTACGAAATCACCTTTCTTGACCCGTATGGAATCAAGTCCGGCGTATATGTATTTAAATCCTTCGTCGGTCACGGTGATGACCACGTTACCGTAGCCCCGGTAGTTGCCGGTATACAGGACAGTACCGCCATGTATAGCGGTGACGCTTTCATTTTTCTTTGCGGACAGCTGGACACCGCCCACCTTGCCGATAATATATGTCACGTCAGGATTTTTTACTGGCCACTTCAGATTCGAATCCCCCTTCTTTTCCCCATAGTTCCTGGGGTCCCTGTCAACCAGATTCGGAAGGGATGCCAATTCAATTTCGGAAGCGGACACAGGGATCCTGATTTCCTGACCAATCTGGAGGGCCTTTGAACCGTCAATGCCGTTATAGTTTGCCAGCTTGTCTACAGTGAAATCATACTCAAGGCCAATCCTGTAAAGGGTGTCGCCTTTCTTTACCTTATAGATTTCATATTTCTTTTCCGGCTCCCTTGAGGCAGAAGTGGAACTATTTTTTGGAGCAGCTTTCTCGGAGGTAGGTATATCAAGCACCTGACCTATCCTGAGTACAGAATTTTTATCAACACCGTTCACGGTGCAAAGCCTGTCCACGGAAACATTAAAACGTTTGCTGATTCCGTAAAGGGTGTCACCGCTTTGTACGGTATAAGAATCATCCGCAAAAACAGATGCCCCGGAGGCACAAAAAATAACAGAACACAATGCAAAAACTTTAAGAGCTTTCTTAAATAAAAAGGACCTTTCCATACCGTCCTTATCGGCTGAAAAGGTCTTTTTGATAACAGGTCGCTAAACCAAAAATGGAGTCTTTAGAGATTTCACCAAAAGGCATCCATAAAAATTGCAATCCCCGGAGAATGTTCCCTAGAACATATCAGGGAAAACGTCTCCCATGCCATAAAGTTTTCCAGCGGAAAGCTTGCCCGAATCAAGGAGGGATTTCAGGTTCTCCAATGCATGCACGGCACCGTTGGCAAATCCCTGGCGGCTTCTGGCGGTATGGGTAAGCTCTATGGTATCGGCGGAGCAGTCAAAATATACCGTATGGGTACCAGGAACTGTTCCACATCTTGTGGAGGAAACATGAAGCTGGTTGGCCTTTGGCCTTTCGTGGAAAGCGTCGGTCACAATTTCATTTTTCTTTGTGAACCCGGCCAGAAGGTGCTTTGCGACATCAAGGGCGGTGCCACTTGGGGAGTCGGCCTTCTGGTTATGGTGCATCTCCCAAACGGCGGCATCGTATTCATCAAAATTGTTTACAAGTTTTGCGGCCTGCTCAACAATCTTGTAGAAAAGGTTCACACCGATTGAAAAATTTGCGCTGGTCATTATTGTTCCGCCACATTTCGCAGCGAATTCAGCAATCTCCTCATGCCTGTCGTTCCAGCCAGTGGTTCCAACGACAATAGGCATCTTTGTTGGCAAAAGGGCCTTGATGTTTCCTATCACGGCAGTCGGATGGGTGAATTCGATTACCCCTTCCGCACCGCTTTCGACCACAGCCTTCGCGATTGCATCATAATCACCGGCGGCGACTTTTACTTTTGCATCCTGTGCAACAACATCGATAGTGGTCACAACCTCATTTCCAAAGGCCAATGCCGTATTCTCAAGCATGTGACCCATTTTTCCATATCCAACCAAAGCTATTTTCATGGCAGTCCTCATTAAACTTTATTTGTACCGGACATTATAACCAATTTTTCAAAACTTGAAAATTGGTAGCGGGCGGTGCATAAAAAAACTGCCAGTCCCAAGGGAAAGGCAGCCTTCTGATTTTCTGGATGATTCCAGGGAACTAATTGAAAAGCGCGGAATGCAAAACCTGGACAGTCCTTTCGACCTGGGCAGAGTCAACGATCATACTGATATTGACCTTTGAGGCTCCCTGGGAAATCATCTGAACATTGATTCCTTCCTTCTCCAGAGCAGAGAATCCCTTGCTCAGTATTCCGCTGGAACGCCCGGCATCACAGATTACGGTGACAATCGCCTTGTCCTTTTTCACGTTGACCTCGGCGGCCCTCTGCAGATCCTCAATCAATCCTGACAGATCTGTTTTTCCATTCACGGTCAATGAAACGGAAACCTCGGAGGTCGCTATGACATCAACAGAGATGTTCCACTTGAGGAACTGGTTAAAGACATGGGCCAAAAATCCGCACGCGCCAAGCATACGGCTGGACTGGATATCGATAAGGCTTACATTCTTGACGCTGGTTATGGCTGTGACCAAAGGTCTCTGTCCGGAATGTTTTTCCACGATTATGGATCCAGCGGACTTTATGTTATAGGAATTCTTGACACGGACAGGAGTACCGGTCCTGCGGCAAGGAATCATGCTGCGTGGATGAAGAACCTGTGCACCGAACATCGCAAGCTCCTGGGCTTCCTCGTAGGTTACCTCCGGAACAGGGCGGGCATCCTTTACCACGCGGGGGTCCGTCGTCATGATTCCGTCAACGTCCTTCCAGGTCTGGATCTCCTCGGCACCCATAGCGGCACCGATCATTGTGGCGCTCAAGTCGGAACCGCCACGGCCCAGGGTCGTGATTGTTCCTTTCTTGTCCTTGGCAATAAACCCGGTCACTATAGGTATGGCTGAATCTTTACCAATCTTATAGTCATTCAGATGGGACGGAATGTTATCCCATACCTCGTCCAAAAGCTCCGCGGCCATGAAGTTAGAGTCGCTGACCATTCCAATATCCCAGGCGTCATAGAACTTTGCGTCGGTTCCCTGCTGCTGGAGATATGCAGCCATCATTCTAACTGACATGCGCTCGCCAAACGATACAAGGTAATCCCTTGTGCGCCTTGTCAATTCCCTGAGCATGGAGATACCTGTGAGCAAAGTCTTCAGCTCATCCAGCAAGTCATTGATTGCAGGGACCTCAATATTCAAGGCCACCGCGGTTTCCTTGTGAAGCTTTTCAACCCCCGATACATCCACTGTACCGTTGACAGCCTGATCCGCCGCCTCAAGAAGATGGTCGGTCGTATCTCCCATTGCGCTGAGAACAACCACAGGACGACTTTCCTTGTAAGCCTGAATTATTGATGCCACATGACGGATACGCTCTGCATTTGCAACGGAGCTGCCGCCGAATTTCATTACTATCATAGTACCTGTATTCTAGCAGAATTGAGCGACCGTTACAACAATATTGAAGAAATTGTCAAGACAAGTTCCAACATTTCCGCCGAAAAAGTAAACATAGTTCCATCCGAAACGATATGGCCCTGCCTGCTCACCGCCGATTGAAAAACCGGTTCTAAAAATTCGGTGTCTTGATTTCCGCAATGGTATGAAGAATGTTGGACACAATCCTGAAGCTGTCAGGAGTTAGCGAAGAAACATTGTCGGCGGCGGAATGAAAAAGTTTCCACGTCTGGGGCATGCGGGCCCTGTAGGACGCATCTGATTTTGGATTGAGCTTTCTTTCCAGCTTTGTTATTTCACGGTTCATCACCGCATCGACAAGAGTCTCGTCAGCCATAAGCTCCCTTGCATACTGGGTGGCCTCATCCGACGGCAGCATCGTTATAGCCACGGCAGGGATTCCGCAGGCAAGGAAGGCAGCGTTGTCGCTGTAAGGCACAGGAAGGCACATCCACTTTCCAGGCCTGGACCTTCGCAGAATATCCTGAGCCCGCTCATACAGGTCATTGAATCTTGTGACAAAGGACTTGGACACTTTCTGAGGCAGGACAGTCTTCGCAAGGACTGGAGTGTCGCCACGTCCAACGCAGTCAAAGACATACACGTCATCGTTTACGATTCCCAGGCGCTTGAAAACCGAGGCAATTCCAAAGGACCCCTGCTCGCTTACACCGGTATCCCACCCAAGCTCTTCCCCGTCGCTAAAAAAAATACGGACGTTATGGAAAGTGTTCATCTGGCTCAGCTCTACCGCCCAGTTCATCAAAGCCCAGTCGGAGGAAGAATTGTCGTTGGCTCCGGGGCTGCCTGCCACCCTGTCATAATGTGCAATCACAGTCTTTATCTTGAACTGGGGATTGTAATACCTGGAGGCAAACTGCACTAGGATATGGTTCTTTCCGTCGATTACAGTCTTATGCGAATTAATGCCATGCCGCTTCAAGAAATCCTGAATAAAATCAGCACGGTCCGTCTTTGGGTCAATGTAGTCTAAAAATTCTTGAGATGGAAATTCCATATGGAGATTATCGGATACAAAATCCTTTATTTTAAGGATGGCATACACAGGAAAAAGGATTCCGATTTTTGCAAATGAACGGACCCCGACGCAAGCATCGGGGTCCGTTCCTCCTCATGGGATATTGCACGCAGGGGTTCATCCCTTTTTTTAGTCAGGCCATGCACCCCATCGGCACAAATCAAAAAGCATCAATCACAGGGACATCTTTAGTAGCTGTTCCCGTTGTCATAGTCACGGCCACGGCCATACCCACGGTTTCCGTCGCGGTTGAATCTGCGGGGACCACGGTTTGGTCTTTCGCCTCCCCTGTCTCCATCGGAATGGAACCTTGGGCGGCGTTCCTGTTTTTCCTCAGCCACGCTCACCCGTATGCGGCGGCCATCCAGCTCTTTTCCACCCATCGCGGTGATGGCATTTTCTGCTGCGGAATCATCAGAGAATTCAATAAATCCGAAGCCCTTTGACTGCTGAGTGTCACGGTCTGTGATTAGGGAGACAGAGACAAGCTCTCCATACTGGGAGAACACATTCTGCAGAGTCTCCTGAGTCGTGGTATAACTAAGGTTACCCACATAAATTCTTTTGGACATAAAAAAATCCTTTGCCGTCTGAACGGCCTTGTTGATTGGCGGTCAAAAAACGACCGGCACTTTGATAATACTTTATGATATGCTTTTGTTCAATCGAAAACCTCCGAAACTGGAGGTTCCTTCAAAAAAATGAATGAACCACGGCGCACACCCCATCGGCATGAACAAAGCGGCATCTGACTATATTCAGTTCCTTCGTTCAAGAATCTTTAAAATCTGCCGATATTGTGTTATAATTGGGAATAGCTATGAACAAACAGGATTTTTACAGTCTACTAAAGGCGGTTCCAAAAGCGGAGTTGCATCTCCACGGAGAGGCCGTCATAAGCAACGATAGTATCAAGAAACTCTACAAAACAAAATTCGGAACGGAAATGTCTCAAGAAGAATTGGATTCCCTCTGGGATTATTCCGACCTTCCGGGATTCCTGAAGTCCTTCATTAAAATCCAAAGTTTTTTTGTAAATCCAGATGACAGTTCATGCTTTTTTCACGACTTCAGCCGCTACATCAGGGAAAACAACATAGTCTACGTCGAAACTTTTTTTGCACCGACCTCGCTCATGAGGAACGGTTTCGATTTCCATGACCTGTCACAGCGTATCTCAGCGGCAATCAAAAAGGCAAAAGAAAAATATGGAGCCACAGTAAAGGTCATCGTTGACGTGAGCCGCTCCTTTGGACTGGAGAACGCCCAGCACAACCTGGACCTTGTCCTGCAGGAAAAAAATCCAGACATAATAGGGATCGGCCTTGGCGGAGATGAGGCGAAGGGCCCCGCAAAGGATTACGCCCCTGTATTCCAGAGGGCCAAGGAAAATGGATTGCACAGGGTCGCCCACGCCGGAGAGACCGTAGATTCCTGGTCCATGAAGGACTGCATAAACCTGCTTGACGTTGAGCGTATCGGTCATGGAATTTCCGCGGCCTACGATGAAGAATTCATAAAGGAGCTGGCAGAATCAAAGCTTCCACTCGAGGTAAGCCCCACCAGCAACCTGTTCACCAAGCACTACGTCCAGAGGATAAAGGACCATCCATTCAAGAAATTGTTCAAGGCCGGCGTAAACGTAACATTGAACACCGATGACCCAACCTTCTTCAAGGTCAACCTCATTGACGAATACTGGAATGCATACAGCAAGATGGAATTGAAGCTAAAGGACATAAAGCGGATAATACACAACGGCTTCAACGCGGCGTTCCTTAGCGATGAGGAAAAACAAAAATACAATGACATGGTTGAAAAGGCATGGACCGAATGGTTCGACAGCCATCCAAAAATCCACGCGGAAAATACACCGGATGCTGAATAATGAAAAGACCTCCCTGGCAGGGGAGGTTTTTTGTTATCCGGAAAATCTATTTTATTGCCCTGGCGATTATGCCTCCGCAAACGGTCACCCCATCGCGGTACAAAACAACAGACTGCCCCGGAGCGACAGCCCTTTGCGGATCATTGAAAGTAATCTTTATGGCCCCTCCGTTAAATGTTTCCCCATCCAGCGGACTATAGGGTTCAACCTTCGCAAGGACAGGTCGTGAAGCCAAACGGATTTTGACCATCGCCTCGAAGGGGCAGCCCGGATTGTAATCGGCAGGCCATATCAAATCATCGGCGACAAGGGCGGAACAGAAGAGATCGGAATCCCTGCCCAGCACGACCAGATTCTTTTTGCTGTCGATTTCAGCCACATACAGCGGTTCGCTGGAGCTTACCCCAAGCCCCCTACGCTGACCAATCGTGTAATGCTCTATACCCCTGTGCCGTCCCAGCACCTTACCGTCCAAATCTATTATGTCACCGGGAACGGAGGGCCGGTCACTGAACAAGGAATCCAGCATGTCGGACGGTATGAAATCCTGACTTTCCTCCTTATCCGCCGCCGCAAGATTCCGCTCCCTGGCCATCGAGAAGATTTCCTTTTTCGTCAATCCGGCCAACGGAAACCTGACTTTCTCCAGAACCTTCGACGGAATCCGGTTAAGAAAATATGCCTGGTCCTTGGTAATATCCATGGCGGTGGCAACCATGGGAGGCCTGGAAAGTCCGTTCGCGTCATCGGAAGCGTCCTGTCCATAGAGATCACGTATGGAGGATTCCCCCCGGACAACCCTGGCGTAGTGCCCCGTACAGAAATAGTCATACTCTATTCCCAGCTTTTCGATTCCCGCAAGAAGCGCACCGAATTTAATGAACCGGTTACATCTGACACAGGGATTGGGAGTGCGTCCGGCCCTGTATTCCGACTTGAAATACTCCAGTACCTGTCTTTCGTACTCGTCGCTGACATCGACAACGTAATATGGAACGTCCATTTTTTTACAGAATTCCCTGCACTCCTCTATGGATTCCTTCTCCATGGGACTGTAACAGCTGTCATGAAAAGTCTTGCCACCCGGGGCCACCTCGATATTGTCCTTCCAGACCGACATGGTGACACCGCTCACGATGCATCCCTTTTCCTTCAAAATCATAAGCGCCATGGTGGAATCGACCCCACCGGACATTCCGACGACGACCCTATCCCCTTTGCCTGGCATTTCAAGTTCACTATAGTTCATGGCCAAAGTATACACTATAATCCACCAATTTACTAGGCAATTTTCGATTTTAATTCCACATGCCCCCTGATTTCCACCTAACCGACCCAACTCACCTAACTAACCGGGTTAGTTAGGTTGATACGAAGGAAACCTGTTTGTAGTAACATATTATCAGAACCACTCCCGAAATCCATAAAAAAGTGGGCACGGCTGGTAATATTTTTTGGCACGGTTCTTGCTTCATGTTTTCCATAATCAAAAAAGAGAGGTTAGAATTATGAAAAGTCTTGAAAAAATTCCGCAGCTGGTAAAGGACGGGAACATGTCCTTGGATCAGGCCGCTGTCCAAATCATGGAGCACATTTACAAAAACCGTTCCTGGTTTGGATTAAAAAAAATGAAGGACGACAACCTTCATGATTTCCTGCTGTTCTACTACGAACGGTCCAAGCAGATTTTCGACCTTTACAAACCGGAACTGGGGTCCTTTACCAGCTTCCTTTACGGGAACATCAACAACGCCCTTCTGGCCTGGTCAAAGCTGATTCAAAAGAAAGCCTATGACGAGCATGGCCTTGAGTTACTTAGCGACGTAGTTTACGAGGAATCGGTCTGCACATACAGTCAAATGGAACCGCCGGAAGTCTGCCAAAGCGCAAACGGGGATGCGCCTCCAATCCAAAAGGTTATTGAACTTACCAAACAGGAGGAACGCAGATATTCCTTCGACCGGGGAAGAAAATTCAGGATAGCCGAGATGCATGACCTCAAGAAAAAGGAACTAAGGAAAGAGGCGTGCCTTGTGCTACTGCTAAAAAGCTGCAGCTTTGCCACGGATTCCCTTATAGAAAAGACGGCGGCCGTCTGTGAACGGAGCGTGAAGGATATAAAAAAGCTGGTGGAGAAAGCCAGGAACAGCATGAAGGCAAAAAACATACGGATCTCTAAGCTTGAGAAAGCGAGGGACAACTTCTTTTACTTCAAGAGGAAATATTTCGCCGAACTTGAGTCCTCCGATGTGAACACTGAATTCTGCCGCATCATAGGAAACAAGATTGTCAAGGCCGACCAGGCATGGAAGGACAAGAACAGGCAGCTAAAATCGGAGACCCTACGCGTTCCGTCCAACGTCACAATCGGAAAGCTGCTGGGAATGTCGGACCGGCATGTAAGGTATATCATCAACCAGGCCTCAAAAAACATGGACAACATCTCTTTAAAAAGTTATTATGGACAATATGAAAATATATTTGGCAAGCGGAAATTTAAACAAGAAACGAGAGATGGAGGAACTTTTTCCTGAACATACAGTGGTCATTCCAAAGGACGAAGGAATCGATTTTGATCCAGAGGAAACCGGGACAACCTTTTATGAGAACAGCATAATCAAGGCAAAGGCGCTTTACGACATAGTAGGCTGCCCCGTATTGGCGGATGATTCCGGTATTTGCGTTGATGCACTGGACGGTGCGCCTGGAATCTATTCATCCAGGTACGCGGGCCCAGATTTCATGCAGGGTCTGCCTGATGGAAAAAAGATTCCACAGGAACAGCAGAACAGGTACCTCATTGAGCAGCTCAACAAAAAAATTGCGGACGGCGGAGATTTTAGACCAAACCAAAAGAGCGGCCTCTTTCCCAACGGTCCCAGAAGCGCCCGGTACGTATGCGCCATGGTACTCTACATGGGGCCAGGACGCATCTATGTTAGCCAGGAGACAATGGAAGGAACCATAATAGAGAACGTCGCGGACCAGAGAGGTGAAAATGGATTCGGATATGACCCTCTCTTTTTCCTTCCGCAGATGGGAAAGACTTCCGCGGAGATAAGCCCTGAGGAAAAGAACGAAATCAGCCACAGGGGAAAGGCCGCAAGGATCATGAAATCCATAGTGACAAAGCTCTGTCTGCAGAGTCAGGCATAGCATTCAGAGGTCGTTACCTTTTTAATGACCCTTCGGAAAGAATAAAACATATTGGGGGCTTCGTATGAAACCTAGAAACATAAAATCGGGCGAACATGTCTGGCATTTTGTACAGACCAGCGGACTGATGCAGCTGCAGATCAGAAACATTGACGACGTTCTTGAGTTGGACAAGCTGGATCCAAAACTTTGGGTCGCCCTTGCCTGTCCAACCAGCGGACTTGAATTCAGCGAGGACACACTGCAGGTTCTGGACCTGGATAAAAACGGAAGGGTCCGTGTCCCGGAAATCCTGGAGGCCTGCTCGTTCATAAAAAAATATTTCCGCAGACCTGAAATCATAATGGAAAAAGGCGACACCATTCCTCTGGATGCACTGTCGGATGAACCTTTCGACTGCGGCCACTCTCCATCGGAATCAGCAAAAGCAATCCTTGACATACTGGACAAGAAAGATGCCGGCGAAATTTCCTTGGACGATGTCTCAAAGAATGACAAACTGTTTTCCCCGTCAGTGTTCAATGGGGACAAGATCCTTCCACCGGCCGCTGTCAAGGATGAGAACGCCGCAAAGACTGTGCAGGAGATAATAAACGCAACGGGCGGCGGAGACGACATATCAGGCGAAAAAGGTATCACGCGTCAACAGTTCACGGATTTTTTCAATGACCTCAGGGCCATACAGAGCTGGCGCGAGCTTGCCCAGAAGGATGCCCCGGACATTTTCTTCATGGGACTTGCGACCGATTCCGCGGCGGCTTCATACATGGAGGTCCGGGACAAAATCAACGACTTCTTCCTCCGCTGCAACGTAAACTCCTACTCCAAGGAATTGTCCAGCGCTCTGCACGCAAAGGAACTTGCATCATTCGATGACGGACTGTCAAATGAAAAACTTGAGACACTTCCATTGGCCGAAATAAATGATGAAAAGGTTTTGCCTTTGGCATCGACAATAAATCCTGCATGGGCATCACGTATCGAAAATTTCAGGGCGGGCACTGTCAGCAACATCTATGACGCAGACAAAACTTCCATAACCGAAGCGGAATGGAAAGATATAAGCGCACGTTTTGAATCATACATGGCATGGTACGAAGCGAAACCTGTCAACACGGCCTCCGCCCTGACAATGGAAAGGGTTGGTGAAATACTGGCGTCGGATGCGGAACAGCTCATAGACTACGCCCTTTCCGAAGAGGAAAAGCATCCTCCTGTTGCGCTGGCCACATTGGACCTGAAAAAGATGCTCCTCCTTAGAAGGGACTTCGTGAAGCTGCTTAAAAACTATGTCTCCTTTGAAGAATTCTATGATCCGGATACGCCAGCCGTTTTCCAGTGCGGAACCCTGTACATTGATGGGCACTCCTGCGACCTCTGTTTCAGAGTGACCGACGCGGCAAAACATGGGGCCATGTCGCCCCTTGCCCAGTGCTACCTGCTCTACTGCGACTGTACAAAGAAAGGTACCGGTGAAAAGATGTCCATAGCTGCCGTAATATCCGCCGGAAAGAATGACAACCTTCTGGTAGGACGCAACGGTCTTTTCTATGACCGCAACGGGGACGACTGGGACGCGACCATAACAAAAATCATAGAGAACCCGATCAGCATAAGGGAGGCCTTCTGGAGCCCGTACAAGAAACTTGCAAAACTTGTCCAGGAAAAACTGTCAAAGACAGCCATGAACGCGGAATCGAAGGTCACGGAAAAAATGACAAACGCGGTGAACAATCCGGCTGCGGCCGCTCCAAAGAAAATAGATATAGGAACCGTGGCCGCAATTTCGGTTGCCTTCACGGGAATAGCGACTGTCGCCGGGGGTATCCTGAATGCGTTTTTCGGTTTGGGCAAATGGATCCCTCTGGGAATCATCGGCATCCTGCTCGCCATATCCCTCCCTTCAATGTTCATCGCCTGGTCAAAACTAAGGCAACGTAACATAGCTCCTATCCTGGATGCATCGGGCTGGGCCATAAACGGCAACGTGAAGATCAATATAAACCTGGGATCAAAAATGACAAAGACGGTGTCCCGTCCAAAGAACTCCAGCCTGAAGACAAAGGACGTGTATGCCGACAAAAAATTTCCATGGAGGCGTATCGTTGTGGCCGCAATGCTTGTTATATTTGTATGCTGGCTCGTTATCTCCATCTGCAAAAACGATGACGGTATCTCCGGCGTCTGGAACGATGCAAAGAACTTTTTCTCAAATATCGGCTCAAAGTTTTCCAGGACGGCAGCCGAAGCTGTTGAAAATGCAGCAAAGGTCGCCGCGCCTGTACCGGAATGATATAGAAAAGAATCTGGCGGCCTTGATTATCACAGGGGGTCCGGCCAGACAAAAAAACAGCGGCTCCCTTAGGGGAGCTAGCCAAATGACAGGAACTAATATATGGAAATTTTACGAACATTCATAATCGGTCTTGTAATGGGTATAGAAAACGTGATACCCGGTGTGTCAGGTGGAACCATGGCCGCCATATTCAATATCTACGACCAGTTTGTCAACGCCTTCACGTTGAACCTCAAAAAGATCTGGAGGAATAGAAAATTTGTATTCCCCCTGATAATCGGAATGCTGGCCGGGGTACTGATTTTTGCCAACATGGTATCGATCCTCTACGAGCGTTTCTATTTTCAGACCACCTTCTTCTTTACGGGACTCATACTGGGAAGCCTTCCCGCATTGTTCAAGTACATGGTCGAAAAAAAGGACGGAAAAAAGTTTTCCGCACGTAAAAAAGTTATCCTCATAGTTTGCGTGGCGGTCGCATTCGCGCTCCTTATTTTTCTTGGAAAACTGGAAGGCAAACTGGAGCCTACCCAGATGGTATCGGCCCTTCCTGCGCAGACATGGCTCCTGACCATCAAGCTGTTCTTCGCCGGAATACTTGGAGCGGTCGCAATGATCATACCGGGAGTCTCCGGTTCGCTGGTGAACCTTATGATGGGAGTATACCCGATAGTGATGAAGAGCATACAGTACCTGTTCATACCAAGGCTGACACTGCAGTCCCTGTTCCTTTTGCTTCCAAACGGTATAGGGCTTCTACTGGGATTGATTTCCGCCGCAAAGCTTATTGGATATATTCTGAACAAGTTTCCAAACCAGTCCTATGCGTTCATATTCGGTCTAATCTGCGCCTCCGTGGTAAACATCTTCCCTGGAACACAGGGACTGGACTCCGCGGGCAGAATCGCCGGATGCGTCATTTCGCTGATCGTGGGCGCCGTTCTGACTTACTTTAGTTCAAAGCTCGGCGAAAAGGGAGAACAGAAGGCTGCCGAAATCCAGAGCAAAAAAAATGGACAGGGCATGGAGAATGCGGAATAGTTACGGAAGATAAAAAACTTGCCGCCAAGTGCGCCGCTATCATTGGACGCATAAATCAGGCAGACTTTAAGGACTGGTCCCTAAATTGAGAAGGTTCCAGTCCTTTTGCTTTATTCAGGAACAACGGTCCCTCTGTTAAATTTTTCCACCAGCTCCAACAGATTTTTTTTATTTTCCTCGGAATAGTCGCAGGTATAAATATCATGGGGAAAACTTTTCCTGTACCCTTCCACAACCAGAGTCTCCGAAATGACATTATAAATGTTCGTGCTCTGCTGTACAGGAGCCGACAGATCCACTTTCTTCCGCTTCATGCTGCCCCTACCAAAATATGAGTTGACCCTGTAGCGGGAAAGTTCCAGGCGTTTTATTCCAAGCCTTCTCAATTTTTCAATGTCTATTTCCTTTTGCAAGTCCATACGGAATCTGGATTCCATCACGGGTAAAAGAATGCAGGCTATTGTTACGGCCAGAAGAATCAGAGCAATGACCATGCCACGCTTTTACCATTTGACCCAGGCGGCCTGAACAGTGAACCTCTTCTGCTTCTCCTCGATAGGCATGCCGGAAGGAAGGTCCGAGGTTTCCCGCCGGAAGGATCCGAAAATCGGATTGCAGCAGGTGCAGTCGCTGTACGTCACGATACTGTTTTCGTCCAACCCCAGTTCCTTCAGGATTGAAAGATTCGCCTGGGCCAGGGACAGCCTGTATTCATTATCCCCGGAAGCACGGACAAGGGTCGACATTTTTTTTTCTTCCACACAGTCCGGAGTAAAATTTACCCTAAAATACTGGGCCCTTTCCTCGCCGACACTGTAACAGCATTTGTGGATATGAGGTCCCATGACGACACAGAAATCTTCCCGCCGTGAACCATATTTCTTTTCAGCAAGCTCGATGGCGTTCCTGACTATTCCCGTTCCCTTCCACCCCGAATGGAGCATGCCAAAGACTTCCGAAACCGGGTCATATATGTAAATGGGCATGCAGTCGGCAACGGTGACAACAGGCACGATCGACTTGTTCCTTGTGATTATTCCATCCCCCTGGCATTCAAAAATTTCTTCAGGCGATTCGACAGCAAAAACGGTCTGGGAATGAATCAGTTCAACCGCCGCAATCTCATGGTCACCGGAAGAAAGCTCCTTCAGGAACGATTCCCTGTTCGGATTTTCCTCGTTCCATCTGAATCTCATGGAGCCGGCGGCCTTCAGTGTCATTCCATAGGACGGACCTTCGTTCAAAGGGTTACCCTTGTAATAGAACTGACCTGTAAAAAATTTTTTTTCGGTAAGATTGGAAACGGCGCTCATGCACTACCCCTCGATACTCAAATCCAAAGGCTCTATGTCCAAAAGGAATTCATAGGCACGGTCTATGCATTCATATGCCTTAACCAGCTTCGCCCTGAATATCCTGTTATCCTTTCCGCCCAGCTTGTTCAGGTTCACCACAGGGCCATAGTAAGGCGTTATCTTGTCCCCGACTATCCCTCCCAGAAGGTTCTTCATATTCCTGCAGGCCTTTCCAAAGTCGTTGATATTCTGGGCGACAGAGGACTCTATGGAGGTCATGATATTGTCCAGACGGATTTCATCGACACTTGCAGCAGTTTCCTTCGCCTCATACGTAGCAAAGGCCTGGCCATATTCCCCCCCGGCAGACAGCTTGCCTGCCAAAAGTTCCAGGGCGTCATTCACTTTCACAAAAAGGTTCAGGGATTCGGAAAACTCAATCCTGTTGTCCTTCATCGAAAAATCACCTTCAACCGAGACAGTCTTCAGGACCTGCTCGAACTGGTTGTAAATGTTCTTGAAGTAGAAATGGATGAACCCAAGGGTAAGCTGATAGTGGAAAACCTTGTTGACCCCGGACATCTCCCATGGTCTGACAGGATACAGAGGAAAATCTTCCGTCTGGAAATAATCCCTAAGCTTGTACTTGATTTTTTCTTTCTTGGAATCCCTCTCCCAGTTGTTCCATCTTCGCTCAAACATGAGCTTCCACTGGGCGCGGTACTTCTGGAACCATCCCTCGCCGCCACCATAGGATTCCGGTGTATAAAGGGAACTTTCAAAAACCAGCTTAGCTATTTTCACTACAGGGACGGTACTGGCGAACATCCTTATTATTCCATTATGGGAACAGGCGTTGTCTATGAAACCCGAACCGTTGTTATCATCGTCGATAAAGGGCTCATCATATCCTGACGAAGCCTTCCCCTTCTTCTTGTTCAAAAGATACAGGGCCTGTATGGACTCATCGGAAAGAGGGACGTATCCCGCAATGATTTTTGTAAAATCGCCGAAATCCTGCTTAACCTGGGAAAACTCGCAGCCCCTTGTCCCTTCCCCAAGCATCTCGAATTTTGAGGTGATGCGGCCCAGCGGCAACCGAACAAACTGCCGCAGCCACTCCATGCCACGGACAGCGGCATACATTTCCGCCTTTTTGTCACTCGCAATGCCATCGATGGCTTTTTCCATCTTGTTAACCAAAAGGGACTTCATGTCCGGCGTGACAGTCACGTTAAGCGCATACTGGTATGGATCCGACTCCGTCTGTATTTTTTCTGCCAGCTCGGGGATTATAAGGGAACCCAGCGTCAAATAAAAAGCCCCGGTGTTGGTTTCATACTGAGAAATATAGGGGACAAAAAATTCCGCAGCCTTCTTGAGTTCCGCTATTTTTTCATAAAAGGTCGGCCCAAGTATCTTGCGTTTGTAATAGACAAGCCCCGGACCCGTCTTTTCAACGCTGCGGGCTATTTCCTTTATGAGCGCCCGGTCAAACACCACCTCCATTGTCGAATTTGTCAGCATGGCAGTCAGCCAGTATATGAACTTCTTCAACAGGGACAGGTTCTTTATTTTCTCCGTAAGGTTTTTTGATTCATCCTCGGAACCGGAAGCGGACTCAACGTCAAAGACGTTACCTACGCCGGCCTTCATCTGGTTCATATTTTTTAGCATCTGCTCGCGTTCACCTTTGCTCATTTCTGTAACGAGGTCATTGAAAGCGGAATATTCATTCTGAGCCATAAAAAAACTCCATTGTCCATTTTTATATGGAGTCCCTAAAAAATGCAATTCTTAAGGACAACTTTGAAAAAGCTATGTATAAAGCCTTGAAACTCCAAGGACTTAAACCCGTCAGGCATCCCTAAAAGGTATTTTTTTGAGATGCCATATACAGTTATACAGTTCCCTTATCGGCAGAAAAAGGTATTTTGAAAAGCGCGAATTCCGTATTACGCAAATTTTACAATGGACAGAGAATCGCGCCCTGGGGACAAAAAAAAAGGCCTGCACCATCCGGCACAGGCAATATCTTCTATGAGTTGGTCAAAAGTTTGTAGGCTTCCAGAGAATCCTTGGAGGCCAGCAGGGCGTCCCTGAGTTCCTGGTTCTTGAACCTTGAACTGAAATATGAAAGCGTCTGGAGATAATAGTTATGCTGGTTGTTTGCCGCGGCAATCATAAACAGGAGACGGACAGGCACTTCATCAATGGCCTGGAAATCGATTATGTCGACCCTGGATATACCTACAGCCACGACCAGGTCCGTGACCGACGAAATCCTTACATGAGGAATGGCGATACCACGGCCCAACGCGGTGGACATGAGCTCCTCCCTGCGAAGTATTTCAGTCTCAAGCTCCTTGGCATCCTTAATCTGAGGAGCCGTAGCCAGGACCTGGGAAAGACGTATTAGGGCGTCATGCTTTGTCTGATGCTCAAGGAAAACGATCCTTTCAGGCGAAAGTATGTTCTTTACCAGCACAGACAGGTCACCGGGAGCGGAAGTCTTAGTTGAGAGCTTGTCATTGACCCAGCGTTCAATTTCATCCCTCTTGAAACGCCAGACGGTACCAATCTTGCCGCTCGGGATTTCACCTTTCTGGGCCCAATCATAAACTGTACGTTCGCTTACGCGCAAATATTTAGCAACCTCTTCGATAGTCAAAATATCGTCTTCCACAATATTCCCCCGAAAAATAATTTACAAATGCTTGTAGAATATTGCAATCTTTACGCTTTTTTGTCAAGCATTGCAATAATTCAACAAACCTGCCCCCTCTTTGGATGAAGAGCGCCGGGACATGCAGCCCTAAGACAGGGTCAAGGCGCAGGGTAAAAAAAAAGACCCTCTGAATAAATCAGAAGGTCTTGTTGCGGAGAAGCCGACTTGAACGGCCACGCCTCGCAGCACTAGCACCTCAAGCTAGCGTGTCTACCAATTCCACCATCCCCGCGTTGATGATTAAGAATATATCAGATACGAAAAAAAATGTCAACAGCAAAATCAATTTTTTTGAATTATTTGCAAAAAATAAATTCGATTACAAAAACCAGCACGCAGCATACCCCGGCAACCACCGGAAGGCCGGCCCCAAAATAAGCTATCACCACGCCAACCACAAGAGCGGCCAGACCTGCCCACGGAATCTGGGTAACGTTTATTATGGCCGGAAAGGTCATGAGCGCCAGGGTAACATAGGGTGCGTAATACAAAAAGGACCTAAGGAACCTGTTCTTTATGGGCTTCTTGAAAATCGTCATAGGGACAACCCTTATGCAGTAGGAGACCACAAAGGCGACCAATATATATATCCAAATATTTCCTCTCATAATCGTACCTCAACCTTTAGTGCATCCCCAAAACCTGCAACTTTTAGCGATGCACTTTATCAGCAAACTAGCGGGAGCCCGCCTCTTTCTTTTCTTCCCCGTCCCCATGGACAGGTTTTACCAGCGCCAGGACAGCCGATATCAGGACAGTCAGGACAATGGTGCGTGTGCTTTCGGAGACGTCCCTCACAAAGGGCAGCCGCGATCCGGCGTAGCTAAGGAAAAAGCTTGCCACAACCGCGCAGGCGATCGCGAAGTTCTTCCTTGCCGGTGGAATTATGATTGCCAGGAACATTCCGTAAAGGGAAACCGACAGCGCGCTGACAAGTCTCACAGGAAGATACGTGCCGGCCACAATACCAAGGGCTGTACCGATGGACCAAAGCGGAATGGCCACCACGAACGCCCCGTAACTGTATTTAGGATCAAGGGGTCCTTCCCTACCGATGGCGATTCCAAAAAGCTCGTCGGTCAAGGCGAACCCTACCAGGAAGCGGTGAAAAAACTTTGTTTCAGGCGAAAACCTCTGGCTCAAGGAACAGCTCATCAAAAAATATCTGGCGTTAACAATCAACGTGGCAAGGGCGACCTCCGCATAGGTCACGCCGGTCTGAATGGAAGTAAAAAGCTGGTACTCCCCTGCGGATGCCATATTCAACGCGCTGGCCATGAACCCCTGAAAAGGATTCAGGCCCGCATTTTTCGCTACGATGCCCAAGGAAAACGCCACCGCAAAATATCCAAGACCTATCGGAAAACCGTCCCTTAATCCCTGCAAGAAAACTTTATTCTTCATAAAAGCTTATTCCCATCTCAAATACATTTCTACCGCTCTCCTCAATCCTGATGTACCACACACCGTCCAGCTTCTTTGAATAGACCTTCAGGACCTGCCCCTCAACGCTTTCCCCGTTATAGTGGACCTCCAGGTCCCTGGGCTCGTGGGTCAAAAGGAAGTCCCCGTCAAAGACGTCCAGAGCAAACTTGATGTACTCGTTGTTGTTCATGTGACGGGACATATCAATATTGTGGCTCCTGATTTTCTGCTCATAAACAAAATCATCCTCGCCGTATTCCACCGAAAATTTTTCGAAAGGCAAATCAAAGCACGGCTCGGGGAACCCGGACTGGGGATACGTGAGAGTCCCCAACCGGACAGGCCTATGGTTTTCCAGATCAAGGACACAGGCCTCCATGTTTGCGCTGATAAGCTCGTTACCGTCCAAATCCCTCAACATCGAATTGACGTTCGTCCGTAGGCCCCCGCAGTTCACCGGGAAAGTGGAAGCGTAAAGCTCATCGGTCCAGTCCGGCCGTCTTGTGAAGTGAACCTTTGTACGGGTAAAAACCCAAAAAACATTGAACCGGTCCCTGTAGGTTATCCCGTCGCACTTCAGCTTGCGGAAAAGCTCGGTCAGGTTATCCTGTATCAGAAGCACGGTCTGCGAAATCCCCATCTTTACGGAACTATCTATGAACGCGGAAGTAACCTTCCTTTTCTGTTGAAAAATCAAATCATCCTGCATAATGGGAAACTGTATCACCTTTGAACGATGAAGTAAACCGAGGGGATTGTTAGAAAATCAAAATACCACTAAACTAGAAGGCCGAGGACTAAAATGACTAAATATATTCACAAAGTAAAATACTACGAAACAGACAAAATGGCCGTCGTCCATCACTCAAACTACCTTAGATGGATGGAGGAAGCCCGCGTTGATTTCCTTGACCAGATTGGATGGAACTACAAAAAACTTGAGGACACTGGAATTTCCTCTCCAGTACTGAACCTCACCTGCAGATACAGGCACAGCACGACCTTTGACGACACAATCGAAATCATCACAAAGGTCCAGTCGCTTTCATTCGTCAGGCTGGGTTTCTATTACGAAATGAGGCACGCAGGAACGGAAAAGCCTATCGTCTGTACCGGAACCTCAGAGCACTGCTTCCTTGACAACACAGGCCATCCCATGAACCTGAAGAAGGACTGTCCGGAAGTATACGAAGCCCTGCTGAAACATTACAGGGAAGACAATCCGGATACGCAAAACAAATAGACATCCCTTTTATCCGGGCGTTGCCTCCACAAAAGTGGAGGCCGGTGCTTCCAGGCTCCACTACGTTCGGTGCTCCACGCATCAAGATGCTATCCGTTTTTTTTCAAAAACCGGCCGCACACGCTCCGCGTCCTTCCAGTACCTAACGCAGTGACCAGATTCTGCACCGGCCCATCCGTTATTTCAGTTTATCGACAATCATGTCGCACCAGCTATCGAATTCAGGATCCGCCTTCTGACATTCCGGATGACTGAACACATATTCCACGGCTTCCCGTATCCCCTGGTCCATCCTCTTTGTGGCGACAAACCCTGGCACAAGGGATTTCAGTTTGGAACAGTCGAACACAACGGAATTCGCCTTGTCCCCGATCAGGCTTCCGGTAAAGTCATAGTCGCTGTGGGCCGCAAGATAGGTCGAGGAAACGTAGAAAGGATTCAGCTCTACGCCCAGGGCTTTCGCAATGCACCCGTATATCTGGTTCCAGGTGACGCTCTCGTCCGACATGATCTGGACCGCCTCGCCTATGGCATGAACATTTCCCATAAGCCCGACGAATCCCTTCGCGAAATCAGAATTGTGGGTCAAAGTCCAAAGGGAAGTTCCGTCGCCATGGATAATCACAGGGCGGCCCTCCTTTATCCTCTTCAAGACCTGGAAGCTTCCGTTGTTACCGTGGACCCCAAGAGGGACGGACCTTTCGTCATAGGTATGGCTTGGACGTATGATGGTAACAGGAAACCCTTCCTCCCTGTAGAGCTTCATAAGGTAGTCCTCGCAGGCTATCTTGTTTCTTGAGTATTCCCAATACGGATTGGCAAGCGGAGTCTTTTCGCTTATCAGATAGTTCCCCACAGGTTTCTGGTAGGCGGACGCGGAACTTATATACATGAACTGGTCAACCTTCCCTTTCAGCAGCCGGTAGTCCCTTTCCAGCTGGGAGGTCACGAAACCGATAAAATCGCAGGCCACATCAAAATGCATTCCCGCAATCTTTTTGGCGACCTCCTCCTCATTGTTTATGTCCACCGTAATGAACCTTGCCTTTTCCAGTCCGCTCTCGCTGTTCCTGTTGCCCCTGTTTATGAGATACAGATCCCAGCCTTCCTTCAACAGGAGCCTGGAGATTGCCATAGAGATTGTGCCGGTTCCACCAATGAATAACGCTTTCATAATTTTCTCCCAAAAAAAGTCAAAAAAGTCGCGGCCTTCCGGCCGCCAAAGAGTTTCAATCCCTGCTGCAGCATGGATTGAAAAATCGACGCAACAAAAAAAATATCCAGAACCTAAAGCGCAAGCCTATAGATTTCCGCGATATCGCTGGAGGAAAGATGCACAAATCCACCGGTGGTTCCACCTTCCGGAAGACCAAAATTTTTGACCAGGGCTGGAATATCCTCAGCCTTTCCACCAAGTTCTTCCATTTTGGATGGCATCCCGATTGACTTCAGGAACGACCTGAAAGCCGCTATACCTTCCAGCGCTGTCTTCTCCGGATTTGAGAAATCCATCTTGCATCCCCAGACCCTTACAGCGAACTGGGCAAAACGCATCACATCATGCTTCATGACATAGGTCATCCAGGCTGGCATTATGACAGCCAGTCCGGCTCCGTGGGCGCAGTCGTACATTCCTGAAAGCTCATGCTCAATTCCATGACTGTTCCAGTCCTGATCACGTCCAACGCCTACAATATTGTTGTGCGCAACCATGCCCGCCCACATAATATTTGCACGGGCCTCATAGTCATCCGGATTTGCGATGACCTTTGGAGTTTCATTGATCATTGCCAGCAGCACGGCCTCGCAAAGCCTGTCCGTTGTTTCAACATTTTTTGTATTGGTAAAATAGCGTTCGCAGACATGGGCCATAATGTCGGTTGCTCCACATGCTGTCTGATAGGCCGGCAGGGTCTGGGTCAGCGCAGGGTTCAAGATGGAGAACCTAGGACGGATACATTCTCCTCCGGCTCCACGTTTTATCATCCCCTCGGATTTTGTAATGACCGAGTCACCGGAACCTTCGGAACCAGCGGCGGCGATTGTCAGTACGGTACCAACAGGAAGAGCCTTGACAGGCTGCGCCTTGCCGCAGTAGAAGTCCCAGAAATCACCATCGTAACAGCAGCCCATGGCAATCGCCTTTGCGCTATCAATTACGGAACCGCCTCCCACTGCAAGGATAAAGTCCACGCCATTTTTCTTGCACAGCTCGATTCCTTCGTAGACCTTCACGTCAAGGGGATTCGGATGGACCCCGCCCAGCTCGACATATTGAATGGATTCTGCATCCAACGCCTTCTTTACCCGATCCAGGAGCCCTGATTTTACAACAGAGCCGCCTCCAAAATGAAGGAGAACTTTTCTGCCTCCAAATTCCTTCACAAGCTTTCCGGCACTGTTCTCGCTGTCCTTTCCGAACTCAAATTTTGTAGGACTATAAAAGGTAAATTTTTCCATTCCCTGTTCCCCTTAGAATCATAGAGTAAGTCTGCAAAGCAAACCAGATGGATGGGCCAGCATTTCTGTACAACCATCCGCCATATACTTTTAATTCTAAGTCAAAAAAATTGGGTTGTACAGAAAAAACAGGAAAGGGACAGGCCTTTTGGATATAATTTTTTATTCTATTTGATTTTTTGATGCGCAATCCTCTGCATCAATCCTGCCTTGAAAGAAAATCGTCCAACTCGACACCTGCTCCGGAAATCACATTTTTTGTAAGGACGGACCCCACGACGGTATCAAGGAAATCAGGAGAAATTCCTGGAGTAAGAATTTTTTCGGTACGAAGAACAGACACATCATCCGCAGATATCCTGTCGCCGGCCATCAGGTTCCTCATGTAATGAAGCGACCTGTTGGTCCTGCCATAATTCTGCTGTTCAATTTTGGCGAGACGTTTCACACCGTTCCCCAAGGCCGCCAATACTTTTTCCTGTCCGAAGCTCATGGACATCTGACGGACAATCTCCCCCTGGGCGGCCGTAACAATGGAACCGTCCAACAGCTTTTCAAAATGACACTCTCCGCTGGCCATGTCGTCCTTTTCGAATCTGTTTACCAGCGCGTCACACTGCTTCACGGCCATGCACATTTGAGCAAACTGTTCCCCCTCAAGGGCCACAGGATCGTCAAGTCCGTCAGTAAGCTTGCTGATCGTTATGTGCTTTTCAATCATGGAGCCGCCCATGGCAACAGACAAGGAAGGAATCAACACAGGATTCAATGAATGGTCGCTGATTCCGCTCGGCAAACCGAACACCCTGGAAAGTGTTTCCACACAGCGCACGTTGTACTGCTCCTCCGGCGCCGGATAAAATGTAACGCAATGCAGGAGGGTCAAAGGTGGCAGCTCGGTGTCCCGAACCTTTATGTTTTCCATCACAAGATTTTCATCATACCCGCCAGTCAAAATATCCACGGCCTTCTCAATGTCACCGATTTTTGATACACCGCTGGAAAGGATTATTGGAATCTTTCCATAATATTTTGCGCACTCCTTCAAAAGAGGAATGTGGTTAACTTCCGGGGATGCAATTTTTATGGCATCAGGATTTATATCAACAAGTTCCTTAAGTGATTTTAGACCAAAAGGCGAACAGGCGAAAAGCAGTCCCTTCTTGTGGGCATGGTCGCAGCATTTTACAAAAAATTCAGGAGCCACTTCCAGCTCACGGAACCTATCAAAAAGCCTGACATCCCCGCCTGGAAGTTTTACAAATCCGGTATCGGGATGAAGAATCTCGTCCGCATATACCCACTGGAATTTTACAATATGGGCACCGGCATCGCAGGCCTCGTCAATCAACGCGAACGCTTTTTCCAAAGAACCACCGTGGGAAGTTCCAATCTCTGCAATAACTTTTGTCTGTCTCATGGGTTCATTATATAGGAGGCAAACAAAAATTGCAATTTTGAACCATGAAACCAAAAAGGATTCCTAGTCCTCTCCCCTATAAAATTCCAAAGCCTTTTTCAGTTCACTTTTTGAAGTGCCATTGGCGATTGCCCGTCTCTCATAGACTTCCGCCTTGGGATTATCTTCCAATGCATAAATCAGATATATCAATTTGATGGATGGAGAAAAATCATTTTTTATTTCAAGACAATTTTTTGCATATTCCACGGCCTGTTCAAAGTCACCAAGATTGAATGCGGCGTTGGCCATGTTGTTGTACGCGATGTAATTGTTGGGCGAAAATGAAACAGCCTCTTTTCCAAGCTCCAGGGCCTTCTCAAAATTTCCAAGCTCATTGCAAAGCTGGACAAAATTTGAATAGATTCTACCGTCGGCGATTCCCGAATCAATCATGGAACTGTAGATTTTTTCCGCCGTCTCCAAATCTTCATCGTCCGTATAATTCAAGGCACGGAAAAGATTGACGCAATATTTTTCTTCATTCGTCTTGCATTGGGGCAAAAGAGAATCAAGAATTGAAACTGATTTCTTGAATTCATTCACATTGTAAAGGGCCATGGAACGTAAAAGTTTTTTCAAATTTTTTTTGTCATCGGAAAATGAGTCCTTTATAATATTGGCGTAAGCCTTTTTGTATTTGCTCAAATTGCTTCCGCGGTAATCGTCCAGAATAATTTTTGCGGACACAGAAATCAAGGCAGCGATTATAACAAAGCAACTTTTCTTGGCATAGGGATTATTATTTTTAGAATCAAAAAAACAAAAGTAAATAATCCCCGCAATCAGGGCCAAAATCATCAAAACAAAAACCACCGTGGCAATTGTCTTTATCTTTTTATTTTTATTTCCGGACATAATTTTTCTCCATGATGCAAATGGTTTTTAATCGACTAAATTTTAAATTGACTTACTGATTAAATCTCTTCAAGAAACTCTGCAATCTTTCTGTCTGAGGATTTTCGATTATGTCTTTTGGATTTCCGCTTTCCACAATCACTCCGTCAGCCATGAAGATAAGTTTGTCGCTTAAGTCCCTGGCGAAAGACATTTCGTGGGTCACAACAATCATGGTCATTTTTTCTTCCGCCAGCTGACGGATTACCGAAAGGATTTCTCCAGTAAGCTCCGGGTCCAGTGCGCTGGTTGGTTCATCAAAAAACAGGACCTTTGGTTTGAGTGCCAGTGAACGGGCAATGGAAACTCTCTGCTGCTGTCCGCCTGAAAGTTCACAGGGATAATTTTTTTCTTTACCGGAAAGCCCCACCTTTGCCAAAAGTTCCAGAGCAATTTTTTCTGCCTGGTCCTTTGGAGTTTTTAAAACATGAATCTGCGCGTCGGTCACATTCTGCAAAACTGACATGTGGGGAAAAAGATTGAAATTCTGAAAAACGAATCCCGATTTAAGTGCAGCAGTTTGTAGGATTTTTTTGTCTGCGTATTTTCCATCTTTCACAATCTCCTGTCCGCAAATGGAAATGGTTCCGTCATCAATTTTTTCCAACTGAGAAATGCAGCGAAGGATTGTAGATTTTCCGCTTCCACTTGGACCGATGATTCCAAGAACCTCTCCCTCCTCCACATCAAAGGAAATATCCTTCAAAACCTGTACGCCATCGGCAAAAGATTTTTTTATATTTTTAACAGAAATAATGCTCATAATTTTTTCACCCCTTATTTGATTTTTAATTGAGGTTTAGACAGGCTCAACCTCCACATCGTACTACTCAATATCCACATGGTATATTGCACAATCTCTACATCGTAGTAATCTTCGCATCACATTACTAAACATCCACATGGTATTACTAAGTTCAACATTTTTTTATTTATAGTAATTAAATTTCTTTTCGATTTTGTTGAAGACAAATGAGACCACCCAGTTCATAATAAAATAGAAAAGTCCGGCAATGAAAATTGGTGTGGTAGATGAAATGCGGCTGGATGCTGTCTGTGCGGTTCTGAACAATTCAACCACTCCCAAAACTGAAACAAGGGATGTGTCTTTTACAAGCGTTATGACTTCGTTTCCCATGGATGGAATAACAGTCTTGATTACCTGAGGCAAAACGATTCTAAAAAATGTCTGGAGCTTTGAGTAGCCCAAAACTTTTGCCGCCTCGTACTGTCCTTTTGGAACCGCCTGAATTCCTCCACGATATATCTCAGCAAAATAGCAGGCGTAGTTGATTGAAAACGCAATGACGCTGGCAGCGAATCTGTCATAAGAGATTTTAAAAAGATAGTATGGACCAAAGTAGACCACAATCAGCTGAAGCATCAAAGGGGTTCCACGGATGACTAAAAGAAATGCGTTCATCAAATATGAAAGCGGCTTGAACTTTGACATTCTTCCTGCCGCCAGTGGGAATCCCAATGGAATTGAAAAAAGAAGCGTCAGACCGAACACCTCAAGAGTGACCAAAGTTGCCTTCAGCAAAGAAATAAAAATGTTAGCCATAAAACGCCTCCAAAAATCAATATGCAAAGATATAATTATTTTGAAATTGATTCAAAATCGTTAATCAACAAGTTTCAAACCAAATTGTGATTGAAAAATTATTCGCAGTGATTTCGAAAACTAAATCACCACGGAGACAGAATCAATCACCACATCAACTGTCATCCCGAATGCTTTTTGTGATTTCTTATCAATACCAGAGATCCTGAGACAAGCTCAGGATGACATGATTAAGACCAGGTTGCCACAGTTAAACTCGGGATGACGATGGTTATTCAATATCACATCGCTTAATTGAAATGTCAGAACCCTATTTTCCGATTACGCTGATGTCGCTACCGAACCATTTTTCAGAAATCTTTGCGACGGTTCCGTCCTTTGCCATTTCAAGCAATGTGTTCTGGACTTTGTCGCGAAGTTCATCGTTTCCTTTTTTGAATGCAATTCCGTACTGTTCTGGAGCAAGTCCCTCTGGAAGAATTACAAAATTTTTTCCGCTGGTTTTGATTGAATATTCTGCAACAACTTTGTCCATGACCACGCCATCAACTCCACCAATTTCCAAATCGTTCAAGGCTGTAACATTTTCCTTAAACTCGATGATTGATGAAATTGAATTTTTAAACTCAGGTGCATCATCAATGGCATCTGCGGCGCTGGATCCAGATTGCACACCAATCTTTTTTCCGGCCATGTCAGCAAGGGTTTTGATTCCAGAATCAGATTTTACAACAACAATCTGGGCGTTATTCAGATATGGTTCGGTAAAACACATGGCGGCAATTCTGTCCTCGTTCATTGTAAAACCGCTCCAGATGCAAGTGATTTTTCCGGTGTTCAGTTCCTGCTCCTTTGCTGACCAATCGATTGGCTGGGCACGGAACGGAAGGTTCAATCTTTTGCAAACTTCCTTAGCCAAATCCACATCGTAACCAACGATTTCATTTTTGTCATCACGGAATCCCATTGGAGGGAAAGCATCGTCCAATCCCATAACGAATTCATTGGAAGCTTTTTTTGAACAAGAAGCAAATCCAAAAACAGTAGCAGCGGCCAAAACTCCGGCCATAATTTTTGTAAGTTTCATTTTTCCTCTCTTTCGGTCTATTAAATCGTATAATAAATCGATTTAAAGATTATACTAATCTGAAATAAATTTTCAACATTCCGACCTTCCAAATACATTTCATTCATCCCTATCACTTGCATCAAAAATCATCTAGAATATGCACGCATGGATGGAATGAAAATTTGAGTATCAAAAATCAATGAACGACCCACGAATAAAATTTCTATTTCTGTTCCAGCAATCTAACGGCTTCATCAACTGTTACGCATGTAGCGAATCTTTTTGGCCACATCATTTCGTTGTAATATTTGTAGGTCATTTCGCCAGTCATGTAATCATTGTCAAATGTTGAATTGGCTTCTTGCGGAACAATCACATTATACCCTTTTTCAAAAGCTGATTTCACTGTCGCATCAATACAGAAATTAGTTTGCAAACCAATTATCATCAAGTCAGTTTCATTTTTGATATAATCAGCAAACTCTTTATTTCCAAAACAGCTGTTGATATTTTTTACAAAAATTTTTTCACCATCCTTTGGATTAACCTGTTCCGCAATTTCAAAATCTTCATCGCAAATGGAAAATCCAGTGCCCGGTCCGTCGTCATGCTGAAAATAAATTACCTCAACCTGATTGTCACGGGCGGCTGCAATTAGTCTTGTGGTTGCCCTATTTTATTTTGTTCCTAACTTCGCAATAATTTCTGCAACCTCTTTTGGTTTATCTGATTGAGGAGTATGACCGCAGCCCTTGATTTCAAAAAAAGCTTTGTCAGGAGCAGTCACATCAGCGCAATATTTTTCCGTCAAAGGTCTTGAGCAAGTGTAATCCATTTCTCCGCTGATAAAATAAATTGGAACTTCAAAATCTGTT
>JAZUKJ010000097.1:0-2734 GCA_045643225.1 Treponema sp. | reverse complement strand
GGCCTATCTGGAAACAAAGGGCCATAAAGTAAAAAAAATTTCAGCGAAAGAACTGCATGTATTTTTAAGTTCATACACAACAGCAATAATCGAACCTATAGTACACGATTACACAAAGGAGGAAACAAAAGAATGTCTTCTAAAAATGCAAGATTTTTTTACACCAGGGTGGATGAACATAATGGGATATTGAAAGGGAACCGAAAGGTTCCCTTTTTTTATTGCTAGTTATCAAAAAGTGAAAATTGATAACTAACGAAAATAGATTTAATAAAAAAAGGAGTTTTCTGATTATGGAACTATTTAAGGCTTCAACTAAAAAACGGTCATTATTGGATCCAAGGACAAAACTAGTTGCATTACTTATGATTGCAATTTTTGTTCTTGGAGGAGCGGGAAATATTGAAAACTCTTTTGTCTTTTATATTTTTTCTGTTCTTCCTTTTGTATTTTTGCTTCTTGAAGGAAGATTTGGGACTTTTATTAAAGGCGCATTAATTGTTGCTTTAGGATATTTTAGCGAAAAGTATTTAATAAACGGCACAACAGGAATTTTAAATTCGATCATTTTGTTTATAACAGGTTTTTTCACCCGTTTTATTCCAAGTATTATGATGGGTTCGTATCTTGTGCAGACGACAACAGTGAGTGAATTTATTGGTGCTATGCACAAAATTCACATGCCGGATTTTATTACAATTCCGCTTTCGGTTATGTTCAGATTTTTTCCAACAATCAGCGAAGAGTTTTCTTCTATAAATAAGGCTATGAAAATGCGAGAAATCAAGTTTGGAGGGAAGAAGGTCTTAAAAATATTTGAATATCGGCTTATACCAATGATGTGCTGTTGTGTAAATATCGGACAGGATTTGTCCGCTGCAGCTTTAACCAGGGGACTTGGAGGACCAGAAAAAAGAACTAACATTTGTAAAATTGGCATGAGATTTATAGACTGGGTAGTTTTGTTTATCTGTCTTGCTGCAGCAGGATGGTGTATTTGGCTTAGTTTGTCTGGAGTTTAGAGATGATTGAAATAAAAAACGTGAATTTTAGATATGCAAATATTGGAGAAAGTCAAGCTGACTCATCAGGAGGACAGCTTAGAAATATTAACCTGACTTTTAATAAAGGAGAATGCGTTCTTCTTACAGGAGGTTCCGGATGTGGAAAAACTACAATTCTTCGTTTGATAAATGGACTTATTCCAAACTTTTATGAAGGGGAACTGGAAGGTCAGGTTTTGATTAATGGCAAAAACGTCAGTGAACAGGAGCTTTATGATACTGGTAAAATTGTTGGTTCAGTTTTTCAGAATCCTAAAAGTCAGTTTTTTAATGTCGATACAAATAGTGAGCTTGCTTTTGCCTTGGAAAATCAGGGGAAGTATGCAGAAGAAATTTTACGACGCATTGATGAAAATGTAGATAAATTTTCGCTTCAGCCTCTCATGAACAGGAGTTTGTTTGATCTCAGTGGTGGACAGAAACAAAAAATTGCCTGTGCCAGTGTGGCAGTATCAGAGCCTGAAATTTTTGTTTTGGACGAGCCTTCGGCCAATCTTGATACTCCATCTACAAATCAGCTTAAAGATATGATAAAGATTTGGAAGGCTGAAGGTAAAACAGTAATTATCAGTGAGCATAGACTTTCTTATTTATGGGATTTGGTAGATAGAACTGTAATTATGAACGAAGGAGAAATTGTAAAGGAACTAGACCGCCAGCAGATGGATAAAATCACCGAATCTGAACTTTCGGCCATGGGACTTCGTTCCAATATTCATAAAAATCCAGTGGAGCTAGTTTCAGATTCGTGGATGGAATCAGAAAGAATAATTCTTCTAAAAGATTTCACTTTTGCATATAAAAAAGGGCATCCGGTTTTGGATATTCCGCAAATGAAGTTACCAGCAGGAGAAATTATTGCAATTGTTGGTGCAAACGGAGAAGGTAAATCAACTTTTCTGGACTGTCTTTGCGGGCTTAAAAAGAAATTTAAAGGGAAAATGATCTATGGGGGGCAGGATTACAATAACCGAAAACGCTCCAAATTAATTTTTATGGTAATGCAGGATGTAAATCATCAGCTGTTTACAGAAAGCGTTCTCGATGAAGTTTTAATCAGCCAAGAAGAAGCGAATGAAGCTGAGGCAAAAGAAATTCTAAAAAGTTTAGATCTTCAGAATCATGTGAATAGACATCCTATGAGCTTAAGTGGTGGCCAGAAGCAGAGAGTTGCGGTTGCATGTGCAGTTGCCAGTGGCCGGGAAATCCTACTTTTTGATGAACCAACCAGTGGCCTGGATTATATTCATATGAAGCAGATTTGTGATTTGTTAAAAAGCTTAAAAGAAATGGGAAGAACAGTAATTGTTGTGACCCATGATGCAGAGCTGATTAAAGGGTGTTGCAGTTATGTTGTTAGGTTAAAAAAGGAAAGTATGTAGTCGATGAAATGGAAGAAATTAAAGTAGTAGTTGGCGCAAATTGGTGGGGTACTCAGTTCTCTATTGATGATATTGATTTGGTAAGGAGAAAATCAGGATATGATTAAAGTTGAATATTTAACAAAAGCTGAATTGGAAGAAATAGGTGAAACATATGCAAATTATAATTATCCTGAAAATGATAAGGGCATGTTTCCATTTGATGATAAGGAACTATTAAAAAAATACATTATGGGATTTGCAAAGTTTTGCATGGAATGTGGAATGTTATATACAACATCGGAAAAT
>JAZUKJ010000096.1:0-4092 GCA_045643225.1 Treponema sp. | reverse complement strand
TTTTTTTAGGAAATATGTTTTTTAGATTTGCTGCATTTGCTTTTGAATTTCTTCAATCTTTTCAACATCCAGACCTGTTATATTTGCAATCTGTTCCAAGGACATGGAGCCTGTCGAAATTAAATTCTTGGCAATCTTTTTCTGGGTCTGGTCAATACCTTGTTCCAATGCATTATCGCAATCCGTTTTATATTGCTGCTCAACTTGTTTATACTGCTGCTCAAGCTTTTTGCGTTGTTGCTCCGCCTGTTTACATTGCTGCTCTATCTGCCTACACTGCTGCTCTATCTGCCTACACTGCTGCTCAACTTGCTTATGTTTCTGTTGATAATATTGCTCAATAGTTTTTTGATCAGAAATTCTGTCCCAGTAATGTTTTTCCCTTTGCCATTCAACTTCATTTTCGCTTATGTTCGCCAATATCACATTAGCCATGTTTATGCCCTCCTTTTTATGAGTCAGCACGGAGAAGAAATCTTTTTTGTAAGGATCATTAGCGTATAAGAAAAATTTACCCCACATTTCAGTGTTTGTCAATTTTTCAATATCATCAGGAAGCCTTTTTATTTTTGGTAATTCTATGAAAATAATGTTCATTCGATCGGACAAGAATCCTCCATCATCATTTCTGAATCGGTACTTATTAACAGTTCGAGAATTTGTTTTGTCATACAAAAAATTCAGTACGGATATTTGATAAACCTTTGGAACTTCAGACCAGGATTTCCCCTTTACCATATAGTGATTCAGCATGTGGGCCACGTGATATTCACACCTTTTATCAAAAGCCGTCTCGGTGTTGATTCCCTGAATTTCAATGTTGGCATACTGGTCATCAATTTTACAACTGATATCGAACTCCGGTCTCTTATCATCATAAGACTCAACGGAAAGTTCGTTCGGTTGCAGAACCAGGTCAGTTATTTTTTTACCGATTACATCAGACAAAAACTCCGTCAACGCTTTTTTTGATTCCACCGTGGATGATGTGAAAATCGCTTTGAATGTTGGATCGGCGCAAGGATTAAGCAAAGCACCAGGATAAGGACGCAAAGAATTAGGCATAAGAACTCCTTAAAATTGAATGACGAACCTCGACGCAGAGCGTTCAATGTATCGTCGTTCTCAAAAGGTATCGCACCCTGGGTTTAATTTCCTTTTTAAGACATGAACTCACAGCAATTGCGTATGAGCGAAGCATCAGGAGATTAAACCTCACTGGCACGAATAAAGTTCTTCACTCCAACCCATGAAAACTTTCGGTAAGTGACGAGCATCCGTAAAAAAATTCATAAAAATCAACAGAAATCATTGGAAGCAGTTAAAAACAGACGCTACGGTTACGTTTATAATATAGTTAAATCTTTTCAAATCGGCAAGATTTTTAATCCGACATTTCCTGAATCAATTGAATTATGATTTTCTTTTTATTATCAGAAAGACCGTCAAGCTTCTTGAGGGATTCAAAATATTTACGGAACAGTTCAATCTGATTTTTTTCCCCGTTGCTATTTGATTTTTCCTCCCCTTCCGCCGCCAGATACTCCACGGTTACATTCAACGCCCTGGCAATTTTCACCGCAGCATCCACAGGAGGAATGGAACCTTTTTCCCGAAGATAATTGTCCAAAGTCCTCTTGCTGATTCCAGTTTTTTCCGCCAGCTCCTTGACCAACATTCCTTGATAAGTAAGTTCAGACTTCAGATTTTCACGAAAACTCATGTCTGTAGGATACGCTATTTTAAGTACTTAAATTTGACAAATTGTTAAACTTAAGTTATTATAAATTTCAGTTGTTAGATTTGAGTAATGACCAAACTATTTTAAGGAGAAACATTATGGACGCGAAAAAAATTGATGAATTTCTTATTTCGCAAAAAAACAATTTCCCACAAGATAAGATTACCTTTATCCGTGACAAGATGGGACAGATGGATGACGGACGATATCCAATAATTGGTAGTATCAAGTTTAAGAATCCTAAAAATTTAACCTTGATAAGTATTTTTCTTGGCTATATTGGAATAGACCGCTTTATGATGGGTGAAACAGGAATGGGTATTTTGAAAATGCTCACAGGTGGTCTATGCGGGATACTTTGGATCGTAGATATTGTTAATATTTCAAAAAAAGCCAAAGAATATAACTACAATGAACTTATGAAAGTTCTGTAATAAAAACAGATTATTAGAAATCCTAAGAATAAACTTTATGTTTGTTCCTAGGATTTTTAGTGTTATAGATTTTATGACTTGCATTATTCGATATATTCTAAAAATCCCTTGTCCAACATGCGGCGTTACAAGGGCTCTATTCTCTTTTTTTAAAGGCGACTTAAAAAAATATGTGTACTATAATATATTTGGAATTCCGTTGACTATAGCAACGGCCTTTATGTATTTTGGACTAAAAAAAAAGAATAAAACATTACAGATTCTTAGTATGGTTATTTTATTTTTGAATATACCTTATTATATATTCCGATTAAAGCATGGCAGTATTCCATAAAAAATCAAAACCTAATTTATTCTAAACATATTTTTAAGCACAAGAAAATTACAAAAAACTTATTCATAATGTGATTTCAAACTGAAACATCCTCTTTTTCGTTATTCTTAAAATCATTTATCCAATTGAAATTCCATATTTCATTTGGTCAATAATATCCCCGATTTTCCCGTGACCCATTATTTTGAAAACTATCTTTTTCATCGGCCTAAACCGTTGAAGGAAAATTATTTACAATGCTGGAATCACCAAAAAAAATTTATTCCCTCAACGCAGTAATTGGCACAACAAATACTCCGTCGGGACGTTTGTAGGCGGCGGTGGTTAATCCACAAATCACGCACAACTGGGAAGGCGGTCTTCCTTTTGGGTCTTTTTCGATGTCGGATTTTATGGAGAGCAAATTTTTTGCAGCATCGTCGATTTGGTTGGCCCCGAGCTTGATTTCAAACGCCGTCCAAGTTCCATCAGGCAATTCAACCACTGCATCAATTTCTTTGTTGTTGTAATCCTGATAATGATAAAGCTTTGCGTCAAAACTTTCGGCATAGATTTTCAAATCACGCTCCACCAAAGACTCAAACAAAAAACCGAGAGTCTGTAAATCATTCAAAAGAGATTCAGGAGTCACATTCAACAACGAGCATGCCAACGAAGGATCAGAAAGATGTCTTTTTTCAGACTGCTTTATGCGGACAGAAGAGCGAATGTTTGATGAAAAAGGTTTCTGGTTGTCTATTAAAAACAGTCTTTCCAGAAGGTCCAAATATTCTGCCACCGTTTCAACATCAATGTCCTCGTTGTCAATTTCCTTTATATCGTTTTTGAGGGTCTTGTTCGTAACAGTGGTACTTTCATTCCTGGCCAAAGACCTAAGCAAAAGTTCCATCTTGTGCAGATTTCTTTTTTTTCCATCCAGCCGTTGAATATCGTCATTAAGAATTGCCCTTAGATATTCTTTTGGAACAAGCATTGCCTGCTGAACAGTCATTTCCAAAGTTCCTGGCCATCCTCCACGGACAATAAATTCTATCAACTGATTAAGGCTGACTTCTCCAGTAATTCTTGGAATCAAATCACCTTCGCACAATTTTTTTAATGAAATATCGCCTGAGGAATTCCTGGATTCAAAAAGAGACATGGGTCTCATTCGCAAAGTTCCAATCCGGCCTGCCCCGCTATGAAGCTGTCCCTTGTGATTTGGTGTGGCGGAACCTGTGAGTATGTAAAGTCCAGGACTTTTTTTCTGGTCCACACTAAAACGGACTGCATCCCATAAAGGTGGAACTTCCTGCCATTCATCAATCAGTCTTGGATTTTCACCTTGCAAAATAAGTTCGGGAGACATTTGCGCCAGACTTCTGTTTTGAAAATTGCCTTCCGGATTGCCCAAAGAAATTTCACTTTTGGCGTGGAAAGATGAGGTCATTGTTTTTCCAGTCCATTTCGGTCCTTCAATGCATACAGCACCAAAAGTTTTAAGATAAAACTCCACCTTTTCATCAATTATCCGTGGCAAATATTCACTGTCATTCATAATTAAATGATATCCCAACCCGACAGATTCGTCAATCCCAACCCGA
>JAZUKJ010000095.1:0-55779 GCA_045643225.1 Treponema sp. | reverse complement strand
CTTAATACAAGTGCTTTACTTTTTCGTAGTTCCTGAACAGTTCCAGACAGTCGCCGCGCTTAAAATTTTCTAGCTTCAATAAATCCGCCTTTCCGTGAAGGAAGTCGTAAAATTTTTCATCCCTAAAGCCAATATCATTCGTGTCCTGAACATTGCACCCGTAATAGACTTTGGTAATATTCGCCCACATTATTCCACCAAGACACATGGGGCATGGCTCGGCGGTTGTGTACAGTTCGCACCCGGACAGGTCGTGAGTCTTTAATTGACGGCAGGCATCCCTTATGGCTTCCATTTCTCCATGACAGGTCGGGTCCTCATTTTTTAACACCCGGTTATGTCCGCGGCCCACAATTTTGTTGTCCCTGGTTATTACGCATCCAAAGGGTCCGCCATCTCCATTGCCAATCCCGTTGTAGGCTTCATCCAATGCTATCTGCATGGCAAAATCCTTTGACACGGGGGCCTTGTTCAGCTCAAAATAGATGAAGCCGTTTTCCTCCCTTTCCATTGTACAGCCATTGGCAGCCAGGATTTTTTTTGCACCCTCGTTGGACTCCAGAACCTTAAACCGTATCACCTGCTCCTTTATAATCTGATATGCATGGGTTATTGCAAGGCGCAGTCCATTACGGCCAAACCCTTTTCTTCTGTATTCAGGAGCAATATAAAAACTGATATGCCCTTCTCCGCTTTTGTCCTGGGAACACAGGTTATGGCGAATCCGGAAAAGCCCGACAATCACGCCGTCATTGATTAAAAGAAAAACCGTTTCCCCACAGCCCTGCTCCATGTCCGCAAAGCCTTTCCTCTTTTTTAATTCTGGGAGGGCCTTATATAAGAAGTCCTCCAGGGAAATATCCGCGTTTTCGTTCACAAAACCGTTTTCCTCTGCCGGGATGGATTTTATAAACTCGTATTCATTTTTGTCAAAAAAATAATTTATCTCTTTCAGGTAAAACATAAATCCATTATAGCACGACTTCCCAAAAGATAATAAAAATATTCGCTTTTCCTTAAATGAATGAACCCCATCAGCACGAATCAATTGAATATCATCACACTTTTCTATATACTTGTACCACTCATTTCATTTCGGAGGTATTAAAAAAGTGAGAAAAAATATGGTTTTGGCCACAACAGTTTTGGCGGTCCTTGCACTTTCTTCCTGTGCAACAAAAATCAACTTTACAAAAATTGAAGATGCAATCGAGTTTGACGATTACAGAACACCTAGAGATTCCAAGGTCGAATTCATTGGTTTCAACGCAACACAGGAAACCCTTCCTGGTGCCGTAATTGGATTCTGGGGATACTCAGCAGAGACCTCTACGAAGGTAGATTTGTGGAAGCAGTTCTACAACAACACGGAGCTTAACTGTTTGGGAGAAGATATTGAGGATGCCGGCATGGGATACGATGGAACCTCCAAATATTTTGGTGACTATACCCTGGCAGATTTGGAAAGATACAGACCAAAATCTGGCGCCAGGTACGTCAGCTTCATCAACGTAAACGATTATTCAGCAACCTATGTTGAGGACAGGTCTTCCAAGACATTGACTTCCACTGGTTCAACAATCCTTGGAGCAGGTCTTGGAATGAACTTGATGAGCAGCGTCATGACAAGGAACAAAAACGACAGCTTCTTTGACGATTTTACAGAAATGGGCAAAAAGTTGAACATCGTTGGATGCGTTGCCGATGCAGTTGGAGCAGGACTCCTGATTGTTGGTCTTGCAAAACCGGTCAACACAACCCTCAACTATACAGCTGACTTCCAGATTTGTGTTTACGATACAGTTGACAAGGTTATCGTTGACAAGCAGACCGTAAAGGTGGGACCTGTATCAGAAAAGGTCAAGGGTTCACTGGACAAGTCCGGCAAGGAAACTTACGACGCAATCTTCGCATACTTTGGACAGAAGACAGCAAACGAGCTTCTCCGCAAGTACGACGTAGTCACAAAGAAGAATTATCAGTAAAGCGACCGGTGGAATCTAGCGGTTCCACCTCAAAAAGACAAAGGCCATTGGGTTTCAAAACTCAACGGCCTTTTTTATTGGATTGGATTTTTATTCCTCCGTCTGTGGAGTGTCCTCTTCGGCAGTTTCGGAAGTGTCCCCCTCTTCTTCCTGTTTTTCAGGAACCACAACCTTTGGCTGCACCGGCTCAATATCTTTTTCAACAAAAGTTTTTATCTGCTTCAAGGCTTTTTTTCCTTCCCCGGTATCCTGAAGCAGCACCCAGTCGTGACACATTTTTCTGCTTACAATCTCCAAAGGAACTTCGCTGTTTTCTATCTTCGTAATCAGATTATCCATTGAAGGGTAATAAATTTCCTTTGTTCCGTAGAAAAGCAGCACCGGTGGGAATTCCTGACAGTCCACGCAAATTGGGTCGGCATCGGAGGAATCCAGGTGAACGTTCTTAAACCAGTTTGCGGCAACAAGCCTGTCGGCATCCACACTCATGACGCGGTCGCCCGACTCCGCAGACTTACGTTTCTCAAGTCCGCTTTCATTGTTGATTCCAACCGCCGGAGAAATCAGCACAAGTCTGGATGGATTTCTGGCAACCCTGTAGCATAAGCTCATAGCCATGTTCGCCCCGTAGCTGTCACCAACAAAAACGACTTTCTTTGTTGACCAGTCCTTCAATATATCGGCATAGACCTTCTGCAGCCATCTTAACGAAAATCTTACATTATTTTTTGGAGACAGCGGATAGAATGGAAGATAAACGCTTGCCCCCAGGGAATCAGCCAATTTTGAGGCCATTACGAAATGACGTCTGGACGGTCCCAAAAGTCCGCATCCGCCGTAAACATAAAGGACCGCCTTTGTCGATTCCTTTTTCTTGGACTTGAACACGAACACTGGATTTTCTTCATCCCCCAAACGCTGGATGTTGTTTTTTTTGTAGCACCATTCCGGGATATTTTTTACCGGCTCAGGAGATTCCAAAGTCTGAAGCAGCTTCTTTTTATGGTTACCGGAAAAGGCTTCCATCAACATATATTTTATGCTCATATTATTTTTCCTTACAGTTTTTTATTACAGGAAATCCCTAAAAATCTTCAGGGACAGCCAGCATTGAAGAGTTTTCTCATCAGATTAATGATTTTAGCACAGTGATTCCAATCTGTCCACTTTTTGAGGAACCTATTTTTTCCGGCCCCGGAACTGATTTTATCCTCCCATTCCAAAATCATTTCTTCAAACAAAAATTTTTACAAAACGCGGATTGTGGTTTACAATTTAAGCATGTCAGTTATCAGCACACCTTCAGCAGACTTTTGCCGTCTGCATTTTATTTTTATTGAAAAAAACATTCTCGTGAAAAAAGGGGCAGATTTTTCCATTCCCATTGATGTTTCCAGTCTACCGGACGATGATACGGTGAGGCTGTGCATAAAAAACCAGATTGTTTCGGACTGGTTTTCTGAGCAGGACAAAGATTACACCGCCCTTCTTCTGGAAAACGGAAGCCCCATTCCGGCAGGATATACGGCCATTCCTTTACGGCAATTCTTCTGGGACACAAAGACTGACAAGCAAAAGCTGGATGCCTCGAACACTTTGCTTGGAGGAACCGCCGCCCGTGCCCACGGATTTCTAAAGCTCCGTGAAAAATACAGATTCTGCCCAACCTGCGGAAAGCCCTTAACGGACGACAGAAAATTTACCGCAAAACGCTGCACCTCCTGCGACCGTTTATTTTTTCCACAGATTGAGCCGGCAGTCATTGTGCTTGTCTCAAAGGGCAACCAGATTCTTTTGGCAAAAAGCAAAACCGTCGCATCGACAAACTATTCCTGCATAGCCGGTTTCGTTGAACTGGGAGAGACCCTGGAGGAAGCGGTGGAACGGGAAGTCATGGAAGAGACCGGCATAAAAATAAAGAACATAAAGTACAGGGGCAGTCAGCCCTGGCCATTCCCTGACCAGCTGATGCTGGCATACACAGCCGATTACGACAGCGGTGAAATAAAGATTCAGGAAGAGGAAATAGAAGACGCACGGTGGTTCGACAAAGATTCTATTCCCCAAATCCCGAATCCCGGTTCCGTTGCGTTCAACCTTATAACAGGAAAATTCGGGGACTGATTTCTATAGATTTTCCAAATCACATAACGGGGATCCCTGGAACCGCTAGTCCTGGAGGTCCCCAATGCTCCTAAAAAATCTGGAGTCTCATTATTTTTGATAGTTACTAATGGGCATCTCTAAAAAATGCAATCTTTAGAGGTTACCTAATCGGAGAGGTTATAAACTATGAAAAAAATATATGCAGCCATTTTTATCTGCATGGCCTTAATCCTGGGCATATGCCTGATTCTATCTTTCGTTGACAAAAAAAAGATAGCACGCTACCTGAGATATCCGCTTGCCTTCGCCCTTCTTCCGACCATCGCGAACATCATATTGATGATATGCAGAACCCAGGTCGAAAGCAACCTTGCCTACAGCATTTTCTACGGCAGCATAAACTGGCTCCTGGTTTCCCTGCTTCAATTCTGCATCATCTATACAGGAACATCGAAAGCCCCAAAATTTCTCAGATGGATTTTTATTGTCATAACCGCCGCGGATTCTCTATCCATGTTCCTGAACCCAGTCTTTGGGCATGCCTTCCTCTGCAACAAGATTATTGGGGAGGACGGAAACTTTTATTTCATCGCCACAGGGCTACTCTGGTTCAACATCCACCTGGCATGGTCCTATATTGTAAGCCTGCTCTGTTTTGTAGTGCTGATTATCAAGCTCAGGAATACGGCAATCGTCTATTGGGAAAAATATATAGTCGTACTCTGTTCGCTGGCGGCCGTGATAATTTGGGACGCATTCTTTGTTGCCAACACCGACAAGATTGACAGGTCAATCATCGGGTACGCCATAGGCTTTTCCCTGCTGACCTACTTCACCCTAATCTACAAGGTCAAGCCGTTAATCACTAGACTGCTACAGGAAACGGCCAGCAGCAGTCCAGACATGTTTTTGTTTTTTGACGCGGACAAGCAGTGTGTATATGCAAACAATTCCGCTGAAACTTTTTTTAACCTCAAAAAGACCAGCCTGGATGACTCAAAAAAAAGTTTGCAGTCAATCCTCAGGACAGAGCTTTTCCCACTGGCTTCAAGCGGATACAAGAAAACCGTTTCCGTCAATTGGGACGGTCAGAAAAAACATTTTCTGGTAGATTTCCAAAAGATTCAAAAACGCAACCGTCTGGAAGGATATTTCTATCATCTCCAGGACATCACCGCCGAAGTAAATCAAAAAGAGGAAACCCAGTACCGGGCAACCCACACTCCATTGACGGGGCTATACAACAAACAGTTCCTCATAGAAAAAACCGGACAGCTGCTAAGCGAAAATCCAGACGAACAGTATTACGTCGTTGCCACCGACATCAAAAACTTTAAGCTGCTGAACGACCTTTTTGGACAGGAAACCGGGGACAAGGTCATAATCCATATCGCCAACACCCTGAATGACCATTCCCTGCCCAACACCCTTGTTGGTCATCTTGGGGCAGACAAATTTATCCAGATTGTACGGGAAGCCGACATCGAGGAAAACATTTCCCAGTTCCAAAAGATTTTTGACCCGACCTCAGGGCTTCTGAAGGAACATCACTATTCCATAATCGTCCATGCCGGAATATACAAGATTTCCAAGAACGATTTTTCCATAATAAACATGTTCGACAGAGCCTTCATTGCCCTTTCGTCAGTAAAAAACAACTACGAAAACCGGGTCGCCTATTACGATGAAAACATGCGGAAGGCAATGGTCTGGGAACAGCAGATAATATCGGAACTGGAAGAAGCCCTGAACCTTGGGCAGTTCGAAGTTTACCTTCAGCCCCAGACCGACAAGGACTGCAACATAAAGGGCGCAGAAGCGTTGGTCCGATGGAACCATCCGGAAAAAGGTCTGCTCCCTCCAAACCAGTTCATAAAGACATTCGAAAAAAACGGCCTCATTTCCAAACTGGACCTGTACATGTGGGACAAGGCCTTCCAGCTGTTGTCCAAATGGAAACGGATTGGAAAGGACGACTTCTATATTTCGGTGAACCTTTCCCCGCTGGACTTCTATTACCTCAACGTCTATGACTCTTTTATGGAGCTTGTTAAAAAATACGATGTCTCACCAAAAAATATCCATATTGAGATAACGGAGACCATAATGCTGTCGGACCTGCATCTTAAGCTTCCGATAATAGAACGGCTGCATCTTGCAGGATTCGTATTTGTCATGGACGATTTTGGTTCAGGCTATTCCTCTCTAAACATTTTAAAGGACCTGCCGGTTGATATCCTTAAGATTGACATGGGTTTTCTCTATCACGCAAAGGATGTGTCAAAAAGCAAAATCATTATCAGGCAGCTAAGCGACCTTGCAAAAAAGCTTGGACTTTCGGTTGCCACAGAAGGATTGGAAACAAAAAACCAGCTTGACTTCTTGATTGAGGCAGGCTGCGACTCTTACCAGGGGTACTATTTTACAATCCCGATTCCGGTCAAGGATTTTGAGGAAAAGTATTTCTAGAATTCCAGGAAGAGTCCACGAAATGCCATAGGATTTGATCCAAAACTTTTATCCGTGCCAAAGGGGACAGTCCCCTGCCTAAAAAAAGGTTGAGCCCCTTGGCCGCCACATCTTATTAGAAAGACGATACCATGAACAATCTGCGTCGCGGGTCGTCATTGGAGTACACAGATTGCAGACAAAAGAAAAAATATCCAGGCAGCAACTGATCTGCCTGATTTTCCTTGCCATCTACACAATTGCATTCATATTCTTTCTTATTTTTGCGGCAGAACACATAGGGCAGCTTTCAAAAAGACGCTTCATAATGATTATAGCCCTTTTACCAACAATCGCCGTATTTTATGTCGCAATAAATCTGGCCATAAATGACACGGAGACGATTGTGACAAAAATCAAAAATCAGAACAGTTTTCTCAACAAATACGGATACGAATATGCATTCCATGAAATTGTCAGGAAACCGCGGTCCATAGGGATATATTTTTCCAAGCCGGATTCAGAAATGAAAATCATTCTGTTTTATATGTCCAGGAAAAGATACTACGTCCCATACCTCAGCACGGAAACGGATAACATAAACATCTATTCACTGGTTGATTTTTTTGGGAACCATATTTTTACGAACAATATCCCGTCCTACCAGGGATATCTTGAGCTGCTGCTGGATAAAATGGAAGAAGATAAAAATAGTTTCATGGAAATCCTTAAAAACTACAGGGAAACTTTTTAAAACTGCTGGACGCTACTTGTTGAAAAATCACCGTGAAAACATTACACTATCCATAACTTTTTACAGGAGTATAAGATAAAGTCCCAGAAACAGGGAACCCTTTATCTACTTCAAGTTTGCGTTGCAAACTTCAATATTATCTGCACATCCTCATTCCTATTACGGATGTGCTTGAAAAGTCGGTCCGGAAAATTGATGGATACATCCAGAAATTGTAATTTTCAGAGATGCCCTGGTATTTTCCCTTTGACTTTTTATGGGAGCGTTCTATGAAAAAAATCATCAGCGGAAAGGTTCGCGAAGTATATGATTTGGAAGACGGCAGAATGGTTATCGTTACCACCGACCGCATTTCAGCATTTGATGTAATCCTTCCAACCATGATTACAGACAAAGGAAAGGTATTGAATGCCCTTTCAAATTTCTGGTTCAGCTATACCGGTGACCTGGTAAAGAACCACATGATTTCTTCTGACCTTAAAGACATGCCAGCCGAGTTCCAGAAACCAGAATTCGAGGGACGCACCATTTTGGTAAAAAAGCTCAAGATGATTCCTTACGAAGTTATCGTCCGTGGATACATGTTCGGCTCAATGTACGAAGCCTACAAAAAGGGAGAGCCTTTCCTGGGTCACTCCTTTGACAAAGAATATCAGCAGGCAGAAAAATTGGATGCACCAATCTGCACTCCATCAACAAAAGCAACAGAGGGACACGATATCAACGTTACCTGCCAGTACATGAAGGATGATCTGGGTGAAGAGCTTGGATCAAAAATCGAAAAGACTGCCATCGCAATTTACAACAAGTGCTACGAGCATGCCTACAAAAACGGAATCATCATTGCGGACACAAAGTTCGAATTCGGTCTTGATGAAAATGGAGAACTGGTTTTGGCGGACGAAGTTTTGACTCCAGACTCAAGCCGCTTCTGGAATCTTGCTGAATACAAAGTTGGCACAAGCCCAGCCAGCTACGACAAGCAGTTTGTCCGCGACTGGCTCAAGGACAACAACCTGGCCGGCGACCCTAACATCAAGAGCATTCCTGATGAAATCGTGGCAAAGACATCCGCCCTGTACCACGAGTGCCAGGACAGGATCTGCAAGTAAATCATAAGACAGTCTTTCAAGGGGGAACCTCTTCTGGGGTTCCTCTTTTTTTTGAAACCGACTTCTACGGTTCCCGTGCAAAAACATTCTGCGCTCTTCGTCAACAACAGACAGAACTGATTGAACCGTATTCGTGTTTGCATAAAAAAAGTCATCCCTAGTTTGTACCGGAACCTGGTTTACAGAAAACAGATTCCAAAACAAATTCAGGATGACCTTTTTCTTATTTTATTTTTTTAGTCCAGGGTAAACCTGTTTAACCCTTTTATAGAAATTGCTATAAGCCTCAGCTTCTGTGACAGTGCCGTCAAAATATTCCATCATAGATTGAATGAAACATTCGTTCAGCCCCTGGTCATAAATGGTAACATTTGACTTATCCATAGAAGCCGCTGATTCCAGGTAATACTGATAAGGATTTTGTCCTCCAAGGAATCCATTTGTATAAGCCTCCTGAGAAAGAACAGAAAGGATTTTGTCATTGTTAACAATGTCTCTACAATCGATCGCAATGTCGGTCATAATTTTTTCATCGCAGGTCAGTTTCAACAGGATATCCTTAATCAATTCTGCATTGTCCGTATTTTGGGCAACACAAATCATGGTTCCGCCCCAGTTAAATTCCTGCGGTCCCTTACAAACTGCCCAGTCTCCATAAGCAGATTCATACCAACCATCATCATGAGGAATACAGAAATCAATAAACCAGGCAGGTCCAAAATATCCAAAGACATTTCCATCCATATACATTTCCTGCATCCACCAAGCAGACCACATTCCGAATGAGCCGGTGTAACCTCTTTCAGCATAAAACTTTGACTGCTTTACCCAAGCCTTGAGCGAATCATCGATGTTTATTTTTCCATTGACCACCCAAGGCTGCTTCATGTTGTCATAAAAAATACGGAAAGTATCCTCACACCCCGCTACCATATAACAGCCAGCTTCTTCCATCCTTTTTGCAACGGTATCAAACCTGCTCCAAGTTTCAACCATTTTCTGGACTTCTACGGGATTGTCAGTTCCCAAGACACTTTCAGCATAAGATCTGCGATAAGCAAAAACTCCTGGACAAACCTGCCAGCACAGGGCCTTCAATTTTCCATCGGCGGAAGTTCCCAGGTCCTTTGCATATTTAAACTGATGTTTCAAATCCTCATCGGTGATTCCCAATTCCTTTACTGGTTTTACGTATTGTGAATTCAAATATTTTAATGCATAGTCCGGTTCCACCAGGAACATGTCGATTCTGTCATCAGCTTTTGCTGATTTCATCTTTCCCAAAGCTTTATCCAGCGCATCCTGATACCCATTGTCAACTGCTGGGACAAGAACCCAGTTAACTTTGACATCTCCAATGGTATTTTTTGACTTATTGTATCCAGGATAATAGTCCCGTACACGGGTCATAAATTCTTCATTCCAGACATAGATATTCAGCACGCGGCCACTTTTTGGCTGGGCAAAGGATGCCATTCCCATTAGAGCAAGGAATGCCAAAATGATTCTTCGTTTCATATTCAACCTCCAATCATTAGATGCAATAATTTTTCGCCATACAATAGCAAATTTCAAGTAAAGCTCTACCGCAAAAGTGTAACAAAAAAACACTATTTTCCACAATCCCTTACAGAGGCGGTTAAACTCTGCACTTAAAAAACGCTGACTCGTCAGGACAAGACTTTTGCCTGCTTCAATTTTTTTTAGGGTCAGCAGCATTTTAGAATCGCCCCTTCAGATTCTGCAGTTCCAGCCCCAAAAGTCAGAAACGGCAGAGGGGTCTGTCCCCCCTGTCGCCAGAGGGGACAGACCCCCTAAACGGATGCCCGAACAAAAAAAATGGGGAACAAAAACTGCTCCCCATTTCCGGACATCTGCCTTATCTATTTTTTCAAGAAAGGAAAACGATTCAAAATTGCGCTATAGAATTTATTATAGGCCTGTTTTTCTGTATCAATACCCTTAATATATTCAAGCATGCACTCAAGAAAAACCTCATTAAAGACCTGGTCGTAAACCGTCACGTTTGACTTGTCAATGGACTTTGCGGATTCCAGATAATAGGAGAAAGGATTCATGCCACCAAGGAATTCGTTTTCATACTTCTCATCTGCGGCAATTTTTGCAAGGACAGAATCGTTGTTCACGATGTCACCAGATTCATAGGCAATTTTTTCCATCACCTTTTCGTCGCAGGTCAGCCTAAGAAAAATGTCCTTGATTAAATCAGCATTGTCGGTTCCATTGGCAACACAAACCCATGTTCCTCCCCAGTTAAAACTCTGGGGGCCACAACAAACTGCCCAGTCACCGCTAGCTGAATTACTATCCCAGCCATGTGGTATAACATAATCAACAAACCAAGATGGACCAAAATATCCAAACACCCTTCCATCAATCATCATTCCGGAAAACCATTCAGGGGACCACGTATAATCATCGCAATTGTAAAATTCATCAGTATAAGTCTTTGCCTGCTTGACCCAGACTTTCATGGAATCGTCGATGTTGATTCTTCCGTTTACAACCCAAGGAAATTTCATGTTGTCATAGAACATCCTGAAATCATCGTCATATCCGGAAAGCATGTAATAGTGCTTGATATCCATTTTTCTTGCGACATCATCAAACTTGTCCCAGGTGTCAATCATTTTCTGGACCACCTCTGGATTATCGGTTCCCAAAACTTTTTTTGCAATGGATCTGCGGTAAACAAAGACTCCAGGACAAACATGCCAGCACAAGGATTTAAGTTTTCCATCGGAAGATGAACCCAACTGCTTTGCGTATTTGAACTGGTGTTTCAAATCCTCATCGGTAATCCCCAGGTCCTTTATGGGCATTGTGTAATCAGTATCAAGATATTTAAGGGCATAAGAATCCTCAACGAGGAAAAGGTCCAGCTTTTCGTCCGGCTTTGCTGAATTTTGTGTTAGCAGGGCCTCATCCAGCGAAGTCATATAGCTTCCGTCAATAGAAGGAGTTATAATCCAGTTCACCTTAACGTCTCCGATAGTATCAGAGGAACTGTCATATCCGGGATAGAAATCCTTTACCAAATACATAAATTCTTCGTTCCAGCAACGGATATTCAAAACCCGTCCCTTTCCCTGAGAAAATGCTGCCATCCCCATAAAAACCAGGGCCAGCAAAATTACTTTCTTTTTCATAAAACCCTCCATAAAAAGTTGATGAGGAAATATCAATTTCCGAAATCAACTTTTTAATCACATCCACAATGAAATGCTGATGTGCAGTCAATAAAGAAGTTTGCAACGCAAACTTCAAGAGAAAGGATTCGCCATTTGGGAAGACTTTCTCTTACACTACTCGTTTTTTTCAATTCTACAATGCAACGCCAAAGTATTCAACATCGCTTTGACGGACCCGCAGGAGCCATCGAGGTCTGTCCCCTCTGTCAAAACAGTTTGCAAGTATGTCCAGAATGGTTTATAATGGTCTACACATTTTTAAGGAATGATAGAATTTCAATTTCTATCCGCCACAAGCTTGCGTCGCAAACTTTCAAAATCAACCGCCACAATCATCTCAGCATGGTTGTGCACAATAAAGTAACAATCTTAGGAGGACACGGTGATTAAACTTAACGAACTTACATACAATATTGGAAAATTCTTGAACCAGGGAAAATTTCTGTGCATCGAAACAGGTGGAGTTTCATACTTTTTTCCAAAGGACAGCGTTATCAGCCTGAAAATCAAGGGAAATGAATTCATAGTTACAACAAAAGCTGACAACGGTTCCTATGACGTCCGCTCCCTTTCATTCAAGGATGATGACAGCTCCCTGGCCCTTGATGAATCCTGCAACCTGATTTACTGCGGAAAATAAAAGGATTAAGGCCTTTTACGAAAAAAGCCCCGGAATGTGATAAAACCATTCGCGGGGCCATTTTATTTTTTATCTACCTGACAGATTTATTCGGCAGAAGCTTCACTGGCTGGGGCAGAACTTTCTGCTTGGGTGGAACCTTCTTCTCCACCACCAGATTCTTCGCCTTCCTCACCTTCAAAGCCCAATTCCTCTTCATCCTCTTCGATTGGCCGGGGAGTCAAAAGACCTCCGAATATCCATCCATCTATATTGTCAGCGGAAACTCCGTAATACCAGTAATCGCTTACGCCATAAAGATACTGGCTTCTTGCCGTACGTCTGATTACCGTAAAGTCCTCTTCATATGCAAGCGAACCAAGAATGTTTCCTGAAGTTGACGGTATGTCACGGATATAGATGTAATCATTTTCCTTGTCGTAATAGTAGGCCTGGGTCCTGACATCGACCTCACCGGAAAGGGAAAGGTCTGACGCTCTCCTGACCCGCATCTCAGCCTCGCCTATCATTTCAAGAACGTTTCCGCTTACATTCAAATCCTTGACGGCAGAAACCAGCTGCCTTTTCTTGGACAAATCATTGGTATTGTTGGCAATGGTCAACATTTCTATAGCCGTAATGTCATCCCGGTTTGCACTAATGCGGTCCTTGCGGATATATCCCCGTCTTACCATCCTTGATTCCGTATCAAAATATGCCACAGCGGTTAAACCCAATCCACCGGCAATATCATAGGTCTTTCCAACCGCCAGAACCTTTCCGCGATAAAGACATGCACCTGTTATGTCAGCAAGGTTCCTGGTTCTATAGACGGCCGCCGAAGGAACGGTTATGACGGCGCTTTCCATTCCAACTCCAATCCGCCCGTCCAGGATATAGAATTCGTCATCGATGTATGTGACTTTTACAAACTGTCCAGACTGGGTAACCCTGTTTGAAATCCAGGAAGCGGTTACGGATTTCACGGAAAGATCCGGCGCCGCCATGACAAAAACCTCGGAGCCCACGGAAAGAGTTTCCTTCGTGTTCACCAGATTTCCATCCTCCCCCATCTTCCAAAGAGCGCATTCATCCTGCAAGACAATGGCCTTCGTCTTTTCAAGGCCTCCACTCTGGGCAAAGGACTCAAATGTCAACAGCCCCAACAAAATAAACAAGGAAAATTTCTTTACGCAATGCCTGTTCATCTTCCACTCCATGAACTTAACTCGGCCATAGTATCTTCCAATTCATCCAGCACTTCGATGGAAGCATTGCCACTGTTGACCAGCTGATTATATTTTTTTGAAACCTGTATATATGCAATATGAGAAGGATCAAAGTCTATATTCGAAAGCCTTACATATCCATCAACATATTCACCGTCCGTAAATATCTTTACCCGGTAAAATTTTGAGGCCTCCTTAAATTCTGATGACGCCTCGCATTTGCCAAAGGATGCAACTATCGTATCAAAATTGAGTTTCAAGATCCTCTCCGAATCCACATCCGGATTCTTGAAAAGGTAAATATCTGTTCCCGATTCCAATATATATCCGGTATCCGCATCAAGGACTATATTCTGCTCTTCAATCCAGCATTCCTCGTCATCCAGCATCACATGGAAATATTTTTTTGTCTGGCCTTCGGAATCCACAACAGGCTTAGATTCCACCGCACCATTCACTGTAATATATTCAACGCATGTACCGGAAATGGCGTTCATATAATGCACCAGCTCCCCGTCCGCGTTCATCCTCAAATATGGTCCACCGAACACAACTCCATGAGGAGCAGCCTTCTCCACTTTTACTTTTTTTGACTTTGAGGAGCTCCCCTGCTCTTCATTGTTCTTGTCACATCCACTCAAAAGCATAAGTCCGGCCATGCATATTGAACATAAAAGCCCAGACACTAGTTTCCGTTTCATCAAAATCCACCTTAGGTTTATTAAATCAAGCAACCGGTTTGGAACCCCTAGGAATCACCCATAAAGGTTCCCCGGTCTGCAAACAGCCTGCCGAGTCCATAAATCAAAACCGTTTTTCACATTCAAAACTTAACGGTCATGCTTACTCCCATCGGCAAAGCGGCCAGCTCCATTTTAGGGGCGCCGGTCTTTTCGCTATAGGAAGCAAGTCTGGCGTTGGCTTTCGCAATAAAGGTATGGGCAAACGGAACTAGGAATCCACAAGCAGAGCCTATGGCCGCACCAGCCAGAACGTCGCTCAGGAAGTGGTTTCCGCTTGCCATCCTCATAACACCGGTCCCGATGGCCAGTGCATAGGATGTAGCTATCACAGGGATTCTCCAGTTTGATTCCGGATAATACTGACAGAAAGTATAGGTCAAAAAGGTTGCCCCTATGAAGGCATTCATGGTATGTCCACTTGGCAATGAAAATTCAAAGTCATGATATTTTATTGCGGAAGTGTCAAAATTCTCAAAATACATGTAAGGTCTTACCCTGTGGATTCCCAGCTTCAGGGATTCCTTGATTGCGTTTGATGTCAGCAGGGCCTCAATGTACATCACCGCCAGGGTTCCACCGTCTTTTTTAGGCAGATTGCTGAACAGAAATTCCATTCCATAGGCCAGCACAGGAAGCACAGTATCGACAACGCTTACGACAGTTCCGGCAGTGTCCAGCCCCTTGTTGTAGGGACGCATGGCCCACCGTTCAAACGCTCCGACCGCATCCTTATTGTAAATCGTTCCAGGTACATATTCCGGGAATTTTCCATAGATGCGCCCCAGATTTGCCGCCAGGAATCCTGCCCCCGACAGTCCGACCCATATGGAATCAGCCACAACGTTCAATTCAAAAGGCGACTGACTTTCAAAACTTATGCAACGGTCCTTCTCGGAAATCTCCCGCCGGAAGATTCCATCAGGCTCATCAACAACAACGACCCTGGTTTGTGCAAAAACGGACACCGAAGAAGCCATCAAAAAAACTGTAGCCAAGACAGTTGAAATTTTTCTGTTCATCATCTTACCCCCACAAAAAGATTATGAGAAATCAGCAGCATTCCTTGCTATCTTCTTTCCTGCGACGGCCTTCTGTTTCTGGAATGATATCCTCCATCCCTGCCGTCCCTGTCAAAAGATTTTCTTTCCCCGTATTTTTTCTCGCGGGACCTTTCAGTCCTATCGCTATTTCTAAAGTCTCCTCTAGATTTTCCGGAGCCCCGTCCTGCCATCTCATACATCAAAACGGCGGAGGCCTGGGCCACATTCAGACTGTCCACGGTGCTTTCCCTGTCAGCAGTTCCAAACGGAATCAGCACCAGATGGTCCACATTTTCCCTGACGGCCTTCGAGATTCCGCTTTCCTCGTTTCCAAGGACAGCAAGGAACGGCAGATCATTGCCCATCCGTCCAATCTCGCGGGTGGTCTCCGTGGCATCAAGGGCCGTACCTATGCGTATCATTTGTCCTTCCATAGCGGCAAGCAGTTTGGGGATGGACTTAATCGAATAGATATTTACAAATTCCATTCCACCTTCCGCCACCCGGTAGGAACTGGTCGTCACCGATGACTGGGCTTCGTCCAGCGGAATGACTATATTCTTTATTCCAAAAAAGGCCGCGCTTCTGACTATGGCCCCCAGATTGTTTGCATTTCCGACACGGTCCAGCAGGATGGCGTCTTCCTTTTGCTCAATCCATCTTTGGGTAATATCTGTGGTCAAAGGCAAAATCTCTGGTGTCGTTATCATGGCAACAACGCCCTGATGATGAACGGACCCGCAGAGCTTTTCAAGGTCGGAAGCATCCACCACATTGTAAGGCTTCTTCTCTGCAGACATTTTTTTGCACAGCCCCCCGAACAAAGGTGCGCGCTGTTCAGTAAAATACAGTCTCTGAATCCGCTGCCAATTAATTTTCTCAAGGGTCTTAACCGCCGCAAAGCCACATACGGCAAGTTCATCGTTTAGCGTATTTTTCATTCTTACATTATAAGCAGAAGTCCATAGAAGGTCAAAGGCTAGCTTCCGGTATTCCTTAATTCCCATGCCCGTCCAGCCCAAAACAGACGTTTTTAGGGAGGTTCCAATAATCCCAAAAAAGATATATAATATACAAATGGACTTCAGCTTTTATTTAGACAGAATTGAAAAAGAACTAGACTCGACCCTTCCGTCCCAGCCAAACGCCCAGTGGATGGAAAACTGTTTCGGAAAGGTGTCCCCGGCAACAAAAGACTGCCATGTCCTTCCACTGCTGAATCCTACCCGCTCCCTGGTTGACCTTGGGGGCAAACGCTGGAGGCCGTTGCTTTTAGTCCTATGCGCCCAGGCCACAGCTGTCCGCGACAACAGGAACGCAGATGAATCCAGCCGGATTACGGAAAACGCATACCACCTTGCCCCGCTGGTAGAATTTATACATACAGCCTCCCTAATCCATGACGACATAGAGGACAGCTCCGACACCCGCCGTGGAAAACCGGCAGCCTATATAACATACGGACTTGATTCCGCCCTGAACGCCGCTTCATGGCTATATTTCCAGGCATCGACCTGCATAGCGACAATGGATGCGGGAACAGACCTAAAGAACAGACTTTACGGGCTCTACACAACGGAAACCAGGCGCCTTCATCTTGGACAGGCAATGGACATAGACTGGCACAGGAACAAAAGCTCCTGCCCAACCGAAGACGAATACCTTGCGATGGTGCTATGCAAAACGGGAACACTGTCTTCCCTGGCCGCCCGATGCGGAACCATAGCTGCAGGAGCCTCCCAAGAGGATGTTGAAAAAGCAGGCTCGGCGGCGGCCAAAATCGGTGCCGGTTTCCAGATTATTGATGACGTAATAAATTTGACCACCGGAAATCCAGGAAAAAAACGTGGCGACGACATAGTTGAAGGAAAAAAGTCCCTTCCGGTCCTCAGCTTCATAAACAAATCCGGCCCGGAATCAGACAGTGTTAAACAGCTTACGGACTGCTTTGAAAAGGCCGCGGCGGAAGGAATTTCCAGTCCATCCGTGGAAACAGCAATCAAGCTGCTGCAGGACCAGGGGGCCATCGATTTCGCCGCCCAAAAGGGAATACATTTCATTCAGGACGGCTGTTCCGATTTCGAAAACCTTTACGGCAAGGACAATGATGTTACCATAAAAATAAAAGAATTGTTTATGGCTATGATTCCAAAAAAATACCGCCAGGAGGGAGCGAATGCTTGAAAGTTGCGAAAAATTGAACAACCAGGCCATAGAGCTTGCTTTCCAGGGAGAATTTCCAGAAGCCATAGCCTGTTTCAAGAGGGCCATTTCATTGGAAACACAAAACCCGATGCTCTGGTTCAACCTGGGCATAACCTACAGGGATTCCGGGGACATGAGGGCCGCCCATACAGCCCTTGAGACATCGTTCTCAATCAACCCATACAATGATGAAGTCATTGAGACCCTTGCGGATGTTTGTTTCCACTTGAACAATCTGGACGAGGCATTCAAGTACTGCGTCTATGGATTAAACGTAAATCCATACAACAGTCATATCTGGAACAACATGGGCGTCATATACTTTAACCAGAAAAACTATGGAGGCGCCGAGGAAGCCTTTGAGCAGGCCCTCACCCTCAACCCATATTATTACGACGCCCTGTACAATCTGCGTGACACCTACAGCGAACTAAAAAATCCTGACGGTGTCGCGGAGTGCAACAAAAAGATGAAGGGATTAAGAAACAATTCCAAGGTCCGTGGCATATGATAAAAAAGGGCTTCGTGATTGAAACAGACGGAACCACCGCGACCGTCATGCCACTGGAAAAAGACGACTGCGCGACCTGCAGTTCCGAATGTGCAAAAAAATCCGCGACTCTGGTCATCAACAACACCGGAAATCTGCCGGTAAAACTTGGGGCCGTCGTGCAGTATCAATCCCCCAAAAGGGCGTTGATTGTCCAGGGCCTGATTTCGCTGCTCCTCCCAGTGCTTTGTGCCATAGCCGGATACCTGCTGGCGTCCCCGGTATGCAGGATTTTCAACAGAACCGCCGGGGAAGGAGCAAAGGCCTTTGGGGTCCTGATTTTATTCATACTATCCGCAGGGATTGTATTTTTTGTCAGCAGAAAACGTCCAATGCCAGGGACCCCTGAAATAGTTGCGATTTTATAGTAGACTGTACAACGACTGAACGGTTTGTTGTAAAGGGCATCTCTAAAAATTGAATTTTTTAGAGGTTCCATAAACGTTTTGGGCCATGAACTTACCAGGCCTGGAACATAAATTTTCAAAGTTGGTTCCAATAAAAAAAACTTTGGAGCCTTCCATAATAAATATCCAGGGACAATCTCTGGAACAGGACAAAAATTATGAGTAAATTTATTCTTGTGACAAGTGGAGTATGCTCCAGTTTAGGTAAAGGTGTAGCGGCCAGTACAATCGGCAGTTTGCTTGAATGCAGCGGCCTGAAGATTGCTATGCTAAAATGTGACCCATATATAAACGTCGATGCCGGAAACATAAGTCCATATCAGCATGGGGAAGTCTATGTTACCGAAGATGGAGCTGAAACTGATTTGGATCTTGGTAACTTCAGTAGATTTACAAGCCTCAACCTAAACGACCAGAACTGCCTCTCAATAGGACGCGTTTACGAAAACGTCATCAAAAACGAACGTGCCGGACGCTACAATGGACGTACGGTTCAGGTCATTCCTCACATAACTGATGAAATAAAACGTTGCATCCGCCATCTCGGAACCACCTCCGGGGCAGATGTTGTGATAGTTGAAATAGGTGGCACTGTCGGTGATATTGAAGCGGTACCTTACCTTGAGGCCGCCAGACAGCTTATACGTGAACAGGGTCGCAGCAACGCAATCGCTGTCCATCTTACACTTATCCCTGTCATTACCGGTGGGGAACTAAAATCCAAACCGACCCAGCATTCCGTAAAGCAGCTCCAGGAAGTCGGAATCCAGCCAGAGATTCTCATCTGCCGCTGTTCCGGTGAAGTTGACGATGGAATCAAAAAGAAGATAGCCTCTTTCTGCAATGTCTCCCAGGGCGCGGTGTTTGTTTCTCCGGACATCAAGAAATCAGTCTATGAACTGCCTGTAATTTTCCATCAGCAGGGATTGGATGCAAAAATCCTTGAGCGCCTTGATTTAGGAAACAGAACCACAGATATCCGTCAGTGGACCGATTTCTTGACAAAACTAAATAATCCTTCCGGAAACGTTACAATCGGAATGGTCGGAAAAAAGGACTACCTGGACAACTGCTACAAATCAGTACAGGAATCACTTTTCCATGCCGCCGTCACCGGACACAACACAAATCTCACAATCAAAAAAATCGATGCGGAAACTCTTGAAAAGGAGACAGACCTTGCCCAAAGTTTTGCCGGGGTTGATGGAATTGTAATCCCTGGAAACTATGGTCAAAGAGGTTTCCTTGGACTTCTAAAGACAGTCCAGTTTGCCCGTGAAAACAAGATTCCTTATCTTGGAATAGACCTTGGAATGCAGCTTATGGCAATTGAAACCGCAAGAAACCTGTGCCAGTGGGAAGATGCCGACACAACTGAATTCATCCAGAATTCCCAGCATCCGGTCATCTCCCTCCCAGAAGAGCAGTCAACCCCAAGCGAAAATGTTATGAAACTTGGCGCCAGTGAAGTTACTGTTGCCACAGGAACAAAGCTTTATTCCATCTACAATAAGTCAAACATAGTTGAAAGGCACCGGTCAAAATATACATTCGACCGCCGCTACACCCAGGATATGACAGACCGTGGATTAATTTCATCAGCAAAGGCAACTGGCGACGGACAGACAGAAGCCTTCGAATGGCAGGAACATCCGTGGGGAATCGGAGTACAGTTCCATCCTGAATTTGTAAGCCGTCCTGCAAATCCTCACCCGCTTTTTGTGTCCTTTATCCAGGCCGCGCTGGCAGCAAAGAACTAGAAAAGCCTATGAACAGACACTCTGGAAAAGTTTTCTTCAGTCTGATATCTACTTTATGCTCCGTGGGTATATTTTTGTCCTGCTCACTGCAGTATGACCAGACAACATACGCTGAAGGCTACATTCCAGAGCTTATGTTCAACAACGCCGAATACACCCGCTATGAAAATTACGAGCGGAAAGTACAGCTCAAAGCAGAAAAACTGGAGCAGTACAAGGACACGGGAGCCGCCTACGGTCAGACAGTTTCCTTCTGTGCATGGAACAATAACGAACTGGACACGGAGGGCAACTGCCACTACCTCAGCATAAATACAAAAGACCAGATTTACACATTATTTACAGACATTCTAATTAAAAATTATGGACAGGATATGGAAATCCAAGCCCAGAATCTCAAATGGAACAACAATACGGAACAGCTGACGGCGGGAACAGGCGAAACGGTCTCTATCCGCCACGAGGGGTTAATCCTGGAAGGTTCAGGCTTTGCCGCCAGCGGAATAACAAAATCCTATTCCTTTGATTACGACGTCGAAGGGGTTTATGATGACTCCCCCCAGTCTGAAGATTCAGATGAAACCCTTGACCCAGCAGAACCGGAGGACGCAGAATGAAAAAAATTATATTTCTGATACTACTAATCCTTCCGTCTCTTCTGTTTGCAGAAAAAATCTCTTTTCATGCAGACAAAATGACAGGCTCCATTAAAAAGAACAACGACCTGACAATCCTGACAGGCAATGCGGTCATAGTTACCGACAACATGGAGCTAAAGGCCGACACAATCGAGATATCAGGCAAAAACTTCCGGTTCATAAAAGCCTCCGGCAATATCTCAGGAAAAATAAAGGACAGCCAAATGGATTTCACTTGCAACGACATGACCTACGACAGAGAAAAAAAGGTCGCCCTATTGCAAAACATGGTCCATCTTGTTGATTCAAAAAACAATGTGGTCGCCGATGCAGAAATCATTGATTATTCCCAGACCACAGACATTGCCGTACTGCAAATCAATGTTGTCATGGTCCAGGGACAGAACACTTGCACCGCGGCCTACGCAATCTATCGAAAAAAAGAGCAGACTTTGACCATGACCGGCAATCCAACCGTCCAGCAGGGCAACGACAGATTCAGGGCACAGGAAATTGAGCTGAACCTAAAAACAGAGGAAATTACACTTGACGGTAGAGTAAGAGGTTCCGTAACCGCCGACGCTGCAAAGCCAGCTCCAAAATCTTCCAGCGCTCCAGCAGCAAACGAGAATCCGGCCAACGGAACTCCACCGGAAGCTATCAACAAAGACACATCCAATCCTGATGAAAAAAAGACGGCGGATAAAAAACAATGAACGAAATTAACGATTCAACAGACGCTTTCAACACAAACCATTCTCTACAAGTCAAGGACCTGCACAAATCCTTCGGTAAAAAGGCAGTTGTGAAGGGAATAGATTTTTCAATGAGCACAGGCGAAGTCCTGGGTCTCTTAGGTCCGAACGGTTCCGGAAAGACGACCACATTTTATATGATTGTCGGGTTCTACAAACCTACAAGCGGAGAGGTCTATCTGGATAGCACCAGAATAACAGGCCTCCCTATGTACAAACGGGCACAGTTTGGCATCTCCTATCTTCCTCAGGAGCCTTCCGTATTCAGAAAACTTACGGTCGAAGAAAACATATGGTCCATCCTGGAAACCAGAAAAGATTTAGACAAAAAACAAAAAAAAGACAAACTGGAAGAGCTCATTGAAGAATTCTCCATAGGGCGTATACGGAAACAGTTCGCCTACACTCTTTCCGGAGGAGAACGAAGAAGAACCGAAATCGCCCGTTCCCTTGCCATAGAACCAAAATTCTTGCTTCTGGATGAACCTTTCGCCGGAATAGACCCCATCGCGGTTGCAGACATTAAATCCATTATCAAACATTTAAGCAAAAACGGAATTGGCGTACTGATTACAGACCACAACGTTCGCGATACACTGGAAATTACGGACAGGGCCATCATTATATCCACCGGAGAACTGGTTATCCAGGGTTCCAAAGATGAAATCCTGCAATCACCAAAAGCACGCGAAATTTATTTGGGAAAAGATTTCTCAATGTAACATTTCTTGAAACAGCCCACCGCTTAAATTTTTCGATTCTACATTCTACTTTCAGGGCAAAAAAAACGCCGCCCTTATTACAAAGGACGGCTCTGAGCACAAAAACCTATTGATTAAGCCTGTGCTTCTTCTGTTGCTGCAGGAGCATTCTTTTTTGCTTCCTTAGCTGCCACACGGGCCTGATTTTTTGCATGGGCCTTGCAGAATTTGCAGACCTTTACTTTGTTGCCTTCAACTTCCTGTTCATAAAGTGTCTTTATCTGAACAGCACCACAAATTGCGCAAACACCACGACCATGATTTGGGTCCTTGCGAATTCCGGTTCCACGATGTGCTTTAGACATGGTTTACTCCTTATTAAGCTTCAGCCTTTGCAGCTTTTGCTTTCTTAGTTGATTTGCTGTCGCTTGTATCTTCTACTTCTGGCAACTTATAGTCTACCAATTCCAAGATTACAACATCAGCGGCATCACCTTGACGATAACCCATTTTTAACACACGTGTATAACCGCCATTGCGATCCTTCATGCGAGGACCAATTTCAGTAAACAACTTGTTAAGAATCTTTTCATCTGCAATGAATTTTGCAGCAATTCTTCTATTGTGTACTGTATCTTCTTTTGCACGAGTAATAAGCTTTTCAGCAGCTTTACGCACTTCCAAAGCCTTTGCCTTAGTTGTTGTGACACGCTCATATCTGAACAAAGATGTCACCATGTTGCGTGACATTGCACGGCGGTGGGCAGAGGTTCGTGAAAGCGGATTAAATCCAGTCATGTGATTCATTCGTTCTCATCCTTATTTTTCTGTAAGTCAACATTTTTTAGATGGCTATAATCTGTCATCCCCAAAGACAAACCTCTTTCTTCAAGCTTTGCTTTAATCTCAGCAAGACTCTTAGTTCCAAAGTTGCGTGTCTTTGTAATATCGTCTTCAGTCTTTTTGGTCAATTCACCAATTGTACGAATATTTGCATTCTTCAAACAGTTTGAACTACGTACAGAAAGTTCCAATTCTTCAACACTCTGGTTAAGGAGCTGTTTAATAGTATCGTCACCCTCTTCAAGTTCATCTCCTGAAGAATACTCACTCTCATCGAAGTTAACAAAAATTGTGAAATGTTCTTTTGCAATTTTTGCTGCTTCTGCAAGAGCATTTTCTGGAGAAATAGATCCATCAGTAGTAATCTCAAGAATCAATTTCTCGTAATCATTACGCTCTCCAACTCTACATGGTTCGATTGAGTATTTCACTTTTGAAATTGGAGTATAGATACAATCCATAAGCATTGTACCGTATGCATCCTCGTTCAAAGCTCCCTTGTTGTCTTCTGCAGAAACATAACCCCTACCTAAGTCAACCTCAATCTCAAATTCCAAATGAGCCCCTTCCATCATTGTGAAGATGTCAACACCCTTTGTATGAACTTTAAGATGTCCACTCTTTTCAAAATCATCACTTGTTATAGTGCTGTGATCTTCTGACCACTTGAATTCATAAAAGAATGTTTCCTGTTCGGCTTCGCCATCCAAGCTCACGCGCAACATTTTCAAGCTGTTCAAAATTTCCAATGTATCTTCAGAAACATTTGGAATATTATCGAATTCGCTAGAAACACAGTGTGGTGTTCCATCGGCTCCATAGGATGTAATTTTTACGGCAGAAACCGCATATCCCTGTATCGATGAAAGTAATACCCTTCTAAGAGTATTTCCTACAGTTGTACCAAAACCATGCTCAAAAGGATAAGCTGTGAACTTTCCGTAGTTTGGGTCAGTTTCAAGGTGCTGAAATGAAATGCCCTTTGGTTTTTTAATACCTTTAAGCAAATTCTTACGAGCCATCTGAACTTCTTCCATTTGAACTCCTTATTCAAGAAAAGACATCTCTGTCATTTTCCTTCTATCCAACTTCGAACCAATTTCGAATACTCACATCAAGACATAGAAACAAGTTCTATGCCGTACATATTATAGCCGGAATGCAGAATATAATCTGCATTTCCAAAAAACTACATACGACGTGTCTTGCGTGGGCGACATCCATTATGTGGAATTGGTGTAATATCAGAAATTGATTTTACTTTAAGTCCAAGTGTTCCCAAAACACGAATCGCATTTTCGCGTCCCATTCCAGGTCCCTTTACAAAGACATGTACTTCACGCAAACCATAGCTTGCAGCTCTCTGTACAGCTGTTTCTGCAACAGACTGAGCAGCAAATGGTGTTGATTTCTTAGCACCACGGAATCCCAATCCACCTGAAGAAGCCCAAGCGATTGCATTTCCTCTAAGATCTGTAATAGTTACAATTGTATTGTTAAAGGTTGCCTGAATGTAGACATTACCTTCATATACGCTTTTCTTTTCTTTTCTCTTTCTTTCAGCAGCCATCACTTACCTCCGTTATGCCTTCTTCTTGTTGGCAACGGTCTTCTTCTTACCCTTGCGTGTACGAGAGTTAGTGCGTGTGCGCTGTCCGCGAACAGGAAGACCCTTACGGTGGCGCAATCCACGATAGCTTCCAATATCAATGAGACGCTTGATGTTCAAACCGATCTCAGAGCGAAGTCTACCTTCAGTCTTGTAGTTCTCATCGATTGTCTTACGAATAAGAGAAAGTTCATCTTCAGAAAGATCATTAATCATCCTGTTAGGATCAATATTTGTCAATTCGCAAATACGATTAGCTGCAGAACGACCAATACCATAGATATAAGTCAATGAAATATTGACATGCTTGTTTGGGAGGTCAACTCCCGCAATACGTGCCATCAGTTACTCCTCAACCCTGTCTCTGCTTATGCTTTGGGTTCTCACAGATAATACGGACAATTCCGTTTCTCCTGATAACCTTACACTTGTCGCAAATAGGTTTTACACTGGTTCGTACTTTCATAAAAGTCCCCCTAGTTTATGCGATACTATTGAATCATGGCAATCCGAAGTAAAAACCCTTTACCATGGATTACAATTCAATATCTCACTGCCGATAATTCAGCAGTGAGATAATATATCACAAAAACTCTGTTTTGTTCTAGTCCTTTTTACAGACTTTACCAATTAAAAACGAAAATTCTACAGATTTCTTGGCTTCAAACCCTTCTTAGTGAATCCATCGTGATGATGCATTTTAAGAAGCGCCTCAACCTGAGCCATTGTATCCAAAACTACACCAACAATAATCAACAGTGAAGTTCCTCCCATGAGCATTGAGATACTCTGTGGGAATTTGAACACTAACTGAATAATGTTTGGCAAGATTGCAATAACTGCAAGATACAAAGAACCAGGAAGAATCAAACGATTCAAAACCTTCTGCAAATATTCCTCTGTTTTGTCAGTACGGATACCTGGTATGGATCCGCCGTTTTCACGTATATTCCTTGCGATTTCTGTAGGGTTCAGGGTTACCTGAGTGTAGAAGTATGCGAAGAATACAATCAACAAAACTTCGATTACATTATAAAGCCAACCAAGTGGATTTAAAGCTTGTGTAACAGCTGTAAGCCATGGTGCTGCTCCAGAACGACTGGCAAAACCATTTGCAATCTGTAATGGGAAAGTTAAAAATGCTGATGCAAAAATAATTGGGATAACTCCAGACGGATTAATCTTGAATGGAATGTATGTACTCTGGCCACCGTACATCTTACGACCAACAACACGTTTTGCGTAATGTACAGGAATCTTACGTTCTCCAGACTGTTCATATACGATGAAACACATCAAAACAACGTAGAAAATCAAAGCAATCAAAGCAAACACAACATTAACCTGTCTGTTCTGTATACTTTTTACCAATTCATAAATAGCACTTGGCATACGTGCAACAATACCTGCAAGAATCAACATTGAAATACCATTTCCAACTCCGTGAGCTGTAATCTGATCTCCCAACCAAATTGTGATCATTGATCCTGCAGTTACTGTCAAGATTGCAAGCAAGTTAAATTTCCAACCACTGAGTATCAATACACCAGGAACTGACTGACTAATTGAGTCAGCATAAACAGTGATAACATAAGATTGAATCAAACAGACAAAAATTGTTCCAACTCTTGTCCACAACTGAACCTTCTGCTGTCCACCTTCTTCCTGGGCAATTCTCTTCAGTGATGGGAAAATAACCAATGCAAGCTGAAGGATAATCTGTGTTGAAATGTAAGGCATTACACCCAACATGAACACAGAAAATCTTTCAAATGCACCACCGGCAAAAAAATCCATGTAGCTGGCAAACGCGCTTTCGGCACCGTTTCCTAAATTTTCAAAATACTGAGCCAACAAAGTTGCATTTATTCCAGGAATTGTCAAAACACTTCCTAAACGGAACACGGCTAGAATGAACAATGTAAAGAACACCTTTGAGCGGAGCTCATTTACTTTGAACATATTAACTACTGCATTGTTTGCCATTCAACTACTCCAACGTTTTATTTTTCGTCTTTGTTTTCTGAAACTGCAACAGTTCCACCAACAGCTTCAATTTTTGCCTTTGCAGACTTTGATACCTTGTCAACATCAAATGTCAACTTCTTTGTGATATCTCCGTCACCAAGTACTTTAATCAAAGTTCCAGACTTTGTAAGAAGACCCTTTGCTTCCAAAGAAGCTGCGTCTACTGTTTCGCCATCTGCATATCTTTCGTCGAGCTGCTTCAAATTGAAGACTGAATACTCCTTCTTGAAAAGAGCATTGCTGAATCCTCTGCGAGCAATTCTACGATAAAGTGGCATCTGTCCACCTTCAAATCCAACGTAAACTTTTCCGCCGGAACGAGACTGCTGTCCCTTGTTTCCTTTTCCAGCTGTTGAACCAAGTCCAGAAGAAGAACCACGTCCAACTCTTTTTGGATTTTTCTTAGCACCGCGAGGCGCATGTAAATCAAATTCTGCCATTAGTCAATCTCCTCGCACTTTACCAAGTGGGCAACAGAAGCTACCATTCCACGAACGGATGGGTTGTCTTCATGTTCAACAACGGAATTAATCTTTTTGAGTCCCAAGCTGCGAACAGTCTTAACCTTAGCAGGCTTCTGTCCGATTGTGCTCTTTATCAATTCGATACGTAATTTCTTTGCCATAATTAGCCCCACAAATCTTTGAGAGTCTTTCCACGATTCTGTGCAACAGAACGGGCATCCATCAAAGCTGACACTGCGTCAAAAGTAGCACGAACAACGTTTACAGATGTTCTTGATCCTTGTGACTTTGAAATAACATCAGTGATACCAGCGGCATCCAAAACTGCACGAACTGGTCCACCAGCGATAATTCCAGTACCAGGACAAGCAGGTTTCAGCAATACTGCAGAACTCTTATATGTACCAATAACTTCATGTGGAATTGTTCCATTCTTTATTGGCAATGTTGTAAGATTTGACTTAGCTTTATCAATGCTCTTTCTGATTGCTTCAGAAACATCGTTTGCTTTTCCAAATCCAAATCCAATTCTTCCTTTCTGATCTCCGACAACTGTCAAAGCAGAGAAGGACATTCTGCGTCCACCCTTTACAGTCTTGGAAGTACGTCTAAGTTTTACCAACTTTTCAACGAACTCGTCCTGAGGCTTTCTATCAGAACGATTCTGGCGATCTTTTTCCATAACCACTCCTAGAATTCAATCCCGGCACTGCGGGTAGCATCTGCAAGGGCTTTAACCACACCATGATAAAGGTATCCGTTGCGGTCAAAAACAACTTTAGTAATGTTCTTATCCTTAAGACGAGCACCCAAAGCCTCTCCAAGTTTTGTTGCACTTTCAACATTTGCCTTCAATGCAATAAAATCCTTTTCAAGTGTAGAGATGGCAACAAGAGTTGTACCCTGTCCATCACATGCATCGTCATTAATTACCTGAGCATACAGATTACGACCGCTCTTGAACACTGTCAAACGTGGGCGCTCAGCTGTGCCATAAACAGACTTACGGATGTGAACCTTTCTATGAAGGCGTTTCCTCTGTTTGTCAGTCATTTTTCTCAACATATTAAACCACCTTATTTCACACCGGTCTTTCCGACCTTACGTCTGATTACTTCAGTTTCATAGCGAATTCCCTTTCCCTTATATGGTTCAGGCTTACGCAACTTACGAAGCTGAGCACTAAATTCACCGACACGCTGCTTGTCAATTCCAGAAACAATAACCTTTACAGTATCTTTTGTTTCAACTGTAACAGTCAAATCATCTGGGATGATAGCAATAAAGTCATTTGAATAACCAAGGTTCATGACAAGTTCCTTGCCCTTAACCTCTGCGCGGTATCCAACACCCTTAACAATCAAAGCCTTAGAGAATCCTTCTGAAACACCCTTGACCATGTTGTTAATAAGATTGCGGTACAAACCGTGGGCTGCAGATGCATCCTTAGATTCATTTGCTGGGTTAACTGTTACTTCAGTTCCCTTTACCTCAATCTTAACCAAGTTATTAAAATTCTGTTTGAGCTCACCCTTTGAACCTTTTACAGTTACAACGTTTTCTCCAACAGTTACTGTTACTCCTGCAGGAATTGTTACAGGAAGCTTACCAACTTTTGATGCCATAACTTCCTCCTATTACCATACAGAACAAATCAATTCACCACCAACCTGCTTCTCAGAAGCTTTCTTTCCAGTTGTGATGCCTGTTGATGTAGATACAATCAATGTACCATATCCATTATAGATACGAGGCAAATCCTTGTATCCAGAATAAACACGACGTCCAGGTGTAGAGATTTTTTTCATACCGTGGATAACTGACTTGTTTACATCATCATACTTCAAGAAAATACGGATAACTCCGTGTCCATCTTCCTGAACCTTCTTAAAGTTCTTGATGTATCCTTCAGTCTTCAAAATCTTTACAATTTCCAGTTTCATCTTTGAGGTAGGAACATCAACTTTCTCGTGACCTACTCTTGACGCATTCTGAACTTTTGCGAGCATATCTGCTATTGGGTCTGAAGCTGCCATTTATATTCTCCTGTCTCACTACCAAGATGACTTAGTGACGCCTGGTAAAAGGCCTTCACTAGCTAATTTGCGGAAACAAATACGGCAAATCTTGTACTTGCGCAAATATCCGTGGGGACGCCCGCAAAGCTGGCACCGATTGTACTGGCGGGTACTATACTTAGGTTTACGAGCCGCCTTGATAATCATTGATTTCTTAGCCATGAACTTATTCCTTATTTTCTAAATGGCATTCCAAACTTGGTGAGCAAAACTCTAGCTTCGTTATCAGTAGGTGCACTAGTAACGATGCTAATGTTCATACCAGAAATCTTGACGATTTTATCAAAGTCGATTTCCGGAAAGATGATCTGTTCTGTTATACCAAGAGAGAAATTTCCGTGTCCATCAAAACCTGTTGCTTTAATTCCGCGGAAATCCTTAACACGAGGAAGAGCGACGTTAATGAGACGATCGAGGAACTCATACATGATAGCTCCACGAAGTGTCACCATTGCGCCAACTTCATTTCCCTCACGAAGCTTGAAGTTTGCAATACTTTTCTTTGCTCTTGTTTTAACAGCCTTCTGACCGGTAATCTGAGTGAGATCTGTAACTGCAGCATCAAGGAGTTTCTTATTTGTGAGAGCCTCGCCAACACCCATGCTCACTACAATCTTTTTAATTGCAGGAATCTGCATTTTTGAAGTATATCCAAATTCCTTAAAGAGCTCTGGAGCGATTTTTTCATTATAGACTTTCTTAAGCCGTGGTACGTAATTTTCCATTACAGTGTTTCTCCACACTTGCGGCAAACACGAATCTTCTTGTCGCCGTCAAGCTTGTATCCAACTTTAACTGGACGTCCACATTTTTTGCAGACAAGTCCAACATTTGAGATATCCAGAGGTGCTTCGACTTCAGCGATTCCACCTGCATCCTGCTGGGATCTTCTTTTGATTGCCTTCTTAACAAGGTTTGCACCGCTAACGAGTACACGAACATGTCCGTTCTTTTCGAAAACCTTAAGAACAGTTCCACGCTTTCCCTTATCTTTTCCAGCAATAATTTCTACGTTGTCATCCTTATGGATCTTAACTTTCTGATTCATAGATTACAACTCCTTACAGTACTTCCGGAGCAAGTGAAATGATCTTCATATAATCCATATCACGAAGCTCACGAGCAACTGGTCCAAACACACGTTTTCCCTTTGGGTTTCTATCAGCATCAACGATAACACAAGCGTTATCATCGAAACGGATGTAAGTTCCATCAGGGCGGCGGTACTCTTTTGCAACGCGAACGATTACAGCCTTCTGTACTGAACCTTCTTTAATTGTAGATGTTGGAATTGCTTCCTTAACAGCTACCACAACAACATCACCGATACCGGCATAGCGACGATGAGAGCCGCCCAATACCTTGATTACCTGAACCATTTTAGCTCCGGAGTTATCGGCAACAACCAGATTTGACTGCATCTGAAGCATACTTCTAACTCCTCGCCTTATTTGGCTCTTTCAATGATTTTGTCAAGACGCCAGCACTTATCTTTGCTGATTGGGCTACATTCTACGATACGAACGGTATCTCCTTCGTGAGCATCGTTTGTCTCGTCATGAGCCTTACACTTCTTTGTACGTGTAACGTATTTCTTATAAAGGCGGTCCATCTTTTTTGTATCGATAGATACGACAATTGTCTTATCCATCTTATCGCTGGTTACGATTCCAACGAAAGACTTTTTTCCACCTTTTTTCTGAACATTCTGCTCTTCCACAGTTCAGCTCCTACTTATTTTGCAAGTGCATCAGCAGCAGCTTTCCTGAAGTTTTCCAAGTCCTGCTGATGAATCAACGTATTTAATCTAGCAATCTCACGACGCATTGTACGTTTCTGCATTGGGTTATCTACATGGCCAACTACCATCTGGAAACGAAGGTCCATGTACTGCCTTTTAAGTTCATTCCGTTTTGCAACAAGTTCGGAATATGACAGGTTTTTATCATCTTTCTTATTCTTTGCCATCATCAAACTCCTTACTCAACTGTTGGACGGAATGCAATTTTTGTCTTAATTGGCAATTTACTTGCAGCCAAAGTCATAGCCTTAGCAGCCAAGTTTTTATCAACACCACCAACTTCGAACAAAATCATACCAGGTTTAATAACTGCTGCCCAGTACTCAGGAGCTCCCTTTCCCTTACCCATACGAGTATCAGCAGGTTTCTTAGAAACTGGCTTATCAGGGAAAACGCGTGTCCACAACTGTCCCTGACGATTGATACAACGGTTAATTGCAACACGAGCTGCTTCGATGTGTTTAGCACTGAGCCAAACTGGTTCCATTGCTACGAGAGCAATATCTCCGAAGTCAACATAATTATCACGAGTTGCATTTCCCTTAATGCGACCGCGCTGAACTTTGCGGTGTGCGACTCTTTTTGGACTAAGCATTTTCTACCTTTCCTCCCTCAGCTTTTGGAGCACGAGAAGATTCTGAACGGTGTCCACCATTTGAGCGCTCACGACGAGGTCTCTTGGTAACTTCAGTAGTATCTTCAGCCTGTTCACGACCATAGTTCATTCCATTGTAAACCCAAACTTTAACACCGATTTTACCGTATGTTGTAAGAGCTTCATGGAAGCTATAATCGATATCAGCACGGAGAGTATGAAGAGGAACTCTTCCTTCCTTGTGCTCTTCGGAACGTTTCATTTCAGCTCCGCCCAAGCGTCCTGAAAGACGTACTTTAATACCCTGTGCGCCACTCTTCATAGCATTTGACAATGCCTGCTTGAGGGCTTTGCGGTATGAACCACGGCCTTCCAACTGACGAGCAACGTTCTGAGCAATCAAAGAAGCATTGATTTCTGCTCTCTTTACTTCCTTAATCTTAATCTGAACTTTCTTTGTCAGCTGTTTCTGGATATCTGCGCTAATTTTTTCAATTGTTGCGCCCTTTACACCAATAATCACACCTGGACGAGCGGTATGAATGACAATTGTTACGCGCTGTGGATGACGTACAATCTCAATCTCTGCAATATCTGCATTCTTGCATTCTGGGAGCTCATTAACCATCTTGCGAATCTTAATGTCTTCCAAGAACAAGTCTGCATATTCACGAGGATCTGCATACCAACGAGACTGCCATGTCTTGTTTACTCCAAGACGTAAACCGATAGGACTAACTTTCTGACCCATTTTATTTACCCGCCTTTTCGTCTACTACGACAGTGATATGACACATGCGTCTGAGAAGCTGATCAGCACGTCCGCGAGCACGGAACCATACTCTCTTCAGCCTTGGACCTTCGTCAATGCGAATTTCCTTAACATAAAGCATATCTTCATCTAATTTCTTGTTTGCATAAAGTGCATTTGAAACAGCAGACTTTAATGTTCCGCTGATAAGCTTTGCACCCTTCTGTGGCATAGCCTCAAGAATAGCCATAGCTTCTGAACAGGACTTCCGTTTGATTACATTTGCTACAGGGCGAACCTTTGTAGGAGATGCAATGAGAAATTTAGTTGTTGCTACATAACCTTTTTCTGCCATTTTAACCAACCTTATCTAGCACCGGCGGACTTGTCAGAGCCAGCATGTCCCTTAAATGTACGGGTTGCAGCGAACTCACCAAGTTTGTGACCAACCAAGTTTTCAGTTATATACACAGGAATCCATGATTTGCCATTATACACTGAAATAGTGTTTCCAACCATTTCAGGAATAATTGTTGAACAGCGTGAATATGTCTTTATCATCTTTTTATCAGCTGCTGTAGACTTATTCATTTCACTGACCTTTTTATAGAGTGATTTTTCTACAAAAGGACCTTTTTTTACAGATCTAGACACTTTTAACTCCTAATTTACTTCTTGCGGCGACTAACAATAAAGCGACTTGAAGTCTTTCTCTTGTTGCGAGTCTTATAACCACGACAAGGCTGTCCCCAAGGAGTAACAGGCTGATGTCCCTTTCCTGCACCTTCACCACCACCAAGTGGGTGATCGACTGGGTTCATTGCCATACCACGAACTGTAGGACGGATACCTCTCCAGCGAGAGCGTCCAGCTTTTCCCAAGGAAGTATTCATGCGATCTTCGTTGCCAACAACACCGATAGTTGCATAGCACTTACCGTGAACACGACGCAATTCTCCAGAAGGAAGCTTGATTGTTACATATTCGCCTTCTTTTGCGGCTACCAATGCACCAGCTCCAGCTGAACGAACCAACTGTCCGCCACGACCTAATGTCAACTCAATGTTATGAACTGTAAAACCAACAGGAATAGCCTGAAGTGGCAATGCATTTCCTACTGTAGGAGTTGCATTTTCACCAGAAAGTATTTTCTGTCCAACAGTTAAGTTCTTTGGAGCGATGATATAACGCTTTTCTCCATCTGCATATGCAATCAATGCGATGTCAGCTGAGCGATATGGATCGTACTCAATTGTCTTAACGGTTCCAGGAATACCATGCTTATCACGTCTGAAATCAATTTCACGATACTTTCTTTTATGTCCGCCACCCTGGTGACGTACAGAAATACGTCCTCCAGCTCCACGACCAGCCTTTCTAAGACGACCAGTTGTCAGGCTTTTCTCGGGTTTATCGGCTGTAATCTGATCGCGAACCAAATCAACGCGACCACGTGTACCTTTTGTATAAGGCTTATATACTTTAAGAGCCATATGGTTCCCCTTTTTTTATTGTATGAAGGCTTAGATGCCTTCAAACACCTTTATTGTTTCGCCAGGTGCAAGCTTTACGATAGCTTTTTTGTAGCTGGCAGCTCTTCCTGGTCTACCACGAAGACGCTTAATTTTTCCCAATACGTTGATTGTTGTACAATCTACAACTTTTACATTGAAAAGCTTACGTACGGCATCCTTAATCTGAATTTTTGTTGCATCAGGATGAACCTTGAATGTGTACTTATTCTGTTCACGAAGTGCTGTTGCTTCTTCAGACAAAACAGGCTGAATCAAAATATCTTCATAATTCATTTTGAAGCCTCCTCTGTTGCATAAAACTCAGAAAGATTCTTTGCAGCACCTTCCAGCATAATAACCTTTCTAGCGTAGTAAAGGTCATGTGCACGAAGACGGTTGAATGAAAGGAAATGAACATTTGGAAGGTTTCTTCCAGCCTGCTTAATCATCTTATCATCATCTTTCAAAAGGATAACTGTGCGTGTAGTCTTTGCAACTTCAGCAGCTTTGTCAGCCTGTGTAAGATTTGTAAGAATCTTTACCAATTCCTTTGTTTTTCCACTTTCTACAGTGAAATCCTCAACAACAGTAAGTCTGTCGCTCTGAGCCTGCATGCTCAAAATTGATTTCAATGCAAGACGCTTTTCCTTCTTAGGAATTGCGTAGCTATAATCACGTGGCTTTGGTCCAAATATTGTACCACCACCAACAGTGATTGGAGACTTCTTGTCTCCACGACGTGCATTACCAGTACCCTTCTGTTTATAAGGCTTAGCATTGCTACCATGAACTTCGGCACGACCCTTTGTACATGCAGTACCAACGCGCTTATTTGCTAATTCGTTTGTGATGGCGTAATAGATAACATCTTCATTGATAGGAAGTCCGAAGATTTTATCATCAAGATTGATAGTCCTGAGTTCTTTTCCATCGGTTGAATAGACTTTCTTTTCCATACTAACTATTCCTCGACCTTATTTCTTAACTGCAGCTTTAACAATAAGCGTACAGTTCTTTACTCCAGGAACCGCACCACGAACCATCAAAACCTTGAGTTCAGGGTCAACTTTAACAACCTTGAGGTTCTGAACAGTAACACGTTCGTTTCCCATATGACCAGGCATCTTAATGTTCTTCAAGCTATGTCCAGGAGTTGTACAACATCCTGTTCCACCGGCTTCTCTATGAAATTTTGAACCATGGGTTGCACGTCCACCGTGGAATCCCCATCTCTTCATAACACCCTGGAAACCTTTACCTTTTGAGGTTGCAGTTACATCGATGTAAGAAATCTCACCAAAAAGCTCGACGCCAATCTGGTCTCCAACTTTCACCTCGCCGTCAAAATCACGGAATTCCTTAAGATGACGCTTTGGTGTAATGTTCTCAGGGAACTGTCCTGCATAAGCCTTTGTTACTTTGTTGGCCTTCAAATCATCAAGACCAAGAACAACGGCATTATAACCAAACTTGTCCTCTGACTTTGTAGCAATGACTGTATTTGGCTCAACATGGATCACGGTTACTGGTGTCAGATTCCCGTTTTCATCAAAAACTTGAGTCATTCCTACTTTTTTTGCAATCAGACCTTTCATCTGAATCTCCTATTTGAAAACACTTTTATGTTTTCTTCGGCCGCCATCCCTGATCCAAGGGACCGTTACCGTTTATTTAACAATAAGATGGACTCCAACGGAGCTTATCTTACTGCTTAATCTCTACTTCTACGCCAGCTGGGAGTTCCAACTTCATCAGTGAATCAATTACTGCCTGGCTTGGCTCATAGATATCAATAAGACGCTTGTGTGTGCGCATTTCAAACTGTTCACGGGATTTCTTGTTTACGAATGTAGAACGAAGAACAGTGACCTTATTGATTCTTGTTGGAAGTGGAATAGGTCCTGAAACCTTAGCGCCAGCTGTTTTTACCTGCTGCACGATGTCTTTTGCACTCTGATCGATAAGAGCTACGTCAAATGCACGAAGTCTTACACGAATCTTGCTGTTTGCCATCATTTTCTCCTACTGAATAGAGAGACACTTTTCAGCATCCCCCTATTCAATTAAATACTATTCAATAATCTTTGTGACCTGGCCGGAAGCGATTGTGCGTCCGCCTTCACGGATAGCAAGCTTAAGACCTTCGTCCATAGCGATTGGGTGGATAAGTTCACCAACGATCTTTACGTTATCGCCTGGTTTTGCCATCATTGATCTGTCTGTATCAACAGTTCCGTCTTCCTTTACGAGAGATACAGAACCTGTGATATCAGTTGTACGGAAGTAGAACTGTGGTCTATATCCAGAGAAGAATGGGCTCTTGCGTCCGCCTTCTGCTTCTGAAAGAACGTAGATTGTTGCTTCGAACTTTGTGTGTGGTGTGATTGATTTTGGAGCTGCCAAAACCTGTCCACGAACAACGTCCTTCTTTTCAATACCACGGAGAAGAATACCAGCGTTGTCTCCAGCCATACCTTCATTCAATGTCTTGTTGAACATTTCAATACCAGTAACTGTTGAAGACTGTGTTGGGCTGATACCAACCAATTCAACTGCATCACCAACATGTACAACACCGCGCTCGATACGACCTGTAACAACAGTTCCACGTCCAGTGATTGTAAAGATGTCTTCGATTGGCATCAAGAATGGCTTGTCTTCATCGCGAACTGGATCATCGAACCATGTGTCCATAGCTGTGAGCAATTCTTCGATAGCCTTTGTGTTGTCAGCATTGTCAGATTCGTTGAGAGCCTTGAAAGCTGATCCCTTGATGATTGGTGTTTCTTCTGCGAAGCCGTACTTCTGGATTGTTTCCTTAACGTCTTCTTCAACCAACATCAACATTTCTTCATCACCATCAAGCTGGTCAACCTTGTTCAAGAAAACGATAATCTTTGGAACACCAACCTGGCGAGCGAGCAACAAGTGCTCCTTTGTCTGAGCCATAACTCCGTCAGAAGCTGCGATAACGAGAACTGCTCCGTCCATCTGGGCAGCACCAGTAATCATGTTCTTAACATAGTCAGCATGTCCTGGACAGTCAATGTGTGCATAGTGACGCTTGTCTGACTGATACTCAAGGTGGCGGCTGTTGATTGTGATACCACGAGCCTTTTCCTCTGGAGCATTGTCGATTTCATCGTACTTCAACAACTTATCACCATACTTCTTTGCACAGTATGCTGTGATAGCAGCTGAAAGTGTAGTCTTACCATGGTCAACGTGACCGATGGTTCCAACGTTCATGTGAGGTTTAGTTCTTTTGAACTCTTCCTTTGCCATGATTTTCTCCTTGACCGCAAACCATCTGCGGCATATATAAAATTAATGTGCTGCACTTTAAGCCAGAAAATGCCATAACAAAACAGTCATGTCACTTTCGCATACACACTTTTAACCAAAATTGTTTAACAGATTATAGAAGGAATTGACAAAGTCATTCAATCTACTTCATCCGATTCGAAGCAGCTAGTTAAACATCACCAAGACGCTATCAAAATAGCCGGTATAACATTCAACATTCCAATTTACTGGCGTAAATCGAACCACAGGAACACCTTGTACTCTCATACACCAAAGGATTCTACCAACGATAAAACCCAGTACCAAGGGCTGAAAAAATCTGAAAGCATCCAAAATGCTGACTTTACGATTTTTACCGGACAGATTAACCGTCCGCCTGAAACATCAAAGAACCCTTTAAGAAAAGTTATAAAGTTAATAATTTATATACTTTTTACTATTTTTGTTCAAGGGGTGGACCCAATTTTTTGCCATCTTTCGCGGTTTTTCGCGGTTTCTGGCATTCTTTTACATAAAATTTAAGGGGATACCCAAAACGGATATCCCCTTGCAAGAATTATTCTACCATCTGTAATGTGCGAAAGCTTTGTTAGCTTCAGCCATCTTATGTGTATCTTCCTTCTTCTTGTATGCTGTACCTGTGTTGTTGTAGGCATCAAGCAATTCTGCAGCCAATGTCTCTGCCATTCCGTGTCCAGAACGGTTGCGAGCGGCAGCAATCATCCATCTCATGGCAAGAGCTTCACGTCTTGACTCACGGATTTCGATAGGTACCTGATAGGTTGCTCCACCAACGCGGCGGCTCTTTACTTCTACCTGAGGCTTTACATTGTCCAAAGCCTTCAAGAATACTTCAAGAGGATCCTTGTCAGTCTTGCCCTTGAGGTTATCCAATGCATCATAGATAATCTTTACACAAGTCTGCTTTTTTCCATCAAGCATCATACGTGTTACAAACTTTGTAACAACGATGCTGTTATATCTTTCATCCGGTGAAATCGGACGGTTAACTGACTTCTTATGTCTTCCCATTTTCTAGCCTCCGATTATGCCTTTGGTCTCTTAGCACCATACTTTGAGCGTCCACGTTTACGTCCATCAACGCCAAGAGTATCTTTGGTTCCACGAATAATGTGATAACGAACTCCAGGGAGGTCCTTAACACGTCCACCACGTACCAAAACAACTGAGTGTTCCTGCAAGTTATGTCCAATTCCTGGAATGTATGCAGTAACTTCGATTCCATTGCTAAGACGAACACGAGCAATCTTTCTAAGAGCAGAATTTGGCTTCTTAGGTGTCATTGTCATAACGCGTGTACAAACACCACGTTTCTGTGGACAAGAATCAAGCGCGGGAGCTTTAGTTCTGTTTGCCGCAGACTGACGTCCTTTACGAATTAATTGGTTTATTGTAGGCATCGCCTATTCTCCTATATTATGCCGAGCAGCACCTCGGACAGTTTTGCTAACAATAAAATTCAAGTTCTATTACTATATCGAATTCAGCAATCATCCGTCAATAGAATTTCACTGAATTCGATTAGTCTTTTAGTCCTCGTCTCCAGAATCCATAGAGGTTGCATCCATTCTTTCGTTCTGGGCTGCCTCTTCTTTTTCCTGACGACGAATTTCAAGAATTTCTTCCATCTTTGCATCCAAATCTTCGTTAGAAGAATCCGAAAGCTTTACATTGTGATACATCTTCATACCGGTACCGGCTGGAATCATGTGTCCAATGATAACATTTTCCTTCAAACCACGGAGGCTATCGGTTTCACCTGCAATTGCTGCATTTGTCAAAACCTTAGTCGTCTCCTGGAATGAAGATGCAGAAATGAAGGAATCTGTTGCAAGAGCTGCCTTTGTAATACCCTGGAACATTGGGCGTGCAACTGCAGGTTCTCCACCGCCAGCCATAATACGTTCGTTCTCTTCGCGGAAGAGGTATTTGTCAACCTGTTCTCCGTAGATAAACTTTGTATCGCCAACCTTTACAACTTCAACCTTTTTAAGCATCTGGCGAATGATTGTACCAATATGCTTGTCACTGATGTTTACGTTCTGACCGCGGTAAACAGCCTGAATCTCATCCATCAAGAAGTTCTGCAATTCATTTTCACCAAGCACAGCCAAAACATCATGAGGATCTTTTGCGCCAGCACACAGTGACTGTCCAGCCTTTACGTAGTCTCCATCACGAACCAGCAAACGCTTGTTGATTGGGATGTTGTGGACGAAATCCTTGTCGAATTCGTCACGGACAATAATCTGGAGCTTGTTTTTTGCAATCTTTCCGAATCTAACAGTTCCAGAAATCTGTGCAATAACAGCAGGGTCCTTAGACTTGCGTCCTTCGAACAATTCAGAAACACGTGGAAGACCCAAAGTAATATCGTTAGCCTTGGTTCCTTCCATTGGAATCTTGGACAGGATATCTCCAGCCTTTACGAATTTTCCTTCAAGCAACTTTGAATCTTTTACGATTTCAACGGTTGCCTTAGCTGGAAGGTGATATGAACCCAAATCGTTTCCTGTATCATCACGAATAACGATACGAGGCTGTCTAACATCCAGATGCAACTCTGTAATGGACTTTGTTTTTTCATCATATGTGATACCTGGGATTACATCCTCAAAGTGTACATAACCGTCCTGTTCACAAATGATTGGTTCTGAGTTTGGATAGATTGATCCAATTACTCCACCCTTTTCAACAGCTATATTTCCGGAAACATACTTTCCATTTATAGTGCTACCGTTTTCAAGAGCAATCTCTTCCATCTTGCTTACAAGATAAACAAGCTTGTCTTCCTTGTTTATGATGATGAAACCGTTGTCTGAAGGGAACACATCCTTTTTCTTCTGATGAAGGATGGCCTTATCCTTACGTACATAGTCGCCATTGGCAACAAGGATTTCATCTTCACTTGCATATGGATACTTTGCGAACAGTTTTGCTGCTTTCATTGTGCCACGACGAGTAAGCAACCAGTTTCCGTTCTTTTCAACATGAGTTCCGGTAATGCTTTCAATATATACCGCATACTTCATTCTGATAGAATTATCAGCAGCTGATGTATCTGCAGCACCACCAGTATGGAATGTACGGAGTGTCAACTGAGTACCTGGCTGACCGATTGACTGTGCGGCGATAGTTCCTACAGCCTCACCGATTTCAACAATCTTGTTGCGGGCCAAGTCTTTTCCATAACACCTTACACACAATCCATGCTTACATTCACATGTCAAAACTGTACGGAGCTTTACTTTTTCTACACCGGCAGCCTCGATTTTCTTTGCAAGAGAATCGTCAATGTACTGGTTTACATCGCAAAGCAATTCACCGTTTACAGGGTCAAGAACTCTTTCAATTGAGTAATGTCCTGCAATACGAGAGCTCAAACTTTCAACGATTTCGCCACCCTCTTTCTTGATTGCGGCGTAATCAATTCCGTTGATTGTTCCACAGTCTTCTTCATTAATAACAACGTTCTGGGCAACATCAACAAGACGACGGGTCATGTAACCAGCATCAGCAGTCTTAAGAGCTGTATCGGAAAGACCTTTGCGGGCACCGTTTGTTGAAATAAAGAATTCAATAACAGAAAGACCGTCTTTGAAGTTTGAACGGATTGGAAGTTCGATAATATCACCGTTAGGCTTCTGCATCAAACCACGCATAGCACCAAGCTGAGAAATCTGTTTCTTGGAACCACGAGCACCAGAATCGGCCATCATAAAGATTGTGTTGAAACCGTTCTTGTCTTCAGCCATTTCCTTGTACATGGCGTCAGTCAACTGGTCACCGACCTTTGCCCAAACGTCCGTACTGTTTGTGTAACGTTCCTTTGGACCAATGGCACCAGCTTTGAAAGCATCAACATAGCCTCTTACCTTAACGTCGGCTTCTTCAACGACCTTTTCCTTTTCCTTTGGAACCAGGATATCGTCCATTGAAAGTGTTGCACCATAGAATGTTGCATTCTTGTATCCTGTCGCCTTGATTGCATCCAGCATCTGGACTGTCAACCAGGAACGGTCTGTATTGAATACACAATTCAAGACATTTTTCAGTTCATCAAGTGTAAACTGGGCAGTTCTTGGACGGTTATAAATCTTGTTGATAGTCTTCATGAGATCTGAGTCATCCCAGATTTTATCCATGATTTCTTCATCAACTTTAACACCACCGAACTTATCGGAAACCAATTTCTTCATCAACTTATCACTAGTCTGTTCTGTGTGATAAACTGACTCAATCATTGCACGGAGTTCTTTATCTCCCAGGCGGGCGTTATAGAAATCAACATCCTCTGGCATTGCTTCATTGAATGCAAGGCGTCCTGCTGATGTAAGGATATACTTTTCGTTAAGATCGGCTTCCTTATCACCATGAACACACTTCTTCAATATGCTCTTCAGGACCTTGATTTCTGCCTGCCAAGCGATTGCTCCTGTTGTTGCTGCAAGGCGGACTTCATCAACGGAAGTAAAGATCTTGTGCTTAATTTCCGCACTTTCTTCTGCAGTGACATAAGACTTTTTCAATGCCATTACAGGCTCTGAAGAATAGTTGTCTCCATCCTTTATAACCTTTACAGGACCTCCGAGAGTTCCCTTGTCCGGTTTAATGGATGTCATATAGTAGATTCCAAGAACCATATCCTGAGATGGATATACAATTGTCTTACCGTTTGCAGGGTCAAGAAGGTTACGGGCTGAAAGCATCAAGTTCCAGCATTCCATCTGAGCTGCCTGAGTCAAAGGAACATGGATAGCCATCTGGTCACCATCGAAGTCAGCATTAAATGCCTTACATGCCAATGGATGAAGCTTGAGAGCCTTTCCTGGAACCAAAACAGGTTCGAATGCCTGGATACCCAGACGGTGCAAAGTAGGAGCACGGTTCAACATGACTGGATGTTCGCGAACGACTTCATCCAAAACCTGATATACCTCTGGCGCTTCCTGTTCTACAAGATTCTTAGCCTTCTTGATATTTCCGGCGGCACCCTTGTCCACCAATTTCTTCATGATGAATGGCTTGAACAATTCCAATGCCATCTTCTCAGGAAGTCCACACTGCCACAATTTGAGTTCTGGACCAACAACAATTACGGAACGTCCTGAATAGTCAACACGCTTTCCCAAAAGGTTCTGGCGGAAACGTCCCTGCTTTCCTTTCAGAAGATCGGAAATTGATTTCAAAGGACGGTTTGAAGCGCCCCTGATCATACGGGTCTTGCGCTTGCTGTTATCAAACAAAGCGTCAACAGCATCCTGAAGCATACGTTTTTCGCTACGGATAATGATATCAGGAGCGAACAAAGCTTCCAATCTCTTGAGACGGTTGTTTCTATTAATTACTCTACGATACAAATCGTTCAAGTCTGAGGTTGCAAATCTACCACCCTCCAACTGAACCATTGGACGCAAATCCGGCGGAATAACAGGGATTACTTCAAGAATCATCCAGCTAGGCTTGTTTCCAGACCTGCGGAAATCCTCAATAATCTCGATTCTCTTGAGAGTTCTCTTGTCAACCTTCTTTCCCTTTTCGCGCATTACGTTGCGAAGCTTTTCTGCCTCTGCATCCAAATCAAGGTTTTCCAGAAGAGTCTTTATGGCTTCGGCTCCCATTTCAGCCTGGAATGAATCACCGTAACGTTCCTTTGCGCTAAGATATTCATCTTCAGTAAGAAGAGAATTCTTTTCCAAAGTTGTGCTACCCGGATCAATAACAATGTATCTTTCGTAATACAAAATATTGCGGAGCTGAGTCATCTGCAGGTCAAGCAAAAGACCCATGCGGGTTGGTGTGGAATGATAATACCAAATATGGCTTACTGGGGCTGCCAGTTCAATGTGTCCAGTTCTTTCACGACGGACCTTGAAGTGTGTGACTTCAACACCACAGCGGTCACAGATTACACCCTTATAACGGATGCTCTTGAACTTACCACAATAACATTCCCATTCTTTTGTAGTTCCGAATATTTTTTCACAGAACAGACCATCCCTCTCAGGACGGAGAGTTCTATAATTAATTGTCTCTGGTTTTTTTACTTCACCATATGACCAAGCTCGGATGTTTTCCGGAGAAGCCAGTTTTATTTTAAGACTTGCAAAATCCTGAATATCACGCATTTTCATCCTCCTTGTCGAAGCCAGAGCCAGCCTTGTCAATCAATTCCTGGTCTCTTTCTGTAAGAGCAATCTGCTTACCCTTATCATCATAGATTGTAAAGTCCAATGCCAATCCACGAAGTTCCTGAACCAATACGTTGAATGACTCTGGAACTCCGATTGGAGCACTAGGATCACCCTTTACGATTGCTTCATATACTTTAGAACGTCCGTTCATATCATCAGACTTGATAGTCATCATTTCCTGAAGAGTGTTTGCAGCACCGTATGCTTCCAATGCCCAAACTTCCATTTCTCCAAGACGCTGACCTCCAAACTGAGCTTTACCTCCCAATGGCTGCTGAGTAACCAAAGAGTAAGGACCAGTTGAACGTGCGTGCATCTTATCATCAACCAAGTGATGAAGTTTCATAAAGTAGATAACACCAACGAAAATCGGGTTAACAAAATATTCACCAGTATATCCATCGTGTACCATTTCACGGCAGTCTTTTGTCAAACCTGCTTCAGCAAGTTTTTCAGCAATCTGCTCCTGAGATGGTGTCTGGAATGCTGGAGAATCGTAGAATTCACCCAGGACCTTTCCGGCACGACCAAGCTCAGATTCCATGATCTGACCAATGTTCATACGAGAAGGAACACCAAGAGGATTCAAACATACATCAAGAGGAGTACCATCGTCCAAGTATGGCATGTCTTCAACAGGAAGAATACGGGCTACAACACCCTTGTTTCCGTGGCGTCCAGCCATCTTATCTCCGACAACCAGCTTTCTCTTATCTGCAATAAGAATCTTGATTCTTTCGTTTACACCTGGAGGAAGTTCATCATTAGTTGAGCGCTTCAAACGTTCTACACCAACAACGACACCCTGAACACCATGTGGCAACTTGAGGGATGAATCCCTGACATCGCGGGACTTTTCTCCGAAGATTGCATTCAAAAGCTTAAACTCAGGAGTATTCTCTGTTTCACTCTTTGGAGTTACTTTTCCAACAAGGATATCACCGGAATGAACTTTGCAACCAATGTGAACAATACCTTCGGAGTCCAAATTGTCCAGCATTCTTTCTGGCTGATTAGGAACTTCGCGTGTAACTGTTTCAAGTCCGAGCTTTGTTTCGCGGACATCGATTTCAAATTCATGGATATGGATAGAAGTATACATATCCTCCTTGACTACCCTCTGGCTAATAAGGACAGCGTCTTCGTAGTTATATCCGTTCCAAGGGACGAATCCAACAAGAATATTGCGTCCAAGAGCAAGTTCGCCATTGAAAGTTCCAGGTCCGTCAGCAATAACGTCACCCTTCTTTACCTTCTCTCCAACCTGAACAGTTGGTCTCTGGTGGTTACATGTATCGCTGTTGTTCTTCTGGTACTTCAACAATGGATATTCATCAAGAACATTTCCCTTCACGCCTGCTGGCTTAATCTTAATGAGGTCGCTTTCTACCCAAACAACTTCTCCATCGCGCTTTGCCTTTACAAGAACACCTGAATCAGTTGCTGTCTTACGTTCCATACCGGTTCCAACATGTGGTGGCTCCGGGAACAAAAGAGGGACTGCCTGACGCTGCATGTTACAGCCCATCAAAGCACGGTTAGCGTCATCATGTTCAAGGAATGGAACAAGAGATGCTGAAACGGAAATTACCTGACGAGGAGAAACGTCCATGTACTGGATGTCCTTTGGTGAACGTGGCTGATAATCACCACGGTGGCGACATGGAATCAAGTCAGTTGGGAAAGAACCATCGTCCTTCATTCCTTCTGTAACCTGTCCAACGTATACTTCGTCTTCTTCAGTTGCATCAAGCCACTCAACATCATTGGTAGCCTTTCCATTGACAACCTTACGATATGGTTCCTCAAGGAATCCATAGTCATTAATGCGGGTAAAGATAGCCAAGGAAACAATCAAACCGATGTTTGGACCTTCAGGAGTTTCGATTGGACACATGCGTCCATAGTGAGTCCAGTGAACGTCACGAACTTCAAATCCTGCGCGGTCTCTTGAAAGTCCACCAGGTCCTAAAGCGTTCAGACGGCGTTTATGGGTCAATTCTGCCAATGGGTTACACTGGTCCATGAACTGAGACAGCTGAGAAGAACCGAAGAACTCTTTGACAGCAGATATGATAGGCTTGTTGGAAATAAGATCAGCTGGCTTAAGAGTGTCAATCTCTTTCATGCTCATGCGCTCTTTTGCAATGCGCTCCATTCTTGAGAAAGCAGTCTTGAACTGATTTGTAAGAAGTTCTCCAACAGAACGGATACGACGATTTCCAAGGTGATCCTGGTCATCAACAAGGTCCGGGTTATTATAAACTTCAATCAATCTCTTGATTGTGTTGATAATATCTTCCTTTACCAGTGTCAGTTCTGTCTTTTCTGGATTGTATCCAAATCTCTTGTTCAGCTTGTAACGTCCAACGCGTCCCAAATCATAACGGCGGTCATTGAAGAACCATCCGTTCAAATCTTTTTCAGCCTGTTCAACAGTTACAGGCTCACCAGGCTGAACTGCTGAGTATACCTTGGAAATACAATCTTCTTTGCTTGGCTCATCAAGGATTTCCTGACCTTCCTTTGCAAAGAGGATTTCTTCCTTTTCGAAACAGTTAATGATAATTTCGCTGTCCAAAGACTCGTTCTTGATTTTGTCGTTGTTCTTGTCCTTGCGTGTATCAAAAACAATGACAGTGATTTTCTGTATATTGTTGGCAACCAAATCATCCAGGTCATGTGGATGAAGTTTGGTTCCAGCACGGAAAAGCTTTTTCTCTTCGCCTGTGGTCTCATCATTAACCATGACGGCACGGGCAAGAACTTTATTTACAAGCTTCTCTCTTTCGTCTGCCTTGGATGGCACAACAATTTCCTCAGACTTGTAGAAACAGTCAATGATTTCTTCTCTTGTGGAATATCCATAGGCACGCATAAGAATTGTGGCAAGGATTTTCTTCTTGCGGTCAATCTTTGCATAAATGAGGTCAGTCTTTTTCTGTTCAATTTCAAATTCAAGCCATGATCCACGGTATGGAATAATGCGGCTTGAGAAAACATCCTTCTCCTTCTTGAAGATAACTCCAGGAGAACGATGAATCTGGCTAACGACGACGCGTTCTGCACCATTTATAATAAAAGTTCCGCGGTCTGTCATCAATGGAATATTTCCAATGTAGACATCCTTCTGGAAAATATGTCCATCACTTTTAAATGTCATGTTGATGAAGGCCTTGATTCCAACCTGGTAAGTCAAGCCCTTCTTTTTACAATCTAGTTCGCTGCGCTTAATATTCTCTTCATCCAGAACATACCGATCGTAATCAAGCACTACATCACCATTTGGACTTTCGATAGGGAATGTAGATCTAAAAACGGCCTCAAGACCTTGATTAAGAAGCGGCTCTCCTTTATCCAAACGATCCTTCTGAATAAAACTTTCAAATGAAGAAAGCTGGATGTCAATAAGATCGGGAAGTTCCATAAAGTCATGGATGTCTTTTCCGATGTACTTACGTTCGATTTTTTTTGTTTTCGCGAACATTATTACCTCTTTTTGGGGGTTCAATTGGTACTCCGTAACTGCTACAAACAAAAACTTTGTTCAGCACACGAAACAGAGTCCGTTATGGAAATTCTTTCCAAAAAAGATAGGAACGTCAACCCTACCAAAAGTTTATTTAATGACGCAGAAAGCCTCAAAAAGGCATACCTCTTCCGAAGTCGCTTTTTGAAGCTTCATAAAGTTCTTATTCCAATCAATCCGAATAATCGAACACATCATGAAATAAAGCCACACGTTCATGCGGCAAGGCGAGGATCAAAAGAATCCCCGCCATGATAATTATTTCTTGCTAGCCTTTCCACCAGCAGCTGTAAGATCAGCGATGAGCTTGTCAGCGTCAGCCTTAGAAACGTTTTCAACCAAAACACATGGTGCGCCTTCAACCTTTGCCTTTGCATCGCCAAGACCACAGTTAAGAGCTGTCTTAACAACCTTAATAACAGCGATCTTCTGAGCTGCATCGAATCCGTCCAAAGAAACTGTGAATTCTGTCTGCTCTTCAGCAGCAGCAGCTGGACCAGCAGCAGCAACAGCTACAGGAGCTGCAGCTGAAACGCCGAACTTTTCTTCCATTGCCTTTACGAGATCAGCTGCCTGCTGAACAGTCATGTTTGCGATTGCTTCGAGAATTTCATCATTTGTGAGAGCTGCCATATTATCTTCTCCATAAATAGAATATGTTTCATGTTGTAGCGGATAGAACAACTGTCTTCCGGGCTCTACATACATTTACCCACAGATAGTCGGTAGCTATTTAGCCTAACTGTGGTGATGTTTTTCAACATCCTCAGGCAATTATGCCTGTAATTTGTTTTTTTTGAGCTTTATTCTTTGAAAAACAAAGCTTATGCTTCTGCAGGAGCTTCTGCTGGTGCCTCGGGAGCTGGTGCTGCAGCTGCAGGACCTTCCTTCTCGAGTTTTTCCACGTAAGCCTGCAATGTTCCAGCGAGCTTGCGTGCAGGACCGTTGATAGCAGACATAATCATTGCAATCAACTGCTTTCTTCCTGGGAGCTTTGCAAGGGCTTCGATCTTTGCCTGATCCAAAACTTCCTTTTCTACATAAGCACCCTTTACAATCAATGCTGGAGCATCTTTTGCAAAGTCAAAAAGTACTTTTGCAGATTCGTTAGCATCTTCCTTTACCAAAGCGATTGCTGTTGGTCCAGTAAGATAGTCTGCAACACCTTCTGTCTTCAATTCGTCAAATGCGATTTTTGCAAAGTTGTTCTTGAAAACCTTGAGGATTGCATTCTTTTCGCGGAGCTTACCACGAAGATTTGTAATCTGTTCTACAGTAAGACCACGGTAATCTACGAAAATATAATCTTCGTATTCGCCAATGATTTTCTTGGCTTCTTCAATTGCTGCTTGCTTAGCAGGCTGAAGCTTTTTTGCACGAACTGCCATTATGCTTCCTCCTTGTAGTCAATCCAGACGCCAGGTCCCATAGTTGAGCTAAGAGAAACTGATCTAATAAATCCAACCTTTGCATCAGCTGGCTTCTTGCGCTTAAGTTCAGCAAGGAAAGCAACAACGTTTTCTGCTGTATCAGATTCATTCATAGAAACCTTTCCAACAGGGATATGGATTACTCCACCCTTGTCAGCGCGGTATTCTGTACGACCCTTCTTAAGTTCTGCAACAGCTCCAGCGATATCTGCTGTAACAGTTCCAGTCTTAGGGTTTGGCATAAGTCCTCTACGACCGAGAACCATACCAAGACGTCCAACGTCCTTCATCATATCAGGTGTAGCAACAGCAACATCGAAGTCTGTCCATCCACCCTTTACTTTGTCGATATACTCTGTTGAACCAGCAAATGTTGCACCTGCATCCAAAGCTTCCTTTACGCGCTCTTCCTTACAGAAAACCAAAACGCGCTTTTCACCAGTGAACTGATGTGGGAAAACCAAAGTATCGCGGACAGTCTGGTTCTTTTCAAGCTTGAGGGAAATTGAAAGTTCAATTGTTTCATCGAACTTTACAAAATGAAGTTCCTTAACAAGCTTACAAGCTTCTGCAACTTCATACTTCTTTGCAATGTCATACTTAGCAATTGCGTTGCGGTACTGCTTTCCGTGTTTCATTACTGAGCCTCCACTTCTACGCCCATACTGCGTGCAGTACCAGCGATGATTTTCTTTGCAGCCTCGATGTCGTTTGCATTGAGGTCAGGAAGCTTCTGCTTTGCAATTTCTTCAAGACTCTTCAAAGACAACTTACCTACCTTGTCGCGCAATGGGTTTCCAGCACCTTTCTGGATGCCGGCAGCCTTGCGGATAAGAACTGCTGCAGGAGGAGTTTTAAGAATGAATGTGAAAGATTTGTCCTGGTAGACAGTAATGACAACAGGGATAATCAATCCCTTTTCCATTGTCTTGGTGCGGTCATTGAATTCCTGTACGAACTTAGGTGCAGAAACTCCGTGAGGTCCAAGAGCTGGTCCAATTGGTGGAGCTGGTGTAGCAGCGCCTGCAGGGCACTGCAACTTAATAACAGCTGTTACCTTCTTTGCGGCCATAATATATCTCCTTATATGGTGTGGTACAAAGCAAAAAACTTTGTTCCTAGCGAAACGCCTATGTCCAACGGACTTACGTTTCTCCCAAATAAAGTTTAGTCAATAAAATGACTTAAAACTTTCAAAAATCAAACAAGCCACCCCTTTTACGGAATGGCCGTCAATACAAAATTATATCTTTGCAACCTGTGTGCAGTCCAATTCAACCGGTGTGGCACGTCCAAAGATTTGAACATTTACCTTAAGCTTTGCCATATCGCTACTTACTTCCTCGACCGTACCGTCAAATGAAGCAAATGGACCATCAGTAATCTTAACATGATCACCGATTTCAAAGGTCTGCTTTGACTTAGATTTCTTTTCGCCTTTAAGCTCTCCAGAAAGCTGGAATATTCTTTTCGCTTCCTCTGTGCTTATTGGTCTTGGACGTTCTGTAGGAGCCGTACCGACGAAACCGGTAACTCCCTGTATTCTCCTGATTGCGTTACAAGTTGCTTTCCAACCCAAATCAGGAAGATCCATTTCAACCATTATGTAACCAGGAAGGATTTTTGATTTGCGTTCACGAGTCTTCTTATCCTTAGTCTCCTCGATAACGGTTTCCATAGGAACTTTAACTTCTGTAAGAACATTCGAATCAATGTCTCCCGCAGAAAGAAGACGCTTAAGGGTACTCTCTATCTTTTGCTCATATCCTGTAAAAACTTGAACAATATACCAACTCTTTGACATGAAAAACTACCTTTAGTTAAAAACAAAAAAATGAAAGAATCCACTAAACAAAAAAGTCCGTCGCAGACTTTAGTTAACCAAGAACTTTCCTGTAAAAATGAAACTATAGCCACCCATGAACAGGAAGTCCAAAGCGCCCAATATTACTGCAAGAACTAGAATAGAAACTACCAAAACTCTGACAGAGGACAAAACTTCTCCAAATGTCGGCCAAGATACTTTCTTTAACTCAGCAACACACTCTTTGCAAAATCTGAAAATCTTTTTCATTTTTATCCTCTTTAATTAACCTAACACTGCCTGGAACATCTTTTTGCTACGCCCCAAACATTCTGGCGACAAAATGTACTAACACATCCAAAAATCTAAAACAGGTTTCAGAACTGAACTTCATCGGATAGTACATATTTATTACAGGCCAGGCAGGACTCGAACCCGCGACAACCGGTTTTGGAGACCGGGACTCTACCAGCTGAGCTACTGACCTATATTCCGGCAAATCAATGTTCACCGAAAAATATCCTGCATAGCAGGAATAATTTACAATTTTATTTTGCCTTTGTCTCTTTGTGCATTACAGACTTGCGGCAGAATGGGCAATACTTATTCTTCTCAAGTTTGCCTGTAATATTCTTACGGTTCTTATAAGTTGTATAATTCTTTCTCTTGCAATCTGTACACTGCAAAGCGATAATTTCTACAGCAGATTTCTTCTTGCTTGCCATGACTTGCTCCTATTCAAATAATAGCTTCAAAAACCTAAAGCTAAAGCTCCCGAGCGGAATCGGACCGCTGACCTCATCGTTACCAACGATGTGCTCTACCGACTGAGCTACAAGAGCAATTCTAATGCCCTGCCACCGACCTAGCGGTGACGTGTTTACAAACTTTACACAAAGGATAAAAATATGTCAAGTGAAATACTCAAAATTCTAGGCAAACATTTACATTTTTTTATCTCTGTACACCGATAAAACAATCCCTGGCAGTTATTTTTTATCTGCCAAAAATAAACAAGGGCCTCAAGCGGTAACACCACCAAGGCCCTTGTTGTCCGGTTTCCCGGACATCGGAGAGAGTTTATCAGCTTATTTACAAGCTGTCTCTAATATACACCATTCCATTTGGGATGTCAACTTTATTAATATAATTTTATTAGCGGCCAACCTTTGCAAATCCAAAAATCAAAATCGCAACTAATTATAATACATAAAATTAACAGTCAAACGCTTTTTCCAGGATTTCAACTAGCAATACCCCTTTATAAAATATTGTTATAAATGATTGCTATTTCTTTTTATTTCCAAACAAAAGCGCTATCAAATCTTTCAGGGACTCTACGGAGCAATCAGAATCCTCCATAGCTGGAGCCAGAATTTTCTTGAACGACAAATCCTTTGAAGTCTTTACCCTCTGCTTCAACTTTGTGACAGGCCTGATTTCCCCCGCCAAACTCACCTCTCCAACAACAAGAACCCCTTCCGGCAAAGGAATATCAGTTCTCGCCGAATACAAGGCGGCAGCCAGGGCAGCGTCTATGGCGCTCTCCGTAAGACGCACCCCTCCAGCCACATTCACATACAAGTCGTACTCCGAAAACTTTATACCGACCCGTTTTTCCAGCACCGCGGCCACACGGCTAATCCTTGCCGAATCTATTTTATCCGAATACACACGGTTTACGGAGGCCTTAGAAGGAACCGTGAGCGCCTGGATTTCAACGACAAAAACCCTGCTTCCTTCAAAAACAGGGACACACGCAACCCCAGCAGGAGTTCCACCGTTCCGACGTGTAATAAACAGCGCACTTGGATCCGCCACACACTTCAGCCCGTCCGAATCCATTTGAAAAATTCCAAGTTCATCCACGGAACCGAACCTGTTTTTCTGGGCACGCAAAAACCTGACATCATCATTGCTGCGTTCAAAGGAAAGGACCGTATCCACCATATGCTCAAGACTTTTTGGCCCCGCAATGGTCCCATCTTTCGTTACATGGCAAGTCATAAACAGCACAGAGTCCCTTTCCTTTACCCAGGAAATCAGCTCATTTGCACAGTATTTCAACTGATTTACGGTGCCGGGGATCAGCCCTGCTTCCACAGAATAAACGGTTTGAATGGAATCGATTATAACCAGCACAGGCTTCAAGGAATCCAATGCATCCAGGACATCCTCAAGTCTAAGCGTACAGAGGATTTCAAGGCGGTCCACATCAAGCCCCAGCCTGACAGCCCTACCCTTCACCTGCGACGCGGACTCCTCTCCTGACACATAAAGTACCCTGCCGTTATTTGCACTGGCCAGAACGGAAGCGGCACACTGAATCAAAAGCGTGGACTTGCCAATCCCCGGCTCCCCACCAATCAATATAGCAGAACGTTTTGTGGCGCCCCCACCCAAGACTCTGTCAAATTCTATGTTTCCTGAGGAAATACGACCTTCGTTCTGCAAGGACACCTTTGACATCGGGATTGGCTTCACCTTTACGGCGGTGCCATCGGACTTCAACTGGGCCATAGACGCATTCGGATCAACGATGCATTCTTCCATCGTATTCCATGAACCACATTCCGGACATCTTCCCAACCACCCAGGCTGAGTATAGGAACATTCGGAACACTTATAAACTATAGTAGATTTCTTTTTTGCCATACCACTCCCAAAAAAACAACCGTCCTGACTCATCTAATAAGCCACGGCATCAATTTCATCAGACTCAGACTCAACACGGATAAAAACATCATTGGGCAAGCAACCAGCCCAGGCACCATTTCTCGAAACAAATCCCGTCTGGACACAGGTTTTGGACGGGCAAGGAGAATCTTCGAAACACGCTTTACCATCCTGCACAATTATGACGGACTTTCCAATCGCCCCTTGAATTTCATACCGCCCGTCCTTGTCCAACGGATAAACATACTCATCCTCGCAGGCCGTTACCACCAGGGTTCTTTTTGTGCCATGTTTTTTCTGAATTTGAAAAAAGGAAAACACTATTGCGCCTACAAAAAGACAGGCAACAACAATATCCCCAAACCGCAATTTATTCACTTAAACGACTCCCGTAATTAGGCTAGGCAAAGTATTCCCCATTTGGAAAGTCTTTGTCTTACACACCTACATTTTAAGGTAGGGATTTTTCCTGTCACCGTCAACCTGTTATACAAATTTTAATACAGGACCCGTTGATAAAGACATAGGTTCCATAGGGGTCTGTCCCCTCTGGCCGTACATTGTTATTTATATAACAGAAAATCATTTTTTTTATGTATTTAACCGCTCCAAGCCTTTGACTAACAGCGGCATTTCATCTACAATGTAAAACACAAACAGGAGAGATTCTGTGAATTAATTCACAAAGCGACAGATGAGAAACATTCCTGAACCAACGAAAAAACGTCTTGTCCTACTGGAAAGGCTGCTAGCGGATTACAAGGCCCCGCTGATTACATCTCTAAAAATACAGTCTCTCACAGGATGGTCTGCGGCGGTTGTCAGAAGGGATTTCTATCTCCTGGAATTGAAGTGCGGCTCCAGCAATGGATACAAGGTCCAGGAACTTAAGGACGCTATCCAACGGACCTTAAACCTGAAAGGAAAAAAGATTTCCTGCTGCCTTGTAGGTTTGGGACGGACCGGTCAAATGTTGCTGGACGGAGGAGGACTCCAGGATTCCTGTTTTTGCCTTACGGTCGGTTTTGATTCAAACGTAAACAAAACGGAGGTCCTGAACTCGACTTTCCCGCTGCATTCAACCATTATGCTTGAAACCATAATAGGCGCGGAAAACATACGATACGCAATCCTGGCGGTCAATGATTCAGAGGCCCAGAAAATGGCAGAAAGATTGGTCGCCTGCGGTATAAAGGGGATTATAAATTACACGACCTGTACACTTACAGTCCCGGATACCGTATCTGTTGAAAACGTCAATCTACTGACCTGCCTGAAAAATCTGGCGGCCGGAAACGATTAGTTCAAAACAGTTGCATCCGGAACCAAATTTTGGTTCCAGCAAATTTTGGATAACATCCGTTACAGAAGACGGTGTATATAAAGAGCATCTCTAAAAAATGCATTTTTTAGAGGTTCCCAAAAATTAAATGTACAAAGGAGTACGACAATGAGTAGAGTCTACAATTTTTCAGCAGGACCATCTTGCTTGCCAGAGGATGTTCTGAAAGAATGCGCCGCAGAAATGATGGATTATAATGGAACAGGCCAGTCTGTAATGGAAATGAGCCACCGCTCAAAGGCATACGAACCAATCATCCAGGATGCAGAGGCAATGGTCCGCAAGCTGATGAAGGTTCCTGAAAATTACAAGGTTCTGTTCGTTCAGGGCGGAGGATCAACACAGTTCGCAATGGTAGCTCAGAACTTGGGAATCAAAACCGGAAAGGCCGCATATATTGAAACCGGTGTTTGGGCAAAAAAAGCCGCTCAGGAAGCCGCAAAGTTGGGAATTGAAGTAACAACCATCGCTTCTTCAAAGGACAAGAATTATTCCTATATCCCTCGCGTTGAAAAAATCGAAGGTGATTACGACTACGCATACATCTGCTTCAACAACACAATCATGGGAACCCACTACGAGTACATCCCTGACACTGGAAACATTCCTCTTGTTGCTGATATTTCATCCTGTGTTTTGAGCGAAGAACTGGATGTTTCAAAGTTCGGACTCTTGTTCGCAGGAGCACAGAAGAACCTGGCACCAGCTGGCGTAACCCTGGTTATTATCCGTGAGGATTTGATTACCGACACACCAAGAGCCGGAACACCAACAATGCTCAGCTACAAGACCCACGCCGACAATGATTCAATGTACAACACTCCACCATGCTACACAATCTATGTTTTGGGAAAGGTTCTCCACTGGATTGAAAAGAACGGCGGAGCAGCAGGAATTAACAAGCTGAACGTTGAAAAGGCAGACTATCTCTACAACTACCTGGACAGCTCTGATTTCTATCACGCAACAGCAGAAAAAGGAAGCCGCTCTTTGATGAACGTTCCATTCCTCACAAAGTATTCAACCGGTTCAACAGACGAAGCAGCAGTTGCAAAGGAAAAGGAAATCAACGACAAGTTCGTTAAGGAAGCAACAGCAGCCGGATTGGTCAACCTTAAGGGACACCGCCTTGTTGGTGGAATGAGAGCTTCAATCTACAACGCCATGACATTGGACGGAGTAAAAGCCCTCGTTGCCTTCATGGACAAGTTCGCCAAGGAAAATCAGTAAACCGACAGATAAGGTCGTTTGATTTCGACAAGCTCAATCGGCACGACGATTGGATGTTGATTACGATGAATGTGGAGGTTGAGCCTGTCGAAACCTTACACAAAAAAATGTGGAGGTTGAGCTTGTCGAAACCTTACAAAAAAAAGTGGAGGTTGAGCTTGTCGAAACCTCGAAGGAAAACAACTAATATAAGGAAAAAATTATGGCATACAAGATTCAGACTTTAAATAAGATTGCCGCAGTTGGACTTAACCAGCTGGACCGTGACAATTACGAAATCGCAACAGATATCAACAACCC
>JAZUKJ010000094.1:0-4996 GCA_045643225.1 Treponema sp. | reverse complement strand
ACGCTTTTCTTTTTCAAAGGCTTTGCCTTTGGGGCTGGTTTCTGTTCAGTAGTCCTGCCGCTACGCGTTTTTATAGGCAAAGGTTTCACCTTTGAAGTCGGAGGCCAAGCGGTCTTAGGAAGACAACATCATTTTTCAACTCCTTGGCTCACAGAACGACATGGCTACGATCCGACTTGGACGCTACGCTTTTCTTTTTCAAAGGCTTTGCCTTTGGGGCTGGTTTCTGTTCAGTAGTCCTGCCGCTACGCGTTTTTATAGGCAAAGGTTTCACCTTTGGAGCTGTTGTTCACTGGGGGGTGGACGCTTCGCTTTTCTTTTTTCAAAGGCCTTGCCTTTGGGACTGGTTTCTGTTCAGTAGTCCTGCCGCTACGCGTTTTTTATAGGCAAAGGTTTCACCTTTGGAGCTGTTGTTCACTGGGGATGTTCGCTACGCGTTTTTTATAGGCAAAGGTTTCACCTTTGGGACTGTTGCTCACTGCCGACGTTTGCTACGCGTTTTTTATAGGCAAAGGCTTTGCCTTTGGAACTATTGCTCACTGGGGGAGTTGGACTACGCTTTCCTTTTTCAAAGGCTTCGTCTTTGGGGCTGTTGTTCATTTGAGGGCTTTGGGCTTCGCTTTTTTTGTTTTATCTCTTCATTAATATTTCAATTCTATGATAGACTTTGTTCCAAATGTAAGAGGTTGTTATGGGTAGATTGGCGTCTGTTTTTAAGGAGGGTTCTAAGTGGAAGCCTCTGTTTATGTCCATTTTAATGATGGCTATTGGTTATGGGCTTCACAAGGGTATTGTTGATAATTACTTGGCGGAAGTTGTTGGTATGAAGGAGATTGACAGGGGGGCGACGGAGTTTTTCCGGGAGCTTCCTGGTTTTCTGTTGATCTTTATTCTCGCGATTTTTTATAGGTTTTCCGCAGAGAAGATGTATAAGCTTGGTGGTTTTGTTATGATTGTGGGTATGGGGCTTCTGGCTTTTGTTCCTCCGTACAAAGCTCTTGTTATTTTTTCAATTTTTTTGTATTCAGCGGGTGAGCATATTCAGCTTGGTATGAAAAATACTCTTTCTCTTGAATATTCCAAACCAGGTCTTGGGGGGCAGGCTTTGGGATATCAGAATGCAATTTACCAGGCAGGAAATCTTGTTGGATATGTTGTTGTCATGGCTGTATTCGCTTTTTTGTCTGCCAGAAAATTGTACATGCCGTTTTTTGTTTTCGCCACGCAGTTTATGATTCTTGCATTCATTTTTGCGACACGGTTGTCCAATAAAAGTGAAACAGATAAAACAAAAAGCAGGTTCTATTTTAAGAAAAAGTTTACCAAGTATTATATGCTTGAAATATTTTATGGCGCCCGCAAACAGGTTTTCTTTACTTTTGGACCTTATGTTCTTATTTTGTTCTATGGCGCAAATGCTTCCGTAATCAGTCTGCTTTTTGCTGTGTCGGCTGTTTCCTGTTTTTTCCTTTCTCCTGTTGTTGGAAAGATTGTGGACAGGATAGGATATAAACCGGTTATGGTTGGCGATACTTTGATTCTTGTGATCGTTTGTTTCTTTTATGGATTTGCCCACCATATTTTTCCGAAAAATGTTGCGTTCGTGGTGTGTTGTGTCAATTATGTTCTGGATTCCATTATTTCGCTTGCATCTATGGCATCGAATGTTTATGTTCAGGATATTTCTGATAGCAAGGATGAAATGAGGGCAACTATTTCCACTGGAATCTCCGTGAATCATATGATAACAATTTTTATTGCGCTCTTTGGTGGATGGATTTGGCAGAGACTGGGGGTCGAGACTCTTTTCATTGTGTCAGCTGTGCTGGGACTTTGCAACAGTGCCTATGCCGCGACCATAAAAGTGAAAAAGCGTTCGTGAGTTTTCTCAAAAAAAGTTGAGTTCTTCCTGCAGGGGAGCATCGTTTTTATCTTCGGGAAACTGACGCATATATTCAAAGCATTTTTCATCGGTAATCAGATTGTTTTCGTGGCAAAATATTCTGAACTGCTTCATCAGGGGAGCATGGTTTGGGCTTGAAACCTGATAGGCATTTCCAAAACGGTTTTGGTATAGCTCCTTCATGCCAGGGAAGTTTTTGTCAAAGCATTTGTACAAATATTCCCGGTCGCCTTCCCGTAGGGTGACTCCGAATCCAAACTTTATGATGCCTTTCACTCCAGCGTCCCTGCAGTATCCAAGTATCCCCTGAAGATTTTCTTCCGTATCATTTATGAAGGGCAAATCCGGGGTCATCCAGACAATGGTGGGGATGGAGCGTTTCTGCATTTCTTTTAGGACTTCATAACGACGGCGGGTTGAGCAGACATTTGGTTCTATTTTTTTGCATAGATTTTCATCGTAGGTGGTGAGCGTCATCTGGACCACGCATTTTGATTTTCTGTTTATGCTTTCCAGGAGGTCAATGTCCCTCATAATCAAATCCGATTTCGTTTGGATTGCAAGTCCGAATCCGTAGTGGTCAATGAGTTCAAGGCATCGGCGGGTTAGCATTAAATCTTTTTCGCAGTGCATGTAGGGATCACTCATGGCGCCGGTTCCAATCATACATTTGCGACGTTTTTTCTTAAGCCGATCTTCCAAAAGTTCCGGCGCATTTTGTTTTACCTCAATATCTTCAAAAGGGATTGGGGTGTGGTAACACAGGCTGCGGCTGTCACAGTAAATGCATCCGTGGGTGCATCCCCTGTAAATGTTGATTCCGTTCTGGTTTGACAGAATTGATTTTGCCTCTACAAAATGCATTTCATTTTCTCCTTTGACATAAAACACTCATCCATTATGGGACATTAAATTTGACAACACTATGTCATATTGATTATTTCACGCAAAAAAGCCCATCTGTAGCCAATATGAGTCCACCTATATCTAGAAAGAGTCCACTTGGTTAATTTGCAAAAACTCACAGAAAAATTGGACCTTATTTAAATCAATTGGTATTGATGGGGATAACAGAAATCGTATTTTAATCTTCGTAATGACCAGCACAGGCAAAAATTACAAGATTACCATTAGAATCAAGATTATATACAAGTCTATTTTCATCATTAATTTTTCTGCTGCAGGGGTTAATGTTATTTAGTTGTTTTGCCATTCTACGTCTTGACACCAGGCAGTTTGAGTCCAGATAGTATTCATTAACTAAAATCCTCTGGTGATTTAACTACAATATTGCCAGCTTTTGCTTCTTCCGTAGAACGTTCAAGCATACTCAAATATTCAGCATTGCGTTTAACTTTCTGAAGCTGGTTATATTCCTTTTTAGAAATCATTACAACGTTTTCATTTTTAGGACGAGAAATTATAAGTGTTTCTCCGCCAAAAAACTTGTCACAAAAAGATTTAAAATTATCACGAAGATCAATACTTTTCACACAGCTGTCATAATATGCCTCCGATTATAGTACTATTTTCGTACATTTTTACGTATCAAATATAATACGGATCTTCATTTACGACAATTATTTTTTCCAAAGGGATAGAATTGGAGTGCATATAAAATCGCCAAAATAGAAACCCCATCTTTTGTTCCATTGTTTTTAAGCAACTCCAGATATTCCTGTTTTGAAAAACATTTTGTACTGCTGATTTCATCTGTATCCAGAATAGCATTTTCTGTTTGAACTTTAGCAGCAAAACAATGAACTAGAGCATCAGACATTCCGTTTGATGGATTTTTATTCTGTCTGCATACAAACATACATGATTACTTTCATAAATTGTAGTTCGTGACAATCTTTCCGGCATTTTTTCATCTTTCATCAACTCTCTCCCGATATCCCGTTAAATTTATATTGATGGGAATAATAATGATAAACTACTGACATTCCAATATAAATTTGTTAGTTGTTCCTAACTTATTGACATTTTTATTTCATTTCTGTATTGTCTTTTCTTGAGGTGTTAGTTATGACTAACTTTTCCAATACAGAAAGTATTTTTATTCGTTATGCAGCTCCAACAATTTGTGGAATAAAACCCGCAAATCTTTTTACTTTATCTGAAAGTCAATTTATGGCAGAAGATTTACAGAAGTGGGAAGCGAATTTAAAAGTTCAAAATCTATGTATGACATTTTTTAAAACATCTTCTAACCGCTGGATGATTTTTGTCTATGATTATGTCTGGATAAGACAAATAATCTCCACAACTCTAATTCAGGCTTATTTAAAGGGTAAAGGGTACACAGATCCATCGAATACTCTTTTAACCTTAAAACAGTTATTCAATCACCTTCAAAATCATAAACACTTTCCTCATGAAATTGGACTATTTTTGGGATACCCAATTGAAGATGTAATTGGCTTTGAAGAGAACCATGGAAAAAACTGTAAATATTGTGGTTATTGGAAATCCTATTCTGATACATCAGAAGCAAAAACCTGCTGTGCTAAATATAAATGGTGCAGTGAACTATGCAAACAATTGTTTGATGAGGGACTGTCTGTTCCTCAAATAATAAAAAAATATAAAGAAGCAGTAAATGATGCTGCTTAAAGTGAGGTTTTTATGAAAGTTGCAATTATTTATGCAAGTACAACTGGTAATACAGAAGCTATGGCTAATGTAATTAATGGAACTGTAACTGCAAATGCAGAAGTTGTTTTTGGGACAGCAGATAGTGCTGATGCAGCTGCAGTTCTTGCCTGTGATGTCATTTTATTGGGCAGCCCTGCTATGGGAGATGAGGTGCTTGAAGATTCTATGGAAGCATTTTATGCAGGTATTGAATCAGGTCTTGCAGGAAAAAAAGTAGGTCTTTTTGGTTCTTATGACTGGGGCGACGGTCAGTGGCTCCGAGATTGGGAAGACAGAGCTAAAAATGCCGGCGCTTCAGTAACAGAAAGTCTTATGATTCATCTTACTCCAGAAGCTGATGATATTGCTAAATGCCAGGAATGGACAAAGGCAGCTCTGGCATAAAACCCGAAAAGGACATCGGAGAGAGTACTATAAAAAAAGGAATAAAAAATG
>JAZUKJ010000093.1:0-76598 GCA_045643225.1 Treponema sp. | reverse complement strand
TTTTTAGGCTATGCCTATCCTTTTTTCAAAGGCGCTGCCTTTGGGAACTTTTTCAACTGCGTTGGGACTGTTTAAGCTTCGCTTTTTCTTTTTTTGAAGGCTGCGCCTTCAAGGTCCTTTTCATGTTCAGACATGGGGCAGAAAGGAGGGAGGCGGGAACCCTACTCAGAAGCGAGCTCCCTCCTCCCTCCTTGACCTCCCACCTTCCGCGGCACTGCATAGGGGTTCGCCCCTATGTACCCCTTTGAATTTTCGGCAGGAGCATGGTTTTGGTTTTTGCGGTCTTTTTTTTGTTCGGATGTCCATCTGCTACGCGTTGTTCATAGACAAAGGTTTCACCTTTGGAACCATTGCTCACTGTGTGGTGGACGCTTCGCTTTTCTTTTTCAAAGGCTTTGCCTTTGGCTCTGGTTTTTGTTCAGTAGTCTAGCCGCTTCGCGTTTTTTATAGACAAAGACTTCGTCTTTGGAACTGTTGTTCACTGGGGATGTTCGCTTCGCTTTCCGCTTTCAAAGGCTTTGCCTTTGGGTCTGGTTTCTATTCAGTAGTCCTGCCGCTTCGCGTTTTTTATAGACAAAGGTTTCACCTTTGGGACTGTTGTTCACTGGGTGGAGGATGCTTCGCTTTTCTTTTTTCAAAGGCTTCGCCTTTGGGACTTTTGCTCACTGGAGGGTGGACGCTTCGCTTTTTTATTTTCCAATCAAATTTTCAAGTTCCTTTATCCGGTTCTGAATTTCCACATCCTGCGGTTTTATGGATGACACTTGTTTTAAATAGAACTGCGCCATTTTCCAGTTTTGCATTGAGTAGTAAATCCTATACATACGGTAAAGGGTATCGACGTTTCTGGCGTTGAATGAAAGGCTGGTTCTTAGATTTTCTAGCGCAGCTTCACTTCCGGCAACCAGCAGGCTTTTTTCGTAATACAGGAAGCTTTTCATGGAGTTTGTAGCCCCGGGAAGTAAGTTCTCTATAAGTTCACTGGCCTCTTTGTTTTTTTCTGCTGCCACAAGGGTTTTTATATAGGTCTGCACTACTTTTTCTGAATCAGGATTTTCTTCATATAATGCAGAAGCGATTTCTATTGCCACTGATTTTTTTCCAAGGGAGTTGCAGATATCTACATAATCACACATAAGGTCCATATCTTTGTTTCCCTGGTCCATAAGTCTTTCGCACATGTCATTGGCATCGGAATATTCCCCTGTCAATATTTTTTCTTTTACGTAAAGTCTCATGGCTGCAATATTTTTTTCATCTTTTGCAAGGACCTTCTCTACCAAATCCAAAGCAGTATAGTTTCCTATTTTGTTTCCGACGCTGGATGCAATTTGGGCTGCAAACAGTAGTACTTCCATATCCTCTGGATATAGGTCAACGGCTGTCCTCATGGTCTCAATGGATGCGGAAACACTTTTTGTCCAGTTTTTTTGCAGCCATCCTCTTAACATGAGGTAATCCCTGTGCTTTGGATTTACTCTTGCACAGGAATCCAAAAGCGTGGAGGCTTTTAGATATTCGCCGGTAGCTATCAGGATTTTTGCTCTCAGAAGTCCGTATTCAATATTCTCAGAATCAAGCTGCTGCAGCTTTATGGAATATTGCATGGCTTCGTCCCATCTCTCCAATTCAACAAGGCTTCTGCAAAGAAGTTCCATGCTAACCAGATCGTTAGGCGCACCGGCCAGGATTTTTTCACATAGCAACACAGTCTGTTCATAATTTTTGCAGCTGTAATGGGCCCTCGCTTTTGCTCTAAGGATTTCACGGGTCGAACCTTTATCATTTTCCGCAGCATTCAAATACCGGAGGGCCATTTCAGGATTTTCCATCCGCAGATATACAACGCCCATCAAATAATTGACAATCACCGAATCCTTTTTATATTGAAGGCATTTTTCCAAACCATTCATGACTGATTCACAATAATCGTTTTTCATGTCGCTGGTTACAGCAATAAGATTTGGAAGAAAGATGGCAAAAAAATCATTACTGCCGGAACCGGTATCATAGATTCCGCACTGGACAGAATTTATGATAGGCGTGTATGGATTATAAAAATCTGCAGGAGGTATGTCGGTTGAAAATGGTTCCGACGGCCAGACAATCGACATGATGGCGGAACAGATATTAAGAAGGACCGTCTCCCTGTCTGAATATTCCTCTTTCAACGGTCTATGGATTTTAGAGATAAGTCCTCTAATTGAACTTGGGGAACCATTTTCCGCCAGCGACATGACTTCATCGCTGATTGAAAAAAAGTACTCATTGCTTTTTCGTTTTGGCACAGCAATACTCACAGCCCCATTATTACCTGTCTGGCTAGAGCTGGATGTACTGGCACAGGAAAATAAAAGAGAAGCTACTAAAGATGAAACAAAAAACAGTCCTGCAATTTTACCAGACAATTTAACTCCCCCAAAAAATCAATTCAATTGGTAACCTCTAAAATTGCAATTTTTAGAGATGCCCTATTCATTTTCCTCATCGCAAAGAGAACTGTCATGCTCTTCATCGATGTATGGGAAATTCTTTTTCATAATCTGCTGAACATAAAAAACCACCACTAAAGTTACCCCCAACAGCAAAAGGAGCAAAGGGAACCAGCGGGAAACAAATGTTGTCAACGAAAAATGCAGAATTCCTGTAGAAAACAGCAAGAAGAAACTTCCAAGGACTACCAGGGCAGCCGCCGGAAAAATATATGAACTACGAATCTTCCTGGCCTTGTAAAGCCCCGCAACAAACAGCGCAAAACCGGCGCAAATCATCGCATAAGGAATCATCTGGAAATTGGAGATATTAATTATGGCCACAGCCCTAAGCAGAATCGGAACTCCGATAAGAAAAAACATGACGCCAAAAAATACCATGACGGAACTCCGGACAAATCCCATTCCAAAGAACAGAAAAAGGGCGCCTATAAATATCAGCACACAGAACGGTCCCAGGTTGACCTCTTCCGCGGAACCATAGAAAATAGCCGTAAGGACAGTCCCGACAATCAAAAACACCAGTCCCACCGCAAACCAAATGTTCTGGCGTATACGCTGTGGAGTCTGAGGGATTTTAAATAGGCTTTCCCTTACCGTCTTGTTTTTATTTTCTTTCATATCGTCCACATTCTTTTGCTGCATTTGTACCACTCCATCACCGTTGCTAACAATATTTTCGTTTTTATGGTAAAGGAATATATCCTACCATAAATAATATATCATTTTAAAACACAGCCTTCAACTTTTTTATGAAAGAAATGCACCCTCTTTTATGACTTGTAATTAACTTTATGCTCTGTTAAAATTGATCCTATGTCATTAAACAATAGTAACAAGGCAACAATTCACCGCCTTTTTAAAATATTCACAATATCTTCCTCACTTTTGGCCGCAACCACCTTTATTTCCTGCCAGAAATCCTCCGGAACTGTTTTGCCGGAGGCTAACGGCAAAAGTTTTAAGGAAACCCAGGAAAAATTGCTGACACTCCTTGAGGAGGTGGATTTGCTTCCCGGAACCAGATTCGGAATCATGAAAAATTTTTCCGGAAACCTGATGGCAGTCCATGATTACCCATCGCTAATAGTCTTTCTGACCGACTGGGTAGAAAACAATCCGGATGACGAATACAATTCCTACTGGCTTCTGCAAACCGCCTTTGCCTATTTAAAATGCAATTCCGAACCAATGGCGCAATATTACTTCGAGCGCATCCTTCGAAATTACAACGACCTTTCCGTCCAGGGAAACTCGATACACGAATTGTGCCTCAAACATTTGCTGCAAATCAGCACCACACCGGCAAACCGTATCTCCTATTTCAACCAGCTGATTACAAGATTCCCCAACAGTGTAAGCACCACGGAACTTTATATCCGCATGGCACAGGAATATGAGCAGGAAAACGAATGGGCACAGGCCCTCAGATGTTACCAGCTTTTCCTTGAGCAGGAAGATGCCACCACCATCCAGATTCCAGGAATCCCTAACGCATACAAAAACGCGAAACGTCTCATTGACTTCAACAATTCCTCCAAGAACTGGACCTACGAAACATTGGACGGTCTTGTACGGGCAGTAAAGAGCGCCCTGAACGCCGGAGACGGGGGATGGCTTGAAGGCATACGTTCAAAGGTCAACTTCTTTGCCATGTCCTGGCGCACCGATGAAAATTCCGATGCCGCCCAGCACCAGATCAGCATCCCATCGTACATGTACGAAATGACAATCAAATACTCGCCGGCACTTGATGAAATGTCCACCCCGTCGGAGGCCTACCTGAAGACCTGGGGATGGAGCACAAGACCTAACATATGGTACCTGTATTTCCGTAAAGTCAATTTCCCTGCGGACCAGAACATACATGGCCGGTGGGAGTGGGCAGGAATTTATTTTGGAGAAAAGCTTTAACATGAAGGTATACTCCTGATGAAGATATCTATACCTGCAAGCCCAATCTCCAAGACATTTTTCCATATCGCGGTCTCCGCAATCGTTTTATCGCCTGCGTATGCAAAAACTGTCCCGACGGTTACCTCCAATCCGCCTCTCATTGTTGAAAGTCCTGTCATAGATTTGGGGCTTGAGGAGGATATAATCGACTCGAACATACAAAAGGAACCCACCCCCATAACGCTAATCCATGACGACCCGGACGAAGAGGTCGAAGAAGAGGACATAGAGCCTTTGCCAGATATACCGGATGAACTTGAAATCCCCCAGCCTTCACAGGAGAATGTGTCCGTTCCATCCCCAAAACCGAAGGTCCAAAATGGATACACCTATGTCGAAATAGGATTGCCAGGATTGGACCGTCCCTTGCCTCAAAAATATGTTACCTATTTTCAAAGCACAGAGGGACGGAAGATTTTGGTTCAATCCCTAAAGAACTCCACCCCCTACAGGCCTTACATAATCCAGAGCCTCAAAAAAAATAACCTGCCGGAGTATCTCCAGTATCTCCCGATAATCGAATCGGAATACAAAACCAATGCGGTTTCAAAATCAGGGGCAACCGGCATCTGGCAGTTCATGACCAACAGCATGGCTCCGTTACTAAAAAAGGGAAAGGGCTTTGATGACAGACGTGACCCGTGGAGCTCAACAGATGCCGCCATGCTCAAATTCAAGGACAACTACGGCTTCTTTAAGGACTGGACAATGGCCATCGCTGCCTACAATTGCGGAGCCGGAGCCCTTTTGAAGTTGAAGAAAGCCAATCCGTCCATGGACTACTGGGACATGGCTGAAAACGGATTGCTGAAGAACGAAACCGTTCACTACGTTCCAAAACTTCTGGCGGTGATGGAAATAATAGAGAACGCAGGCTACTACGGTTTGGACGACATAAGGAAAGCGGCAGAACAGATCAAAGGCAAGGTCCCGGAGGAATTCGATTACGTCCCAACAAAAGTTTCCCTTACCTTTCAGCAGCTGTCGGAAGTCACGGGCGTTTCCGTTGATAAAATCAGGCAGCTTAACCTGGCCCTTTTCAAGGATTCCACTCCCATGGGCGAAAACTACAAGCTCCGGCTGCCCAAGGGTGCGTCCAAAGGGATAAAGGAGAAGCTAAAGAAAAAAGGACTCGCCACGGACTGCCAATACCATACAGTCGTAAAGGGGGACACCCTGTGGGGAATATCCCGCAAGTATGACATAACGGTGGCAGACCTCTGCAAGGCCAACGGAATCAACGAAAATTCAGTTTTATCTATTGGAAAACAGCTGGTTGTGCCGATATTCTAATAAAGCCTTTTTTAAATCCCGCAGGAACGATTCGTCAGATTTGTTCCGCAGGGGATTTATAAGGATATCCCAAAATGATGAGGGGACATTACAGTAACAGATTTGAAATATCTTTGTTATAGATTCAGTTACTGCCACGGGAGAATCGAATGAAAGTCACTAGAATGAATAAAACTTTGCGCCGCATTGTCACAGGATTGGTCATTTCTTCAACAATCGCTACGGGCCTTTTTGCCCAGAACAACGGAAGCTACAGCCAGTACCTTCTTGAAGGCTACGGTTACAATGAAATAGAAGAGGCGGAGCAGGCCGCCGCCGCAAGTGCGGATGTGGACAGCAAAAACGCGACCCTTTCATCAGTTTCAAAAGTGGACTGGTCCAAGTCGACCTTCACATCGGACATTACCCTTGATACCGTAAAGGCCCATATTTCTATGCCAAGCGGAAAAACGGTTTCAATGAACCGCATCCAGATGGAACTTCCGGTTTTGATAAAGGACCCTCTGCTCTCCCTCTATGCTGACGACACAAATACATTGGGCGACCTTGTGCTGGATGGCAGCCTGACCCTTGACGCCCTCACCAGAATCATCGATGGAAGCAAAAAGACTCCGCCATACTTCATGAGCGCCTCCAACACTCTCAAAACCACCGACACCCTGGACCTGCATCAGGTGGGAGCCCTGCTGGTCAAACACAGAACCCCATATGTCCAGGGAAAACCGATTGAACACATCTCATCAAGGGCCTATACCGGTATCGTAATCGACGCTAGAGGAAAACTTCCGGTGCAGGGCGAACACACAGCTTCAAAGGTATATCCATGTCTGTTCCCTAAAATCTGGAACGAAGACATGGACCTGATTTACGAGCGGAACATGGTTCTGCCGGAAGTCGCAAAAACAAAGGGCATAGTCGATTATCTTCCGGGACAGGGCAGCAACAAAACTACTGACCGGGCAGGAAACGACCCGCTATGGATTACAGCCCGCAAAGTATATGGAGTAAACCGCTGCGACCCGGTCATTTCAAAGGATGACTATCTCAGAATAACTACGGTTCCGCACAACCTTGAACTTCTTAAGCAGGGAAAGGTCGTTATACTTCTTGATTCGGACCAGCTCACAGGTCTTGTCAAGAGTCCTAGAAAAGATATCCGCTACTTCCTTGAGACCGGAAAGGTTAAGCAGATAATCGAAAACAGCGACATACCAAATGTCGAAACAGAAGAAGGACACTCAGGATTTGTCATTAAAATGGAAAACCTTAGGTTCATTGCTGACCAGGCAATACTCCTGCCGGAAGAAAGACACAGAGTTGCCGAAATAGCAAATGACATAAAGGCCATACTTGGAAAGAACAAGTACACCATCAGAATCAATGGTCACACGGCTGATATCAACAACCCTGTGGGCCAGCAGGAACTTAGCGTCCAGAGAGCGGAATCCATAAGGGATGCCCTGATTGCGCAAGGCATACCGGAGGAGCTGTTCACCTGCTATGGCTACGGAGGAACAAAACCTGAAGGCGACAACTCAACCGACGCAGGAAGAGCAAAGAACAGGCGTGTAGAAATCATAATCACACCGCAGGGAACGGAAATCCAGCAGCGTTAAGCGATACAGAAAAAAGACTCCTTTGGGAGTCTTTTTTTTATTCCGGCCATTCCTCATTTGACTATATTGGAAGAATTTCATATTATTTATACGTTATGGCTAATGGTAACTTTTTTCAGAATCTATTTTCTCAACTGCTCGGTGGCAATGACCCGGAAGCGATGAAGCGCCGTCTTTTGAAAAGCATCTCAAAGGATTACGCACGCACCAAAAATCATTTCTATAAATACAACGGCAACGTGGCCATGCCAGTGATGGCAAAATTCTTTTACGAAATATACAATACAATCGGCGCCGCACAGGCAATGTTGACCACAGCCACACCAAACATCCTCAAGACAATGGTACTTAACAACGCAATCTCGGACCAGGCCAAAAGCATCCTGGAAGATTTGTCTGAGGAAAATTTAAAGAGAAAAGCTGCCACCATGTCTATCAAGGAATTAAGCAAGGAAGTCAAGGACAACCTGAATTCCTTCATGGCAGAATTCGATGGAACAAAAATAAAGGCCACGGACGATCTTTACAGCAACATGCTGATGTTCGACAGCTTCTGTAAATTTGATTTCTACTTCATGCTAAAGAAATTTGACAAGGGACTGAAGGAGCGCAAATTCGATGTCCAGCCTCATTTTGACCAGACATCAGCGACGTATATCTCCGAAGACCTGAAGAATTTTATGGCCGTCGCATGGGTACTGCCTTTGGACGTCGCCTCCTGGGATTCCGTCTTTGATTTGCTAAAGAAAAGAAGCAGCGGTGGTATTGATGTGGTCGCAATGGCATCATGGAAAAAGGTTCTGACAAAGCTCCGGCAGATAAGGGGTGGACGGATTCTGGAAATGATTGTCCAGCTCATAACGGAGGACCCTACCTATAGGGAAGTTTTCCGTCCAGAAGAGCATCACATAATGAACGAGTATCTCCAGCAAATCAAGCGTTCCGTGGAAGATTCCCTTATGAAAATCAAGGACGCCCAGACAAGCGGAAAAATTGATAACCTGGTGCGACAGGTCTTTGGTGACGAACCGGTTGGTAGTCTAAAGAACTACAATGCAGACGGAAGCGTTCCTTTTGAAAAAAAGAATCTAGAAGGTTTCATTTACTGCGACCCGTTGCGCTATCTCAGAAGTTTTTTGATGAACTATACAAAAAAGGATCTGCGTGAGCTTTCCGATATAATCCTGGTCCGCGGAGAATGGTCCGACCAGCACAACGCAGAACCGATGAGCAACGCATATCACGAGCTTATTCAAATATCAGACAGGCTAGCGGAATTTGACGAGCGTATGTCCGAAACCGGCGAACTGGGTATGAAACTCAAGAACTACCTGCCCCGTGTTGACAGAGATAAAGATGCAAAAGGTATCGTAAAAAATCTTCTTGGCGATGCAAATGATGAGGCCGCTTCCTTCATCTTGAACGCCTCCAAGAACTTTGTCACCTTCGACAGAAACCTTAAAACAGTTGTGGAAGATTTTGCAAAGGCTCCTCACAGCGAGCTGATTTTGAACTGGAAAGATCTGGACAAGTTTGCGGATAACAAGCTAAAGCAGATGGCCGTGGAAGCCTACAAACGAATCTTCAATTTCGTGGGCCTCATGCAGAATTTTCAGGTCAGCGTAAACGAAAAACACCACTAAAATTAAAATCATCGTCCCCCTGGCTAAGTCCAAGGGGACATTTTTTTTATTGCGGTGCAAACCATTTGTAAAATCCAATCCGCGTGGCTACATAAAATATTCATGGTAATCTTCCGCAATCTTGATAGTCGCCTAACAAATCTCCAATTCCGCTTTTTTCTCCGGTGCAATTCATATCGCGAACCTGAATATCGCCACACGGATTCGAGCCGCTTAACGCCGTCTCTTTAAAATAAAATACATGGGGCATTTTTTATTGCGGTGCAAACCATTTGTAAACTCCAGATTTTACGTTAGTAAAATCCAATCCGTGTGGCTACATAAAATATAAATTTTATGGCACGAACTATTTTTATTTATAACAGGCTAAGTTTTTGAATTTTATGGAAAAAATCCTGATTTTGTTGTATTTTATAGTCTATGGCTTATGAAGTTACCGCGACCAGACGAAGGCCGCAAAGTTTTGACACGTTGGTGGGGCAGGAATTTGTTGCCGCCACACTTAAAAATACAATTGAATCAGGAAAAATAGCCCACGCATATCTGTTTTCCGGGCCAAGAGGTTGTGGAAAGACCTCCACTGCCAGAATTTTGGCAAAATCCTTGAACTGCATGAAGGGACCAACCGCAACTCCTTGCGGAGAATGTGAAGCCTGCAAAGAAATCACCGCCGGCTCTTCAATGGACGTAATAGAAATAGACGGTGCGTCAAACACCAGCGTCAACGACATCAGGCAGATCAAGGACGAGGTTATGTTCCCTCCTAACTCCTGCCGGTACAAGATTTATATAATCGATGAAGTCCACATGCTTTCGACCAGCGCCTTCAATGCACTTCTAAAGACCATTGAGGAACCGCCGCAGTATGTAATTTTTATTTTTGCCACAACGGAACTTCAGAAGGTTCCGGCCACAATCAAGAGCCGCTGCCAGCAGTTCAACTTTAGGCTTGTACCTATCGAAAAAGTCAAGGAACAGTTGGCACAGGCGGCCGCTGAGGTTGGCATAAAAGCTGAAGACGAGGCGCTTTACTGGATTGCCCGGGAATCAACCGGTTCAATGCGCGACAGCTATACACTGTTCGACCAGGTCGCGGCCTTCAGCGACGGTGAAATCACTTACGACAAAATCCGTGACAAGCTGGGACTGGTCGGGGTTGACCGTCTTAACGACCTTTTTGAACTGTGCGTAAAGGCCGAAACCTCCTCCGCCCTTCTCCACCTGGACGAATACCTTCAGAACGGTGTCTCCATCGAACAGCTGATTACAAACTGCACCGACTACCTGAGAAGCCTTTTGCTGATAAAAAACGGCATCACAAAGGAAGCTCTGCTTGGCCAAGGTGCGGACAGATTCAGCAAGGAAGTCCTGGATGCCTGGAACCCAATCCAGATTGAACGGGCGCTGGACATTTTTATGCAGCTCTACCGGGATATCCGATATTCCCTTAGCCCCCGCTATGAATTTGAACTGGCGGTCAGCCGTCTTTGCTGGCTCAAACAGTATGTCTCTCCGGCTGAAGTGAAAATGGCCGTGGATGCCGTAAAGCCATTGCTGGAAAAATCCGCTGGAGCCAGGACCATCCAGCAGAGCGAACCTTCACAAGCAAGTACAGCGCAACCAAATCCGGAAAACGAACCAAGGCAGTCCGGATATGTAGCCAGATTTTCGGCACTGGAAGAAAACAAACAAAACCAGTCCCCTTTTCCTAAAGGCGGAGCTGAACCGCCTTCAATAATTTCAGCACCGGAATATGATGGCATGGAGGACCCTCTTTACGATCCTTCGGAAACAGATGAAGAAGGGTACTCCCCGGCACCGGAAGATGAAACCCCTCCTGACATGGACGCTTTTGTGGCACAGCTTGAAGCCATGTCAGAAGGAGTTGACCACAAAAAATCCAATCAGGTTCCCGAAACAAAGACTGGGACAAAACCCATAGAGCCGGGAACCGCTGACACTGCTGATATTGAAAGCGTAAAAGCAGCCATAACCAGGGATTTCTCTGTGGAAGACGGAATGACCGCCGGATTAATAGACAAGACCTTTGCATGGAACTACCAGGATGGAAAAATTTCGTGCAAAATAGAAGGCAGCTTCACCCTCGCCCAAATAAAATCAAGGATTCCAAGAATTGAAGAATACTTGGGCAAGCTGTACGGAAAACCCACCAGCTTTTTACCGGAGCTGTCGGAAACCAGCACAGCCACCCTGGATAAACTGCCGGTGGAAGTTGAAATACTCAGGGATATTTTTAAAGGAAATGTAGTATAGGGCTTCTAGAGGAAATACTTTTTTAGAAGTTCCCTTTGATATCAAAAGAACGGAGGAGCATATGAATCCATTTGAAATGATGAAGAATCTTGGAAACATGAAGGAACAGCTTCAGCAGGCACAGTCCAAACTTGCTGACATTACTGCCACCGGTTCATCTGGCGGAAACATGGTAAAAGTCACAATCAACGGACACTTCGAGATTGAGGACATTGAGCTGGACCCTATCTGCGTAGACAACAGGGATGTCCCGATGCTGCAGGATTTAATCAAGGCCGCCCATCACGCAGCCCTCATCAACATTCAGGAAAAAATCAAAAGCGAAATGGGACCTATGTTCGCAAACCTGAACATTCCGGGAATGAGTTGATGAATGCCCTTGATGAAATAACGGAAAGCTTTTCCAGGCTGCCGGGGATAGGAAAAAAATCTGCAGCCAGGATTGCTTCCCACTTGCTCCGATGCGACAGCGCCTTTATGGAAAGGTTCTCAAACCAGATTGCCACGCTCCAGAACAGGATAAAGCCCTGCTCCATTTGCGGTTCCTGGACAGAAAACGACCCCTGCCCAATTTGCGGCGACCCCACCAGGGACAGATTTGTCATTTGCGTCGTGGAGCAGGCCCAGGATGTGTCCACAATCGAAAACTCTCATGAATATTCGGGGCTGTTCCATGTCCTGGGAGGCGTCATATCACCTCTGGATGGAATAGGCCCAGACCAATTAAGGATTTCCTCCCTCCTGGAAAGGGTCCGGAAGGATTCCATAAAGGAAGTCATACTTGCCACAAATCCGACGGTGGAAGGTGACACTACCGCGCTATATATTCAGCATGTACTGAAGGACACAGGCTGCACAGTGACAAGACTTGCCAGCGGATTGCCAGTGGGCGGGGACCTGGAATACGCAGACCGGCTGACTTTGGCCCGAAGCTTCAGGGGAAGAACCAGAATCTAAAAAAAAAGCGGTCCAGATTTTATCCAGACCGCAAATCCTTTTAATTGGGCATCCCGGGAATCTATAGACTTTCACGGCTCAAAGGTTCACCAATCCTGAGGCCTTCGGAAATGTATTCCCTGTGGGCGCCTTCAATGAGGAACTGGACTTTTTCTACCGTCGGGAATGCCGTCGCCGTATAAACAATCTGGTCCAGCTCCCACATGACTCCTTCGATTCCGTAGTTGTTGAATTCAAAATCCTCACTAAAATTTAATGTCGCCACGCCGTTCCTGACACTGGCACTCAAAAGCCTTGTCCCCGGAGAGACCATCGTGCGGCATCTGTAGGTCTTTTCCTCGCCCTTAGTCGGTCCGTCAATCAATGCATTGATTGCATCAGTCAGCGGAGTGGAAGTCTTTTTCATTTTCCTGCTTACTTCCTTGATGTTACTTGTACCGTCATCGTTCAGCTCAATAAAAAACAGCCTCAAGGAAACAGTCTCAGCAGGTGCTTCCACCGGGGATTTTACAGGATCGGTTGTGTTCGGTTCATAAATAAGGTTGGGATTAACCGGGACTGCGGTATTCAGTTTGTCCACCTTTGTGACAGGAACTTCGCTCATTGTTATTCCGTTCCCCTGATTTTCGGCATAGACCCCAAGGGCCACGTCCTCAGAGATTCCGTTGTCCGAGATATTTCCAGTCAGCTTATCCCCGGAGTCCAGCTTCTGATTCGAGACATCGTCCGTCTTATTGTCCGTTGCCTCAGGTTTGTAGCTATAATACGAGGATTCCTGTTCATCCTCCTCATAATCATCATACCTGTGGCCCGGCACTAGCTGAATTTCTACAGTCTGGTCAAAAGGCTGGACATCATTTTTCTGGGAATTCGTATCAGGAGTTTCTACCCTCTCCAAAAAAGCTGGAGTTTTTCCAAAAACTTTATCAAAAAAACCGGTGGACTTTAAATTTCCGGCTATCCGTTTTTGATTGACCAAGAAAACAATAACCAGGGCAACAGCCGCAAGAATCCAAATCAGCCAGCCAACGGCCGAAGCTCCCACGTTCCTTTTCCTATCATTTCGGGACATAGCTTTCCTCTTTAAGTTTAATTCTTTTCAGCAGACATAATTCCGCAGGTCCAATGCCACAAAGGTTTCGCCAGGGAGTTGCTGAAAGGTTGCAGACGGTTAAAATCAGGCAGCCAGGACGTATCATCGCTAAGGTCCTGATAAAAAAGATACTCAAAATCATAGGCATCAATCAAATCTCTCAAATCCCTATCCTCGCCAGCATCCACAAGCCGGTCCTGGAAAGCTTCCAGGGATTTTTCCCTTGCCTTCCCGCCGTCCTTGTCGCCTTTAAATGGCACCGGCGTATACTGTGACATCAGGGATATGATTGATTTTCCATCGGCATGATTTTTTAGCCAATCCAGGACCATTGCCGTATCTTCAAAGCGTCCAGGAAGAAAAAGATGCCGGATTACGACACCCTGCAACATCTTCTCCCGTTTTTCCCCGTTCTTTTTAACCTCTACTATATTCATCGGAAAATTTGACAACATCCATCTAATAGATTTTTTTGCGACAGCAGGATAATCTTCCGCCGCAAACAGCCCCTTGCTCATGGATGGGTTCAAGGTCTTCAGATCAGGCAACCAAATGCTGACCAAATCCTTCATAAGTTCAAGACTTTCAACCGATTCGTAAGCGGAAGAATTCCATGCCACAGGGATATTCAATCCCGATTCCTTGGCCTTACGCAAATACTCTGCAATCACGGGGATATGATGGCTGCCGGTGACCAGATTTATATTCTCCGCACCATTTTCCTGCAGTTCAAGACAGATTCGGGTAAACTCATCGGAACCGACCACCTTTCCCATGCCCTGCTGACTTATCTGATAGTTCTGGCAAAAGGAACACCGGAGCGTGCATCCCGTAAAAAAAATAGTTCCGCTGCCACCAAAAACAGTTATGACCGGCTCCTCACCAAAATGAAGCCCCGCAGTGGCAATTCTAAGTCCTTCAGTCTCTCCGCAGAACCCGACTTTCAATCCGGAACGGTCGGCCCCGCATTTTCTTGGGCACTGGGAGCAAGACAAATACAAATCCTTGGACTGGGAAAGCTCCATCACAGCGCCTTCTTGTCGACAAAAATCATCATAAGGTCATTCAACGTATCCAGGGGCATCTCCTCCGCCTCCAGATTTGTCAACGAACACAGTTCCTTCCAGTCTGAATCGGTCAAACATTCCGTAAAATCAGTCGAACCTTCAAGCAAAGAGAACATTGCCACCAGACGGTCAAGGGTTTCCTTTGTCGGCTCATTTGAACTGTCGGGACTGTTCCTTATGTAAGTTTCCTCCCAGTAGTCGGCATAGGATTCCGCCAGGCCATTCATTCCAGGAAAATTCCTTGCAAAAAGGCTCTTTATTTTTGAGCTAACCTTTGTAGCATCGTATCTGGACGGGTTTTCGCTTCTTTCATGTTTCCTGATTTTTTCAACATCGGAACAAAATTTCTGAATGCTATCCATGGCAAACGTCCCCTATTAAAACTGTGCGACGGAAGAATCCTTCAGCACATCAGGATTTTTGCTAAAGAAAACATAATGACCATGCTTGGCTTTCAATTCTTCCATAAAAGTGTCGGCGTTTACAAAATCAGGAACCACATAGCCCACAACAGATTTGCAATCCTTTATCCTGCGGGCGCTGTGCTTCATTGACGCAATAAAAGTCTCCTGCTCCACAGGGGTTTCAGGTATTTTACTTGCCACAGGCACAATAACAGCATAGGCGGAGGATTCTTCCATACCCTTGAGCATATCCCTCATGGATGCAAGGAACTCTTCATTGTAGCTGTCCTCATCCATGCCGACAGATTCCCAAGGCATGTCAACAAAAAACACTTCATCCTTTGCGAACGAACCACCCTCAAGGGAACATTTTTTTTCAGAATCAATTGACGGTTCCCTGCCGTCCAAAAAACATAGCCTGTTATTCACAGACTTGAACTGAGCTTCCAATTTCATGGGAAAGATTATAGTCTTTTTTTTTTGTTATGAACAGAGAAAACAGTATAGAAAAACAAGCCTCCGCAGACCATAATCCGCAAAGGCTCTCAAGCAGCAAGAATAGTACAAGCTATCCTTAAAAAATATTTTATCAGTTCAATCTACTCTGTCAAAATCTTGATTACTTCAGCTTTGTCAGCTGTGTTCAAAATCTGGGCACGTTTATCAGCAGATTTGAACAGGAGGCTTACTTCAGCAAGGAACTGGAGGTGAGGTCCTGTCTTATTTACTGGCGAAAGTGTCATGATAAAGATACGACATGGTTCCTGATCAAGGCTGTCAAAATCAACTGCCTTGTCTGAAATACCAATACAAGCTACCAAATCAGAAACTGTATCGGTTTTTCCGTGTGGAATAGCTATTCCGTGTTTCATTCCAGTAGACATCTTGCGTTCCCTGTCCAAAACACATTCTTTTGCAGCTTCTTTATCAGTTACTTTTCCTGCCTTGACCAATACTTCAAGGAGTTCATCAATAATTTCTTCTTTAGTGGATCCCTTGAGATGGAGATCAACTGTTTCAGGTGTTAAAACTGTTCTTAAGTCCATGATACATATAGTTTATGTTCACTCTTAAAAATTGTCAAGGATAAAATATGATGGACCATAAAAAAAGAACAAAGGGGTCTGTCCCCCCTGTCCAATGTTCCATAAAAAAAAGCCCCGCGGATTTTCCTACGGAGCTTTGAAATAAACATAAAAGACACTACTTTTCTATCATCTTTGCAAGAATGCAGGTCCCCTCTATCATTGCTTCATGTTCCTCCGGGGCAATCCTTGCGTACAATGAGTCCGGGGTGTCCCCAGGCATGACAGGAACTTTCTTTTGTACAAGGATTTTTCCAGTGTCGCAGCCGGAATCCACCATGTGGACGGTACATCCGCTTTCCTTTTCGCCGGCAGCCAGGACAGCCTCGTGAACATTGTGTCCCCACATTCCGACTCCACCAAATTTTGGCAGGAGGGCTGGATGAAGGTTTATGATTCTGTCCTTATATTCCTCAAGGATTTTTCCACCAAGGACGGACAGGTATCCGGCCAGGACAATCGCCTCTACGCCATTAGCTTTACAGGTTTCAAGTATCGCGTCGGAAGTGGCCATACGTTTTTCGTCGCGGTCAGCAGTCTTTGCCTTTTCGGCTCCCAACACAGAGTACGGACTTTTTATTTCAGCCGGTATCCCTGCCTTTGCGGCCCTCTCCAAGGCGAACGCCGTTTTTGTGCTGGATACGACCAGGGAAATATGATACGGACAGTCCGCAGTGGATTTTTCATAGTCGATCAGGGCCTGGAGGTTTGTTCCGCCTCCGCTGACCAAAACACATATATTCATCTATAGAGCCTCCTGTAAATCTCCCGTAAAATGAATGAACCCCAAAAATTGAAAACAACTTCCGGGGTTCCGTTTCAACAAAAAAACTTAGTCAATGAACTGGGTCAATTCTTTGTTTCCCTTGAACTCGCCCTTGATTTCTTTGTCGGTGTGTCCAACATAACCAATTTCGTAGGCCTTCATGTCAGGGATTCCGTTGATGTGATACTTAGGGGCGTTCTTGTTGAACAGCTTGAGGATTGCCTCAGCATCCTTTTTGCTTACAGCAAGAACAAATCCTATGCCCATGTTGAATGTCGAATAAACATTCTTTGGGTCTGCTCCACGGCGGACAAGCTCATCAAAAATCTTCGGAACTTCCCAGCTTCCCTTCTTGATTACAGAAATGAGCTGCTTCTTTCCTTCCGCCGCATGTGGATACATACGAGGTACATTCTCATAGAATCCGCCACCGGTGACATGAACCATTCCATGAACGGAGGCCCTGTACTTTTTCAGGACATCCATAACAGGACGAACGTAGATACGGGTCGGTGTCAAAAGGGCTTCGCCGATTGATTTTCCAGTCTTTTTTCCATCCTCAAGATATGGTTCATCAAAATCGGTAACAAGGCGGCGGATCAGGGAATATCCGTTTGAGTGAGGACCGGTTGAGGAAAGTCCAATCAGAACGTCCCCTTCCTTGATTTTTTTACCGGTAATCATTTCATCCTTTTCGCCAATTCCAACGCCAAATCCGGCAAGGTCATATTTTCCATCGTCGTAGAAATCTGGCATCTCGGCAGTTTCGCCACCAAGCAATGCACATCCGGCATCAACACAGCCATCAGTTACACCCTTTACCAATTCCCCAGCAATCTTTGAATCAAGTTTTCCACAAGCGATATAATCCAAAAAGAAAGAAGTCTTTACACCTGAACAAAGGATGTCATTAACGCTCATGGCAACGCAGTCAATTCCGACTGTATCGTATTTCTTGAGCTTGAACGCGATGTCCAGTTTTGTTCCAACGCCATCGGTGCCGCTGACCATAACAGGATTCTTGAGTCCCTTTGGAACTGCAAACATACCATTGAAAGAACCCAGGTCGGAAAGCAGACCAGGAATTTTTGTCCTGGCTGCCTGCTTCTTGTACTTATCAACAGCTTTGTAGCCTTCGTTTACATCAACGCCGGCCTTTTTGTAATCAATGACATTAGCCATAATTTTCTCCTATCAACAAGGTTTATTTATTCAAATGAATGAACCCAGCCGTAAGCATCGGGGTATCATTCTTTCTCATAAGGTATCGCACTCTAAGGTTAATCCCCTTTTTTCGACGCAAAGCGTCGGGGCATGAACCCCATCGGCACGAATCAAAAAATTGTTCGCTACAGATACCCTAAGTAAAACTTAGAGCTCAACTCCAAGTCCACCATTGCTTTCTGCATCGGCAGCAAGTTTCCTGCGGAACTCAAGGAGTTTGGATTTCAACTCAGGATATTTTACAGCCAGTATTTCAATCGCAAGGTATGCCGCATTTTTAGCATTTCCAATTCCTACGCAGGCCACCGGAATCTGTGGAGGCATCTGCACAACAGAGAGCAGTGCATCCATTCCGCCAAGGCCATTTGATTTTCCCGGATTTATACACTCAAGAGGAACCCCAACAACAGGGAGAACTGTGTGTCCCGCAATGACTCCCGGAAGAGCTGCCGAAAGACCTGCTCCTGCGATAATAACTTCACAACCGTCGGCCTCGACCTGACGAATTGTTTTTACCAAAAGCTCCCCTGCTCTATGGGCAGAAATAATGTAAGCTTTGTAATCTACACCGAATTCCTTGAGGACATCGGCGGACTTTTTCATTGTTTCGGTATCCGACTTGGAACCAAAAAAAATTGCGACTTTCATACTACAATCTAACATACAGGGGGATTATTTTCAAGGATTGATAAGATTTAGATTCGATAGTTTTTTGCTTCCAGTCAAAATCCGGTGCCCCATGCAACAATATTTCTTGTGGGGAGATTAAAAATATAGTAAACTCTCCAACATGTCCGATTCTAAAAATTTTGTACTTAAAATTAAGGAAGCAACTTTTTCATATCCTCAGACCTCTGTCAGCGCCCTTGACAACATAAACCTTGATATTGAATCAGGGGAATACGTTGTCATCCTTGGGGCGAACGGTTCAGGCAAAAGTACCCTGGGCCGTCTTATGGCAGGATTTTTTGAACCAGATTCCGGTTCGGTTGAGCTAAAGAAAGGTGTCCTTCCCGGAATAGTTTTTCAGCAGCCAAAAGAACAGATCGTCGCAGGAGTCGTGGAAAGAGATACAGCGTTCGGTCCCCAGAATCTTTCCATGGATAAAGGGGAGATTGAACTCAGGACCCTGGAATGCCTATCGGTTGTCGGACTGGCAGATAGGAGCGATTCCAGAACCTTCGAGCTTTCACTTGGACAGACACAGCGTCTGGCATTTAGCGGAATCCTGGCCCTTTTCCCAGACCTGCTGATTTTGGATGAAGTCACCGCAATGCTGGACCCCACCGCAAGAACAGAAATACTTCAGCTCATTGACCGTTGGCATTCCCAGGGACACACGGTAATCCACGTGACCCATGACCAGGACGAAGCGCTCATGGCGGACAGAATAATAGTCATGGATAAAGGAAGAATCGTCTTTGATGGCGACCGGAACAGTTTTATGTCCAACGGGGATTTGTGCGTCTCAATTTTTGGTGACGACTCCGTTCTATTGAAAACAACCGGTGGACAGAAAGATTCACTGGAAGAAAGGGAAACTGTTTTAAAAATTCAGGACCTTAGCTTCAGTTACCCGGAGATGCAGGTATTCAAGAACCTTTCCTTCGAACTGAAAAAAGGAACCCTGACCGCCTTGACCGGTCCAAGCGGTTGCGGAAAATCGACATTGTTCGAATGTCTGGCGGGATTGCGCTCACCGGATTCCGGAAAAATATTTGCAAAGGAGCGCCCCGTACTTTCGTTGCAGGAAAGCGAGGCATCCCTTTTTGCGCCATACGCCGCAGACGATGTAGCCTTCGGTCCAAAAAACAAGGGGGTGGAAGGCAAGGAACTTCTGAACCGGGTAAAGGAATCCATGGAACTGGCGGGACTTTCGTACCAGGATTTCGGAAACCGTGGAACCTTCAAGCTTTCCGGCGGAGAAAAAAGAAAACTTTCCCTTGCAGGCATAATTGCGCTGGACAATGACATAATCATATTCGACGAACCAACCTCCGCACTGGATCCGCTTTCAAGGATAACAGTCCTCGAAAGTCTAAAAAAGCTGGCCGGCTCAGGGAAGACAGTCCTGTTCAGCACCCACAGAATGGAAGAAGCCGCAATCGCGGATGTCCAGCTGGTTTGGGAGGACCTTACGAATCAAAAAGGCAATCCAGAATCAACAGCGCAGGAACCGGACGGCTCCACCTTATCCGGGGAAAATCTAAAAGAAATTTCCATGATGAAAAATGCTGGAATCCTGAAAAGCCTTCAGAGAGTCAGCAGAGCATTGATGGCTCCACCGAAAGTGCCAAAGTCCCCAATCAGTGTATTGCCGGATGTTTTGAAGTTTACGGTTTTCCTGGCAATCTTTATCTGCTCGCTGATTTCAAATTCCACAATCTTCTCTGTCGCCATGCTGGGGGTTTCCATAATCTATGCACTGCTGGCAAGATATCCATTAACGAAACCCCTGTACGCCTATATAAAACTTCTTCCCTGGTTCACGCTGTTCGCATTGCTCCAGATTTTACTTCTAACCTCCTCTTCCGATGTAAGCCAGGTTCTGTTCAAATGGAAATGGATTGTGGTCACAAAGGCAAAACTGGACATGGTCATAAGGACTTTCCTGCGGGCGCCAACAATTGTCACTGCGCTGGGCTGCTTTATCTATACAACCAACGAAAGGCAAATCATGGACGGACTTTCCGTACTGCTGACACCGCTGGCGCTTATAAAGATTCCGGTACGCTATTTCGTGCTTACCATCGGAATAATGTTCAGGTTCATACCTCTGTTAATTGACGAACTCTCCGGAATCATCAAAACCCAGCTGGTCCGCGGAGCATTCGGAAAAGCAAAAGGATTCGGAAAACTGAAAATAATGATACCTCTTTTTGTTCCACTGATTCTGCAGACCTTCAGGAAAGCACAATATCTTGCGGACGCATTGACAGCCAGATATTTTAAGTGACGATTTCCCGGAACCCATTTTCTTGACATGGAATAGTTCTAAATGATATTTTGAAAAAGTCTTTGCAAGTTTTAAGCTGCGCAATCACCAGCACATCCTATCCGGATGTTAGTAAGAAATCAGTTTCGGAGGCAAAAATGAAAATGTCCAATGTTTCAAAAATTTTACTCGGAGCCTTTACAGTTTCAGCACTGCTGCTTTCCTGTTCAAAAAAGAATGCAGCCGAGGATATAGACCCAACAGTTGACAGTTCAAAGCAGGTCACAGGGACAATAGAAGTTTCAACCCCTTCTGACGTCACCTACCCGGATTTGTCGTTCCCATCAGACCTGGACGACGCAGAGGATTTTATCAATTCTATAGGCTCAGAGCTTTCCGGTTTTGCGGACTCTACAATCGACAAACTGAATACAGCCATTGATACCCTGAAAGATTCGGAAACCGTCAATGCAATCACGGACAAGATGAACTCAGCCATAGAGACAATCCAGAATCCTGAAACCTATACAAATATTTTGGATAACGTGAAGGATTCAGTCAGCGCGACAGTCGATTCAATCAAGGATTCCGAAACCGTTTCCAATGTCACAAACAAAATCAGCGAAGGGATTGGAAATTTGGGCATAGACCAGGAAACCCAGGACGCGCTCGATTCCCTGAAGGCCCTGTCCGGCAAACTCGGTTTCTAAAACGGACGCACCAGTCGGCACGGATAAAAAGTTCCTGCACCCAGAAGCCTCGGATTTTCCGGGGCTTTTTTATTACGAATTTTAAAATTTGTCAGCACAGAAAATAGAGCCTATACTTTAGGGAGCATCCACAGGAATGCTGCGGTGTAAATTTTCCATAGGAGGAACCCAGTATGCAGGATTTGCCAGAATTTACAGGTGACGGTTTAATAGAATTTACAGGTGCCGATGGAAGGGTCCTGAGCCAGGAAGAAATTGACAAAATGTATGACGAAATTCCCGAAGAAGAAAAAAAGCGCTTTTTCGAAGAAAATTCCTCTCCTGATGAAATTTCCACAGAACAGCTTGAGCAATTGCTGTTTGACGTGTTGCTGAATGAAAAGCAAACAAAGTCAAAATGACTGACAGAGGGGACAGACCTTGATGGAACCTATCGGTTCCATCTACATTTTTTTTAGGTTCCCTTGAGTAAATCAATTGATTGGAATAAAATGTCCGTATTATGGAAAACTCTAAGAGAACAGTAACTTGTGGCGAGCTTACAAAGGCTGACGTTGGCAAGAAAGTTGTATTAAATGGTTGGGTTAGCCGCACCCGTGACTTGGGTGGACTTGTTTTCATTCGTTTGCGTGACCGTTACGGAATTACACAGGTAATGGTTGGCGACAAGGCTTCCGACGAGGTTAAAAAGATTGCTTCCGGCTTGAAGTCAGAATATTGTATCGCAGTTGAAGGAGTGGTTGCCGCCCGTGCTGATAAGGATGTCAACAAGGATATGGCCACCGGTGAAATCGAGGTTGAGGCTTCCGATATTGAAATCTTCACCACCTCACAGGAACTGCCTTTTTCTATTGAGGAAGTCCGCCAGAAGGATGGCTCCATTGTTCTTCCAAATGAAGACCTTCGCTTGAAGTACCGCTACCTGGATTTGCGCCGTGACCCGATGCAGCAGAACATTATCCTCCGCTCTCAGGTAACTTTTGCCACCCGCGAATACTTGACTTCAAAGGGATTCCTGGAAATCGAGACCCCTACTTTCATTAAATCAACTCCTGAGGGAGCGCGCGACTATCTGGTCCCAAGCCGTGTCCATCCAGGAAAATTCTATTCACTTCCACAGTCACCACAGTTGTACAAGCAGCTTTTGATGGTATCCGGATTCGACAAGTATTTCCAGATTGCCCGCTGCTATCGTGATGAGGATGCCCGTGGAGACCGTCAGCCTGAGTTCACCCAGATTGATATGGAAATGTCTTTCACAAACCGTGAGGAAGTTCTTTCAACAACCGAAGGAATGATGGGATACATTTTCAAAAAGACCTTGAACTATGATTTGCCAGCAAAGTTTGACAGAATCGCCTGGGAAGATGCTTTTGATTTCTACGGTTCCGACAAACCAGACCTGCGTTTTGATTTGAAAATGCAGGACGCAACTTTCATGGCAGATTTGTCCGACTTCAACGCATTCAAAGCGGGAGCCGCCAACGCAGGACGAGACATCCAGAGACACAAACGGTCTGGACTCAAGGCTCTGGTCGTTAAAAATGTGGCAGACAAATATTCCCGCAAAAATGTGGAAGCACTGGAGGCAGTTGCAAAAATCAACCACGCAAAGGGATTGGCCTGGATGAAGGTAAACGCGGAAGGAGTTTTCGAAGGTGGAATCTCCAAGTTCTTTGCCGGAAAAGAAGCCGAGGTCTGCTCAAAGCTTGGAGCAGAAAAGAACGATCTGCTTTTGTTCGTAAGCGACGAAAACTGGCAGACAGCCTGTACAGCACTTGGAGCAGTCCGCAAGCAGTTGGGAAAAGATTTGAATCTCTATAATCCAAATGATGAATTCCACTTCGCATGGATTATCGACTTCCCATATTTTGCTTTCAACGAAGAAACTCAGTCATGGGAAACAGAGCACCACATGTTCACTCTCCCACAGAAGCAGTACTGGGATACACTGGAATCAGACCCGGGTGCAGTCAAGGGAGATTTGTACGACCTGGTTTTGAACGGATATGAATTGGCATCAGGTTCAATGCGTATCAACGATCCAAGCCTCCAGCAGAGAATCTTCAAGATTGTAGGATACAGTCAGGAAAGAGCGGACAAGGCATTCGGATTCCTGGTACAGGCCTTCAAGTTCGGAGCCCCACCACACGGAGGAATCGCCCCAGGACTGGACCGCCTGATCATGTTGATGAGACACGAAGAATCAATCCACGAAGTAATCGCATTCCCAAAGAACAACTTGGCAGCTTCGCCTATGGATGAATGTCCAAGTGTCGTTGATGAACAGCAGTTGAAGGATTTGCACATCAGTTGCTACGATTGTGAAGAATAGTTCTTACGCAGTTAACTACGGTCTAGGCATTACATCAGATACTACGAGTTTCGTTTACGAAGCTCGGTAGTTCGCGTAGTGAAACGAAGCGAACGCAGTGACCGTGCCTTGACCGGTTGTATGAGTGTCCAAGTGTCGTTGATGCACAGCTCGATGAGTTGCACATCAGACGCTACGAGTTTCGTTTAACGAAACTCGATAGTTCGCGTAGTGAAACGAAGCGAACGAAGTGTCCTTCTTATGTCGATGATGCCCAGCTCGATGAGTTGCACATCAGTCGCTACGAGTTTCGTTTACGAAACTCGGTAGTTCGCGTAGTGAAACGAAGCGAACGAAGTGAACGAAGTGTCGTTGATGAACAGCAGTTGAAGTTTTTGCACATCAAATGATATGATGTGGGAGAGTAATTTTTTTGAGAGACAACAAATGACAAATAAAATAATTTTTTGGATTTCAGTTTTTGCTTCACTTTTAGGAATTGCATTCTGGCCAGGTGCAATGGATTTTATTGCACGCTATCCATATATGATTGTTCCAATTATGATTGGAGCTTTTGTGGCAGCGTTTCTCGCAATCACTGTCGTGCTGTGGATATTCTTGATCATTGTTTCTCTAACAATAAACAAGAAAAAAGAATACACAAAACAGAGTCGTTTCTATGGGCGAGTTTTCTCAACATTGCTTTCCAATGCTATTTGGTGGTGTGGCGCCCGTGTTGTTGTAACAGGAATGGAAAAACTTCCTGATCCAAAAAAAGGAAGATTCCTGTTCATTTCAAACCACCGTTCTGTATATGATACATTTATTCAGGTCGCAGCTTTATGGCGCTATCCAATGGCATTCATTTCAAAGCCAGAAAACTTTAAGATTCCAATCGGAAACCAGTATATGCGTCGCTGCCGTTACATGGCAATAAACCGTGACAATCCAAGAGAAGGCGGAATGACAATCATTAAGGCTTCCGAAATAATAAAGAGTGGAGATTCATGTATCGGTGTTTATCCGGAAGGAACCAGAAACCGTACAACAGATACACTTCTTCGCTTTAGGCACGGATGTTTTAAGACAGCCTTGTGGGCAAAGTGTCCAATCGTAATAAGTGTCATTCACAATTCAGCAAAGATTCGACCAAACTGGCCAAAGCCAACAAAAGTTCATTTTGAGATTGTAGAGGTCTTGCCTTATGAAGCAATCGAGGGAATGAAATCAAACGAGATTTCAGACATGGTACGCCAGAAGATGCTCGCCCATCTCGACGCCGACGACTGGACTTATAATTTGAAGCTGAAAAGCATTCCAGACCAAACGGATGTCAGGGAACCTCAAAGCGATGAAAGCGCAGCAACTCCAACCGGAGAGGACGCAAAATAAAGGACATCTCTAAAAAACAAAAAGGCAGTTTCCAAATGGAGGCTGCTTTTTTTTATCTTTCTTAAAATGAACGACCCACGAATAATGCAACTACAGATTTTATGGCATCTCTAAAAAACACTTTACAAATTGTCTTGAGAATTTTGTTCATCCGCCGGTTCTGTTTTTTCTTCGTAATAGATTTTGTAGTCGCCGTAGCAATTCATAAATCCAACACGGTCGCCGGTTTCTAGTGTCCTGTAAATAAAAGCAAGTCTATTTTTTACGGAGCCAAGGGAAAGTTTTTCATCAATGGCGATTGCCTGATATTTATCGTTTTGCTGAATTCTTTCCAGCCACTGTGCGTCCCTTTTGTTCAATCCATTGTAATCAGCAAGATTCAATTTTTTGTTTTCCGGTGAAGTCAACTTGTTAATAATTTTATCTGCAAAGGAAAGTTCAAAAAACACATATCCCAATCCCAGGACAAGAATTATTCCAATCTTATAAGTGAACGCGGTAAAATAAATATCAAGCCCAAAACGAATCAATGTCAAATCAATCACGACATAGAATACAATCAGTGAAATGATTTTGATTTTTTTGTGAGTGTTGAAAAATCCCCGGAATGATAGAACCATGATTCCCAGACAAAACATCAGGAGGCCCATAACATTCATTGGTCCAAAGGGAATTATCAGGATGGCATTATAGAACGCCCCGATTGCCACTAAAATAATTTTACTTGGAAATATTGCAAGAAAAATAAACAGAACTATGTTTGGAATATTTAAAAGCGCTATAAGTCTATTGTCAGTTATACTATCTGCTTCTTCAATATAAAAATATCCGCTGATTTCCTGAATGCATCTGAAAACTAAAAGCAGAATCGCAAAGATGGAAATGATTCTAATAAAAGTCAAAAATTTTTTTGAGTAAATCTTCGCAAACATTTTATCACCAACGAGCAATTATTGATTGTTCAGCTCAGCAACAAGCTCCCCTTATGGATGACTGGATTTCTGCAAAACCTGTCGCACTCCCCCATTAAAGCATAACACATGGCCAAAAAGAAATCACCATTTGAAAAAAAACTGCAGGTCATAAAAGGTCACATTCAAATCATATTGCCTTGATTTTTTAAGGAGGGGGGGGGGGTAGAATTAAGAGCATTCCAAGAAAACCCCAATAATAGGATTTCGCACAATATTGTTTATGGAGGATTTATTTATGAAAAAAAAGATTCTATTGATTCTTCTGCCTTTGGTTATTTTTGCAAGGACCTTTGCCGTCAGCTTTGATATTTCCATGAAGGCACCGCTACTTTTTTTGGAGACAGATTACAAAGAAACTAAAACAATTTTTTCTCCAGACTTTCATGGAGAGTTTGGTCCGTTCATGTTCCCAGGAGTTTCACTTGTTGGTCTTTACATTCCTCTGGCCTACAACGACAAGGCTATTGGCGAGCTGGGATTCCATTACACGAACTATTATTTGGCCAAGCACTGCTTTGACATCACCTACGACTTTGAGGTATTCACAAAAAAAATTAATGACACCTTTGATTTTTTAATCTATGTGGAACCGGTAATCGGTGGTGGATTTGTCAACACAAAGGACATACATTACGGAGAGTTCTACGCAGGATGTAGTGCGATTTTTGAATTCCAGGGCAAATTTTACAGTCCATATTTGAAAGCGGGAATCGAATACAATATTCTCACCACAAAAATTTCCAGACTTACAATCCCAATTGGAATTGGCATAAGGTTGGGAGATATGGTGGACTACAAGCAGGAAAAAGCGGCAATCAAAAAATAAAAAGACATCTTTAAGAATTACAATTTTTAGAGGTTCCCAAAATCACATAACGATTATTTTGAATACAATTTCCATAAACGGTTTCATTTTTTTGGAACCGTTTTTTTTATGAATAAATTTAATTGCAGATGTTAACAGCCTTTCAATTTATTAAACCTTCAGGAGTCTATAAATTTTTTTAGGGATGTCCTATAATAAGATTTATACAGGAGGCTTTGCCATGAAAAAAAATTTAATTTATTTTTTCGTAATTGCGTCTGCAATTTTTTGCTTGTCCTGCAGTTTTGACGGCAGACAAAAAAACTGCTCACCGGATTCAGTGAAACTGAACATCGATAGCAAAGTAAAGGAATGTTTCAATCTTGTAAATCAATTCAGAACAGGATCAGAAGCATATTACTGGAACAGTGACAATTCCTCAAAGACTGACCTTGTAGGAAAACTTGGTACCCTCGTTCTTGACGAAACTCTCTGCAAGGCAGCACAGGCAAGAGCTAATGAGATTGTAGGAAAATTTGAACATACCCGTCCAAACGGCGAAAGCTCCTCTACAGTTTTAAGAGATTTTAACATTTCCTGGTCAAGGTGTGGAGAAAACATTGCAGCCGGAAATTCGTCCGGCAGCGACACTTTTAATCAGTGGAAAGAAGCTGACAAAAAATACAGTGGTCAGGGACACAGAAGAAACATGCTGGGAGACTTTACAAAAATTGGAATCGCCTATGCATACGACCCTAACAGTGTATATAAATATTATTGGGCAATGGAACTTGTAAAATGACGAACCAAAATTCAAAACACAACGCATCGTGATATCGAACGTCAGCACAAAAAAATTTAATGTCCTAATTAAGGGCATCTCTAAAAATATAAAACCTGAAAACAAGTCCACCGTTTTAAACTAAAAAAGTTTTTTGCGGTGGATTTTTTTATCGCAATGAATTCTCGTCGCTACAGTTCTGAAAAATGCACATGATATTATCAAAGTAAAATTCAAAAAAAATTCTTGTTGTTTTTTTTCTTGTCTTCATAGCAAAAAATTTTTTTTAAAATTTATTTTATGACTGAACAACAATTTTGAAAAAATAAAATCCGTATTTTTTTATCAATTTTTAACTCCGAAAAAAATTACAAAAATTTTTTTTTAAATCAAAAAAAATTAGACTTTTAAGCTAAAATAATTCAAGGAATACATGAAAATAGCAAATAATTTTTTTTTTTTGATTTTTATTTTTGTTGCAAATTCAAATGACAATGAATATAATAATTTATGAGCAGATGAAAAACAGCTGCTCAAAAAAAAACTAATCGGGACGAAAGTTCCAAAAAACAAAAGGAGTTTTCACAATGAAAAAACTTTTAGCAGTGGTTTTGGCCGCTCTTACATTAGGCTGTTTTGTTGGTTGTAATGGCAAATCAGCATCAACAAAAGTTGGTGTTTCAATGCCTACAAAAGACTTGCAGAGATGGAACCAGGACGGTTCAAACATGAAGGCACAGCTCGAAAAGGCTGGATACGCAGTTGACCTTCAGTACGCTGCAAACGATATCAACACACAGGTATCACAGATCGAAAACATGATCACATCAAACTGTAAGGTTCTTGTAGTTGCTGCAATCGATGGTTCAGCTCTTACAAACGCTCTTGATTCAGCAAAGGCAAAGGGAATCAAAGTTATCGCTTATGACCGCCTTATCATGAACTCAAATGCTGTTTCATACTATGCAACATTCGACAACTACAAAGTTGGAACAATCCAGGGTGACTACCTTGTTGAAAAGTTGAACCTCAAGGGACGCACAGCTGACGATCCAGTTTACATGGAATTCTTCACAGGCGATCCAGGTGACAACAACATCAACTTCTTCTTCGGTGGAGCAATGGATGTTCTTACACCATACTTGAAGTCTGGTGTTATCGTTTGCCGCTCAGGTCAGACAGAAAAGGCACAGTGTGCAACATTGAACTGGTCAACAGAAGAAGCTCAGAAGCGTATGGAGAACCTTGTAACAGCTAACAGCTATGGTCCAAAGGGAACAAGACTTGATGCAGTTTACTCTTCAAACGACTCATGTGCTAACGGTATCACAAACGCTCTCTTGGCAGCTGGATACACAGCAGAGAACTTCCCAATCATCACTGGACAGGACTGTGACATCGTTTCTGTAAAGAACATGTTGAAGGGAACTCAGGCTATGTCTATCTTCAAGGATACACGTACTCTTGCAACAAAGGTTGTTGAAATGGTTGACGCAATCCTCAAGGGATCTGAACCACCAGTTAACGACACAAAGACTTACGACAACGGAACAGGAATTATTCCTTCATTCCTCTGTGAACCAGTTTACGGATCAATCGATAACTACAAGTCATTGTTGATTGATTCTGGATACTACAAAGAATCAGAACTTCAGTAGTCTGTAGTTTTATCTAACGAAATAAAGGGTTGCTCAAAAGGACAACCCTTTATTTTTCTCCTTTTCAATTTACCAAGACATTAAACATTAACAGAGGTTCCAAATGGCAAAGACATTATTGGAAATGAAAAATATCACCAAGGTTTTCCCTGGAGTAAAAGCACTTGACAACGTTAATTTGACTGTTGAAGAAGGCGAAATTCACGCAATCTGTGGCGAGAATGGTGCCGGTAAGTCAACATTGATGAACGTTTTAAGTGGTATCTACCCTTACGGAACCTATACAGGAGATATCCTTTATAACGGTGAGATTTGTAAATTTCAAACCATAAAAGACAGTGAATCAAAGGGCATTGTTATTATCCATCAGGAACTTGCTTTAGTTCCATTACTAACTATTGGCGAAAACATGTTCCTCGGAAACGAGCGTGGAAACAAAGCCAAAATTAACTGGGCAGAAACTTTTGATAAAGCCGACGAGCTTTTGAACATGGTTGGTCTTAAAGATTCATCAAAAACTTTAATCAAGGATATCGGCGTTGGTAAGCAGCAGCTTGTTGAAATTGCCAAAGCTCTCGGTAAAAATGTAAAATTACTTATTCTTGATGAACCAACCGCTTCATTGAATGATACAGAAGCAAAACACCTTCTTGATTTGCTATTGGAATTCAAGAAAAACGGAATGACTTCTATTATCATTTCTCACAAATTGAACGAAATATCCTACGTTGCAGATAAAATCACTGTTATCCGCGACGGTAGTTCCATTACATCACTGGATAAGAAAAAAGATAAATTCACCGAAGACACAATTATTTCAGCAATGGTTGGTCGAAACCTTACAGACCGTTTCCCAAAACGCGAACCACACGTTGGAGAAATCTTCTTTGAAGTTAAAGACTGGAATGTCGACCACCCTGTATTTGACGGAATCAAAGTCTGTGACAATATAAACTTCAACCTGAGAAAAGGTGAAGTTCTTGGTATCTCTGGACTTATGGGTGCCGGACGTACAGAGCTTGCAATGAGTATCTTCGGTCGTTCCTACGGTTCAAACATCAGGGGACACATTTACATGAACGGAAAAGAAGTTACCTTCCCGAATGTAAAATCCGCTATCAAAGCAAAAATTGCTTATGTTACAGAAGACCGCAAGGGCAACGGACTTATCCTTACCGAATCCATCAGCAAAAATACAACAGCTGCAAAGCTTGATAAAGTTTCCAAGCGCTATGTCCTTGATTTCGAAAAGGAACGTGAATACGCAAAGACTATGGCCAAAGAAATGCATACAAAATGTGCAACAGTTGATGAGGCTGTAGGAAATCTTTCCGGTGGAAACATGCAGAAAGTTCTTCTTGGAAAATGGCTGTTCGCAGAACCGGATATCCTGATCCTTGACGAACCTACCCGTGGTATTGACGTTGGTGCAAAATACGAAATCTACTGTATCATCAACAAAATGGTTTCTGAGGGAAAATCAGTTATTATGATTTCTTCTGAAATGCCTGAGATTCTTGGAATGTGTGACCGCATCTACGTCATGAACGAAGGACGCATGATTGCAGAAATGCCTGCTAAAGATGCAACACAGGAAAAAATCATGACAGAAATTATTAATTCTGGAAAAACTTCAACATTAGGAGAATAATTAAAATGGCAAATGAAAAAACAACTGCTCTTAACAATCAGGCATCATTTGGATCAAAATTTGCTGGCATATTAAAGTCCAACACAATGGTCTTTATTCTTGCTGGTGTTATGATTCTTTTTGATATCTTAATCCGCGCAAAGAATGGTTCTACATTGTTCCTTCCAGCAAACATCACAAACATCATCCGCCAGAATGCTTACGTAGCAATTCTTGCAACCGGTATGCTTTTGTGTATCTTGACTGGTGGTAACATCGATTTGTCTGTCGGTTCAATCGTTGCCCTCATTGGTGCATTGGCCGGAAAGCTTATCGTAAATGGAAACATGAACATCTACCTTGCCATTATCATCTGTCTTTTGGCTGGTATCCTTATTGGTGCAATTCATGGTGGATTCATCGCTTACCTGAACATTCCTCCATTCATCACAACACTTGCCGGTATGCTTCTGTGGCGTGGTGTAGCAACAATCATGCTTGATGGTAGACCAATCTCTCCATTCCCAGATAAGTACAAGAATCTTTTCGAATTCTACTTGCCAAATTCAAGCCAGAAGGAATCTATTTCCCTCTTTGGTTTAACAACTGACAAGACCACATTCATCGTTACAATGATCATCTTTGCAATCGTATGTGCACTTTTGATCATCGGTATGATTGCAAGCAGACGTTCAAAGATCAGAAAGGGATACAACGTTTCTTCACCTGCATCATTCGCAGTAAAGACAGTATTCTTCTGTATCATCATCATGTTGCTTTCAGTATTCCTGGCCCTCGACAGAGGTGTTCCAGTTATCCTGCTCTGGTTGGTAGGTATCATCGCTGCATACTCTTACTTCACAAAGAACACAGTTCCAGGCCGCTACCTGTATGCAATTGGTGGAAACGAAAAGGCTGCAAGACTTTCCGGTGTTAACACAAAGAACGTTATGTTCTTCGCATACACAAACATGGGATTCATCGCAGCAATCGCAGCTTTGGTAACAATCGCACGTCTTGACTCTGCACAGCCAACAGCAGGTCAGAACTACGAAATGGATGCAATCGCATCTTGTTTCATCGGTGGTGCTTCAGCTTACGGTGGAACCGGTACAGTTACTGGTGCTGTTATTGGTGCTGTATTCATGGGTGTCTTGAACAACGGTATGTCAATTCTTGGTATTGATATGAACTGGCAGCGCGCTGTTAAGGGTGCAGTTCTTCTTGCAGCAGTTCTCTTTGACGTTTACTCAAAGAAGAAGAAGACTATAAAGAAGTAATAAAGCCTTAAACCTAAAAAAGACTGTCTTGCGAAAGGCAGTCTTTTTTTTTGAAGCATATAAAAATATATTTGTCCAAACCTCCCCGCCTTCCCTTGATATAGTTTCAAAATATTGTATATACTAAATATAACAACTTATTAAGAAGTCAATTTTGGAAATTGATATTTTACAGGAGAAAGACATGAAAAAGATTTTTAAAGTTCTTTTGCCTATGATGGCATTGATTGGCATCGCAACTGTATTTACCAGCTGCGCAGATATGTTTACTTCACCAGAGCACATCCGCTTTGTACGTGAAGATTCCCGTGTATCACCTGACCATAAAATTGACATACAAATATGTTCCGGTGATATGAAAAACGGCAGCTCTGTTTGCGGAAGCACATTAAGGACTGTCACTTTGGGATTCGGCGAAAGCGCAAAGATTTCAGATGTAATCACAGGATTTTTCTTGTATGGCCTAAAGGTTAGGCCTACAGGAACAGGTGATTACGTTGAGATTAGAAACGGAGATACATCTGATGCAGAAGTCTGTTGTCTTGCAATGAACAAGGATTATGACTGGGTCGTTCATGCAGCTTGGGATACAACTAATAACAATGTAAAATATTATTACTCATGGGAAAGAGCCCAAAAATAATATTTTCAAGGGGATGTCCAAAAAGTTCGTCATGCAGAACTCTCTAGCCTTCGGCGGCTTCGCACAGAGTCCATTACATAAGCGATTCCGAAGCAAGATGCCATGACACTGCAATTAGCACTTGTTGGACAGCCCCTTATTTTTTTATTAATATATGATTCACTCACGTTTACAAATGCCTAGCATCCAAAAACGTGGGAAGTCGCTGCAACAAATGTTTTTTATAGGGAATGGTTATGAAAAAATTAATTTTAATTTCCTTGGTACTGATTTTTGGTGTGACTGGTACCTGTTTTTCCAAGGACAGCTCTTCCATTTCAAATTTTTTCCACATTGAAATCAATACCAACCAAAGCATTCCTGATGACAAGCTTTCCATTATCAATTTCATACTCAGTAACACATTTGAAAACAACATCCATAAAATGCGTGGCGAAAATGAAAATGTGGTTTACGTAAACGAGGATAACGGTCAGGAATTTGTTTATGACAAAAAAGGAAAACTTGTGACCAACGCCTACAACCAGGGCACCTATAACTACGGCAAATACTCAGAGCCTTTCAAAAAATTTTTACTGGATATTTTTCCCTGGCTAAAGTGGGGCAACTCAAAAAAAGATCCTACAAGCCTGGGAGAGCGGCTCTATGCCTACCTCTGGGATCTGGATTACGGCATTCAGTCCTATATTTTTTGTACGGACCAAATAAAAACCGTTTCATATAAAAATCTGTCCCAGGATGAAAAAGAGGTGGCACAATTTTTTAACCAGATTCTTTTTAACGAATCCTATGAAATTCAATTGACCCAGGAAAACCTGGAAAAATTAAGGAACGATGAAGATTTTTATTTTTCATACCTCGACCAGATTTTCTTTTTCATGGGATTTGAAAAATAATGATTAAAAAAAATAAAAGGATTTTTTTATTTTCTATTGACACAAATATTGGAAATTGATATAGTGTAGACACTTCACGGGGTGTTAGCGAAGCTGGTTATCGCGCTGGCCTGTCACGCCGGAGATCGCGGGTTCGAGCCCCGCACATCCCGTACAAAGACACTTGATTTTATCAGGTGTCTTTTTTTATCCCCAAAAATCTTTATAAAAAAAAAAGCTACCTTAAAAAAGGTAGCCTTGTGATATTGTTTAGCCTATGGAAACAATAAATCAACGGATAGCTGTGATGGTTTCGACACGCTCAACCACCACAATTTTTATTTAACCCTGGAGGGACAAATCTCCTTCCTTTATCCAGCCAATCTTTCTAAACAGTTTTCCAAAAGCCCAGCAAAGAACTCCCGGAAGAACAAAGGAAACCAGAACAAGTCCAATCCATTCCATAGCGCCAGGAACGATTGGTGCAGCTCCCTGGGCAACTGCTGATTCCACCGGAGCATACCAGCCGGTAATCATTCCAATCTGTCCGACAAATCCACAAGTTCCCATTCCAGAAGAAACCGCGGCTCCATTCATCTGCAACTTGAACAGACAGGTGGAAATAGGACCCGTTATGGCTGATGCCAAAATAACCGGCAACCAGACTTTTGGATTTTTAACGATGTTTGGCATCTGGAGCATGGAAGTTCCCAGTCCCTGAGAAACAAGTCCGCCCCATCTGTTTTCCTTAAAGGACATAATGGCAAAACCAATCATGTTTGCGCTACATCCTGCAACGGCGGCTCCTCCAGCAAGGCCTGTCAAACCAAAAGCGGCACAGATGGCGGCGGAAGAAATTGGCAGGGTAAGGACTATTCCAACAATAACGGAAACAAAGATTCCCATGACAAATGGGTGCAGATTTGTTGCCCACATAATCAAGTTTCCAACCGATTTTGCGCCCAGTCCAATCCACTTGGCAGTCAAAACCGCCAGCAGCACACCGGACAGGATTGTCACCAATGGAGTTACCAGGATATCGACCTTTGTTTTTTTGGAAACAAGACTTCCCAATTCAGTGGCGACTATTGCAATTATAAGAACCGCCAAAGGTCCACCGGCTCCACCAAGGGTATTTGCTGTGGCACCCACCGCTGCCAATGAGAACAGAACCAGTCCGGAAGATTTAAGCGCAAATCCAATGGAAATGGCCATAGCGGCACCAACAACGTGGCTTTCGCAAGCAAAGTTTCCCGCATCAACAAAGAACTGGAAAACAGCATTGTTGCCAAGTTTCAAAAGAAGCTGACCAAAAGTTTTAATGATTGTTCCAATAAGAAGTGAAGCAAAAAGTCCTTGAGCCATTCCGCCCATTCCATCCACCAAATACCGTTTAACGTATTTGTTCATAACTACTCCCGCCGTATGCATTCAATTCATACGGCATTAAAAAATTTTTTGGGGGTTGATATACTTGGTGATGTGGTCTATCGGAGCGTCAGAATGTGGGCAACCATCGTAATGGCTGGGCATTCCTTGTGGGCTCATTAGGTAAAGTCTACCGCCGTTCATCGCAAACGTAAAATCTAATTCTAACTTGAATCTACCAAATTGAAGAAAAATATGCAACAGAATATTTTGCAGCCAGTCTATTTTCTCTTACCAATATTTAATCTGCTCAAAACCTTCCGTTCCAGCAACTTTTCCTTCCAGTCCCTTTGATGCCACGACTTCCTGGTTTCCAGAAATAAAGATGGCCTTGGAATCAAAGGTCGAAAAGAATTTTTCCGGTCCAAGTATAAAAGCAGTCGTACTTAAAGCATCAGCATCCATTGACGAGGAGGAAATTATGGTTGAACTTAAATATGGATAATCAGCAGGATATCCTGTCTTTGGATTTAAGATATGATGATAAAATCTTCCGTCGCGGATAAAGTTCCGTTCGTATACACCGCTTGTTACGACCGTCGTTTTTTCTGCCAGCGAAAGAATCAATGCAGGAGTTCCATCTTGATCAAGAGGATTCTTTACCCCAACCTTCCAATCGGTTCCGTCAGGCTTTTTTCCCCAGACAAAAATGTTGCCTCCCAAATCCACAACAGCTCTGCGGATTTTTTCTTCGGACAATATTCTGACAACTTCATCAGCAGCATATCCTTTTGCAATTCCACCCAAATCTATTGCCATTCCCTTCTCTTTCAGGAACACTTTTTTTTGGGAATCATCCGTTTCAACTTTTTTATAATTTATTAGCGGAAGGATTTCATTTATTTCATCAGCTGCAGGAACTTTTTCATGGTCGGTATTTATTCCCCACAGTTTAACCAACGGCCCAATAGTCGGATCAAACAATCCATCTGTTTTTTCTGCATAATCAAGTGCCGCCTGGAGTACAAAATACACTTCGTCATGGACTTTTACAAAATCTTTACCCGCCGCGGAATTTATTTTGCTCAAATCGGAATCCACGATATTAACATTAAAAAGAGAATCTATTTCCAAAAGGCGATTGTAAATCTTTTTGTACAGCTTTTCAGTTCCCTGGTCATAGGCATTCACAGAACAGACGGTCCCCAAGAGATTGACGGTCATGACCTCCGCGGGCTTGTTGTTGCAGGAACAGAAAATTAAAGAAAAAATGACGGCGGCTAAAAAGAAATTTCTTTTCAAACTAAAACTCCATATCAAGATAAAAAAAACAATCCCGCCGGCAAACAACCAACGGGATTATTTGAATTTCACTTATGGACGAACGACAACCTTTTCAAGATTTGGTCTCTTTTCAAGATCCTTTTTCAAGCCCTCTTCGCGAGCTTTGTTTACATAACTTGGATCCTGGAATGAATACTTGAAGTTTGTATGAACATCGTAAGTTCCCTTCATCAAGGCGTAGGCATCTTCTGTCATGACCAACTCTTCATCGGTTGGGATAACGAAAATCTTTGTTGCAGAATCATCAGCAGAAATACAAGTCTCAGCGTTGCCTGTGAATGACCACTCGTTTTTTTGTGCGTCAATCTTGATACCATAATTTTCAAGTCCGGAGCAAGCCTTCATACGAGTAATTGGTCCGCGTTCTCCAACACCTGCTGTCCAAACAATTGCATCAACATGACCAAGTTCAGCCATAAAAGCACCAATATATTTCTTAATGCGGAGAGCTTCCATATCGATTGAAAGCTGGCAGAGTTTGTCACCCTTTGCTGCATCAATTTCAATATCGCGTCGGTCTGAATATTTTCCTGTAATTCCAAGACATCCACATTTCTTATTCAAGGCCTTGTCCATTTCGTCAGCGGACATTCCAGTCTTTCTCATGATGTAGAATGGAAGAGCCGGGTCCAAATCTCCAGAACGGGTTCCCATTACGAGACCTTCAAGAGGGGTGATTCCCATTGTTGTGTCGTAGCAGCAACCATTCTTTACTGCACACATTGATGAACCGTTTCCGATGTGACAGATGATAAGGTTTGTATCCTTTGGATCCTTGTGCAACAAAGCTGCGGCACGTTTTGCAGTGTAAAGGAATGAAGTTCCATGGAATCCGTAGCGGCGTGCTGCATACTTTTCATACCATTCACGAGGAATAGCATACTGGAAAGTCTCTTCCGGCATTGTCTGGTGCCAGGCTGTATCCATGATAGCTGCATGAGGAACATTTGGCATAACTTTCTGAGCAGCCTCGATTCCCATGATATTTGCTGGCATGTGCAGAGGTCCCAAATCAATAACTTCACGGAATCCATCAAGAACTTCTGGAGTAATCAATACGGACTTTGTGAATTTTTCTCCACCATGAAGAACACGATGTCCAACGGCACCGATTTCGTCCATTGACTTGATGACACCGACTTCAGGGTCAGTGATTTCCTTGATAATCAATTCAATTGCCTCTTTATGAGTTGGACAAGGTGAAGTGATTTCTATTTTTTTTCCTTTTGCCTTATGTGTGATGCAAGAACCTTCTATTCCGATTCTTTCAACAACACCGTTTGCCATTACCTCTTTGTTATCCCAATCGTAAACCTGATACTTTGCTGATGATGAACCACAGTTCAACGTCAAAATTACCATAGCCATAAAACTTGCCTCTAAGAAAATATAAGATAGAAAATTATATAACAAAGGAAGGGCAAAGGTCAAAGGTACCCGGCCATAATTGTTGCCCATAAGATAAGTTTACGATTTTGCATTGATTAAAACCCTTTGATTTCATAAAATCTACTTATAGAAAAATTGGAGGAGACAAGAATGGACGAACAGTTTACAGATAACATTTTACCACCGGAACAGCCACAGAGCAATGATGGCACAGAATTTCAGTCACAGCAGAATGAAAATGCAGTTGAGCAGCCAAAAGAGATGGACAGTCTCCCCCAGGAAAATCCAGAGCCTCAGGAAACCAGCCAGCCTTCTGACTCTGTCTCCCAGTTCAGCTACACAGTTCCTCAAAATTACGTAGCTCCCCAGAAACAGCAGGTATACAATTTCACAAACACACCAAACAATACAGTCCTTGCAAAACCTCCTGTCAGCGGAAAGGCAGTTGCTTCACTGGTGCTTGGAATAATAGGGCTGCTTTTTGTTTTTACAGTATTCTTTTCCCCAGTTTCAATCATATTGGGAATTGTCGGGCTTGTGCTCGGAATAATTTCGGTAAAAAAGGCTCGTTCCGGGCTGGGAATCGCGGGAATTATCCTTTCTTCAATTTCTCTGGGAATCGGACTGATTGAAACGGTATCCTGCGTGGCCTGCATTGGGTTAATGTCGAAAGGAGTCATGGAACTGGAAGGCATTGAAGACTTTAACTTTGGTCCGTTCCATGACTATATAGAAGGAATACAGGAGCCTCACACAATTTAAGTCCCTGATTTTGAACAACACAAAAAAAGGCCACCCGGCAAGTCAGCTTTGTGCAATCATTGGTTCATTCAAAATAACAGATGCACACTGGCTATGGGTGACCTTTTTTTTACTAGGGAAGTCTATAAAAATTGCAGTCTTTAGAGATGCCCTAGATATATTTTTTCATTTCAACTGGCTGAACATATTCGTTTTTGTAGGCGACGATGTAACTACCGAACATGGCGGTCAAAACATCAAAACCTGCCGCGAATGCACAGATTATTGGAGCCGCATCCTTTATCAAAAGATATCCGGATTCAAAGCTTGGACCATAGGCCGCACACATAACGGTGATTGCAATAAACGGTCCGCCAACAGGATGACTTGGCAAGGCAAAAGAAAGCAAAAGAGCCAGACCAACGACCCACATAGCAGCACCAAAAGAGATGTCCAGCAGGATATAGGATTTTATGATCTGAATAAAACACACCGTCTCAACCAGCGCAGCACCACCTCTGCCGAATACAGCAAAAAGTGGATAGATGGAAGCGTTGGCCCTTCTGCGGATACCAAGGCTCTCTTTTCCATGTCTCATGCTGAGTCCCAAAGTCAGGTTCGTATCACCACTAAAGAAAGCAACCACAAAAGGTACTACGGAAGCGTAAAGTATCTTCCAAGGTCTTTTTTCTCTACAGATGATTGACAGGATAATTGGATAGAAAACAAATGCGACCAATGCCAAATCGACAGCCAGAAGGATAATCATTGGCATAAAAATTTTCAGTTTCTGCAGGGTCACAAATTCGATGGTCCATTTACAAACAAGGGCAACCATTCCAACGGACAGGATTTCTGTAAAAATGCTCATAACCCTGTAGCAGATATGACTCATGGAATCAAAAAAGTTGACCCCAGGTTTACCGTACATTCTTTCACCTGATGCGGCGACTCCCAGCAAAGCGGCAAAAATATAAACCGGCAACAGGAAGGCACCCTCTTTCAGGACTTCAAATCCAGAATAAGGGAACAGTGTGGTTACCAGGGATTTTAAATCAAGTTCCGGAGTCTCGCCAAGCTTTTCAATAGAAATCGGTATCCTTGGAAGCTGAACAATCAACGAAGACACAAGACCAATTATCGCCAGGAAAATGGAAGATACAACTATTGTACCAATGGTCCATCCCATGATTTTTATGGTCTTTTTTTCTTCATACAGTTTGTAGAATGCTGTCGCAATAGAAAAAAAGAGGACAGGAATCAACATATAGCGGCCAAATCGGACTGCAATATTCGAAATAAAATCAAGGACAGCCTGTCCCTGTACACTGTTAACAGGAAGAATCAAAGCGGCGACAATACCGATAATGATTCCTATAATATATTTCATCCAAAGTTTCATGGACGAATTATACCATAATGCATAGTTTGTGGTCAAAGGATGAAATAAGAAGCCGCCAAGTATTTTAAGAGAGTCTCAGAAAATTGCGGTTTTTACAGGTTCCGTAAAATTTGGACCTCAACTGAAAAATTCTGTTGGTTTTTTTGATAAAATTTCGTATCTTCATATAGAGAACAGTTTTTAAAATTCATGAACATTTGGAGTTTTCTATGGAAAATATGAAGTGGATTATACTGGGGATTGCAGTTCTGATGTACCTCCTGGTAATTATCATGCAGGACAAAAAGGTTCTGTTTACATCTTTAGCGGCAATCGTAATTATCGGGCTTGGATTTCTCTATCCTGGGACCATCTTCAAACTTCCTGACGACCTGATAGTAGCGGAAAACGTTGTACAAAACCGTCTTTTCGTTTTTGAGCATTGTCTTTTCGACGATGTAATAAACTGGAACGTCCTTCTGATTTATCTTGGAAGCATGATGATTGCCGCACTATTTATCTATTCGAAAGTTCCGGCAAGGATTGCGGATTCCATTATTGAAAAAAGCCCGAACACAGGATTGGCAATGGTCGCAATCCTTGCGATGACAGGAATTATCTCGATTTTTGTTGAAAATGTTGCCACCGTTCTGGTTATGGCCCCTATTGCCCTTGCCCTGTGCAAAAAACTGAACAAAAATCCAACCCTATTCATGATCGGTCTTGCGGTCATGAGCAATCTGGAAGGAACCGCCACTTTAGTCGGAGACCCGCCATCAATGATTTTTGCAAGCTATGCCGGATACACGTTTAACGACTTCTTTGTCCATAACGGAACCCTTTCCATTTTCTTCATAGTCCAGACAGGATTGCTTGTTGGATGTATTTTCTATTACATCATTTTTGCAAGAACCGGAAAAAATAAAATCGAGGTCGAAAAAGAGAAAGTCATTTCCTGGCTGCCGATGTCCCTTCTGCTGCTGATGATTTTCGGTCTGGCCGCCATGTCCTTTATAAATATCCGTTTCCCGTTCGCCAGTGGATGCTATGTCCTGGGACTGGGTGTAATTGGTCTTATCTGGTATATCATAAAGGAACGCTCCATAAAGGCCGGCGGAAAGTTGTTCAAGGAACTGGACTGGGAAACAATTTTCTTCCTGATTGGAATATTTGTTGTAATTGCGGCCATACAATCCGTTGGACTGCTCAATGACCTGGCAGCGCTTTTGACAAGCTTCACAAAGGGTTCAAAGTTTATTGGATTTATATTGGTACTTGCGGTATCAATCTTCATCAGTGGATTTGTGGACAACGTCCCTTATATAATCGCCATGCTCCCGGTAGCTGACGCTATGGCAAAATCAATGGGAGTAAGCGGAGAGCTTTACATGTTTGCCCTGCTGATTGGAAGCTGCCTTGGAGGAAACCTTACTCCATTTGGAGCAAGCGCCAATGTCGTCGCAATGGGCATCGTCAAAAAGGAAGGCTATCCAATGAACTTTGGCAAGTGGCTCAAGATAGGAGTCCCTTTCACATTGCTGACAACAGCATCCGCCGCGGTAGTCCTGTGGCTTCTGTGGGCATAAAGAGGAAACGGTTTTACTTATGGAAGAAAACAAAAACAATAATGAAATAGAGAAATATGAACCACCGGCAGATAATACCATGACCGTAGCCATTGCCGCACTTGTCTTTGGTATACTGTCATGCATAGGAAACGTTGCCTGGGGCTGGGGTTCAATGATTTGCGTGATATTGGGGATAGTTGGTATCCTCATGTCCATAAATGCCAATAAACGAAAAAGCACCACCCCAGGTATCCTTGGGCTTATATTTTCGTTAATCGGAACAATAATTTCCGGAGCAGGAACAGCATGTATCATATGCGCTTCCGTTGGTGCGACTGCGGCAATTTCTGCAACAGCCTGCAGCATAATCAACGCGATTCACTAATCAGATGCATCCATTTATAAATATCCTGGGCAGGACAATACCGACTTATTCTATTTGCATCTTTGCTGGAATAATCCTGGCGTTTCCTGCCCTGATTTTTTTATCAAAAAGATTTGATGTAAAAATCGAGGACGGAATCTATTCCTTTTTGTATGCCTTTATTGGACTTTTGATCGGGGCAAAAGTTTTGTTCCTAATCCTGAATCTGCCGGCCCTTCCCCGGATATATGCAGCCTACGGTTTTCCGGCCTTATTCAAATACGGGTTCGTCATTTATGGAGGACTTTCGGGTGCATTTTTAGGTACCTGGATTTATTGCAAACAGTTTCATCTTGAGGCAACAAAAATCTTTTCGCTTCTAATTACGGTAACACCTTTGATACAGGCCCTTGGAAGAATAGGTTGTTTTTTTGCTGGATGCTGCTACGGTTTCCAATACGACGGTAAATTTTCGATAGTCCTCTCAGGTGTACACAGATTTCCGGTCCAAATTTTATGTTCCGGACTGAATCTTTTATTGTTCCTTTTTTTGCTGGGCCGTGCATTTTTTTCAAAAAACAGATTCCTGCAGTTCCCCATATATCTAATCTGTTATTCCGCTGGAAGATTTTTGGTGGAATACCTTAGGGCCGATCTGGAGCGGGGATTCTTTCTGATTTTTTCAACTTCCCAGTGGATAAGCATTGGATTTTTCTTGGCCGGTGTAATTATCCTTGCAAGAACAGTCAAGGCGACCCGTCAAAGACCTTAAATTCAAATAAAAATGCCCTGCGCCCACAAAATTCTAAAAAAAAAGTTTATTATGACAAAATTTCAATTTTTGTCATATTGACCAAAGGTTTGCTTATTGCTACAATTTTCAAGAATCTTGATTGAACAAATCGGGACTATTTCAATTCCAGGGGTTTTAAATGACAAAGGATTACAATCTCGAGAAACAGCATGCAAAAGGAAAACTTCATGCTATAGAAAGAATCAATGCATTGTGCGACAAAGACTCATTCTTTGAGATTTATTCAGCAGCTCGCCACAATTGTACAAGCTTCGGTATGGATAAAAAGGATATTCCTTACGACGGTGTCATTACCGGTTTTGGAAAAATCAACGGAAAAAAGGTCGCTGTCTATGCACAGGATTTTACAGTACAGGGTGGAAGCCTTGGTAAGGTTCATGGAGAAAAAATCGCTGACCTGACAAAAAAAGCTATTGAAGCAAAATGTCCTATCATTGGCCTCAATGATTCCGGTGGAGCCAGAATCCAGGAAGGAGTTGACGCACTCAGTGGTTATGGAGATATATTCTATCAGAATGTCCAGGCATCTGGTGTTATTCCACAGATTTCAATTGTCGCTGGTCCTTGTGCCGGTGGTGCAGTTTATTCACCAGGTTTGACAGACTTTATCTTTACAATCGATAACATTTCCGAAATGTATATCACAGGACCAAAAGTTGTAAAGCAGGTTATGTTCATGGACATCTCCAGCGAAGATTTGGGAGGAGCCGCAATTCACTCTCAAAAGTCTGGTGTTGCGCACTACCGCTGCGAAAGCGAAAATGACTGCTATGCAAAGGTTCGTAAGCTTTTGGATTACATCCCTCACTACTACGGTGAAAAGATTACAGCAGATGCAAAATATAAGTTTGATGAAAAGAAGAAGGCCAAAGAAATTCAGGAGATTATTCCAGAAGAAAGCAAAAAGCCTTATGACATCCGTTCTGTAATCAACTGCGTCGTTGACGAGGATTCCTTCTTTGAAGTCATGGCAGAGTTTGCAGGAAATGCCGTTGTCGGTTTTGGAAAGATTGAAGGAAAGACTGTTGGTATCGTTTCAAACAACCCTGGTTTCTTCGGTGGTTTGTTGAACTGCGATGCATCAGACAAGATTGCCCGCTTTATCCGCTATTGTGACTGTTTTGACATTCCTCTCGTTACATTCGTTGACGTTCCAGGATATTTGCCAGGTCCAGATGAAGAACAGAAAGGTATCATCCGTCACGGAGCAAAAGTTCTTTACGCATACTCAGAAGCAACTGTTCCAAAGGTTACAGTCATTACCCGCAAGGCCTATGGTGGAGCATATATCGCAATGTGTTCAAAGCACTTGGGTGCAGATTTTGTATATGCATGGCCAAAGACTGAAATTGCAGTAATGGGTGCTGAAGGTGCATTGGGAATTCTTTATGCAAAGGAAATGAAAGATCCAAGCCAGGCAGAATTTGTTGCACAGAAATCTCAGGAATACAAAGACACTGTTATGACTCCTGCAGTAGCTGCAAAGAGAGACTATATCAGTGAAATCATTAACCCAGAGGAAACCAGAGCCCGCGTTGCACGTTCCCTGGAATTCCTTGAAGGAAAATCACAGACAAATGTACCTGCAAGAAAGCATGGAAACATTCCTCTGTAATTCCTAAGTGAATTATTTCAAAAACCACAATCCTAGACGGACTGTGGTTTTTTTTATTCCACAAAGACAAACTGATATTCAATAAATTTGTTTTCGCCTGTACTTAAATCCTGTGAACGAAGTTCCGCTACCTCAATAAAATCTTTTCCATATTCAACTGGAAATTCATTTGATTCCTTGAAGGCCTTAACATTTTCATCATCCTGGGAACCTAATCTCATATATATAATCTTTCCATTATCATAGTTTGCAGAGCCGTAGCATGTTTCTGAAAAAACAGTCCGGCCATTTTCAACATCCACAACGGATACAGATCTGTTTCCTGATGAAGTTCCATAATCAGTCAACAAATATTTTTTATCAGGGGAAGGCTTGCTCCAGGCACTCTGCCATTCACCACCGAAGCATGAGAAATGCACTATCTCTTTTGTATTGGAATCAAAAATAAATGTACCGACCGGATCAGCGTAATTAAATCCTTCATTGGCGGCGTTCCAGTTAAAGGAATATAATCCAGCAGTATTCTCAACTGGAATAGAAAACTCTGCATAAGTTCCGGAACTTTTCCGGTTGAACCCAACTTTTATCTGACCATTTTGTTCGATGGTATCAGAAATACATTTTAGTTCATTCGGTTCGAAAGATACATCAAGATTAGTGTATGATGAAAAAATCCAAGTCCAGCTTTTCATGGAATCCTGAACTAAACTGACTTGTATCCATCGGCCACGCTTTTCGCCAACGGTTTTAATTTCATCATCAACTCCAATGACATAGAGCGAGTCCCCTTTCGAAACTTTTGTTTCAACGTCATAATTAGTTCCCGGTCCAGTACGCAGTTCTGCATTATCCGCTGCCACGATTATTTTTAGCAACTTCTGATTCATGTTTGAATCATCGCTCACTTCCATCGTCTGAGGGAAAACAGTGTTCACGCTGGATTCGTCGGATAAAAGAGCCGTACCGGAATCTTCTGAACTATAAATACTGTCAGAAGATTTTTCGCCAGATTGCACCTGTCCAATTTCTTTCTTTGAACATCCAATTAAGCAAACCGGAAATAACATGAATGCTAAAATTTTTTTCATAAAACACTCCCATTTTGAAATTCTCTTTTTACGCACATTCGCGGTGCGAAACTTAAGTAGATGAAAAACATGATATGATAAAAAAAGTCAAAGCCGTGCGTGTTAATTAATTTAGGTTACCTCTAAAAATTGCAATTTCCAGAAATCCCATTTTATAATCACCCACGCACGGCAAAATCTAGCTAAACTCAAAGAGTAAAAATATTTTATTTATTCTTCTTTTTGTTGTTGCTTGTTTTTTTGTTTTTCTTTGTATTTACCACTTCAGGTTCATCATTTCTAAATGCCCTTAATCCGATTATCTGGTCAATAGGAGCATAAGTCGAACCGTCTTTATCAAGCCAACCATATCTGCAGGTTCCGTTGTCTGTCTTATTACTTCCGATAACCTTTACATATTCCTTTCCATTAATCTTAACCGTTGTACCTTCTGTTGAAACCCAATGTTCAGAAGTATTTCTATTAACTCCGTAAGTAATAAACAGCTTTACTGCCAGACAATAGTTTTCATCTGACTTATCCAGTTCATTAATCTTGTCGGCAATTTGTTTGTAACTATAACCATTTATATACTGATCGTATTTTATATTATAATTCTTGCAAACTGCATCTGTCACAACACACTGATTACTTGCAGCGAAATTTGATTTTTCATCATTTAAATCCAAAGGTGTATATCTGTTATTTCCAGTTTTATTTTTTATAGTATTTATAATTCCAGACAGTGTGGTCACATAGCATCCCTGCTGATGAAGATAAATATTTTTAGAATTTCCCAAAAGAACATCCCGTCCATAGTCATTCATTGTTCCGGTCATATCCGCAGGAAGATTTTTTAATCCATACAAATCAATATGATTTACAGGGTCCCCTTTGCAATAGCTGTACCAGTTTTCGCCGTCATGGATTGGATCCTCAGTTTCAAAGCGTGCTAGATTTGGAGAGTAGTTTCTAAATCCATAATCGTAAGTTCCTGACAGAGTGTCATATTTTTTTCCATTAAAACCAATATCCGCACCAAACGATGCCGCCGATTCTGCAGAAATAAAGTCTGAAGAATTTTTAGCAGCAAAATGAGGCTGTCCATTCAAACCATAGACCATTCCGTATGCAAAATCTCCTTGACCATTCAGAGCTGAACGAACACTTCTACGATTATCAGTACAGAAAGCAAACACCTCTTCATTAAGTGAAGCACCTCTGGAACCAAAATAGCAGTCATTAAACTGTGCACTAAGGTTTCCATTCGCATAAACATAATATCTATCAAACGGACATCCGCTAATTTCCTTATTGGACCTGAAAGCTCTTTCTGTAGATTTTACTCCATCAATATCTCTGTACCTGACTCTTGAATTGTTTTCCGAACCATTCAGCTGCATTAGATATGAATTATTTTTGTCATGCCACTCATAGATTTTATCAAATGAAAAACCGTCATACAAATTATGCAAGACATTTCCGTTTGAATCTTTCTTCAATATCTTTCGTCCAAGACAGTCATATCCATACTCTGTTGAAAAATACGAATCCTTTTCATAATCTGAATAAGAATTAGATGTAACCAAGTTATTCTGAGAATATTTCCATTCCCATGAAACTAATGCAGATTTTCTTGACAACAAATTTCCATTGGCATCATAGCTGAACACAATCGGAGACGGTCCGCAAATCTTAGTCAGCCGATTTTCCTTGTCATATTCGTAATCCATTTTTCCTGCAGGAGTTTCTTTTGAAATACGATTTCCATTTCCATCATAAACAAAAGTCTCAGTCCAATAATTCTGATTATTATTCAAGCAATTTACTGACAGACCAATTTTGCGCAAAGCCGATTCAACAGCATTTCTTGTACCAAAATCTATTGAAAGTTTTTCCAGTGGCACGGAATTAGAAATTGCTTTACCACACTCTTCAAGTTCCTTATTTGCATCATCCATATATGGTTTAATAAAAGGCAAATAAACTTTCGATACACGGCCATGAACATCATACTCATATTTTGATAACATTCCATCTTTATCAAAATTAAAAGCTACGCGTCCGTCGTCTCCATAAATTGTACCTTCTGCATAAACCACATTGCCAGCTCTATCTTTTTGATAACTCAAAACCGGGCGACCAATTTCATCATACTCATAATAGATATTTGATGCGGAAGAATCCTTTAACTGTATCTGCTGTCCCAAATCATTGTATACAAAGCTTCTCTTAAAATCATCATGCGAAACAGAAGATAGAACTCCATTCTCGAAATAGTCGTAATCGGTTTTATGGTCATTTGTTGCCAGAAATTTTAAGTTGCCAAAAGAATCATACCCATAATTGATTTTCTGCTCCCCATCAACAACAGTCTTTAACTGATGTGCAGAGTCATAAACATATCTTTGAGTTCCATATTTATTTTCCATTCTTGCAATAGAGCCCAATGAATCATAATAGATTTTTTCGGAACTTCCATCGGCAAAGGTTGTTATACGGGAATTATCCTTTACGGAGTTTGCAACGGACATCGTTTTTCCATTGAAATCAGTATAGGAGACCAATCCTCTTTCACGATCATAATTGATGCTTCTCTTTTTTCCGAGTCGATTTGTTATAGACTTCAAGTTTCCATATTCATCATATTCCGATATTCTGGAATTTCCATTAGCATCAGTTATTTTTTCAATTTTGAAATCATCAGAATAATCGATAGACTGAATCAGCTGACCGGCTTCAAATACTTTAACAAGATTTCCTGACGAGTCATACTCGTATTTTTTTTCTGGTCTTGCACGACCTTTTTCCGAAATTAAATTACCGGCCTTGTCGTAACCGTATTCAACAATCGTACCAACGTTATCATAACACCTGACTAGATTACCGGCAGCATTGTAGGTATAGTTGGTAAACTGCTTTCCAATTTTCACAGATGAGATTTTACCGAAAACATTGTACGAAACATTTACAGGAGTTTTTCCATCATCAACTAAAATACAGTTTCCATTTTCATCGTAGGAGTATTTTACTCCAGCAGATAAATCCTCCCGTAAGTCACCCCAAGCAGTCACAGTATTTTCAATCTGGACATCACCAACTGATTGCAATATCCGGTTATTAACTTTATCAAGATGATTTTTTTTATCATAAACAAGTTTTCCGGACGAATCTGAAATTTTGGATTCAATTTCAAAACCAGTTGAATCATAAATGCTTACGCTTTTGCGGTTCAACGATTTTTCTGTGACAGTTGTGAGACCGTTGTTTTCATAATACTCATAATTATTTTTTTCACCATTGATGAAGCTCTCCGATTCCAACCGTCCCATAGAATCATACGTATAATCCACGACAGATGTTTTATCTTCTGATATCTTGGAAACTTTATCAAAGGCATCATTCCATCCATAAACAATTTTTCCACCAAAAGCATTTTTTTCTGCTCTCAAAACTCCCGCCGGTGAATAGTCGCAAGTTACTTTTCGTCCACAAGAATCCACAAGTTCAACAGGATCGTCATATGAATTAAATTTTACAGTCGTTTCATTTCCACAACCATCGATGATAGTCAAATTCTTTTTTCCATCAGAATATTTAACGGAATATTTTTTTTCATATGCTTCGCCGATTTCCTTTCCTGAAGAATCCACAAAGGAAACTGCAATAGATTTAATATTATCTTTTTGGTAAGCATATGTTCTTTTCACACCTGCAGCATCAATTTTTACTGCATCACCATTATTCCAATTTGTTATGCTCTTCAACTTTCCGGATGGATAGTATTCAAAAGTTGTTGTAAGATGAAGATTTTTTTCTGCATCAACATTATTATTGCCAATTCCGGAACAGATTTTTTTAACAAGATGGCGCGAGTCGTATTCATATTCAAACAGCCTTGTGTCCCCGGTAACAAGATCCTTTTGAGTTTTTCTCACCAAATCTTTTCTTGAATTATATTCATTCTTTTCATATAGATTTCCCGGATATGTCGCCGTCTGAATTTTATTATCATCAGTATAACCAAAGCGCCATGAATAGCCATCCTTAGTATCATACGAAACAACACGGTCTTTAGAATCATAACGGTATGTTCCGCGACTATCAGCAATCACTCGGCCATCATTATCGTAACTGTATTTATCATTCAGATTTATTCCACTAGCTTCAACAATTCTACCGGCCGAATCATATACAAATGTTTGAACAACAATTCCAGCACGAACTATTTTTTCCAAAGTCCCCTTGCTAGAATAGGTGTACTCCGTTTTTACTCCATCTCTATCAACATAAGAGGACAACAGATTATATGGCTGGACATAACTCCAACATTCGCTTGTTCCGTCTTTATATTTTGCACCAGTTACATTTTTATATTCATCATAACTATATTCGACTATCTCATACGGAGATGCGACCGACTTAACAGAGCCATCGTCATTATAAGTACGATTTACAAAATACCCTGCCGGAACTTCTTCCTGCGTAATCCTGTCATCAACGTAATTATAGACATATAGATTGCCATCGGCATCAATGTAAGTTGTCTCGCCTTTTTCCTTATCAAGAGAAAAATATTCCGGATATCCTTCCTCATTTGTTACTGATGAAACTCTTTTATCTTTTGTTTTTCCATTTACACTGTAATCAATTTTGATAAAACTTCCATCAGGTTTAATCATTCTGGTTAAATCAAAAGAATCATCATAAACAAATCTGTACACATCACCATCAGTATCGCGATAAGATATCAGGCACCCCTTGTCATCATAATCATAAGCGACAAACAGATCCTTCTTTATATCCGTAACTTTTACGATTCTGTTATTTTGCCATTTAACATCCAATACCGGCTGATTATTTTTTGCAACAGATTTTATGTGGCGGACATCTTCTTCGTCTGACAGATGATATTCGAAACAAATTGATGAGGCGAATCGGTCTTCTATTTTTGTAAGCATTCCCCATTTATCAAAATATTTTTTTGTACCATCAATATAAGAGACAATGAATCCATCTCCGTCATTCTCAATTGAAATTCTTTTCTCAATACTCTGACCAATTCCCTGATAATTATTTGTTTCTGGAGAAAAGATAAAATTATACAAGCCACCATCTGCATCCACAAACAGCAAAGAGGCTGCATCTATCTTATCAACGGTTTCCTCAAATCCATGAACTGAATATTTATTAAATTCAGCTTTCCCAATATTTCTTTCACCCTCGGCAACAAGTCTTCTCAAATAATCAATCTGTTGATTGGCTTCGACAGCTTCAGAAACGTAGTTCGAGTTCAAACCATTAGAATTAAGTTGATAAGAATTTTCAACATAGGCCGCCTCACATTCAGCCAGTTTGGCTTTCAAGATTTTCAAGTTATCAGAGCAGGTACCTCTGATGATTCTTGTATCAAAAACCGATGACCAGTTTTTTCCGAGAGCTCCATTTGGATATTCCTGAGACGAATAGTTTCTGTTTAATTCAAAAGTGCTGCTTCCAAAATTGACAGACATATCAATATCAGATGAATAAAATTTTCCATCAGTTATAACTACAGGATCTCCTACAGTTTTTGAAGGAAATATTTTTGCAACAAGACTTTTAACCATATTTGAAACATTCGTAACAAGACTTGTAACGGCGGTCTTAATTGCCGTAAATCCTTTTGATACAAATTCTTTTACAGTGCTAAAGAAATTTGAAATACCCCCTTTTGCATTCTGTCCGGTATTCTTCATTCCCTTTTTGGCAGAGTCCTGAGCATAGGCACTAACACCACTTCCCGAATATCCAGACGTTGATGAATTGCCATCAGTTTTTCCTGATGTTTGTCCACCAGAAGTTCCAGTCGTTCCACCGGTAGCGGATGTACCTGTACCGGACGAACCCGTTGACATAGACGAACCGCTTCCATAACCAGAAGAGGATGTACCTGATGAACTTCCACCTGAAGAAGATGAACCACCTGTAGATGATGAAGTTGGTCCCGGAGTTCCACCTGGAAGGAGTCCACCACCATACATATGACTATTTTGGTCTCTGTATTCAAATGCAGAAACATTCATTACATTTGTCAGCATTGTCATGCCAGCAACAAATGTTGTAAGGATTTTTTTGTTTTTACTTTTAATCATAATTCCCCATAAAGTAAATGATGAGTGACTGAACTACAGCCATCCTTAGAATAAAAAGTAAAAATGTGGCTAGACGATTTATATACATGCACAAAAAAAATCCGTCTCACGTGGATTGGGCAAATCTACGGCCACATAAACTAAAATAAAATTCAATCAAAAAGAATAATTTCCAAAGATTCTATCCATGAACGAACCTTGCTTTGTATCTGTCAATGCATATCCAGTTGATTCTTTTACAAACGAGCATTGATTTTTTAAATTCTTACCATGAAAATAATATGGAGAGAAATTTTTTATCAAACTATTGCTTTGATCAACAGAACAAAAATATATACCCAACGGAAGATTTTTATCTGAAGCATCAACACATACAGCCCGTTCAATAGATTTTCGCAGATGTTCCTCATAGACCGAAATTGAAGGATATTTTTTTGATAGAACATTGGCGAGTGAAATGATATTTACATAAACAGGATTATTTGCAGATTCAAAACTCTTGTAACATTCAGAATCGGACAAAATCAAATTCCTGATAGAATCTGCATCCGATTCACTGAAAATATTTGATGCAGCACAAGAAGCAAAACTGTCAAACGCTGAAAATACATTTTTTATTTCTGAAAGATCAATTATGGAAAAATCTTTTTTCATATCGCCTGATAAATTTTCTTCAATCTTTTTCGCATACGCCAATCCGTCAAGACTATCTTCAATTCCAGTTGAAAAAATCTTTTGATAATCCAACCCTGATTCAGTCTGCACTCCCTGATTGCCACAGAAAAAATCTGCTACATCCGGATATTCGTAAGCAACTTCCAATTCACCTGCAAAACATGTGTCGTACACCAGTATGTCCATTTTCTTATTTTTCATTCCATCGGCGACAGCTGATGCCAAGACACAGTTTTCCATAAATGAATCCGAACTGTCATCCAGAGCAACAGCACGATTATTTTCTTCTATAGACATATTTCTATATCCAGTACCGTGTCCCCAGATAAAAAGTCCATAATGCTCCGCCGGATAATTTCTGACAGAAGATGAGACAAATCCTTTTAAAGTCTTTGGATTGCCCATATCCAAAACACTTTGTCTTTTATCGTAAACACCAATTTCCGGACAAGATATTCTTTTAGAGCAAATAGAATTATTCATTCCATTTTCATCCCTGCAGATTTCATACAACCTTGCCCCTTCCCATTCGTCCTGGTCGGAACAATCTTTCAAATTATTCCTATCAAACAGGACTATTACATTCATTTTATCCTGATCATATTTCGACGCCTCCATCTCATTAAAATCTTCTACAGCAGCGGACTCAAGATTATTATCCGCAGCCATATAAACCATAATTGTCCATTGCTTTTTTGGTCGATTAGTATTTTCTACCAAACTATAACCATTAAGATTTTCAAAAGTACAGCCACCCAATACGAACGCTGAAACAAAAAATCCGACTGCAAAAAAAACATTTTTCAATTTGAAACTATTTACCATTTTGAAGTAACTCCAAGAGGATCGACCCAAAAACTTCCATCCTCGTAAATTATTTTGCGCAAGTGAACAAAGTCCAGCACATAGGACTTATCCAATGTTGTTCCAATAATTCTATCCAGAGAAATAACAACTTCTGTTTCTTCTCCGGAAAAAACATTTAAATCAACAGTCGCCGATTGTTGCCCCAAAGACTTACCCGATGAATCAAACAACATAAAAGATATTTCAGCAGAACTCATTGTCCTTTCAGAATTATTGAGGACATCTATATAAGCTCCTGCTAAACGATGATTTCCACTCACACTACCGACCTCAACATATCCATTTGTTATGGTATATGGACACATGGATGAAATCGATAAACCACAGGAAGCAAGTCCGACCATAGCACTTGCAATGCAAAAAAGCGAACCAACTTTATTTTTGATTAATCTTTTAATTTCCATAAATTACCCTCCAGTCTTTCATAAAATGATTTGACATAAGGATTATCCGCTTCGCTTATTTCACTTTCCAATAGATATGAAATCGCGTTCTCGTATTTCATATTTTTATACGCCAACACACTTTTAAAAAACGCTGCCATTTTTGTATCATTGTATTTACTTTCCAAATCATTTATTAAGATTTCTGCACTTTGATATTCCTTATTTATCAAAGCTTTTTCGATTTCACCATACACTGCCTTAAGACTATCCATCTGATAGATATATAATTTTGTTGTATCAACACAGGGTTCCTCTATCTTTTTATTTTCCCAGCCAGATTTTTTTGCTTCAATATTCACTATCTGATTAGACGGAATTTCTATTTCAAAAAAACCGTTTGAATTACTTTTTCCAAGAAAGGTCTCATCAGTATAAATATTGACACCTGACAATGGAACTCTTGATTCATTCACGAACATCCCATGCATAACAACACTCTCTCGATTCATCGAAGCACATCCGGTCAGACAACAGACAAGACTTACTCCGATTAAAATAAACTTTCTCATTTCTCTACCCTCTTTATTTTTCCGTTTACATCACGATAAAACACCAGGCTCTTTCCGTCTTTGGTTATCACCCTTCCAATTTCCTCCATGCTGTTTTTTTCTTCTGCAACAGTTTTTTCAGTTACCTTTTTGATTTGATTTTTTGCAATTCCTCTATTCCGTTTTACATTCGTATTTGTAATTTCTGGAATTGCATTTTCTAAAAAAAGATTTTGAAATTTTGATATCAAAACCAACTCATTTTGTTCATTACCTAAATCTGATTGAAAAAAATTTAGCACAACATTATGGATATTCTTTCCCACTGTTATTCCAATCCGGCTCGGTTTAATTCTTAGCTCAGACGCTATGTGACCTATTTCCAAAAAGAATTCACCAAATCTGTTGCTTTCTATTGAAACATTAAAAGATGAATCGGTAGAATCTTCAGAAAGAATTGTCCCATATTTTTTTACAACTCCCCTAAGCTTTGCCATATTGACAAGACCTACATCGCTGCCTTTTTGAAAATTATTTACCGGCAAAGAGTAATTCACAGAAAACATTGGTATAGATTTTTCATACGAAACAGGAGACAAGCTCTTGAATTCTCTTTCAAAAAAAACTGATGCAGGAGACAACAAATCTTCAGGAAACATTTTTTTTACTGAAAAAGAAATATCAACACTATCTTCATCCATCAGAAAATCTCCGAGAGCGTAATTGAAAACAGTAACGGCTCCTTTTCCGGCTGATATATTCGAAAGCACTTTTTCCAGAACTTCATATGAAGTTGGTTTTGTCTCCTCCGTCTCAACATTTGTTTCTGCCTCATCAATACAATTATCAGTGGCAGACAACTCTTTGATATTAGAATTGTTGATTGATAACAGAAAAAAATATATCAGCAAAAATACAGCAAGCAAGAAACCAATAAAAATCAAATTTCTTTTTGCTCCGAAAAATTTTGTATTTTTTACTCCATCCAAAAATATTCCAGACTTTGATTTCCCCCGATATTCCCTTAGTTTCACTCTATCCATAACAGCTACAATGGATTGTATTTTTCCATTGGAAAACTTTAGTTTTGAATCGAAACAACATTCCTGGGAAAAACATGGATGTTTTTTTTCCAATTCCTTGGTTATAAACGCATTTCTCTTTTTTCCATGCAGACTCAAAGGGACATTGAAGGTGTATATTTCGTAATCAGACTTTTTTACTGTTTGCATCTTTTTCTCTAACATGACCGTGCTATTCATCAAACGAAAATTTCACAGAAGTAATCTTTCCGTCCAAGCTCCAACTTTCTATAATTCCATTTCCATCTCGTTTTATTGATAAATAATCCAGTTGCCATAAATCGGAACACATTTTTTTCCATTCAACCAATGAAAACTTTAGTTCCTCTTCTTTTTTTTCTTTGCACAATTTTACGAAACCCTCAGCCAGAAACCTATCCATATCCAATCTGCTTTTCAGTTGCTGTGTTTTCATATATATTTCTGTGCAAGGAATAATTATCCCGCTGGCAATAGAGGAAAAAATCGCTAGCAACGCACACGTAATAATTGCCTCAATTATTTTCACTCAAATCTCCATTGGACTGAATTATGTATTGACCACCATAAAATTTTTCGCATTCCTTTTTTACAGTTTCATATCTGGTATTAAGCCAAGCAACAAGACTTATCATTACCAGGGAAAAAGAAAATATCATCCCGAGTGACAACAAAATTGTGGAACCATTAGATTTTTTACCTCCATGAAAAGATATCCGCATTGCGACCTTCCCCACCACTTATTCCATCCGCTCCATAGCAGATAATTGCATAGGGGAGACTTCCGGGACATTCTGCAGGAAATGAGGCTGAACCTTTTTTGACATAGATGTAACTTCCTCCCCAAGGATCCTTTTTGATTTCCTTGTCCAAATATGGTCCTTGCCACGATTCAGGAACGGGAATAAGGGTAGGTTTTTCCCATAGAGCCTGCAAGCCCTGTTCTGTCGAAGGATAGGATCCACAATCAATGTAGTAAGACTGCAACGCTGCCTTATACTGCGAAATAGTTTCCTTTGCGGAATACTCCCTCGCAATTTCAATCGCTTTGAACGCTGAAACCCCAACGCCTGCCGTAAGGATTGCACCGATTGCCAAAACTGCAAGGGTTTCAACAAATGTGAATCCACCATCGCTTGATTCTCTGTCAACATTTTTTTCTGTTCCCCTTTTTTTAATCTTTGTAAACTTTTTTTCGAAAAACATTTTTTTCAACATTTTCCTCCAATTTATAATTAAAGTTTTGAAATAGATCTTGGAATCATAATGCATGCGTCATTCCATTGATTCATAATCTTCAAAACTAAATACCAAAATTGAACAATACAGGCATCGCTATTTTTTTTATCAATATAATTATGTATATGCCAACCACAATCATGATTGCAGGATTAATTAAATCCATACATATTTTTTCAATACGTTTAACTTTCGCATCCACTGTGGAACATATTTGCTTGAACACTTTTTCCAGATTTCCAGACATCTCAGCAATTTCAGCAAACAATTTAAATTCCATGCCCAGATTTTCCAAGGCATCGCTTACCTTTTTTCCAGACGAGATATCCGACATCATTTCGCCAATCCTGTTTTTTATTCTTTCGTTCTTACCAGCAATCAGCAAAGCCGTTTCCAGACTCGCGTAAAAACCAACATTGGACTCAGTCATAAAATCCAGAACCCGGAAAATATCCAGCAAAACATTTTTATCCAGCACTTTCTTTAACAAAAAACAAAATCCAAATCCCGCTGTCAACAAAAACAGATTAGCCTGAACACATCCAGCAAACACATTTTTTTTATAAACCAGAAAATCAAAATTTCCTGAAAAATCCGCCACGAGCTTTGTTGAATAAAACGCCAGCAGTATTCCACCAGCAAGCGCCATCAGGATTACCATCGCAGGATACATACAAATTGAAATTATCTTTTCCTTAAATTCATTTCTTCCCTTTTCCCGCTCTTTTAGAAAACTAATTGTTTTTCTCAATTGGCCATTCTTTTCGGAAGCACAAACGAAAGCTATATAGACATCATCAAAACACAGGGACTGGCACCTTTTTAACGCCATGGAAAATCTTGAACCTTCCGACAAAGAATTCTTTATTTCATAAGCGGCTTGCCTGCATTTCTTATTTATTCCGGTCATTTCATTCATCACATCCAAGGCAGAACGAAGATTTAATTCGGCATCCATCAATTCGCTTAGAGTCGTAGTGAATTGCAAAACATGTTTTCTACTCAAGTCGATTTTCCTTTTTCACATCATCCACAACATCCGATGGATTTAAAGAAAGAATTTTTGCAGACAGCTGGCCGTTGACCAAATGCTGAACGATAATCCCACAAAGGACTGCATTTACCAATTTAGGGGAGACCCCCAGGTCATACATTCTTAACACAGCCTGACCAACTGTCCCGGTATGGAGGGTCGCAAAAACTAAATGACCTGTCAGTGCAGCCTGTACGGCAATCTCAGCAGTTTCCTTATCCCTAATTTCACCAATAAAAATAACATCCGGATCCTGCCGGAATGTTCTCCTCAAGATTTCAGTGAACCCCAGGTCATGGCATTCCTGAATCTGAACCTGGCTGACACCATCCAATACGTACTCAGGAGGGTCCTCTAACGAAATGATTTTTTTTGTATTGTTGGAACCTTTTTTTATTTCCTCAAGCATTGCCCCGGCGGTCGTCGATTTTCCAGAGCCCGTAGCACCGCAGATAAGAATCAAACCATTTTCAAGATCACAAAATTTTTTAATATCTTTAATCTGATTATCATCGAAACCTAATCTATCTAGACGCAATGGTATTCTTCCTGGATCCAGCAACCGCATAACCACCGATTCATCTTCATGGACCAGTGAGCCAACTATTGGCAGGCAAGAAACTCGAATAAAAATTTTCTTGTTCCCAAAAACAAAAACAAAATGTCCATCCTGCGGTTTACGATGTTCCACAACATTCAAGCATGCCAGAAGTTTTATCCGTTGCACGATTTCCAATTTTCTATCATCACTGAGCTCTATTTCTTTATAAAGTTTCCCACCTATTCGGAATCTGACAATATTTTTTTCGATATGAATATCCGATGCATTTTCTTTTACCGCATTTGAAATAAGAGCCTCCAGCAACGCAGCCACTTCGTTGTCACAAAATTTATCATCCTTATTGATGTTAGCTGACTTTGGAACTTCCCCTTCGTGCGCGAACATCCATGAAATCTGCTTATTGAATTCCTCCTTGTTCACGGAAACAAAAACTGAGCTACCATCTGAGTCAGAATTTTTTAATTTTGATTCAACTGCATTTTCCAATCTACGTTTCAGTATTTCATCATCATTATTCAAAAGTCCGAACGTAACGGTATTTTCATCTTGATTCAAAACAACAGCTCCGTTGTGCAAACAAAAGACCGGGGAAAGAAAAAATTGATTTTTGCTAGCCATCAATTTCCTCCAATACAACTGATTTAATTACATTTTCAATTACCATGTTGCTATCAAATTCATCCACGTCACTATCTTCATCGTTCTCCCAATGCGGAACCAGATAAATAACCATTTCAGTTTTTTCTGCAGTCTTATTTCTTGACTTAAACAGCCAGCCAATGATTGGAATTTTTGATAGCAGTGGAGTCCTCTGCTCCGTCCACGATTCTTCATTCTGAATCAATCCACTCAACACTATTGGCTCACCGCTTTTTCCAAGAACTTCCGTCGTTATAACTTTTTCACTTGTCGGCGGAGGATTACCGGTGGAAGACGAAAGGTCAGCTCCTTGGCGTGATACGGATGCAGTGACTTTGCTTGTAATGACTCCGTCCCCACTTATCCATCCGGTAATATCAATTTTTAATCCGGACGCAATCTCTCGTGTAATTCCTGTATAAATCGGGGAACCAGTTTCGGGGTCCAAATTATTATCCCTATAACGATAGGTATTTGTGTTCACGAAGTTTATTGTTCCACCACTAACTCCATGCAAGGTTGTATCAGCAAAAACCTGGGCCCTGTTTTCATTTATGGCAGTCTGCAATGAGGCAGCGAATTTTAATCCGAAAGCACTCACCACATCCAAATTAAAATCAAGAACGGAACCAAGCGATACTGACAAATCATTTCTATCCCCAAGAGAAAGTTTTCTAGCGGATAAAGTATTTTCCCATGAAGAATCTTCAGTGGTTTGATATTGCATAACCAGGAGGTCATATCGAAGCCTTTTCACAGGACAGTCAATTTCTTTCAAAGCTTTACCAAGCTGCTCATATTGCATTTCGTTTCCATTAAAAAAGAAAACATTGTCCTGGGTGCTTTTTGTAATCTGCGATGAATTGATCCCAGGTGGCAGATGCGTCAAAAAATCATCCGTAGTTATGTACATCAATTTTACAACAAAGGAATTTTTTTCAGAATCAAAGCACTTTAGGAATTCCCCTATCTGATTTTGAATTGACTCCACCGTAAAACACAGGAAACTATTTTCATCTTCCAATGGAATTATATTCTGTTTTCCAAATCTGCTTTCTACCAACGGTATTGCTTTCTGCACGGTATAAAACGACAGATTATATTTTTTCCATATTTTTCCGTTGTCAATCAAATCATTTTCGTTGGACATATCTGGAACAACATACAATATTCCATCATTCTCGTAGGTCCTCAGTGAACTTGTCGAACAAATCAGCCGAAGGGTTTCATCGAAATCCTTTCCAGCAAACAAAACCCGTCTGATTCGTTCATTTGTGTCACAGGCAAAAATATATTCTTTTCCAGCATTTTCAAAAAGTTCTTCAAGAATCGCCCCGACAGAAGCATCCTGAATATCAACGGAAAATGAAACTTCATTTCCATTTGATTCTTTTTTTACAGATACTCTTTCCCGTTGTGGATTGTACGATTTTTTTTCCTGAACAATTCTGTTGATTCGAAAATACCCATCAGATGAATCAAGAGAATAATCTTTGCCTAGAACCCTGACAACTGCTTCAACAAACTCCGCTGCACCTTTTCCGCTTGTATGAATCGTTACCGGCAAATCAATCAAAGAATCAAACGTAATTTCACACTGAAACTTTTGACTGATTTTATCGATCAGAAGAACTGGTCTTACATCTGAAGCATCAAGGAAATACTCCGATCCTTTTCTCTCTGAAAAATGCACCTTTGATACGGTCCACACTTTATCAGTTTTTTCAACGTACAACCTGTAAGCTTTCAGGAAACTATCGAAAGCAGAATCAAAATCTTCTCCAGCAAATCTGAATGTTGCATTCCCAGTAACCGTGTCATCGACTACAATTGCTTTTCCGTAATACAAGCTGACTGAATATAAAATTTCAGAAATATCGCGGTTCACAAATTCAAATCCATCAACTCCGGACTTTGAAAAAATATTACTGCAAAAAATAAATAATCCTATAATAATTGCAAAAACTTTTTTCATGAAATTAACCTCCATACTTTTTGCCCTTCACTATATATATATTCCGTGAAATTCAAAAATGTAAAAAAATTTGCAATTTTTTTTTTATTTTTTTGGAGGTAATTTTTTTAGAAGTGCAAGAAAAAGACTTCCCGACTGAGGAACCCTTTTTCTACTTGAAGTTACGTTGCAAACATTTATATCGATTGCCATTCTCATTTCATTGCGAATGTGCCTAAAAAGTCAATTTCAAAAATTGATATTCCCTCACTGACTTTTTGTGGGAGTGCTGATGATTATAAATAATGGAGTGGGCAGAGGGGACAGACCCTGATGGTACCTTCGGTCCCATCTACGAGTTTTCTTTGAAAACTCGCGGAACAGGCCCGCCAGAGGGGACAGACCCTGGTGGCTACACTGCAATCCCATCTACCTGCTGCAAAGAATTTATCGTTAAAACTTATTTTTTTCGGATTGACCCCGGAGTGACACCGAATTCATTTTTAAATGCCCGGTCGAAATATCCTGGATCGCCAAACCCTGTTTTCGAGGCGACCTCTTTAATCTCCAACCCGGTACGTTCCAAAAGAATTTTTGCCTCAGCCAACCTTATAGCCAGTACATAATCCCAAAGGTTTAGTCCCATTTCTTTTTTAAATATCCTCGAAAGGTAATCCGGACATGCCCCGACATTTTTCGCGACCGCATCCCTTGTCAATTTTTCATTAAACCTTTCGCCTATAAAAATCAGGCTCTGCTTTACAAGCATGGATGTTTTTGGTGGCAAAAAAGATTTCCTTGACTCAATAATTCTGGATATCCTCTTCCTTACATTTTCATTTCCAAGTACATGTGACGAACAAAGCATTACCCTGGGAAGATTCAGCATCTCTGAAAAATGTGTGAACAATGAGACGTTCTCCGACAAAAGCAATACAGGTATGAACACAAAATTTTCATTACTGCGTATCTGCAGCACATCCACATCATACACGGAATCGATAACTATCAAATCGGGAAGAAAACCATATACCATCGTGTCAATAAATTTTACTGACGAAAGGATTTCAATTTGGCATTCCTGAGGAAAAAATCTTGCAATCTTGGAATCCTGGGTTATTATTACTATTTTCTTTGAAGCAACCATTTTATAGCCACGGAACAGAACCGTACGTGGAATCATTGAAATTTAAGAAGTCATCAAGATGTTGCGCGGCCTCTTTATTCAGTTTTGAAACCCTGGTGGCGTTGGAACCATTTTTGACCAGCGGATCAACATACCGACGTTTAACGTTGAGCGAAAGGTTATAGGAATTTTCCTGCGGATTCTCATTTCGTATAATGCTCTTCATTCCACGGAAGGTTCTCCAGTACCGGCAGAATTCTGCACCCGGATTTCCATCAACAGTCGCCGTTTTTCCCAGCTCTTTATTTTCATTCACGATCCGATCAAAGCACCTAACCAATGATTCCTCGTCAAGTTCATACATATCAGAATCCGACAGGAAACCGCATTCCATTGCCTTTGAAAGAGTGTCCGCCAAAAGCTGCATCGACACCTTGTCTTCGTTCTTCTGCAAAACAATGGAGATATCCAGGAATTTGTGAACATAATCGGCAGCCGCATTCAAATCCGTGAACCCGATTTCATCCAACCCCTTCTCATTTTTCAGGACCGTCGTGAACGAGTAGCTGTCCCTGATTTTATCAATTGTCCAGACATCGTTTAACGCAGCCCCCGAAGGATACATATATTCAAGCCTATCCGCATTCAGGCCCGGCCTATCATTATTTGCTAACGGATATTTGCTGTAATTGTCAATCTCATATTTATAAATGCCTTCTTTGAACAAAAGCTCGCTAAGGTCCAAATCATCATTTATTATTTGCTGAGTAGATTCCTCTGTGCTTTCCTGATTTTCCGTATCACCATTTTTAAAATCAATGACATGACTGAATGCAGGTGTCGCGATATCATGGAAAAGGCCGGCCAAAGTCTGCCTCTTGTCATGAGTGAACCTCCAGATAATCAAGGCTACACCTATGGAATGATCCAGACGGGAATAAAAAAATCTGTTATCAAAAAGGGGGGTCCAATCTGTTCCACAAAGCAGCCCAACTCCCGCAAGCCTGTGCACGATTGGAAGCGATGCATACTCATAAATGAAATCCGGAACGTCGCTGCATAAAATGGAATGGTACTGCTCTACAAATTTCCTTCCCTCGATTCTTTTCCGTTCATCCATAATCATCTACCTCCGAATAAATTAATCAGAAAACCAAAAGTCCCGTTCGCCCATAAAACATAGATTCCCAACAACATCAGAAGTATGGGAATCAACAGACCGCCAACTTTATCCACGACCCTCTGGATGCCCGGAACGGAAATGGCCTTGGCGGTTAAAATCAGCATCCCGAATTGGAGCACCAAAAACACAATTCCGCAGACCACAAATCCGGACACATCAAGGGATGTAAAGAAAGGGACATATACAGCGAAATTATCACCGGAACTTCCCAGGGAAATAAGCATGGAAGAAATCAATATGGAAACGCCCTGCCCATTTGAATCAGCAGGCCTGTCCCCTATATCGGACTCTTTTTTTTCCTTGCTCCCTTTGATAAGATCCACGATGCCAATTCCAATTAAAATCAGCCCCAGAAAACCGATGTACTCTTTTGCAATTTTTGATATATACGCGGCAAAAAAATATGAGCAGGAAGCAACAAGGACAAGCGCCACATATTTACCTATCGAAGCCAGAACGACCTGTTTTTTTGAGGAGCACCTGGAAAGAAGTATAAGAATCAGTATAAAGTCATCAAGTTCCGTGGACACAAATGCAGCGCAGGATAACAAAATTGCTGACACTATCGAAGCAATTCCGTTCATGCCGTTCCCCTTATACCAGATGTCTTCATTTTTTCACTCCCCCAAAACGTATCATAAATCCATATGCGTATCCGTTTTCCGGATTGTCCTTTGGATTGAAAAACTGCTTTAGCCAGTTATCACGTTGAATATCCTGTCCAGATCGTCTTTTGTAAAATAGTTTATGGTTATGGTTCCTTTTTCAAAATCGCCCTTCATGACAACCTTCGTTCCAAGCGCATCAATAAATTTCTGTTCAATGTCGATATAGTTTGGATCACGTTTGTCCGTCGAGCTCCTTTCTTTTCCAGAATCCTTTGAGGCACGGCCACCTCCATTGAAATTCTGTGCCATCCTTTCACTTTCGCGAACGGATATCCCCTGTTTTATCATGCGGTCAAACAGGACCCTCTGGTCAGGCGGATTCACAACGCTCAGAAGGGCCCTTGCATGTCCCGATGTTATAGTACCGGACGCAAGAGAATCCAGCATATCCTTTGGAAGTTTCAGAAGGCGCATGGAATTAGCGACTGTGGACCGGTTCTTTCCAACCCTCTGGGCAACCTGCTCCTGTGTTATATTCTCAAGTTCCATCAACTGGCAGTACGCCTGGGCCTCTTCGACAGGATTCAGGTCGGTACGCTGAATGTTTTCAATCAGGGCCACCTCAAGTTTCCTGCTATCAGAGTATTTCCTCAGTTGCACCGGAACCTGCTTCAATCCAGCGGCACGGGCGGCCCTGGTTCGGCGTTCACCAGCGATGATATAAAAGAAACCGTCCTCAGCATCCTCAATTATTATTGGAGACAGGACCCCTTCCTGTTTCACGGATTCCGTCAATTCCGCAAGTTTTTCTTCATCGAAGAATAGACGTGGCTGACGTGGATTAGGTTTTAAAAGATTAGGATCAACCCAAAGGGTTCCGTTATCATCGGCAATAATTCCGTTCGGCAGTTTTATTTTAACAGACGATGAATTTGTCTTTTTGGTTACAGGTTCCGAACTTTCCGCTTCCTGCATCAAAGCATTCAGTCCCTTGCCCAATCTGGATGTCTTAGCCACGTCTCAGAACCTCTTCCGAAAGTTTTTCATAGCTCTTGGCTCCAATGCAGGCTGGGTCATATTCGCAAATCGGCTCTCCATGGGAAGGCGCTTCAGACAGTCTTATGTTTCTTGGAATAATCGTATTAAAAACCAAATCCTTGAAATAACTTTTGACTTGCATAACGACATCCTGGGCCAAACGCGTTCGGCTGTCATACATGGTAAAAAATATTCCACCAATGACAAGTCCAGGATTTATTGTCTGCTGAACCTTCTTTACAGTCTGAAGAAGAAGGGTTATACCTTCCAGGGCAAAATATTCACACTGCATCGGAACCAGGACTGCATCAGCGGCGGCAAGTCCATTAAGAGTAAGGATTCCCAATGACGGGGGACAGTCTATCAAGATATAGTCATACTTTGCGCGCAACGGTTCCAGAGCATTTTTTAGGAAGAACTCTCTATTTTCCTGATCAACCAATTCAATCGCGGCTCCGGACAAATCGATTGACGCACTAATAGCATCAAGATTTTCAACGCAAGAATGTTTCACGGTAGCCTCAGGAACAACGGTTCCGGCAAGAAGTTCGTAAACAGTCGGCTTATCCTTGCTGACACCGACACCGCTGGACATATTTCCTTGGCTATCAAAATCCACCAAGAGAACTTTCTTTCCTGCCTTTGCAATATAGGCTCCAATATTGATAGCGGAGGTAGTCTTTCCGACTCCACCTTTCTGATTAACAAAAACAAATACCTTACCCATGTTTCACAGTATATCATTTTTTTTCACGGAAGTATAGTAAAGGAATTAGTATGGAGCCAAAGGGGACAGACCCTGTTGTCGCCAAAGGGGTCTGTCCCCTTTGGTCTATAAAAAATCCCCTTAAGAACTTAAGGGGAATAAAATCAACAGTCTTTTAATTTCCGTTCACGTATTTGATTTTCAATAACCGTCAACAATTTTTTTAGATTCTCATCATCACTTCCCGCAATCACGGAATCACACAGACTGCTTATCTGTGTAACATTCATCAGGATTTCCTGTTCAAGTTTTGCCGCATCAATCGTGCTGACCGGCATCATCTGATTTATACTTTCACCAAGAGCCTCAATTTTTCTCTTTTCATTGAAATTTTTCTCCGGAAGGGCAGCCGTTTTCAAGACCAGTACCCCCATTGAGGCTTGAATTTGAGATATAAGTCCCAGTCCCTGTCGATTGTTTTCATATTCATCCCTGTGAAAAATAGATACCTTAACAATGACACCTGATATTCCAAGAGCCAAAAGTATAACCAGGACAATGAAAGCAGCATTTACCGAATACATATCAGAAATTAAAAAATATGCTGACAGTCCACAAAGAACCGCAAAACAAAAAATTACGTTCCATGCAAAACAAAAAAGCGGCACCGTATCATTTTTTATCCGTATCTTCATAAACAGCAAAGGAATGAAGATCATTAAATATATCAAAGCCATACATATAAATACGTAAAGGCACTTCATATATCCATGTCCGCTTAAAGCTGGTGCAAACATCTTGAATGCCAAACAAACTATAGCAATACCAATCAAAAATACTAATATTCTTGCTCCCAACGGCCACTTCTTTCGCATTTATTTCCCTCGTTTTTTCGGTATATTTTGCATGCCGATTAGATATTCAAAAACGAGATTACCATTTCCAAATAGAATTGAGAATCGAATAGAACAAATCACATATTTTATCTAGATTGTTGAACTATAAATTCTTCTCCACAATGGAACCCACCCAAAGGAAATTATAATCCGAGTCGAACATGCCTATAGAGTGTATGTAAAATCTTTATGATTTTCAAGATTGTTTCTATCATTATCTTTTATGCAAACCGGATAATTTCTTTGCTGATTCCAGTCAGACGTCTAATTTGATTGCAGGATAACCCAAATTTCTTTAAATCATGCAGTTTTATTTTCAATTCTTCAATCGGAATCTGTTTTAAATAAAACGTGCTCTTAACATGAAACATTTTCTTTATCAGCGCAGTTCCGCATTCATCATTACAAACAGACCTGTTTTCATATTCAATACACTTGGACTGTTCCTTTAGGGCTAAAAAATCAAGAACATTTCCAATTCCGGAGAAGGTTCGAATTATAAAATCACTACGTATGATACATCTTTCCAGGGCCGTTCTCTGATTTAACTCACGGTAACTGTTCCACTTATAGGTTTCCATTTTACCCAGTCCTGCACCTTCGGAATTTTGCAGTATATACCGTAAAACAGTTTTAAAATAATCATCGCTCTCTATAGGCTCGCTTTTGAACCTTCCCTGGAAGAGATGCCCGGAACGTTCATACCTATGATTGAAATAATAGACATAACTATTCGCAAGTTTTTGGACAAATTTGCTAAGAAAATCGGTCGCCCTACCAAGCAGAATATGAACATGGTTGGACATTAAGCAATATGCATAAATATCGATATCCAACTCAGCTGAATATTTCTTTATCCTGCCCAGGAAAAAATTCCTATCCTTCTCATCGCAGAAAATATTTTGATGATCATTACCGCGAAGAATAATATGATACATTCCAGTATTGGTATATTTACGAGGTTTACGTGCCAATATATGTAACACTCCGGCTTTATGGATAATGAAAAAATATATAATTTTTTTCAGATAGGCAAATTTTTTTTGAAAAAAGATAGGGGGGGACAGACCCCATTGTTGTTAATGGGGTCTTTCCCCCCCCCTATGAACAATTCTAAAACTTTAACCTCACACCATTCTTACGGACAACTACTTCTGTCCATAGTATGCATTCGGTCCATGTTTTCTTAAGTAGTGCTTGGATATAATATAATCCGGAAGGGCCTGTGCAGAAGGATCTATAGCCAACGTATTCAAAGCCATATGGCAAATCTCCTCCAAAACGGCGGCATTGTACACAGCTTTATTTGCATTATCACCCCAGCAAAATGGTCCATGACCACCGACCAAAACCATGTTCACTTCCGATGGATTAAGCTTTTGCTCATCAAAATGCGAAACAATCAATTTGCCAGTTTCCTTTTCATAATCCCTTTCAACCGCATCACGGGACAGATAAGGAGTGCACGGTACGGATGTCTGAATGTGATCGGCATGGGTAGTCCCAAACAGTGGCACCGATTTTACGGCCTGAGCCCAGCTTACAGCAAATGTCGAGTGCGTATGGATAATCCCTCCTATCTTGTTGCCCCTTTCCGCAACGAATTCCTTATAAAGGACAGCATGGGTAGGTGTATCGCTGGATGGCCTAAGCTTTCCCTCAACAACATTTCCGTCAAAGTCAACAATAACCATGCTGTCAGGAGTCAACTCCCCATAAGGAACTCCACTTGGTTTTATCGCAAAAACGCCCTTGTCAATATCCAATGCACTCACATTTCCCCAGGTATAAAGAGCCAAATGCTGGGCAGGGATTTCCATATTGGCCTCATAGGCCTGTTCTTTTATCAATTTATAGTCACTCATACGATAATCCTTAAATCAAGTTTCTTGCGGCTTCCCTTTCAACTGGCAGAGCCTTCTTGTAGTTGGCAAAGAATTTATTAAATCCTTCGACATCAGCTGCTTTTGGCTGGAATATTTCCGTCTTCGATGAAGCGAACACTTCATTTTCCAACCATTTGCTCAAATCGACATCCTTTCCGCTGACCATGTAGGCTGCCAACAATGCCATTCCCCAAGGACCTCCCTCTCCGGCGGTTTCCATAAGGGAAATCGGGGTATGCATTGCAGATGACATCGCCATGACTCCAGGTCCTTTAGCCTTAAAGAAACCTCCATGTCCGGTAAGTTTTTCAAGAGAAACCTTTTCTTCATCAAAAAGTATATCCATTCCTGTCCTAAGGGCTGCCAATGATGTAAACAGCTGCGCCCTCATAAAATTCTGCAAAGTGAAAGCGCAATCCTGTTTGCGAACAAACAACGGCAAGCCATTTGGACAATCCGTCATTGATTCACCGGAGATATAGTTAAAAGGAATCAAACCACCGCAGTCGGCATCCCCTTCCAGTGCGGCCGACAGGAACTTGTCATAGAGTTCTCCCTTGGAGAATGTCGCTCCCATCAATGTCGCAGCCTGGCCAAAGATTCCGATCCATTTGTCATATTCGCCCGTACAGTTATTTGCATGAGCCATCGCGGTATCCTTTCCATCAGGGGTCGTGACTATATCAATTTTTCCTGCGTAAGGCTTTGACAGAGGTTTCTCAAGAACAACCATAGCAAAAACGGAGGTGCCGGCAGATACATTACCTGTTTTCGGCGCAACTGAATTGGTAGCAACCATACCAGTACCGGCATCACCTTCAGGAGGACAAAGAGGAACTCCAGGCTCAAGATCGCCATCCACATCCAGCAATTTTGCTCCTTCAGCAGTCAAAAGCCCAGCCTCTTTACCAGCAGGCAAACACTTTGGCAATATTTTATCAAGGGTCCATGCATAGTTCTTATCGCCGATTAAATCGTTGAAGCTACGCAGCATTGCCCGGTTATAATCAAGGGTAGAAGAATCAACAGGGAACATTCCTGATGCATCACCGATACCCAGGACCTTTTGGTCTGTAAGCTTCCAATGCACATATCCGGCCAATGTCGTAAGGAAATCAACATCCTTGACATGCTCCTCCCCATTAAGTATGGCCTGATACAAATGGGCAATGCTCCATCTTTCAGGAATAGGGAACGAGAAAAGATTAGACAAATCTTTTGACGCCTGGGCGGTTATACAGTTTCTCCAGGTTCTGAATGGAACCAAAATCTTGCCTTCCTTGGAAAAAGCCATATAACCATGCATCATGGCGCTCACCCCAAGGGCCTTGAGTTTTGTTAGCTTCACCCCGAATTTGCTTAAAACGTCGGCTTTCATTGCGCCATACGCGGATGAAAGTCCCTGATGAATCAGGTCCAAAGAGTATGTCCAAATTCCATCCTTTAGGCTGTTTTCCCAATCAAAGGCACCACTGGCAATAGGATTGTTGCTTGAATCTATCAAAACCGCTTTTATTCTTGTAGATCCAAATTCAATTCCAAGAACCGCTTTCCCCGATATGATTTCCTGTTTTACACGTTCGTCCATTCGATTTCTCCTGTAAAAGATTTGCGCTTATTATAAAAGGCTATTTTATAATTCGCAAAAAAGCAATCTAAAAAAATAGAAAAATATCTTCAATTATTTGTTTTATCAAATATTCTATGCAGGACAGGGGGGACAGACCCCATTGTCGGCATTGGGGTCCCTCCCCCCTGTCCTGCATTTATCTTTAAATAGACAAATCCCACAAACCCGATTATAATCTACATACGATGCTTTTTAGCCTATGGAACCAGAGGTGTTTATGAACGTACTTGACCTATTACAAAAAATCTACCCCAACATACTATGGACAGCCCTTGTCACGCAGTTAATCTGCATCATAATACTGGCATCAAACAGAGCTACAGAAGCACAGAAATATATAATCTCCGCCTTGAATGAGACCCTCATCTATATCATAGGGTGCTTGATATACTGTTTGGGAACTTCCCCGGTTGCCAATTCCATTGGAATGAAAATTCGGCTGACCTCTGTATTCTTTTTGACTGTGTCCCTTTATACAACATTCCATCAGGTTTTTAATGAAAAATCGCACACTCCTTCTACGATTATTATAGCTATAATCGCAATCGGCCTTAATATTCCCGTAATATGCGCACAAAAAAACGGAAAGGAAATATTTGGTACCCATTACAACAAATTTAATCTGCTTGACGAGGGAACCTCCAGTAGCAATGTCTTCAAAACAATTTACTTTTCATTCATCCTTTTATTTTTGTTGTTGCAGCTCATCATGTTCATCAAGGCATCCTCAATTGCCCGGCGACATAAGTACCAAATCCAGAAAAGTTTCTTCTTTGTAGCGGCCGCGTCACAGATTTTAATTTTCCTGGACCTGGTGTTGGAATGCTACAAGCCAGGTATCCCTGTTGCCCCCGTAACATGCATCGTAGCGTCAATAGGGTGCTGCATCTTGATTCGCAAAAATAAAATATCAAACCTTTATGACATTTCACGGTCCGAGGTCATCAATTCCCTCAAGGACCCGTTGTTCATTATTGACAACAGATTTTATGTCAGATATGCAAACAACATCGCAAAAGTCCTTTTTCCGGAATACAAGTCCCTGAAATATGACAACTACCACCGCCTGAAGACCTGTCCGGAACTGCAAAATATTATAACCCCTCCGATTCACGAAACCCTAGTCGACGAAGGTTTTTTGAAAATCGGGAAGCAGATTTATGAACCTGAACTTCACCGTATGGGTACAGGAAAAACCCTGCAGGGATATGTCATTACCCTAAATGACGTGACAGAACAAAAAACTAAAAACGATTTCCTTGAGCAGCAGAACCTCAAGCTGTCATCGGCTTTGCGCACCATAAAAAACAGGAACATGGCGGAACATGACAAACTGATATCAGGACTATTGCAATCCTTAGGCGACAAAAACCCTGAAATGGCGGCACACATGCGCCGTACCAGCAACTATACATTCGTCATAGCCAGAGAGCTCCGGCGCACTGGATACTATACAGATATACTGACAGATTCCTATATGGAAACCCTGGGACATGTGGCCCCGATGCATGATATTGGCAAATACATGGTTCCACAGATGCTTCTGTACAGGGACGACCTGACTGAGGAAGAAAAAAAGTCTGTCCAAGCCCACACAATACTTGGAATGCAAATCATCGACAGATTTTTTGTAAACAATCCTGACGACCTGTTCTATAGACTGTCCCACGAGGTTGCCCAATTCCATCACGAATGGTGGAACGGCACCGGATTCCCTAAGAATCTCATCGAGGAAGAAATACCATTGTCAGCAAGAATAGTGGCCGTAGCGGATGTATTCGACACCTTGTCCGCCAAGCATGCCTCCCGTAACACATATCATTTTGATGAAGCATTCGATACCATAACCAATTTCAGTGGCACAAGATTTGACCCGCTAGTTGTCGAGGCATTCAACAACGCAAAGGACAAACTGAAAGAGCTGTACGATCAAATGTTCCAATAACAAATCAGAAAAATTTGTTGTTCTCCAATTAATTCGACTTGCGTCACAGGGGGGACAGACCCCTTTGCCGGCAAAGGGGTCTGTCCCCCCCTGGCTCCTAACAAAAAAAAGGCTATCCCCAATTGGATAGCCTTTTTTCTTATTAATCACAAATCACTCATAGGTGCGCAAGATATTCTCGGCGGTCTCAAGCTTTGTCTGTCTCAAATCCATGCTCTGTTTCTCAATATAATGCTGGGCCTGCATCTCCGTCATTTTCAAAACCTGTATCAATACAAGCTTCGCCCTACCAACTATTCTTATTTCCTCAATCTTACGTTGCAGTTTTGTGTTTTCGTTTTCCAATGACTGCATCCTTTTTCTGCTGACCGTCAATAATTTGGCCGCCTGATAAAAGAATTCCGATGTGGTAGGCTTTGCCAACGCAAAAACCCCGTAATCTTCCACACGGCTCACAATCTCATAGATACTTGAATTCTCCACAATCAAAATTATTCCGGCAGTAGTTTTCTCCGCGGCGACAATAGCCAGGTCATCCCCCAACTCATCACCAAGAGGAGCGTCAATGATAATCAAATCAAAATCGGTTTCAGTAATGCAACGTCTTGCAAGGGCTCCATTCTGGGCCGTCACGATTCGGGAGAATGATTCCATCCTCATAAAATCAGAAATCAGAGACATAGTAGAAGACGTGTTGCTGACAATCAATACATTGTCCATACCGATTTTATATCTCCCAGAATTCAGGATCCTTGCCGGAAGTCTTTTCCTGAACAAAATTCTCAATCAACCGTTCTGAGACAATGGATTTTACAAAATCAGATTCCTTTGCATATCCCAAAGCCTCGTTCAAATTTCTAGGAAGCTCTTCCAGTCCCAAAACATCATCCGGTCTTGCATGATATAAATCCAAATCTACCGCCGCCGGGAGCGTCAATTTTTTTTCGATTCCATCCAATCCGGAGGCAATTATCAATGCCAGCGCAATATATTGATTGCAGCAAGGATCAGGGGACCTAAGTTCTATTCTCGACCTATCACCATTTGCAGCCGGAACGCGAATCAACTGACTTCGATTCTGTTTTGACCAGGAAATATAACGCGGGGCTTCATATTCCCCAAACCGTTCATACGATTGATTGAGCGGATTCAAAAATGCCGTTATCTCTTTTATATGGGCCAGTATTCCAGCCATAAAATATTTTGCGTCTTCAGTGTCCGTGGCAAAACAATTCTTGTCATCCTTGTACAACGAAAGATTTATATGCAGTCCACTTCCGGCATTCCCCTTCAAGGGCTTTGGAAGGAACGACGCAAAAAATCCATCCTGATAGGCAATGGTCTTTACAACATTCTTGAAGGTCGCAACATTGTCGGCGGCACGGACAGCTGTATCATACCTGAAGTCAACTTCGTTCTGCCCCGGACCTGACTCATGATGGCTAGATTCAGGCGTTATACCCATCTGCTCAAGAGTCAAAACAATATCCCGGCGAACATTCTCGCACCTATCCAGCGGAGCCAAATCACAATATCCCGCATAATCGCAGGGAGTCTTTGAAGCCCCCCCATGCTCGTCCAATTTGAACAGATAGAATTCACATTCCGTGCCAACCTTGACATCATATCCCATTCCGTTGCACTTAGACATAACGTTCTTCAATATGCGCCTGGAATCACCCTCAAAAGGAGTTCCATCCGGATAATTGATATTGCAATACAGACGGGCCACACGTCCATGCTGTGGTCTCCAGGGCAAAACGGATAGGGTTGTAGAATCCGGAATCACGAAAAGGTCACTTTCGTTTACGTTCATAAATCCTTTGACGGCATTCGCATCAAACGACATGCCCTGGTCAAATGTATTCCTGAGTATGGAAGGCTGGACCGTAAGACTTTTTATTCCACCGTAGATATCGGTAAAGAGAAGCTTGATGAATTTTACATCATTTTCTTCTACATAATTTAAAACTTCTGATATCGAATATTCCATAAAAATGTTTCAGGGTCTGCCCCCTACGCTCCTTAAAAGATTTCAGATTTCCTGGACAAACCCATGAAACAATTAACATTGAAATGCAATAATTTTTTACTCGACCGTAACCGATTTTGCCAGATTGCGAGGCTTATCAGGATCGTTACCCCTCTGGATGGCGCAGTAATATGCAAACAGCTGGGCAGGAACAACCGACACCAACGCCGCAAACGAACTGTCCACCTCAGGGATGCCAATCACTTCGTCGGCGGAATCCTTGAAATTGCCATCCAGGTCCTGTGTAATGACAAGCGTTGAGGCTCCACGGCTTTTGACTTCCAGTATATTGCTTGCGATTTTTTCATAGAGTTCCGGAACAGTGGCGATTGCCACAACCAGAGTCGTCGGATCCATCAGGGCAATAGGTCCATGCTTCAATTCACCTGCGGCAAAGGCTTCGCTATGCATGTAGCTGACTTCCTTCAACTTGAGTGCACACTCCAAACTTGTCGCACTGTCAAACAGGCGTCCAATAAAGAATACCTTGGACTTATTGAAATTCCTGTTCACAAATTTCTGTATGCCAGTCTGGTCCTCAAGAACCTTTCCAATCTTTTCAGGAACGGACTCAAGTTCCAGCAGCAAAGCCTTGTACTGCTCTGCAGTCAGCTGGCCACGGCTGAATCCGCTTTTCAGGGCAAGCAGATAGAGGCACATTATCTGTGTAGTATAGGCCTTGGTTGAAGCCACCGCAATTTCCGGACCGGCCCAGGTATAAATCACGTCGTCCGCCTCACGGCTTACGGTCGAGCCTACGCAGTTCGTTATGGCAATGACATGCACACCTTGGGATTTTGCAAGGCGCATAGCAGCCAAAGTATCAGCGGTCTCTCCGGACTGACTGATAACAATAAAGATATCGTCCTTATCCAGAATAGGATTCCTGTACCTGAACTCAGAGGCGACGTCGACCACAACGGGAATCCTTGCAAATTTCTCAAATGCATAACGAGCAACAACTCCCGCATGATAAGCGGTTCCACAGGCGGTAATCACAATGCGTTTCGCCTTTGCCCAGTCGGAAGGAGAAAGCTTAAGTTCCTCAAACTTTATGTCCACAGGCTTCTCGTTTTCCATAACAAGTCTCGGCCTCATGGTGTCCGTCAAAGCCTTTGGCTGCTCATAGATTTCCTTCAGCATGAAATGAGCATACCCATCTTTTTTTGCTGAGGAGATATCCCAGTTCACATGGCTTGGCTGTTTTATGACTTTTGAACCGTTCTCGTCATACAAATCAACATGGTCCGTATACATAACGGCAATCTCTTTCTGGTCAAGATAATATACTTCGCGAGTATGTTCCAGGACCGCAGGCACATCGCTGGCCAGGAAGTTCTCCCCTTCGCCCAGTCCAATAATCAACGGGCTTTCCTTTCTTGTTGCAATGATTCTGTCAGGGTAATCCTTACATACCACGCCAAGAGCGTAGCTTCCTTCCAGTTTCTGGAGCGCCTTCTGTACAGCCGAAAAAATATCCTTGTCCTGCTCATAGAAATAGTTTATGAGATGCGCAACAACCTCGGTGTCCGTCTGGCTTCTGAACACGATTCCCTGCTCCTGGAGCCAAGCCTTCAGCTTTGCATAGTTCTCAATGATTCCGTTATGGACTACGGCTATTGTTCCACTCACATTTGTCTGGGGATGTGCATTCACATCGCTAGGTTCTCCATGTGTCGCCCATCTTGTGTGCCCTATTCCCAGGGAACCGTTTATAACTTCCTTGGCAATATGCTCCTCCAAACATTTCAGGGCACCTTTCACCTTGCGGACAACAATATCATCACCGTCAAAAACTGCAATTCCGGCACTGTCATATCCTCTGTATTCAAGCATCTTGAGTGCATTTATCAAAATAGGTGTAGCCTTTTTTTCACCAACATATCCGACTATTCCACACACGGTAATACCCTCCTAGAGCATTCTCCCAAAATATTTTCAACAAAAAGTTCAGAAATGTACGGGCATCTCTAAAATTGCAATTTTTAGAGACTCCCATGCCTATTAAAAATATATCATTTATACCAAGGTTTCAAGGATATCGACAATCCGTTTATCATAAACTTCCACCTGGCGCCGCAGATCCTCGATAGCCCTTCTTTTTGACAACCCACGATGATATGTCCCCCGGGAAATCAATGAAAGATAACTCTCCACCACCCTGATGATTCTTGCGACCAAAGGTATATCCGTACCGGACAGTCCCTCGGGATATCCTGTGCCATTACAGTTTTCATGATGAAACATGCAGGCATTGTAGCTTTCCCTGTACACCCAGGCAGGGAGGGAGGCTATGCGGTTGTCAAAGCATAGGACATGGGTTCTAAAACGGCTTCTTTCCTTCCTGGTAAGAATTTCGCTATAGAACAGTTCCCCGGGGATATCCAGCAGTCCAACATCGTAATAGAATGACGAACAGAAATATATCGCGGCCTTCTGCTCACCAACCTCCAGCCGGGTCGCGATTCTATGCACAAGGATAGGCAATACCATGAAGTTTTTTCTGCCAGTATGTTCATCTATCTTCCGGGATAAAGCCATGCCATCGTCGACAACCTTTTCCATCTGTCCAGGAACGGAGCCTTCTACATTGACCCTCAGTACAGCCTTTTTAAGCATCTGGAACCTAAGCTCCAGCACATGCCGCTTTTTTCTACCGACCAGATATCTGACAAGATTGAAAACACCTATCGCAAGCAGAACAAGTCCCAGACAGGAAAAGGCAATGGCAAAAAGTCCTGGTATATCCAGGCCTCCGTCATTTTGCTGAAGGAAAAGCTCTTTCAGATTGTACATGGAAAGGGAAAATTCCTGGCCAAAATCATTTACGAAATCCCCTCCCTCATTTTCAGCCATAGAGAATGCCGGCAAAAGGCTTAATTGAAGTATAATCAAAAGAGAGAAGACTCTACGACAGACCTGCTTGTACATG
>JAZUKJ010000092.1:0-5614 GCA_045643225.1 Treponema sp. | reverse complement strand
GGGATGCTGAATCCAGTTCAGCATGACGGTCATCCAGAACTGGATTCGGGATCTCTTTGAATATTAATCCCTTCGGGAATCTTTTGTTAAGTGCAAGCTTTTTTTTACTTTATATCTGAAAATACAAGTTTTACAGTAAGCCCTAAATATAAAAAGATGTCTATCAAATATACCAATAAGGAATCTATAAACCATTGGACAGATGCAGACTCGGTTCCCTCTGCAAATCTTTTGGAGACAAGCGCAACTTTTTTTGATTGCATGATAAAAGCAAGTGCTTGTTGTGAATCGATTCTTTGCAGCCGCATGATGCTAGGACCAACTAAATCAAAACGAGCGCCAAAATTGATATGACTATTTTTTTTCACGAAAAATTCTTCCCGCTTTTTTATGTTTTCTGCAAGTCCACTTTTTAATAAAATAAAGACCCCCAGAATTTGGAAGCCTTTATTTTAAATTTTTTATGCTGAATACTGATTCATCCATTTTTGGCAAAACCGTTTCAAAATCAATTAGACAGTGAACTGGTCAATCTCTTTTCCAATGTCAGAAATGGCGGACTGCATTCCAGATGAAACTTCCTTCAGAGCATCCCCGGTGTTTCTGATTTTTTCTGCACCACGGTTCATTTCATCGACGCTGGAGTTTATCATTCCGGTGGCCCCCTGGAGATTGTTTACCTCGGCAAGAATCTGTCTGTTACCGTTGGCCATTTCGTTGGATGCCTGCTTTACTTCTGCGGAACTGTTGTTCATCATGTAAAGGGTATCCATAATCTGTTTTGAACCTTCCTGCTGTTCCTCCATGGACTGCTTAATCTGGCGAACAATTTGGTCGGTCTCTGAAATCTTGTACGATACAGATGTGAACGCATTGCTGGAATCCTTGGTTGAAGAAACCATGTCATCAATGGATTGGCGAATGTTTGCCAGCTGCACACCGATGGTCTTTGATTGGTTGGCGGAAGTTTCACTCAATTTTCTGATTTCATCTGCAACAACACTGAATCCCTTTCCAGCTTCACCAGCATGGGCAGCTTCGATTGCAGCGTTCATGGCCAACAGGTTAGTCTGCTCGGCAATTGATGTGATGGCTGCGTTCGCTTCCTGAAGCATCTGTGACTGGGCTTCAATCTGGGAAATTTTTGTATTTACATTTTCCTGGATTTTTATTCCGCTTTCCGCATTGCTCTGCAAATCATTGAAAGCGATGGCCATTTTTTCAACAGATTTTGTAACGGAAGTAATGTTTCCAATCATCTGTTCAACTGCTGAACTAGCTTCACTGACTCCAGACGACTGCCCCAAGACCATCTTCTCCATGGACTGGATGTTTGACGCAATTTCGTTAACAGCTCCGGCGGTTTCCGTAACACTGTTTGTCTGATTTTTCAACTGACCTTGAACATCACGAATGTCTCCAAGAATCTGCTGGATTGCAGTGGACGCATCTTCAGTACAGGCCATCAGGTTGTCCCCGGATGAACTCAACTGATTTTTTGCGGTCTTTAGGTGGGCAACAATGTTGTGCAGCTTTGAGATGAATCCATTGAATCCGGATGCAATGTCACCAATTTCGTTCTTTGCATTGTAATCAAGGCGGCGGGTCAAATCAGCATGTCCGGAAGAAATATCCAAAAGCGCAGAACCAATTTTGTTAAGAGGACGGGTAATACCCCTGGCAATGATTATTGCTCCAACAATCGCAAACAGAACAACCAGCAGGGCAATCAAACCAGTCTGAGCCATGTTCTTTGCAATATCAGAATAAAGCTCGCCGGAAGGACCGTAAGTGACCATAGTCCATCCTGTGACACCGTCAAGTTTTTTTGAAGCAAAATAGACTCCGCTGGGCTCAATCTTCATATACAGCTCGTCGCCCTTGGAAGCTTCTCGAAATTTTTCAAGACCCGTGTCCGTAAAAAAATCTGTTGTGGCAATCTTTGCTATATCATCATTTGTAACATACAAACCGCTTGGTCCAATCAAAAAAGTTTTTCCGCTTTTTGTAAGGCGAACCTCGCTAAGCATATCGCGGATATAATTCAGTTTCATGTCAACGGCGACTACACCATGGAACTTACCGTTTTTGTGGAGAGCCTTCGAGATTGTAACAATCAAGTCCCCCGTCATGTCATCCGTGTATGCGTCTGAAAAAACTGCATCCATGGAATTCTTTGAGGCAATGAACCAAGGTCGCCCAGTCTGATCCCAACCTGCAGGAGGAACCCAGTGGGCATCGGAATAAAGGAATCCACCGTCCTTCCATGGCGTCACACCGCTATAATAGACCATGGAGTAGTTGCTGTTCTCCTTGGAAACACCCCTGAAATATCCTTCAATTTTTTCTTCGCTGTCATAATCCAGGACACTCAAAAAAGACATGGCCGCAGAAATGGAATCAACTGGCTGGTTCAAATAACTTTCAATCTTTGATTCAACTTCGCCCACATGAAGTGTCGCAATGGTTTTTACATTCTTGCCCATGCTAGTGACACTGGAAATGGTAGTCGGAATTGCTAAAATCAAAACAGAAGCCAGAGTCAAAGTAATGTGGCTTGAAATCAATTTCTCTCTTATCTTCATTATGTACCTTCTTTGCAAAGTTTAGGTCTGTTCCCCAGATATCAAAATGATGGTTCCAAAATTTCCTACCAATTCATTGAATCGCAACGAGTTATAGCACTTTTTAGAGTCGCCACCAGGAACTACGATTTAGAGAACTCCCGATAATCTACCATTTTATTTCAAGTATCGGATTCTTTCAACTATTTTTAAGGGCTTCCTCCCATTCCAAATCTGTTCTGCATCCCTTATGCATAGCGCAAAGTTTTGATTCAGAAAACTCGGGGGACATTTTCATCTTAGTTTTGTGATGACATAAATATAAAAATCTGTCCGCACTGCTCAACGAAATGTGAAAATCTTTTTTCCAAGCAGTTAATTTTTGTTCAATCCACTTTTGTGGACAGTTAGAAAAACCACGTGCACCGGTCCATAAAAAGATATGAAGGCAAGATGTAAATTTTCAACACGGATTCTCAAACTCGTTCCATTGATTTTTTAGCAAGCTTAAAATTTCTATTCAGAAAATGATTTTATATCTTTAGGGAGGATAATTAAAGCACTGTCGCTGGCCTGGCCTGTTGATTGCTCTTCAACTGCACCCGCCGCAACAAAAGATATTTCAGCATCCGTTTTGAAAAATGAGAATCTACATTCAGGAAAAAATTACACAGCCAAATAAAGATATATTCCGCACTAATAAGCTGCGTTCAAAACATTTATGGTTTTCTTCACTACAAATTACAGTTTCGCAAAATAAAAAGTCGGGATAAAATCATAGTCATGAAAAAAGTTGTTCGCCATTAAAAAGTTTCAGACTCTTTACGGCTTTTTGTTTTGGGTCATTTCGGTTGTGAGTTAAATTTTGGAAATGAAGGGGACGCTTATGAAAAAGATAAAAAAAAATTGCATTCGCTTTGGCTTTGGTGATTATGGCAGGATTTGTTTCTTGCAAAAACATGAACGATTTCGATGATTCTGATCTGGAAAACATGGAAACCCTCCAGTTTACAAAATTGTTGGGCAACGGAATCAACCTGGGAAATACTTTTGAAGCCAGTGGAGCTCTTTGGGGTGGACATGAAAAGGAACCTACATTCTATGAAACCGCCTGGGGGCAGCCTGTAACAACAAAAGCAATGTTCAAAGCCTATAAGGACGCAGGATTTGATTGTGTGAGAATTCCAATCGCATGGACAAGCACAATGGACTGGCGTAACGGTGACTACAAAATCAATGACGATTTTATGAACCGCATCCATGAAGTTGTTTGCTGGGCTTTGGATTCCGGTCTGTATGTTATGATTAACGACCACTGGGATTACGGCTGGTGGGCACTTTTTAGTGTGGACAAGGAAAAAGCCTATAAACTGTTTGACGAAATTTGGGACCAGGTTGGAAAAGCATTTAAGGATTATGACTATAGACTTTTCTTTGAGGCCGGAAACGAAGAATGGGGCGACAGATTCAGTGACGAAATTGAAATTGTGAAAGATAACAAAGAAAAGGGGAACTTCACTGTTGATGACAACTACGCCATGATTAAAGAACTTGGTCAGCATTTTGTTGATAAAATCCGTGCCCAGGGTGGAAAAAATGAAAAGCGTTTCCTTGTGATTCCGGGCTATGACACCAACTTTGAAAAACCCTGCGACGACAGATATGTTATGCCAAAGGATCCAAAAAATCCTGATGTCCATAAATTGATTCTGTCTGTCCACTATTACGAGCCTGCGCTTTATTCCATTGCGGAAGAACCTGTTGATTGGGGCGGAATCAAACAGCCTGCAACAACTTGGGGAACTGCTGAGGAAGTGGCTGAGCAGAATGGAAAATTTAAGTTGCTCCAGAAATTTACAAACAAGGGTTACGGAGTCGTCATTGGCGAATATGCACCTGCAAGATTGTATGACAAGGAAACAGGCACACGCACCAGAAAACAAAACGATGTGGACTGGATGAAAAATGTTTTGGACAACAGTGAAAAATATATCTACGCTCCCTTCCTTTGGGACTGCAACGAATATTTTTCAAAAGACGCTTCCAAAGGTTTAGGATTCCTGGACGAAGATGTGGCAGAACTTTACAAAAGTTATAAAAAATAATTTTCTGTAAAATATAGATGGGCTGGAGTGTTTTTCATTCCAGCTTTTTTATTGATTTTTTCTCCACTGGATGACATTTAGTGTTTACTGAAAAGTATTTTCAGCTCTTTCTCTTTTTTTACTGTTATTATTTACGGCTTACAGCCGTGTTGGTCAATGTCTAAAGACATTGGAGAAGTTAAGGGATGCTGAATCCAGTTCAGCATGACGGTCATCCAGAACTGGATTCGGGATCTCTTTGAATATTAATCCCTTCGGGAATCTTTTGTTAAGTGCAAGCTTTTTTTTTACTTTATATCTGAAAATACAAGTTTTACAGTAAGCTCTAAATAAAAAAGATGTCTATCAAATATACCAATAAGGAATCTGGAGAACATTGTCCCTTAGAGCACCAACCATTGGACACATACAGACCACGGCTCCGGTTCCCCTTTTCTTTTCAGGGATTTGGTCAAGGATTTTAAATGCTGAAGTCATATCGGCGGTAACGTTGCTACTTTTTTTTATCTCTATTGGATAAAGCATGCCATCCTGTTCAATTATGAAATCAATTTCAGCTTCCTCGTGGATTTCTTCTCCATTCTTTTTTATCCTTTTTTTATCTTTTCCCCGGTAGTACGAAACAAAGTAACGGTAATCTAATCCACAATTGGAATAACTTTTTAATATTTCCGAAATGACAAAAGTCTCAAAGAATTCTCCGCTCATCGCACCTGTAGCCAAAGTTTCTGGAGTCAGCCACCTTGTAAGATATGCCGCCAAACCTGTGTCCCTGAAATAAAGTTTTGGTGTTTTAATCACTCTTTTAAGGGCGCTGTTTGAAAATGGTTCCAAAATATAAACAATGCCAGAGGCCTCCAAAATGGATACCCAATTTTTTATGGTAGTGGAATCCTTGCCAACCTCGTCAGCTATGTTTGAATAATTAAGCATCTGTCCAGTCCG
>JAZUKJ010000091.1:0-32715 GCA_045643225.1 Treponema sp. | reverse complement strand
CAAGAGTGGTAAAAATAAACGGAACGTAGCCGAAGTTCTGACAAAAAATTGTTTGCAACTTGTTGCACTCGCAATATTTTTGGCAGGCTTTCGGCGAAAGTGCAGTTATTTTTACCATAATGATTTATTGAATTTGAAAACACGACATTCGCCCAATTAATATATAAAAAAAATTAATTAGTGTCATTAAAGCTATACTTTAATTTATGATACACACATGGAGACTCTGGTTGCTATTCCAAGTCATTTTACTTATTCTCAAGATTTTTTTCTTTTTCAAAAAATGCTTTCCTAATAGTTTCATACTCCATCTTTGTGCAAACTTTTTTACAAAATGGTTCGAAGGACTTTGTAACCTCAAAACATTCTTTTATATTCCTACATGGATACTGATTACACTGCCCACAATTATCAACATGTTTTTCCTTTACACACATCACGACTTTATATCTGCACCAATTATCTGTACTGCATCCAGTGCAAGCTATTTCCTCATTTGTAACCACATGGTCCCTATAACCTATCTTGCACCACAGTTCAGCAGTGCGGGACAATTCCGCATCAGTCTTTTTGTACGGCTCCTTTACATACCGTGGACAAACGGAACAATCATTTCCACAGGCCGCAATTATTTTTTCCATTTTTCCCTTTTTTTATCCAAAAAAATTGAATCCCAACTCAAAGGGTTGGGATATTAAAAACGTTAATACAACCTAAACTTTTTTTTTCAATCGTCCCGTTCACTGGTGCAGACAACCATCTGACCATTTAGAGTCAGAACGCCCAGCGTTTTTTTGGATGAAGGCGATGCCGGTGGAATAAACATAGCCGCATCCATGCTATCACTTGTATATTTTCCAAGATTAGTTATTGCATGACCATTTCCATTTCTGAATCCAAACATGTTTGACCCAACAAAATCACCGGCCTTGCTTGGATAGTTTCCCAAAACAGATATGGCAGCAACATCCAACAAATCAGGATTCATTTTCATATAACAAGACAAAACGGTCATCACCTTGCTCATATTCCTGCTGCTTTTTAGCATCTTCTTGTGGATGCATTTAGCCTCTTCAACAATATTGTTTGAAGAAGTTTTATGAACAACACTAAAAGCTGTTGAATAATTTCCAAGGGCACCTTCATTGTAACATGTCAAATTCTTTCTTATGTCTTTTGCAACGATTACTTTATCAATTCCATTTTCAATAAGTTCCTTTGCAATCAGATAATCATTAACAGACACTTTTGCATTCTTGCATTCATCTGCAATTTTTCCCAATGCACTGGAATCATAAATTTTAATATTGTGATTTACCTTATCCTTTTGCAAAAAACTGTCAGCGAAATTATGATACTCATCATATTTTACAAAATGATTTTCTTTGGACCAGGTTTTATTGCAACTATTTATAAGCACTTTACTTATGAACGGCAAACCACTTCCCTTTGGCAAATCAGATTCGGATGCAATAAGTCTTTCCTCCAAAACTTCCAGATTACCAGAAATTTCGTTTGTATAAATTTTTGCAAACCTATCCGCCAGTTCAAACGCGGCCCGTCCATCAGCAAGCAAATGATGAAAAACCATAAGCAACGCAATTTTTTTATTGAACCGATATGCGACAATTTTTAACATTCCTTCGGAAAGTATATTCCAGTCCTTTGAAACCAGGTCACTAAATTTTTTTAGAATCTTGCCATCATCAATACCGTTAATCTCTTCACCCGAAAGTTCCACATCAATTTTCGAGGCGTCAGTAATTTTATAATAGTACCTGTTTCCCGATTCCTCATAGCCTATGACTGCCCTCAAAAAAGGATGGACCTCCGCCAACTTACGCAAGGTTTCCCGTATTTTATCTTCACTATACTCGCCTTTAACAACACAAGCTATTCCGTAATTCATATTTGGACACATCAAGTGGGCCCTTTCTGTATAAACGTACTGTTTCATATAATGCCTCCATCAAAAAAAATTAATAATCCGGGCGTTTCTTCGCTACACTCAGACCAGGCTTTTCAGGGCTACGCTATCGCTTCGAACAAAACTTTTTGCAAACAAAAAGTTTTGTTTACCTTCGGTACCCTTACAATCCTTAACGCAAAACTCATGTCCCTGCATAAGAACAACCTATTTAGATTCCATTATTTCTGTAAATATCTCTTTGCACAGAGCAAAGCCTTTTCAGGATATGAATATCCTGCTATTTCCGAAACATTTCTTGTAACTTTCTCAAACAGTTTATGAGTTTCAAAAAGCGCATAAATTATATCCTGCTTTTCATAATGAGCAAAGCATTTTTTTAATTCCTGCACAATATCATCACCTGCCCATCTATCAATAAATCTTCCATCATGCCACACATCGGTTCCGTTTTTTTTATAGCAATAGAACTCAATCATTTTTAGAAGATGATTTTTTAAATAGGCATCAACACACATTTTTGCGGACCAAATTTCTCCACGCTTCAATTTTTTGTAAGCCCAGATATTATGAAAATAAAAATCATTTATTCTGTTATTGAATTCTTCTTCCGTCATATCCGGGGTCGAATGTCCAGGTTTTACATATTCGTTTATCAACAGTCCAAAGGAAACTGAATCATACAAAACCTGATACCCTCGATTCATAACCCATCCAGCGACTCCATCTTTTAATGCCTTTTCAAATTGTGCAGGAGTAAAAATAATCATATCCACATCACAATCATCACCATAAATACAACGCCGTTCCTTGCCGCCACCCAAAGTTGGTTCAATAAATGAAATGTTTACCTCTCCAAGAAGTTCTGGATATTCACCGGAATACCACTTGTCAACATTGTCTGTTACAATTATTAAATCAAGATCAGAATATTCGTCAGCTTTAACATCACTTCTTGTTGATGATCCAATTGCAACAATCGTTTTTATATCACCATCAGAATTGGCATACCCAAGCAATTTGTTTTTTAAATCAACATATCTGTCTACATTGTTCATAACGCCCCTCCTAAATAGAAAATATTTTTATGTATCGATTCGCTCCATTTGAGCTATACTTTTGTTTCTATATATCAGATCCTCCCGAACGGTAAATCCAATTTTTTCCCAGAAACCATTTCCTGCCTGATTCCCCTTAAACACAACAAGCGCGACTTTTGTTATGCCTTCGTTTTCCAGAGCAACCAATACCTTCTCAACAAGATTTTTTGCCACATGCTTTCCACGAAATTCCGGAATGACCGCTGTATGATAAATATACCCCCTTCTGCCATCGTTTCCGGCCATTATGATGCCAACAATTTTTTCATTATCCACAGCAACAAAGCAGGTATCTGGATTTCTTTTCAAAAATTTTTCAATCCCACCCCTGCTGTCATCTACGGAATTTAATCCCATGCCAGGTGTGTTTATCCAGAGATTATAAACTGCATCATAATCAGAAATTGTCATTAATCTGTATGTCATTTTTTCATCTGCCTTTCACGTTAGTATAGGAAACTTTCCTTTTTCCATCCAACAATTGGATAAGACTAACTTATTCGCGATTATTAATTTTTTTTAAAAAGGAAACATGATTTTTTAATTCATCAAAACCACGCTTTTTATAAAACTTATATGCCGGGGCAGTTGATTCCGTTTGCAAAAAAATTTGTGTCACAGTTTTTGGTACAAGAGCCTTTTCTATAAGTTCAAAAAATTTAGAACCAAGCCCTTTCCCCTGCTCAGAAGTTTTTATAAAGAACTCCTCAATGTGATATTCCGTTCCACCCCACCAGTGACGGACACTGCCTATGGAAATGCCGGTAAGCAATGCATCAACATAGAAACCATAAATCAAAGGAGTCCTGACTTCCATCAAATCAAGAAGGTATTCTCTTAACTGATTATCATCGCTCCAATCGTCATTCCAGGGAGGCGCCATAAAAACTTCTTTGAACAATTTTTTTATCAAATCAAAATCTTTTAACGATAATTCTTTTAATTCCACCATTCTGTCACGCCCTTGCTATTCAAGATAATTTTGTTCCAGAAACTCAAAACCTTTTTTCAAATCCTGACCAAGAATTTCCTGTGTCTTTGCAAACTCATATTTCTTGTGCAGTTTATCGTGAAGTTTTAAGAATTCTTTTTTTCCATATTTCCCTATAAACAGAGCCTGCGCTTTAGCTGCATTTGCGCCATCGCATTCAGGTATATAGAAACCTTTTTTGCAGGACTCAATTTCCGAACATTCCCAACAACCATCAATTTCTTTTTCCTTGCAGCACTTTACATTTGGACAAATTCTATCCGGTGAACAAGTCGCAAACGAACAAACGTTATATTCGGACCTGCAGGAACCACACCACTGTCCTAAAAAACAATGATTGCAGGAAAATCCACAGTAAGCAATTGGATCTACTCCTTTTCTGGCCAGAACGCACAACTTATTTTTTATTCTGCGCATTGCTTCGACATGCATTATCCAATGCCGGCTAAAAGGCATCTTCAACAGTCCCGCAATATTTTTATTGCACCAGTAATCAATAAGCCAGGAAGCATTTTCATCATCGCTTACGCCACCACATTCCACAACTCTATTTCTATCCTCTGCATCAAACTTCTTTTTAAGTTCAGAATACTCAAGGGACTGCAAAAAACTGTTTGTAGAATCCATCACAGATTTTGCATATTCATACAAACTGTGGATACTAAGTTTTTTTGAAAATTCAGCAATCCGGTTTCCCTGCAATTCATTTCCAGTCGTAATAATGTCAGCATTAATTTTCTTCTGCCATTTGCCATCCACCAAAATCTGTTTGTTTTTTAAAATCAATGTGTGGCAAACAATATCTTCAATTCTAAAAATATGCCATATTGAATAAGCCAAAGTTTTACTGTGATAACCGTCAGCTCCTGCAAAAGGCATTTCATAGAATGCTTTGGATGGATAATTATTTACAATCTGAGTAATCTGCTCAAAAAGTGATGAACGCAATTCCAACAGGGCCTTTATACCATCCTTAAAAGTCGCTTCCTTGGAAATCAGTTTTTGAAATTCTTGATTCTTTTCGGACCACTCTTTATCCATATTAGGACTCACCTTTAATATTTTTCAAAGCTGCTTTATTATTTCCGATTATCATCTGAACTTTCGAACAGTTTTCCATATCCCTGCAATTTCCACAGGTCTCGAATTTATTTTTCAAAGCACACTGCCTGATTTCACACAGGGAATCACAAAAAGGAGTTTTAATACCGTCAATACGGCAACCGGAACAGTTTATCATTTCCGGAGTAATTTCCACGTGATTCAATTCTGTCCATTCAGTGGCAACCTTTTTACGAAGTTCGTTGTCATCGTTCACTGTAGCTATACGGGCTTCGCATTGCTCACAATCCAATCCACAAAAGGCAATAAAATTTTTCATACTCGTTCCTTAAAAAACAAATTATTCTGTTCCAAATCTTTTTTCGAAATCCATTCCTCTCTTGTTATTGCATAGGCAAAGGATATTCCATTTTTGGGGTCAGGATACTCTTTTATTTTTTTCATCCCAATCGCCATCGCAGTCCTATACGACTCCACGTTTGTGTATTTCATATAGGAATAAACCGCATCATATTCAGTATTGTTAAAAAACCAGTCACGGCATGCACCTGCAGATTCTTTTCCAAAACCAAGCCGCCAATATTTTTTATGAACATGATATCCAATTTCCGGGAGCAGATTTCCATCAATATTTTGCATGGTAATTCCACAGTCCCCAATAAATTCACCGTTCTCTTTTAATACAATTGCCCAAAGTCCAAATCCATAGGTCCTGTAGTTTTCAAGATTCCATGATATCCAATCCCTGGTCCGTTTTTCATCAAAGGGAGCTGGATAATGTTTCATTGTCTCCGGGTCAGACATAATTTCATACAGCGCACTAAAATCCTTTTCACTGTATTCCCTTAAAATCAATCTTTCCGTTTCAATCACCATTTGCAAGTTTCGTCCTAAACACATAGGTCTTATATTTTTCTGTTTCAGATGAAAAGATATCGTACACGTCTTCATCAACCAGCTCATAACCGTTGGAAAAATACCATTCCACATTGCAGTCGCAATCAGTCCAAAGATACAAATTATTGAATCCAAGCCTACAGAAATAATCCGTCGCCAGATTCAAAAGCTTTTTTCCCCAGCCCTTTTTTGCACTGATAAACAAATCCAGTTTCACATCATCACCGTTCATGAATGCATAAGTCTTTTTATCCATCATCGAAATATATTCACGGCTCAGGTTAAATGAAAACTGCTGTTGAGTTGATAAATCTTTATACACTTCATTCCACCACACCTTTGAACTATTTTCATCATTTTTTCGGGACGCACATACAACCGACCTGAGCAATCCATTTTCCGTTAATTGAAACTGCAAATCATTTTCATGCATATCCTGACGAATAACAGCTTCCGCGTAGATTTTCTTAAAACTTTCTTCAGCATCCGGTGGAGTCCACAAATCTTTTACCCTGTCCACCAAAACACACATGTTTTTAAAATCGAAAGGTTCCAATTGCTTTATCAAAATATTTTTTTCTTCCATAATCAATCATCGCATTTTTAAGGCTTTAAACTCGCCATAAATATAAACTCTTCAAAAATTTCATATCCATAAAACAGGAAAACCGAAACCAAAAATAATCATCACTACAGGACAAGAAAGATTGTTCCCACAGAAATAAATATGCAACCCGCCAGACTTTTCCAGGTAAAACTTTCATGAAGAAAAGCAAATGCCAATACCAAAGTAAGCACGACACTCATTTTATCAATTGGAACAACTTTACTGACATCCCCTCCCTGCAAAGCTTTATAGTAACATAGCCAACTAAATCCTGTCGCCAGTCCAGACAGTATAAGAAAAACCCAACTTCTTTTTGAAATGTCCACCAATCCATTTTGCTGATGCGTAATAAAAACCATCAGCCAGGACATAATCACCACAACAACAGTTCTTATTGCCGTAACCAAATTTGAACCGATTCCCTCTATTCCAACTTTTGCCAAAATAGAACTTAAAGCTGCAAACACGGAAGACAAAATCGCAAAAATCAACCACATACCATTTATCCAGAAAGTAAAACAGTTATACCCTACATACTACCTAATGCTCATTAGGGTGTCAATGACGAACCCTGGGGCAAAACATCAGGGCATTGAATTTTATCAGCGCGAATCAAAACAACCAAAAACTAATTTTTTCAAAATTGATATCCAATTTTATGAAATTAAATGATAAAATATAAAGGCATATCTAATTTATCCATAAATAGGGAATCCTTTTTACAGGGAAAAGAAACAGGGGAAAGAATATGAACGTTTCACTAATTGGCCTTGGTGCAGTTGGCGCTGTAGTTGCATCTGAATTGCAAAGAGCAAAAGACATTAACCTTGCATGTATTGTTGATAAGGACCGCAAAGAAAAATATCTAAAAAATGGTATCTATATCAACGGGGAAAAACAAAACTTTAACCTGATTACACCAGATGAAGCAAAACCGGCGGATTTAATAATCATTGCCACAAAAAATCTGCAGATTGCACAAGCGTTGGAAGAAATAAAAAATGCCGTAGGACCAGATACGACCATTCTGTCTTTGCTCAACGGTATCCAGTCCGAAAAGGAAATCGAAAAAATATATGGTCCAGAAAAAACAATCTACGGCTTTATAATTAACATTACTTCTATGAACATAAATGGAAATATTCGGTGCACAAGTCTTGGTACAATTGTTTTTGGCGAAAAAGACAATTCACAGACTCCACGGATTCAGCAAATAAAACAGCTTTTTGAAAAATCGGATATTGATTATAAAAATCCGGAAAACATTCAATTTGAAATGTGGAAAAAATTTTTAATCAACGTGACTTTCAATTCCCTTGGCGCGTTGTGCCGGTCTCCATTCGGTGGCTTCAATTTTGATGAACTGAAAGATTTGTCCAGAAAAATTGGAGGCGAAGTGATTGCAGTTGCAAATGCTGAAAAAATTCCTCTGACAACAGAAATTCTTGAACAGGACATAAAATTAACTTGCAGTTACACACCAACCGGAAAATGTTCAATGCTGCAGGACATGGAGGCGCAAAGACTTACGGAAAACGATTTTTTCTGTGGAACCATTGTTGAATTAGGAAAAAAACATGGAATATCGACCCCTTATTGTGACTTTACATACAAACTCATTAAAAGCACAGAGCTGGCAAGAAATGTAACGGACTGATTCAATTTTTAGAGGCAACTTTGGGAACACGATGCTTTAAGCCCAAGCTGCCCCTAGGTCAATTATGACCGACGGTCATACAAATTCAAGGATTAAAACCAGCCCTATACAAATTCTCAAAATAAAAAAAATATTATATTATAGCAGAAAACTTTTAGGTCAAAAGTTGAGTTTTAAATTCTTTACCTTAGTGGTGAGAATAACTGCACTTTCGCCCTTTTAATTTAGAACAACTTACAGGAATAGAAATATGACAATAAATTCAGACCAATTAACTTTTATCCTAGACAACACTCCGCCGGAACAAAATATCATGCTGGTTGGAAAACATGGAATTGGTAAAAGCAGAATTCTAGAAGACTATTTTTCTAAAAAGGGAAGCAAAGTTGTAACATTGTTTCTTGGTCAAATGAGCGACCCGGGAGATTTGATAGGCCTTCCGGAAAAAAATGAAAAAACTGGAAAAACAGATTTCATGCTTCCATATTGGTTTCCAATTGACAATCAGCCGATTGTACTTTTTTTGGATGAACTAAACAGGGCACGTCCAGAAGTTCTTCAGACTATAATGGATTTAACTTTGAACAGAAAACTTGCCGGAAAAAAACTGCCGGATGGAAGTCGAATAATCAGCGCTGTAAACAACGGAAATGAATACCAGCTGACAGATTTGGACCCGGCCCTTGTAAGCCGATTTAACATTTACGAATTCGCACCGACAGTTCAAGACTGGCTTCTATGGGCAGAGACTTCCGGTATAGACAACAGGATAATTAATTTTATATCCGAAAATCCGGAATACCTTGACGGAGATGATAACGCCACAGAAACTTCTTCACTTGAACGAAATCCGGACCGCAGAAGTTGGGAAAGATGCAGCAATATAACAAAAAAATTTGATTCCCTAAACGATTTGCACAAACCGATTGTATCCGGAATACTTGGAGCAAGAGTTACATCTTTGTTTTTTAAATACATAAACGAACACAATATGCCAAGCGCAAAAGAAATACTCTGCACCAAGTTTTCTGAATCAGAAGAAAAATTAAACAAACTTTCTCCTGTTGATTTTACACAAATAAACAATTCACTTTTTAACTTTATTGAATCAAAAACTTTTGCTGACGGGCAAAAAGCAACCATAAGTCAAAACCTGGAAAAATATTTTGACTATATCATGAAGAAAAAAGAAATTGCTTCTCATTTCATTTCACTGATAAGCGCAAAAAATTATCCGGAAACACTTTGCTTTATTGCTACAGACTGTAAATCTCTGTACAAAAAAATTTTTGAGGCTTTATAAAAATTGACAGAAACTTCTATTGAAAAAATCATCAGCGAAATATCTCAAAAATGGTTTTACACTGAGCCTCTTTTATTTTCAGTCCTTAGTACTCACTCAATTTTGGAAAACAAAAATCTTTCCATTCCCATGCGTACCGGAAGAATGCGCATTGAATACTCAAAGGAAATACTCGAATCTTTTTCTGCGGACCAAATTGAAGAATATCTAAAAGTCGAAACACTAAGGATTCTTTTTTCGCATCCATATTCAAGAAAACCATTCAACTCGCAGAATTCAATTTTATTAATGGCAAGCGATGCAACACTTAATCAGCTTTATAAAATCAATATTCCATTACAAGGTGTTGAATATCTGAAACGAACCGTTGGACCTTTTGTCAATTTCCCGGACATGAGTTTTGAAGAATGGTACAAATATATCCTCAATCTGATTAAGCAGTCCCGCGGAGGAGATTCAGCTGGAACCTCCCTCATAGATATGGGAACCTATGACCAAGGCGCAGAACTTTGGGAAGAAAATGAGGAAGCTCAAAAAAATATTGAAAGTCAAATACAAAAAGCAGATGCCGATGAAGGCTGGGGCTCAGTAGGAGGAAACGCCCAACGGCAATTAAAAGAGTCTGCCGATTTTTCTTTTGATTACAGAAGGGCCTTAAATAAATTCAGACAGAACATAGTAAGTGCCAACAGAAAATTAACCAGAATGAGACCAAGCAGGAGATACGGTTTTAAAGCAATGGGAAGCCGCTACGAACGAAAAGCAAACATTCTTATTGCGGTCGATTCAAGCGGCTCAATTATGGATGAAAGTTTTGAGCATTTTTACAAAGCCATAAAAAATATTTTCTTTTTAGGAATCATTGAAAAAATTGATTTGATATTTTTTGATGTCAATTTAAAAAACACCAAGCCTATAACTTTTTCAAAAAATGTAAACATTGGCGAAATAAAAGGAAAAGGTGGCACAAATTTTCAATGCGCCGTGGACTTTTTTGAGACCCATTCGGATGACTACAGCGGCATGATTATTTTTACCGACGGTGAAGGAAATGCCCCAACCATATCAACCTCAAAAAACATTTTGTGGATATTGGACACAAGACTTTCCTATGAAAAAAACAAAAGCTGGATTGAAATGCAAAAAGGTAACAAAGCAACCTTTTTACCATTTTAACAAATTTATAACAATGGAGTTAAACATATGTACGAAGACGTGGAAGCAGATTTCTGGAAACAGATTCTAGTTACAATGCAACAAAAAAACATGGTACGCCCGGGCGCGGAATCCCTTTATTTTGACGAAGCCGACAAAGCCTTCAATGAATTTTCCAAAAAATATCCGGAAGTAAAATCTACATTTGAGATGGCTTCTTCGTACGCGACATGTGAAATGGAGATTTCTTCTACAATAAAACTAAGACTCTTCATTCAATCCCAAATAAAAGGTACTCTGCTTCAAAAGAATGGCTCGGACTATATAAAAATTGCAGACGCAAAATTTCCTAACAATCCATTCATCGAAATCGCTGATTTTTTTGATCACCGTAGCGACTACCTGGAACAACTTTCCTCCGTTACAACTGAATCTATTCACAACAGCAAAAGACACCAGATTGCAGGAGAATTTCTGAAAGCCCTTATCGCAAAAAAGAATCCCGATGCCATTTGGTCTCTCGAAAATACAAAGGAAGGTTTTATCCTGTCCATTGAAAAAAATGGGGACAAACAGCAAAAGCACTTTGATTTGGAATCAATCACAAAAGAAATTAATTTGTAAAAAAAGCTAAAAATTTTTCCGAATCTTTTGTCAATTTCAGGTTTTGTTCTATATTATTGAATATGCGAAGAAGAATTAGAAGATTTGATATTGACAGAAGAAACGGATGCACCATAGCTTCCCTTGATGCAAATGAAAAAATTACCGCCGCATATTATTTGTATCAAATAACCAGAAACATACCCAATGAAGAATTATCAGAAGATTCAACCGTCCTGACTTTTTTTCAGAACCTGATTCATGCATCAAACAAAAAAGAGAAATTCTCAAAAATACTCCACCACTACATACAAAATGCCGAAAAAAAACATCTCCTGAAAAAACTGCCGGAAGAACAAATCAACGAGGACAGTGATTCAGACCAGGAACAGCAAAGTTATTCCACCCGCCAGGATAATTCATACACAACAGAAACCTTTTCTTTCCCATATTACGATGCTGATATAGAAATCCGGCGACAATACGATATCGACGAATCCGCCCCAGATTCAATTAATTTATACCGTTGTCTTGAATCAGAAAACATAGGAACAGTTTCTCGTCTAGTTGCCTTAACCTTTTTTATAAAAAATCCGGAATGCGCTATAGAAAAAGGGACATTCACAATCCCCAGACATTTTAAAGATATCGCGATGGATACAAAACCTGTGAACTTTTTGCAGCAGGAACTCTCCCTTTCCAAACTGGAATGCCTATATATTTTAATCCGCTATAGAAAAGCGACCATAGAAAAACTTGATTACATTATTTCGGAATATTCAACCTCTGCGCAAAATTTTTATTCAACTTTATTGGACTCATCCATCAAGGAAATTAATTATATCCTGCGGCCTGACCAAAAACTTTTGCAGTATGGTTTCTTTGACTCGGACCACGATATGTCACAAGCTTTGATTGACTGCATAAAAAATCAGGATTTCAATCTTTACTTTTCTGATTTAGTAAAGACTTTAGACACCCCAACCACATATCGCCTGGATGAATTTTCCGTACCACAGGATATACAGAAAATCATGCGCCAGGTTATATCAGGAGACTCCCCTGTTTCCCTTTTGCTATACGGAAAACCAGGAAGCGGAAAAACAGAATTTTCAAAATCCTTAATAAAATCTTGTGGCAAAAAAATTATACTTTTTAAAAATGAGGCGGAGATTCTCAACAAGGAAGAAGTCTTAAGCCGGCTGAACTGTTTCCTGTCACTCAAGCAGGAAGATTCTGTTCTGATTGTTGATGAAGCGGACACACTCCTAAAAACTACCTGCAATTCTTTTTTCTCTTATGAAACAAGTTCAACATCAAAAGGAGTTGTAAACAAAATGCTGGACCAATCCAACAACAAAGTCATCTGGATTGTAAACCGCGTGAACCAGATAGAAGATTCGACCCGGCGCAGATTTACTTTCTCATACAAATTCGAGACCATGAGTTCAGAACTTCTAAGAACCATTGCACAAACCAAGTTGCAGCAAACAAAACTGTCAGGCAATGCCCGTCAACAAATTTTGGAAATGCTGGGACTATATAACATAACCGGCGCCTCTGTTGATAATATTGTCAAAACAATCAACAGCTTCACATCATCAGAACAAAATTATAATGAGCAGGAACTGATTCGCAACACCGAAATTGTTCTTAGAGAAAATTCTTTATTGCTGAACGGAAATCCAAAAATGCGTGAACAGGTTGGAGATTATTACGACGTTTCCATTTTGAACACAAATGTTTCTGCAAAAAAAATTATTGACATGATAAAAAATGCGCAAAAGTTCGACAAAAAGAACAACCTTAACTCACGGCAGAACGGAATCAGAATGTTATTTTACGGATTAAGCGGCACAGGCAAAACGGAATTTGCACGTTACATCGGTCAAAAAATTGAAAAAAAGATTCTTCTGAAACGTGCCAGCGACATACTGAACAAATATGTTGGCGAAAACGAGCAGAACATAAAGGACGCCTTTGAAGAAGCCGCCACAAACAATCAGATACTTCTTTTTGATGAAGCCGATACATTCTTTGCGAACAGAAATTTAGCAAACAGCGGCTGGGAAAGAACAATGGTAAATGAATTCCTGACGCAAATGGAAGAGTTCCCTGGAATCCTGATTTGCACAACAAATTTAAGGTCCATCATGGACCCAGCATTGCTTCGCCGTTTTCACATTACAACCGAATTCAAAGCTTTAACCAGGGAAGGGATATCCCAGCTTCTAAAAAAATACTTCAGTGCATACACATTCACTGATTCCCAAATCGAAAACCTTTGCAGTTTTGAAAGCGTCACACCAGGGGACTTTGGCCGACTATCCGACCGAATACGGTTCATGAATGAAGAAGATATTTCATCACAAGTAATTATTGATGAACTGATAAACAATCAAAAAGAAAAAATGGAGGACAACCGTCTTTCAAGTTCCAGGAAAATAGGTTTTGCAAGCTAAACAGTCCGGGAACAGAAAATATATTCCCAAACTGGAATGGCCCCGCAAAAAACTGACAACCGTTTTAGATATCCATATCCATTTTGATTTTATCGATGAACGAACCCCGACGCACAAATCAAAATGGATTACTGAATTATTGCATTCAGATTTACGCTTAAAAATCCGGCGCGGCTTGTTTTATAAAAATTGGACTGCTCCCAGGCGACATAAAGTGTATCACCGGCAATGGCAAAGTCTCCATAAGAATATCCCGCTGGCAACAAAGGTAATCTGAATGCCATAACATCTTCAGAGCCTAGAACTTTTAGATACGTTGTTCCATCCGCAAACACAGCCGCCACATATTTTTCATTTGCACCGCCATTTGCATATTGAGGAACAGCGCCACTTCCCTGCTGGAAATACTGGACAGGAGAATTTCCGCTTCCATTTTTCCATGTAATATTGAAGGTAAATTCACTTGGTATAGAAGCGACCAATTCTTTCAACGCCCCTGGTGCTGAACTAAAATATTTAGGCATATTCAGCAGACGATAATTTTCTTCTGTTGACTGATGGAATGTAAAATTTGATGACGTAGAAATTGCTGGAGTCAACTCTGTAATCGGGGTTTTGCTTTCCCAATCAAAATATGTAAATTCAACCCGCTTACCTTCTACCGTTCGTTTTGCTGAACAGGACCAGGTTTTTCCATTCCAAAAATAGCCAGAAATTTGTTGCTCGTCATCCAAACCTAAATTTCCGTAGGACACCAAAGGATAAAACATTTTTGCTTTTGTGTCATATTCAACCAAAAACGGTCTGGAAGGCTGGACCAGTGCAGAAACAGAGCCCTCAAAATCAACATTAAAAAAACTGCTGCGATATAAATAAAAGACCGGATTCCCATCACAAAAAACAATGGAATCAGCTGTTACGCCAGAAAAAATGGACGCATCCGTATGCAACTCTATGGAATCATCTTTAAATGTTAACATCCCAAGTCTGTTGACCAAAGCATATGCCGTAGAAGAATCCCCGTGAGGAACGGTACCCGCTGATGCAAGTCTTACAGTCTCAGTCCAAGGCAGCTCCATTGTTTCAGGAGTATTCTGCGGAAGATCGCACTTTTCAAATGAAGTTTCCGTGAAATAATACCACTGATGATTCTTTTTAATGGTCTTCAAATCCAGAGACTCCCCTAAACTTTGCTCTACCCTGGTCTCTTCCTGACTGTTCTGTTTTTTCGAACATGACATAAATGGCACAACCGCGCAAACTATAATAGAAAAACTTTTAAGAAAATCCATCTTGAACATTCTTCCATTATATCATTTATTCTTAATTTTGAAAATGCGAGTTTTAAGCCTAAGTTGACCATAAATCATTGATGGCCGTCGATTATACAATTTCAAGGCTTAAAACTCGGTAGGAAAATGAACGCCCCCCCATCGGCATGAATCAATTCTGCAGCAATTTCAAGTCAGACTTCCTGAAGGTCCCTGCCGCAATGGATTTTATTATTTTTTCGGAATCCAAATCCCATGGATTTTCATATTCGTTACATAAATCCAAAAATCGCTGCCAATTGAATCGGGAAACAAATTCCTGAACCTGGACAGAAGAATCTGTTGCCCCCCGGTACAGCCGGTCAGCAATATATGCCGCGAAACCATCTTTCAATGTCAGTTCACATTTAAAGGGATAGACAGTCCCCAGCGGCAAAAGTTTTCGACCATTTTTCACAGGATACGCCAAAATTCCCAACGCAATATTTTTAGGCAGGACCAGCGAAAAATCTTTTACCTCTTTCTCCAGGGAAAGAACCTCCATTTCATCTCCCCTGCACACCGATATTTCCCAAGAATCAAAATCCTCCTGGTCATCCGAAATTGAAAACTGTACCGCCGCCGTATTTGACAGCATTGCACAACCGGAAAGTCCAAACGCGCAAATCAAAATCAAAAACAACTTGTTCATACTTATTATATATTCCGTGAAATTCAAAATTGTTAATAAATTCGTATTTTTTATTAAAACTTATTCCACTAATCTATTTTCTGGACTATAATTGTAGAGAGAGGGAGTACAGTACAAGCTTAAATATGTTTACAGATTCTAAAAAGTCTTAGTAAATAAGTGAAAAAATGTAACTAATCGGGACCTCCTAAAATTTAAACTAGAGGTATCCTGGCAGCAAAAGGTTTTTAATTCTTGCAACCGCGAGGCTTAAAAATAACTGAAACCGCTGTTTTTTTTCAGCGATATGTTGATTTAGAACTTATTTAAACTGATTGACTTTTTTGACCGATTACTAACATGGATTATAAGGCTTCAGTAGTACGGATGACTGTAAACATAGTACCGCACTGAACGACCTTCCATAAAAGTATCTAAAACAGTTTAACCAGGTAAGTATTCCAAAACAGATTTATTCTCTTCCCAAAAGGAGGATTAGTATGAAAAGGTATTCAAAAATTACATTTGGTACAGCGCTATCTATCTTGATGGCATCATGTGGAAATTTCCAGATTCCAGAATCAGTTTCCATAAGAACTGACGCAAAGTTCCAGGTTCCACTTGGTACAGCCGCTTATGATTTAACACAAACCATAAGTCCCTCATCCATGAGAAAACAGGTCCAGGACTCCATGGGGGCAGGCGTAACCGTTTATGACTACATTTCGCCGGAAAATCCAGATACCTTGAACTATCTGGTCCGCTATCCAGGCATGACAGTTCCAGTGGACGTAGGAACCTATCTGGAAAACATGAATATGGGCGACGCATTGGGCAACATGTCCCAGGATTTCTCCATCAAGGCGGGAAGTCCAATAAATTATACAAAAACCCAGTCCATACCGTTCCCGGATTTTTCAGACAAGCTAAAGCAAAGCCCGGATGCAAGCGCAAATATAGATTCTTTTAGCGAAGGAATACATTCATCCATAGATGAGTCCCTTCTCCCAACAATCTCCATTACCGGTGGATCTGGAGACATTTCCTATAGCAGAATCTATTACTCCGACGGTGCAATCCAAATAGATTTCAAGAAAACAGACTCAACCGCATTTTCTCCTGATTACAAGATGAATATTCTGGCAAAGCTTTGTGCCGGAGATGATACCGTTATTGCCCAGAGCAACAATGGAAGTTTTCAGGACGTAACAAAAAATTCAGTACTCGTAATTCCTCTGACCACTTCATTGGGTATTCCAAACAACTTCAAAATAAAGTTCGCAGGAAACACCAGTGGAGGAACTTCAGCTGTTTCCCATAATTTTAAGATAACAGGAGAATTTTCCAACATAATGCCATCCAAGGTAACTGGTGTAAATGCATCAAATATGGCAGCCCTTGGGCTTGGAGCCAATGACCTGGATCAAAGCTACGACATTGATTTTGGAAGTTCCCTGCCAGATGCCATCAAGAGTGTCGAATTTGACGACGCAAAATTGAAAATCAAGATTTCAAATCCGGATGGCTGGTCAGGAGTATCTCTGAACCTTCCGGCAAGCGACGGCCTGAGTTTTGAAGGTCCAACCACCACCTCATTGACTTCATCTCCAGTTGCCGATGGAAACCTGATTAACACAACCTACACCTGGGGCGCACAGATTAATCCAAAGACAACCCCAACCATCAAGGCAAAGATTCATCCGACCCTTTCGCTTAACAATGCCACAATCATCCTGAAAAATGGATCAACCAATTTTAGCATCAATTGCGAAATCGGGCTTTCCCTGACAAAACTCAAATCTGCTGTAGTCAATCTGGAATCTCTTGGAGCGTCCTCCATTTCCATTCCAACGGATGGCAGCACAGGAAGCATCGAGCTTCCACAGGATTTGCTTAAATTTGTGAACGGAATTAAATTCAATTCCAAAAAGACTGATGCCAGCGGAGTCGAAACTGAAATTCCAAGGGAAGGATTCGGTCTCAAATGTACAGTAACCAATACCCTGCCGGCAGGAAACGATATCGGTTTGACTCTCCAGGCATTTGACAAACAGGGTGCCAGCGGATACTACTTTGACAAGGACGTAGTCATTCCATCAGGTTCAACAAACAAATCCGTCTCATGGACAGATTATCCTGACATAAGATTCCCAGCCTATAGCGAAGGTCAAAAGAAATACCTTCCATTCAATGTTATCATAAAGGATGCATCCAACTTCACAATGAAAAACATTGAGCTGGGAACAGACTATAAGATGAAAATCAGCCTGGATAAACTGGTTTACGACTGGGATTCCGTATCCCTGAATCTTTCCAACGTAAAATATTCGGGCGACATGAACATCGACTTCAGCATATCATCTCTTTTGCAGGACTTTTCAATCGCCAACGATATGATCAAGAATGTAGGACTGCATACCTTCCCTATGTATATTTTTGCGGAAAAAGCTTCAGCATCATCCATATTCTCAGGGATGTCCCTCGAAGGACAGATGTATGTTTCCTATAAAGAGAACAATGTCCAAAAATACATTGACGTTCTGAACAATGGCGCGCCAATCAAACCGGTGCTCTTCAAAAACATGAACATTGTCGATGCAGTAAAATGGCCGGCCGATCCATCTGTGGAAATAAGGGGTAATGCCTCTGACCCTTCAAACATTGCCTACTATCTCACCGATGCAAGGGCCAGTGCAAAGGCTGAACTAAAAGATATCCTTTCTCTTACATCCGTCAGCGATATGTCATTGCAGTACCAGATACAAATGGCAGGAACAAATCAGACAGTTTACGCATCAGCCTTAGCAAGCGGCGAACCGGAAGAACTGACGGTTGAATATGCAATGCTCCTGTCTTTTGATTTTGAACTGAAAGCCCCTATCAAGGTAAACATCATGGAATTTGCTGATGAAAATTACAACACGCCGGACGCATCTGGAAAATATTCCGATATCCTCCAGAGAGAAAATGCGTCAAGCTTTGAACAGTTTGCAGATTACATGGATTCAATTGACTACGTGGGCCTTGCCTATACCGTCAACAACAAGCTGATTACAAATCTTGACCTGGAAGCACGCGTCGTTGACACTCACGGAGCAACCGGACTGGACAAAACCATTGAGTTCACACAGGGCCGTCACGAAAACAAATTCACGAAAGATGAAATCAAGTCCATCATGACTAAATATCCGTTCCATCCAGACATTGATATCCAGATGGGCCGTGACCTGTCCGCAACAGAAAAATTGACCGGCAAATATGCTGAAGCGCAACGTTTCGCCATATCCCGCTCCGGAGCAAGTTCACCTGACGCACTTTCTTCGCAGATAATCGTTGTAGTCAAAATGGATGGCCAAACCCCAATCAGCGTTTGGCAAAAAAACTAAGGAGGGAGTACCATGAAAAGAACTATTGCATTGCTAGCCTTAGCCCTAACTGCCGCACCATTTTTTGCAGACATATACTCACCTCACAGATTTGTAGAAGGTGGAATGAAATTAGACCTGGAAGCAGGTCAGAACTTATTTGGTGTATCTGATTTGCTTGTAAAGGATTTGGTAATAGATCTGCCAAAAATATATGACAACATGGGAAGCGGTGGTTTCTATCTTAATCTTGGAGAAACCGCGAACCTGTTCTTTAACGTAAACATAAATGGATATGGCGCAGGAATCAATGTATCCGAAAGCCTTTCCTCAACAATGAATATCTCAAAAGACTTTTTCAAGCTCCTTGCATACGGAAACGACCTGGATAGAGAAGTTTCTACCTCTATGTCTGTAAATCTTGAATCCTTCATCAACGTATCCGCCCCGATCTACCTCAGGATAAGCAAATTCAAAATTACAGCCACTCCGTCATTTTTTGTCCCGGTGCTTTACCTTCCAAACCCGGCTGCAAAACTGACCTACACCACAAACAGTGACGGTAAAGTAACAGCAAAGGGTCACGCAGATTTTTCTCTTTACTCCCTCATCGACCTGTCCAGAGGAATTAAATACACAGAATCTGATGGACAAACAAATACCACTTTCGATTTTTCATTCCTTACAAACTCTTCTGACCTGCCCCAGGAACTTTTGGCAGCCTGCAGCGGTTGTGGAGGAGTTGATTTAGGAATTCAGATAGAGTTTCCATGGTCAAGCAAGCTTGATTTTGGTGCCTATGCGAATATCCCAATATTTCATGGTCTGTTAAAGCACAGCCTTTCCGGTTCCGCAGATTTTTCTATGGACATGGACGGATTTATGAACCACTACACCAGCCAGGATTCTAGTGGCGATGCCTATACCCTGGATTACAAAATGTCCAACCTGGAAACAAATTCGTCCCAGTATTATGTCAACAGACCTCTCAGGGCCGGTGTTGAACTGGCTTTCAGGCCTCTGGGAAACTGGTTCACGTTGCATCCAAAGATTGGTGTTGCCATGAGGAATCCATTTGGAGAAGACTTCACAATTGACAGCATCTACCCGGAATACAGCCTTTCAGCAGACCTGTCCCTGTTCAAGGTCCTGGAAGCAAGTGTATGCACGCAATACACAGACAGAGTCTTTATCCACACATTGGGATTAACGCTCAATGCAAGAATAATGGAACTAAATTTTTTGGTTGGAACCAGCGGAGGAGACTTCCTCAAATCCTTTAACCTCGGTGGACTAAAAGCCTCCGTAGGCCTGTCAGTAGGATTCTAAATATAAACAAAAAAATCCCTCGGCAATCCGAGGGATTTTTTTCATGGGAGGCTGGCTTCCACAAATATAGACACAGCCAATCTTTTTTAGTCACCCATCCTGTCATGCTTTGTCTGACAGTCAACACAATAGGCGGCCCAAGGAATAAACGAAAGGCGAGGTTCTGGAATTGGCTGGCCACAATCCTGGCAAACTCCATAAGTTCCCTGTGTGATTCTGTTCAATGCGCCATTTATCTGATTCAAAAGCTCCACATCCCTTGCACCAAGCTGATTCAAAAGATATCCATCAACAGCAAAAGCTGCAACATCTATTTCATCTCCCGGTTCTGAATCCGTATTCAATTCAGAAACTTCGGCATTTCTGTTGGAAATTGATGTAACAAGCTCATCCCTTTTTGCAAGCATTTTTTCCTTAAGTTTTTCGACAAGCTCTTTTTTCATACTAATCCTCTTTATTGACAATTTGAATTATTTTGTACATATTATTATAAGAATTTAAAAAAAGCAAATAAATTCGCAAGTCTTTTATGAGGCTCAAATTTTGTTGAACCCTTGTTTTAGATTTTATCAGGCAGCCAGTGACTGTCAGTTTTACATTTTTGAAATTTTATTTTTGTAAAATAATTTTGGAGGAATTTGTGGCTAATAAAGATGAAGCTATCGAAGTCGAAGGTGTTGTAAAAGAAGCTCTCCCTAATACAATGTTCCGTGTTGAGCTCCAGAATGGTGGACACGTTATTTTGGCCCACTTGAGTGGAAAGATGCGTAAGCACTACATCAGAATCGTTCCGGGTGACACAGTAAAGGTTGAGCTTTCTCCTTATGATCTGAACCGCGGACGTATAATTTTCCGCGAACGCTAAACTACTTGTTTTACAGCCTATAATCAAACGGAAACCGGATTTATGGAAAACAACATGAATCCGGTTATTTTTTTTCTGTGCTTTCTGTCTGGAAAATGTATTTGAGCGAATTTGCGGCCCTTAAGAATCCCTTCACTCCACCAACAATCAAAAGAATGTTGACCGGGAAGAACAAAAGCAAAGCCCTGAGCGCCAACAGACAAAGTCCACCCTGGATTACGCCGGAAACCAGCATTCCAAGGCCCTCCTTTCTTGAAACAGGTCTCTCCTTTTGCCTAAACCAGGTATATGTACGCTGTTCCCGACTCTGTTTTTCCTCATCCTGATACTGACCGCGGCCCTGTGTGCTATAGAACTGCCAGAATGGATTATCAGTGTAATCAAAGCCACCATTACCGCTGCCGGTACTATAAGAACTATTGTACGAACTACTGTAGCTGGATTGAGAAGACGCCCCGGAACCGTACAAATCATATTGACGACGTTTATCCTCATCGGACAAAACGGAATACGCGCTGCTAATTTCCTTAAACTTTTTTTCAGCAACCGCATCTCCAGGATTTCTATCCGGATGATACTTTAGAGCAAGAGACCTGTAAGCTTTTTTTATCTCGTCCGCAGAGGCATTGCGCTCTACGCCTAGTACTTTGTATAAATCGTCCATTATAAAAAAAATACAAAAAAACTTGCTTAAAAACAATAGGGAACCTCTAAAAATTGCAATTTTTAGAGGTAACTTTGAAAATGCGATGTTTAATCAAACATAAAAAATATTTTATCTCCATTATTTTTTTTCGAGAATATCCCATTATGGACAGGAAATAATTAGGTCCAATTTCGAGTTTTTATAATTTATACAAGAGTGGTAAAAATAAACGGAACGTAGCCGAAGCTCTGACAAAAAATTGCCTGCAACTTGTTGCACTCGCAATATTTTTGGCAGGTTTTCGGCGAAAGTGCAGTTATTTTTACCATAATGATTTATTGAATTTGAAAACTCGACATTCGCCCAATTATGTTTATAAAAATATGGAAAAGAAGGCAGCGACGCTAGCCAGCGGTTTTGGCAGTTGCGGACTGACTGGTAGTATTTTTATAGTTTTAGTTAAATTCTGTCCGTGATGGGATATTCCCGTTTTTTTCGTATCATATGGACTTTTTACAGACTCCCCCCCTTGACCATAACATTTCATTTTGTTATCATTTCATTATAACTATCGGGGGTGTAGCTCACCTGGCTAGAGCGCTTGCATGGCATGCAAGAGGTAACCGGTTCAAGTCCGGTCATCTCCATATTAAGTCTGATGTTCTTTTGCATCAGACTTTTTTTTTCATAAAATCTTTTCAAAAGGGGTGCCGTATGTTCAAGGATATCAGGCCGGAGCAAATTTCTGACAACGCCATAAAATTAATCAGCAAAGATTGGATGTTGGTATCTGCATGTACAAAGTCTTATGACGATGAAGGAAAAATCATCACAGGCCGCGCCAACACAATGACCGCCAGCTGGGGAGGACTTGGAGAACTTTGGAACAAGCCGGTCGCAACCATTTACCTGCGTCCACAGAGATTTACAAAGGAATTGATTGATTCCACGGACACCTTTTCGTTGAGCATCCTGTCTGACAAATACCGTAACGCCTTAAACTATTGCGGAAGCCACTCCGGTCGCGACGAGGACAAATTTAAGCCGGCAAAGCTTGATGTCCAGTACATGAACGGAACCCCTTGGATAAAGCAGGCAAGGCTTGTCCTGTTCTGCAAAAAACTTTACGCACAGCCATTTGATCCAGACTGCTTTATTGAAGAAAAGATGCTAAAGCAGAACTACAAGAATGATGATTTCCACACAATGTATATTGGTGAAATTATAAAGGTTATAGAGGACAAGCACTAAAAATAATGGGCATCTCTAAAAATTGCAATTTTTAGAGGTTCCCTGATTGAGAATTTATCAGCTGTTTATAGGGAATCCCCATACTTTCCGGGGTTCCCTTAATAAAAGTAAAAACTTTTGGGAATATCTAAAAATTATTTTTTAGAGACGCTCTTTTATACCAGAGGGATATTCCGTTGGACAGCAAAGAAAGAAAACGTTGGCAGATTCTGGCCATAATAGGAACCATTTTTACATTCGTCTGTTTGATTGTCAGTATTTTTCAATATTTTATTATAAATTCTCACTATCAACTGATATTTAGAAAATATGTTGCCATGTCCATAAATGCTATTGCTTTTTTGGGATTTGTATGCCTGATTTTTACACCAATAGATTTTTGGGTCTACAGCATAATTTTCTATGTATATGGGGTTGGAAACTTTTTTGATTCAGGCAACATGCTGGGAGCGCTTTGCATTTTCGTGTCCATGCTGTTTTTGAACAGGCTTGGTTTCTTCCAAAAACACAAGCCATTAAAGATTGCACTTCTTTCCATTTTGCCTATAGCAGGTTTAGTTTCACAGATTTTCTCCATAAACCTCGTCAGCTTTGTTATTTCAGTATTTCACATATTCGCTATCGGTTTTATCCTGATTATCCTGTTCATTTATTTTTATCCGCAGCTAAGCTCCATTCAAAACGTACATTCACAAATATCCCTTTCACCGGAAATTTGTACGGAAGAGGAGATTGAATGGCTCAGTCTCCTTGCAAAAGGTGAAAAATATATTGGCTTAAGCAAAAGATTCAATATTTCGGAAAGCAAGGTTAAGCAAAGGATTCTGGAACTGTACAAGATTCTTGGGGTACACAACAAAACAGAGTTTTTAACCTTGTACCACGGATGCAAGTTCGAATTAAAAAATACCCCTACACATTAATTCCACTTTTCTTTTATTTTTTCTTATGTTAAACTATCCTATATACATTGGAAAACTCACGGGGGCCTATGGCCCTACGTTTTTTATTTTGGAGGAAAATGATGAAAAAAATTATTGCAATTCTTGCAGCATTTGTTGCTACAACATCTGTATTTGCAAGTGGAGCAAAAGACAAAATCGAAGTAGATCCTGAGCTTGAAGCAATGGTCCAGATGGTTGCCGTAAAAGGTGGAACCTTCACAATGGGAACATCAGAAGGTGAGGATGATGAATTTCCTGCACACTCTGTAACAGTTGACAGCTTCGATATGTTGGCAACAGAAGTCACACAGGAACTTTACAAAAAGGTAACTGGAAAGAATCCTTCATACTTTGTTGGAGAAAAGCTTCCTGTTGAAAAAGTAAGCTGGATTGATGCCATAATTTTCTGTAACAAACTTAGCGTTGCAATGGGAAAGAGACCTTGCTACAGCCAGTCCGCCAATACCGATACATCAACTTGGGTTGGAGCGGAGAACATTGTCTGTAATTACAATGCAAACGGATACCGCCTGCCAACAGAAGCAGAGTGGGAATATGCAGCCAAGGGTGGCGCAAACAAAGAGTCATTCCTTTTTGCAGGAAGCTCTTCAATTGATGAAGTCGCCTGGTACGAAGGCAACTGCGATGGCGAAACTCATGAAGTTGCAACAAAAGCTCCAAACTCATTGGGACTTTATGACATGAGCGGAAACGTTTGGGAATGGTGCTGGGACAACTACTCACCAACATTCTACGTTGACGGTTCATCCCGCAACACAAAGGGACCTGCAACAGGCAAAGGCAAAGTTCTTCGTGGTGGCTCAAGATCAAGCACATACGGAGACGGAAGCAGTGTCTGCCGTGTAACAAACCGCAATTCAGCAACTGCAACAGAGCGCTATTACCTTAACGGTTTCAGAATCGTTTCTGGCAACTAACTGAATTCATAGAAAAAAAAAGACTTCTCGTAGGAGAAGTCTTTTTTTTTGCCCAAACCACAGGGGTCTGTCCCCTCTTGCTCGAGGATTAACCATTATTTTTCTCCCACAAATACAAACAGGCAGGGAATTTGCTACCTGCCTGTATTACATTCAAGGGCATCTCTAAAAGTACTTTTTAGAGGTTTCATCAAATGGTTCTTTCATAAGTCACCACCGTATGCTTACCAATCTGCTTTTCATCCTGAGACGCCTTAAAACCTAATCCCTGCCAGAATGCCATAGCAATCTCATTTTCCTTAACGCACCCAAGAGAGATACCATTGATTCCTATTGACTTTAGTGTTGCTCTTATATCTGCAAATATTTGAGAACCGATTCCTTTTCTCTGCAACTCTCCATCAACGACATACCAACCAATAAACGCTCTATCGCTTTCCGGATATCCTACAATAAGATCAACTATGGCAATCAGTTTACCATTGTCATAGAATCCAACAAAAATCTTACCGTCTCCAGCCCCGGATGATACATTGCTAAGCACTTCCGTTAGGCTCTCTTTAGTGGCCACCCGTCCCAAGTATCGATAAAAATGCTTATTGGACTTGCACAATTTATATACATCCGTGATATCGCTTTCGGTTATCTTACGTACATCATACTCGCTTGATAAAGTTTTTACATCAATCTTTAAGGCATTGTCCTTTTCGCTATCTATTGCCTGCCTGAACTGTGTCTCATAAAGCCTTCGATATATACCTTCAAGCGCAAGGAGTTCCTCATGAGTGCCTTGCTGAGCTATGACTCCATCCTTTACAACCAAAATCGAATCCGCTTTAAGGATTGTTGAAAGTCTGTGGGCAATAACAATACTTGTCCTTCCCACCATCAGTGCCTCAAGCGCATCTTTAATTGCATTTTCTGAAATGGAATCCAGCGCACTTGTAGCCTCATCAAGTATCAATATCTTAGGATCTTTTAGTATTACTCTTGCAATTGAGATTCGCTGTTTCTCTCCTCCCGAAAGCTTTAGTCCTCTGTTACCAACTTCTGTGTTGTATCCATCAGGCAAACCAATAATAAAATCATGAATATTTGCAACACGGCATGCTTTTTCGATTTCATCCATTGTTGCATCTTCCCGGGCATATTTTAGATTATCAAGAATCGTTCCATTAAACAAATACGTTTCCTGCGTAACCACTCCAATCTGGCTTCTTAGATAGCTGATATCAAAATCCCGAACATCGACTCCCGCTATCTTGACACTTCCAGAAATAACATCGTAAAGGCGTGGCACCAGATTTACGATTGTCGACTTTCCCGAACCTGATGGACCTACAATGGCATACATCTTTCCACCTGGAACAGTAAAATTGATATCCGTCAACAATTCCTTTTCAGCATTATAGCTAAACTTGACATGCTGATATTCAATTGGCTGCATTTCGACATCAGGCTTTTTACCATCCTTTGGAGAAACAATCGTATTCTCTCTATCAAAATAATCAAAAATGCGAGTAAATAGAGCAAGGGACCGAGTAAAATCCACTTGTATATTTAAAAGAGATTCTACCGGCCTATACAATCTGTTAACCAACGCAACTGTTGCGGTAATAGCACCAACCGTAAGTGTTGAATCTATGCCCCGGATAATCAGGAAACCGCCAACAAAATATATTAGCAGCGGACCAACCTGTCCAAACATACCCATTACTACGCCAAACCATTTACCGGAACGTTTTTCTTTGAGAGAGATATCTGTAACCTCTTCATTAACCTTTACAAACTTTTCGTATTCCATCTTTTCCCTTGTAAATATTTTTACAAGCATGGAGCCACTTACTGAGAGAGTTTCGTTGATAACCTGATTAAGTTCATCTGTTTTTTCCTGACTTTTTGATAGAAGTTCCCATCGTTTTTTTCCAGCACTTTTTGTTGGAAGTATTAGCAACGGAATGATTGCTATACCTACAACGGCCAGCTTCCAGTCCATTGAAAATAAAGCCACCAGCGTTGTTATTACCGTAGCGATATTACTAACTATGCTTGATAAAGTTCCGCTTATAACAGTACTTACTCCGCTGATATCAGTGTTCATCCTGGTTATGATATCGCCCTGTTTTTCAGTGGTAAAAAAAGAATGCGGCATATGCTGCAGGTGATTATACATCTGGTTTTTCATATCGAAAATTATTCGCTGAGAAATCCAGGAATTAATATAGCTTTCCAACATTCCAATCAGCTGACTGACAAACAATGTGCAAAAAGCCATCAAAAGAAGTTTGATGAGAAGTCCCAGGTCGCTTCCTATTAAAGCCTGGTCCACTATTTTGCCAGTAATGATAGATGGGAAAAGACCTATCGATGCCGAAAGAATGATTGCAATCAAAACAAAGCAAAACTGAAGGCGATAAGGTTTCATATATGAAATTATTCTAAACAAAAGTTTTTTAGTTACTTTGGGAACATTCTTTTTTTCTTCTTCAGTCAAAAATCCTCTGGGCCCTAAAGAATTTCGTCCTCCACCCATTCCAGCCATAAATCCCCCTTATATAAAAAGTTGATGAGGAAATATCAATTTCCGAAATCAACTTTTTTTCAAAGTCCATTTATTTAGTTTAAGTATTGCGCTACCCAAAACAATCACAAACACAGAATATCCCAATATGAATAGGGAATCTGAAAAATGCAGCAGTTCCAATTCATTTGCATAAATTATACCATTCATGACTAAATGCAAAAGGATGCTTATTACAAGAATAAAGATTTTTTTATTTTTAAAAGCAATAAAATCCAGATTCGTCAAAACCAGCAAAGCACCTAAAGCTACCAGTCTGGAAATAACAGCAACCATGCCACTGCCAAAACTTGTCATTGAAAACACTACGCTGCATATATCGAAAATCGTATGAAAAACTCCTCTTCCTAAACCAAACCAAAAAGGTAAAATTTCATTTCCATCCTTTTCATATATTTTCTTCATGATAAAATAATAGCCACACTCTTCTGACACACCCTGAACGGCACCAACAAGAATGCACAATAATATCAAATGGCTATCAAAAAAAACTTTTAGCGGAGTATACACAAACAATGCCTGTATTGGTTGTGGTAGCACCAGTCCAAATATTATTAAACTAATTATTCCTATAATAAAATATTTTATTTTCATTTTAATTCCCTATAAAAACTTCTGGCATATAAAGGACTCACCATTTAGGAGATCTTTATCCTACACTCATTGACTGCGATTTTATTGTAACATGTGGCATTACTGACCAATTCTTTCGTTGAATTCCTTCATTTCCATACTTACAAATCTAGAAATCATTTCTCTGTAAAGGGCCTCTACCATATCCGGATTTGCGCCATATTCTTCCGCTTTAGTCCTGACCTTTGCTATCACCTTTTCAACACGTCCTGTATCCCTTACACCTTCTTCATTTTTCTTAAAAGCGGAAGCCTGAACAACGTAGGTTCCTCTTTCAGCAATGAGTTTAATTATCTCATTATCAATCCTATCAATATTTTCTCTGACCTGTTCAAGATTTTCACATTTCATTTTCTGATTCTCCATTTGCTTTAACAGCTGATAATCCTATAGGGTCCCTTAAAAGGCTATGTTTTTAGATTCCCTTAAACTCACATCTGTTATATTTGTTTTATATATTTCTTCACAATCTCTTATATAGTCAAAACATAATCCGCCGTCACATGCATAAAAGAATGGATCTTTACGAATTAAATTATCACTGTTGAGAATGAATACAGAAATAATATCTTTGTCATTGCCATCAACATAACTAATCTTAAAACTGTATCCCATTTTTCCAAGTGAGACACCATTTTTTTTCATAGGGTGATTTTGAATATTCTCAACAATGTATTTGATGTCTTCCGGATTTGTAATCGTAAAACCTGTCCCGGTATTGCCGTCAAACACATTAATATGATTCACCTCGGATGGATTTATATTTTTACCAAATGTCCTTGGCATAAAATAATATCCTGTCGACAAAATTACCAAAGCAATTATTGCAATAACCGGAATTACAGTTTTCTTTTTCATTTTCTGCTTTTCTACTCCAGATTCAAACAGCTGCCTATATCCATATATTTTCCACAGGGCTAATCTTATTGCAAAAAAATTCAAGTCCATTCGACTAAAATAAATTTTCAAGATGCTGAATCTGTTGATTTAAAATGGCGCACCGAAAGTATGCCAATCTGCAAGAAATATGCACACCAAAATTTAAGTGCTATAATTCCTCCGATGCTATCCGCACCCTCAGACATGGAAGCGCTGAACACTCCAGTCATTGGCATAATCAAGCATCCAAAGAAAAATACTCCGTGAATTAACATAAGCCATTTCAACCATTTGTCTTCCTTATTTTTGGGTTTGATTGTTAATCCGAAAAAGAATGTTGATAACGCCATCATTCCATATCCAAGCAAATCATAACTAAAAAGCAGGCCGCCTCTTGAATAATCCAGAATCCTTATTGCCTGCTCGTTTAATGAATCAGTCCGCACCGCTGTTGTCTGGGCAAAATAGACCAATAAAATTAGTACCGCGTATATGCTTCCAAATACCAATCCAACATTGGCGGCAACTTTTCTGTCATCAGCACTTTCGTGATGATACCCGGCAATCATCATCAGATAACCTAATGCAAGAAATATACAGACAAAGTAGCTTCCAAATTTAGAATTTCCCAAAAGTATAGCAAAAAGAGCTACACACACAGTAACTATTATTGCACCGATTTTAGATATTTTGTTGTTCATTCCACATGCTCCTCTGTTGATTGTTAAGTTTTAATTTGAGAATGACTGAAAACAATTTTTTATTTGTTGATTTCATATTCGTTCTTGAGAATAGAATAAACGCACCGTCCTTCAAAATGGTCTTTTCTCCAGAAGAAGTCCCGGAAGGTTCCTTCATATTTAAGTCCACATTTTTCAATGACCCGACGGGAAGCTTCGTTTACTGTGCGGCAGTCTATTTCAATTCTATGAAAGTTGATTTCCTCAAATCCAAATTTAATAACGGCCTTTGTCATCTCTGTGGCATACCCCTTACCCTGAAATGCCGGTCCAATAACATATTCAATTTCACCATGCTGATTATTGGTATCAACCAGGAAAAAAGCAATCTGTCCAATACATTCACCAGATTTTTTTTCAATGACCGCCCATCTATAATAATCTTCTTTTGAATAAGAAACTATATATTTTGTATCAAACAAGTTACGTACATCATCAGCGGTAGGATAAAACGGTTCTCCATAGTCCCATTGAGTCTGTTCATCTGCAATCCAGTTGCGCAGCATTGAATCAATATCGGAATACTCAAAACGGCGAAGGATTAATCTTTCCGTATCAATTGTTTTTGTACCAACATGCGTAAGCATATTCCCCCCATACATAAAAAATAAGAATGTGCAGTTGATAAAGAATTCGCACCATCCATGGGAATCAAAATTGATTAGTTTTCCAATTCGTAAAGCCTGTAAATTTTTCTATAAAGTGAACCGGTAAACAGGATTTTAAAAAATCGTTTTTCAAATCCGGTCAGTTCGTCAACAAGTTTCGCTGGTGTCAGGGAATGTTCTTTTTTGCATTTCAGATTAGTTTCTTTCAGAACATCCTCAACATTATCTATTCCCCAAACCGTAGTCACACCAACATTGTTGATTGGGTTTTTATATTTGGATGCTTTTGCACCAAAAACGGTGTACACATCCATCAACACATGAATCTTCTTGTATTTTTTTTCAAGTGCCGCAAAAAAATTATTTAGCTCGCTGTTTTTCAAATACATGCTGATTCCCTCAAAAACAATAATCGCGCATTCATTATCTGGAAATTGCCCAAGCTTTTCAGGTTCCGTCGCATTAAATGGGAGCATCTTATAATTTTCATTTTCTGAATAATACTTTTTTCTTATATCAATAACATCGGGAAAATCTGCATCTATCCAGGTTTGATATTTTTCAGTCATCCTTAAAAATCTACTGTCCAGGCCGCACCCGACATGCAGTATAATTGCATTTGGATTTTTTTGAATCATGTCACAAACCCAGTCATCAAAGATTCGTGCCCGCATTGCCATATTATAGGTGAGCCATTTTGATTTTGCCTTTCCAGTTACCTTGAAACTTTCTGATTCCCATATTTTCTCAGCATGAGGGTCATCAATAATTATCTTTTTTTTACTCACTTCGGCTTTACCATATAACGGTATATAAAGCGTCTTGTTTACCTCATTCATATTTCCCCCATTATAATGCACCCTTTGGACAATTTCTTTTACACTCAAAGCATAAAATACATTCCGTTCCATTTTTACGCTTTCTTGAATTATCAGTAACATCAACATCCATTGGACAAACCTTTTTACATTTACCACAGGAAACGCATTTATCCTTATTGCACTTTACCCTGAGCAATGCAAAATAACTCATCGGCTTTAGAAACACTGTAATGGGGCACAAATATTTACAGAAGGCCCTGTTATCTTTGAACGCAATTGCCAGTATGATTCCTGCCATATAATACAATACATTTCCGACAATAAATGCAACAAACATTATCCTCTCGATATTTCCTACTTTTGCCAAAAACAAAGCGGATACAAATATAAGAGAAATAACAAACAGGACATATCTTAACCAACCTATTTTTTTTCTTTCATGACTACGTGGTTCCTTGTATGGAAGAAAGTCGAGTATCATTGCGGTCCAGCAAGCATAACCACACCAGCCTCTCCCAAACACCAATGGTCCAAATATTTTTGCGACAGCATAATGAATGGTTGCGGCTTCAAAAACTCCAGTGAACAGATAATACCAAAATCCCTCTATCTGCATATTTTCATTGCCAATAATACCTAAATAAATCAGCATGTACATTCCAACTAAGAACTGCGTCACACGCCTTCCGTTTTTATTCTTAGCTATCATCAGCCCTATTCCTAAAGCAATTGAAATACCTATATAGCTAAAATTAAACAAGTAGAAAATATTATTTTTAGATAACCACAAGGATATCGCCACAGTTTCAAAAATAATAAGCATCACTACTGGCAGTATATATTTACGAATCTTCTCTTTCATCAAACAATCTCCTTTATTCATAAAATCGGAATTTATTCTCCGATACGTTCTATGAAAGTATTTCCCCTTTTTAAAGCTTCTACTGTTCCAAAGCTTCGTCTTATGACAGTTTCCATATAACGTATCATAAACTCTACATCATCTGCTGGTGTCATAATCCTTATCAAATTAGTCTGGTTTATCCAAACAATTTTAAGTGGCATCCCTCCCAAGGCCTTACTCATACCTCCAATGCCTAACATACTTGCTTCGTTTTTAAGTTCAGCAATTAAGCTTATGTCTTCACCATTTGCTTTATAATCACCTACATATTCTTTTGTTTGAGAACCTATTAATGGTGTTACACTGATTGTTCCAATATTACATAAATCAGCCTCAATCATATACTTGGCAGAAGAAAGAATATATTCCCAACCATATCCCTTGGCAGCCAATGTAAAATCATACTGATGCCAAGATCCAACTATATGCTCAACCGCATAAATATAAGACGCATCATTTAAAACATTTGTTGTATCATTATTTTGATTCATAGCATCCCCTTAGCT